>JBBATU010000005.1:0-64179 GCA_040398565.1 Chakrabartia sp.
CCCAAAGGAGTTCAGAATATGGGTATTTTTTCCCGCACCCGCGACATCATCGCCGCCAACGTCACCGACTTGCTCGACAAGGCGGAAGACCCGGCCAAGATGATCCGCATGATCATCATGGAAATGGAAGAGACGCTGATCGAAGTCCGCGCCTCTGCCGCGCGCACCATTGCCGACCAGAAGGAACTGCGCCGCCACATCGCCAAGCTAGAAACATTGCAGGACAGCTGGAAGGAAAAGGCAGAGCTTGCTTTGTCTAAGGATCGGGAAGATCTCGCCAAAGCCGCCTTGGTGGAGCGCCAAAAGGCCGCGGACATGGCAGAGCAACTCACCGCCGAAATCAGCGTGCTGGATGAGGCGCTCATGGCCAATGAAGACGATATATCAAAGCTTCAGGCCAAGCTGCGCGAAGCGCGGGCCCGCCAGAACTCCATCGTGACCCGGCTGGAGGCGGCGACCAACCGCATTCGGGTGCGCGAAGCCTATGCAGGCGTAAAGGTGGACGAAGCCTTTGCCCGCTTTGATGTGCTGGAACGCCGCGTTGACTTGGCCGAAGGGCGTGCAGACGCGCTTGGCATGGGGGCAGCCCCCAAGACATTGGAAGAGGAAATTGCCGAACTGCGCACGTCTGAAAAGGTCGATGCAGAGCTGGAAGCCCTCAAGGCTGCTGCGAAGAGGGGCTGAGCCGATGGAAGACATCATCGTCGCCCCGCTGGTTGTGGGCATCCTCTTTCTGGGCCTGCCCTGGTTGATCCTTCACTATATGACCAAGTGGAAGACCGCCGCGACACTGACCCGCGAAGATGAAAATCTGCTCGATGAACTGCACGATATCACCCGCCGTCTGGAAGACCGGATGACAACGATCGAACGGATTATTGCAGCAGACGACCCAAATTGGAAAAAGGGCGCCTAAGCCCCCCTGACCCCCTGCGTAACAAGGAGTGAAGATCATGACTGCAAGCCGCACCAAATTTTACCTCGACAAGCAGAACCGCAAATGGCTCGGCGTCTGTTCGGGGATTGCCGATTATACCGGCGTTGACGTCACCTGGGTTCGTGTTGGCACGGTCATTTTGACCCTGCTCGGCGGCTTTCCCTGGACGCTCATCGCCTATTGGGCAACCGCCTGGATTGCCGAGGACAAGCCACATGGCCTGTATGAGAACAAGGAAGAGGCCCAATTTTGGCAGGGCGTCCGCCAATCACCCACCCGCACCGCCCGCGATGTCCGATCCAAGCTGCGCGATCTTGATCGTCGTCTGGCCGATGCGGAAACCCATTATACGGCCCGCAACACCCGCCTCGCCGATGAAATTGACAGCCTGAAATAAGAATCAGCTGCGCAGCAAATCCAACTAAGAACCGGCGACTGCGCCGGAGAGGGAGAGAAACATGGATGCGTTTCAAATGGTCGTCCTGATCGTTGCCATCATCACATTGGGTGGCGTCATCCGCAGCAAGAATGGCACCCGACGCGGCAAAGGCGGGGCGCGCCCTGTCGAAGATCAGATGGAGAACCAGCTTTTGCGGTCTGAGATTAAAGAATTGAAAGAACGGATTGCGGTTCTGGAGCGGCTGGCAACGGACACACACAGCGCCGCCGCGCTCGACCGTGAGATTGAGAAGCTGCGTTGAAGGGAGACGAGAGATGACTGACGTTTCTACCCTGATCTACGCCATCACCGCCTTTGCGGGCCTTGCTCTGGCTTCGCTGGTTGGTCTGGCCGCCTTTGGTAAGTGGATCGACCTGAAGCGCGCTGAGATCGATGTCCTGCGCGGCCAACGGCAAGACGGCACACCCGCCATCGCCAGCCGGATCGAATTGGCAGATCTGCGCGAGCGGCTCCGCAAGCTTGAGGCGATTGCCGCAGGCGTGGATTTATAGGGCCGCAAACCTCCCGTCGAGCGCATTCACGCTCGACCGTTTGAATTTCCTCTCGCATCCCGTCCATTTCACTGGCAAGATCATTCAAAGAGAGCCTTTAGGTTCCATGAGGGTGAAGGATGCATGCCCGATAATCCGGGCATTTTTATGAGGGGTGAAATCTTATCATGACGTCACGTGGTTTTTTGCTCGGCAGTGCACTGGTCGCCGCTCTATCCATCATATCTGGCTGCGCCGAAAAGGGCGGCAAACTTGCCAATGTGGATGATGAGCGCTTGGTCGCGGGAAGCCCGGATGGGGCCGACTGGCTGTCTTATGGCCGCACCATGGATGAACAGCGCTTCTCACCGCTGACGCAGGTGAGCGATCAGAATGTCGGCCAACTGGGCCTTGCTTGGTCTTCTGACATGGATACAGCGCGCGGGCAGGAAGCCACCCCGATTGTCGTTGATGGCATCATGTATGTCTCGACCGCTTGGTCGATGGTGAAGGCCTATGACGCCGCCACGGGCAAGAAAATGTGGGAATATGATCCGCAAGTACCCCGTGCCAAATTGGTCGATGTCTGCTGTGACGCGGTCAATCGCGGCGTCGCTGTTTATAAAGGGCGGGTCTATGTCGCGACCATTGATGGCCGGTTGGTCGCGCTCAATGCGGATAATGGCAAAGTCCTTTGGGACAAGCTGACCATTCCAAAGGACAGCAGAATGTCGATCACAGGCGCACCGCGCATTGTGAAGGGCAAGGTGCTGATCGGGGCAGCGGGTGCCGAATATATTGTGCGCGGCTATCTGGCCGCCTTTGACGCCGAAACGGGCAAGGAAGCTTGGCGCTTTTATACTGTCCCCGGTGATCCATCCAAGCCGTTTGAGGGCAAGCATCTGGAGGCAGCCTCTAAGACTTGGGCGCCCGACGCTTGGAAGAATGGCGGTGGCGGTACCGTGTGGGACTCAATCACCTATGATCCCAAGACCGATCTGGTCTATTTCGGCACGGCCAATGCAGAACCTTGGAACCCCAATGCCCGCGGCGGCAAAGGCGGGGACAGCCTCTACACGGCCTCCATCGTCGCCATTCGGCCCGATACGGGCGAATATGTTTGGCATTTTCAGGAAACGCCGGAAGATCGCTGGGATTATGATTCCACGCAGCAGATTATCGCGGCTGATCTGCCGATCAACGGCAAATCCACCCGCGTCGTCATGCACGCGCCGAAAAACGGCTTTTTCTACATTCTCGATGCAAAGACGGGCAAGTTCCTGTCGGGCAAACCCTTTGCCAAGACGATCACTTGGGCCAAGGGCCTCGACCCCGTCACCGGCAAGCCGATCATCAATCCTGAAGCCCGCTATGAGTTGACAGGCAAGCCCTTTATCGGCATGCCGGGTGCGGTCGGAGCCCATAGCTGGCAACCCATGTCCTACAGCCCGAAAACGGGCCTTGTTTACATTCCCGCTAATGAAGTTGCACAACCCTATTTTGCCGCGTCCAAGGATTGGAAGCCGGGCAAGGTTGGGTTCCAGCTTGGTCTGGATAATGGCAAGCTCGGCATGCCGGCCGACCCCGCAGTGCGTGCAGCGGCGGCCGCTGCCACCACAGGCTCGTTGGTCGCTTGGGATCCCGTCGCCGGCAAAGCGCGCTGGACGGTGGAACATCCCGGCCCCTCTAATGGCGGGACACTCGTCACGGCGGGCAATCTGGTCTTTCAGGGGACAGCAGGCGGGGAATTCCGCGCCTACACCGCCGATACGGGCAAGCAACTCTGGAGCTTTGCAACTCAAACCGGCGTGATTGCAGCGCCCATGACCTATGCCGTCAAGGGCCAGCAATATGTCGCCATCCTCGTCGGCTGGGGCGGCGTGTTTGACGTGGCGCCTGGGATTCTCGCTGGAAAATCCGGCTCCGTCCGCAACATCAGCCGTCTGCTCGTCTTTAAGGTGGGGGCCAAGGGTCAACTCCCGCCGCCGCCAGCAGATGCAAAGCGCGTGCTGGATCCGCCGCCCTTTATCGCCTCAAAGGCCTCCGCGGCCGATGCAGGGGCCAGCCCCTATCAGAATAGCTGCAGCGTCTGTCATGGCGATGCCGCGATTGCGGGCGGGCTGAACCCCGATCTTCGGCATTCTTCCGCACTGGGCAATGAAAAGCTGTGGCAGCAGATCGTCCATGACGGCATTTTAAGCGCCAATGGCATGGTCGCCTGGAAGGGCCAATACACGCCCGCGCAAATCGAAAATATCCGCCAATATGTCATCCGCCGCGCCAATGAAGACAAGGCGCTAGAGGCAAAAAGCAAGAAAGTGGCGTCGCGCTAAATCGGTGATTGCCTGATCAAGGGCGGGGAGGCTTCGGCTTCTCCGCCCTTTTCTTTTGGGCTTTTGACGGCTCCAAAAACCTAGCTCTTCAGCCAGTCTGCCACATCATTGGCAATCTGATTGGATGCCTTGTTCAAGGCGCGGCCAGCGCTTTTGGCGTCAATCGATCCGGCCGGCACGCGCGCTTCAAATCGGCGGGTGCGCACCGGGCGATCCCGCTCGCCAGAGATGGTCGCATCGTAAATCACAACCGCTTCAGCCCCACGTTCATCAATATCAAAGCGCAGCAGCTGCCCCGATAAGGTCGCCCCCGGTTCCATGCTGAACTGACGTGGGTCAAGCACGATGCGGCCCGTGCGCTGCCGAACCGTTTCGGCCAGAAGACGCTGAAACAGGCGCGCGGGTGGCTCTACCCAGACGGCATTTTTGATAAACGCCAACGCGGTCTGGCCTTGGGCGACCGGCAGGCGCGTTGTCGCAATCGACTGCGGCACCAGCGGCGTGGTGATGGTTAGGCGATCATCCCCCTGCACCAAGATACCGGCATTGGCCTCTGGCCGGGCATCTGGCGTGAGGGTGAGCAAGAAGGGCGGTGGCGCTGAAGATAGGCCAAGGCTGCACCCAGACACAGCGAGTGCGGTTGCGCTCATCAGAAAAAGCTTGCGGATCATTTGCCGTCCTTTCCGCCCTTATAATCGGGCAATTTGGAACCGCTGATCAGCGCCCCTGCCCCTTGCTGGTCAATTTTACTCGCCACTGAATTCAAGGACTCTGACATGGCGCGCAGATCGCGCACCAACTGGCCCATTTCCGGCAACGTCTGGGTTGAGAAGGTTCGGATGCCGGGCTTTGCCTCTGCCAAGGCTTCGTCCAGAGCTGCCATGCTGCGTTCGGCCGACCGCACCGTTCGGCGCAGATCCTGAACCAGCGGGCGGCCATCTTCATTCAACATCGCGTTGGTTGTTCCCGCAATTTCACCAATTTGCTTGGCCGCAATGCCCGCCTCGCGGATGGTGGTGCGGGCTTCGCTGATGCTGGCCTCCAGCTCTGGCCCGCTGCGCGCCAGATGGCCCGACACCTTGTCGATATTGGCAAGGATATTCCCAATCGATTTCTGGTTCCGATCCGACATCAACTCGGTCAGCCGCTCGGTCAGGGTCGAAAGTCGCTCAACCAATTGCGGGGCATTATTGAGCAACGCGCCCAGGCCCGCACTTTTCGTCGGGATGGTCGGGACGCCAGCCGGACCAGGTTCGGTAATGGGCGGTGCACCCTTGACCGCACCTGTCAGCTGGATCTGCGAAACGCCGGTAAAGCCCACACCCTGAATGGAGGCCGATGTGCCGACAAGCATGGGCAAGTCTTCATCCACTGCAATGCGAACACGGACAAATTCCGGGTTGGGCCGCCAAAGTTCAATATGTCGAACCTGCCCAGATGGCACGCCGGCAAAGGTCACGCTCGACCCCTTGGCCAAGCCCTCAACAGACTGGCGGAAGAAAATATCATATTCCTTGCTATTACCGCCCGAAATGCCCGCAATCCAAACCGCAAAGGCAAGCACGGCCGCCAACAGCGCCAAGACGACACTGCCGACCAGAAGATGGTTTGAACGCGTTTCCATTTTGCCGTCATGCCTCCTTAGCGGGGTGTCGATCAACCGCCGCCATCGCAGCGCGGCCCCGCGGGCCGTTAAAATATTGCTGGATCCACGGATGATCCGATACGAGAAGTTCGGGCAGAGTGCCAATGGCGATGACTTTATGGTCGGCCAGCACCGCCACCCGATCACACGTAGCATAAAGCGTATCGAGATCATGCGTGATCAAAAACACGGTGAGGCCAAGCGCGCGAGACAGGCTGCGCACCAAGCTATCAAAGGCGGCGGCCGAAATCGGATCCAGTCCGGCGGTCGGCTCATCGAGGAACAGCAATTGCGGATCGAGCGCCAAGGCGCGCGCCAGGCCTGCGCGCTTTTTCATCCCGCCCGACAGCTCGGCGGGATATTTCGGCCCTGCATTGGCTGGCAGGCCGGCCATCAAAACCTTATAGGCCGCAATTTCATCCATCAGTTTTAGCCCCAAATCGGGGTAAAATTCCCGCAGCGGCACTTGCACATTTTCGGCAACGGTAAGGGTGGAAAACAGAGCGCCCCCTTGAAACATCACGCCCCAGCGCCGCCGCAAATCCAATTCTGTTTCTGGATCGGCACCCGTCATCAGCTCGCCAAATATCTCAATTGACCCCGCCTGAGGCTGTTGCAGACCGATGATGGTGCGCATCAAGACGGACTTGCCCGTGCCCGACCCGCCGACCACGCCCAATATCTCTCCATTGCGCACATCGAGATCTAGCTTGTCATGGACAAGCTGATCCCCAAAGCTGTTGGTGATGCCGCGCACGCGAATGGCGATTGGATTCTCCAGATCCATCAGATCCACCCAATCTGCGTGAAGAAGACCGCGAAAAAAGCATCGAGCACAATCACCAGAAAGATCGCCTGCACCACGGCCGATGTGGTTCTCAAGCCCACTTCCTCGGCATTGCCGGACACTTGCATCCCTTGAAAACAACCCGTCATCGCAATGATTGCGCCAAAGACGGGGGCTTTGAGCAAGCCGACCCATAAATCGGTCAGCGGAATGACTTCTTGCAACCGCTGAACAAAGGTGATGGGCGGAATTTCCAGCGAGACCCAGCAGAAGAGGCCGCCGCCAAGGATGGCGACGAGTGCGGCATAAAAGCCCAGCAGGGGCATAAGGACAATCGCCGCCAACATGCGCGGAATGACCAGCGCCTCAATGGGCGACACGCCAATTGTGCGCATGGCGTCAATTTCTTCCGTCAACTTCATCGTGCCGATTTGCGCGGCAAAGGCAGAACCGGATCGCCCGGCGACCATGATCGCCGTCATCAACACGCCCAGCTCTCGCGTCGTGATTCGCCCGATCAAATTGACGGTGAGCACTTCGGCCCCAAATTGCTCCAGCTGCACCGCGCCTTGTTGGGCAATGACGATGCCGATGAGAAAGCTCATCAACCCGATAATGCCCAAGGCCTTGACGCCGACCAGTTCAAATCGATGCACAACAGCATTCATGCGCAAGCGGCGCGGATTGCGGATCAGCGCCCAGCTTGCGATCAGAATTTCCCCAAAAAAGCTGATCAGGCCGACCATCGTTTTGAGCGAAAGGAGGGTTGCTTCGCCAATTTCTCCAATCACCCGGATTGCTGGGCTGGGGCGCTCTGGTCGAACGCGCACCTCTGTTTTGGCGGTGCGGACAAGATCCATCAGCCGCTGTGCATCCGCGCTGGCCCCTGTGATCCGCGCGCCCGTTCGTTCTGCCAGTTGCTGGACAATCCACGCGCCAACCGTGTCGATGCGGTCAATGCCCGACAGGTCGATTTCAGCTGGGGTGGCTGATAGCCCTTCTAGCCGACGCGGAAAATCGCCCAGATCGGCAAGCGTCAGGCGACCCGACAAGCGCACAGTTAGGCCGTGTGCGCCCGAATCTTCTACAAAGTCTGCCCTGCCCGTCATCGTGCGACACAGTGGTGCAAAATGGGGGGATCGGCAAGCTGGATTGCCCTTTGAAGACGGACAGTTAGCGGCCTATGGGGGCGTCATGCATCAGCTTTCGATCTTTGATATGGATAAGACCATCACCCGCGCGGCGACCTTTGGGCCGTTTCTGGTCTATGCGGTGCCGCGCTATCGCCCCTGGCGGGCGGTTTTTGCGCCGCTGGTTCTTCTGACCAGTCTCGGCTTTGCCCTGAAGCTGATGGGACGAGCGCGGCTGAAGGAAGTGAACCTTAGGTTGATGATGGGCCGCCATGTCCGCACGGACCGGCTCACAAAAATCTCCAGAGGCTTTGCGGGCTTCACCCTTGCCAAAAACAGCTTGGCCGAAGCACTGGCCCGAATTGAGCAGGAACGCGCCGAGGGACGTCGGGTGGTCTTGGCCACCGCCTCCTATAGTTTTTACGTTCGCGAAATCGCCAATTTATTGGGCATTGCTGATGTCATTGCCACTCGCCCAACACAGGCCGGCGACACCTTGATGAGCAAAATCGACGGGGAAAATTGCTATGGCGCGGCCAAGCTGCGCATGGTGAAAGGCTGGATGGCGAAAAAGGGCGTGGCGCGCGAAGACGCCCATATCCGCTTCTTCTCCGACCATGTGTCGGATGCCCCCTGCCTTGATTGGGCAGATGAAGCCTTTGCGACCAACGCCCATGGCCCCTTGCGGACGCTGGCCGCCAAACGCGGCTGGACGATCCTCGACTGGGCTTAGCGGCTTAACCGATCACTTGGCCCATCAACCAAACCACACCCACAATCAGCGGAATACCCACAAGGTCGAGCATCAGGCCCGCCTTTAACATGCGTGGCAAAGCGATATGGTCTGTTGCCCAGGCAATGGCATTGGGACCGGTTCCCGATGGCAGCATAAAGCCCCAGCTGGCGGCCATGGCGGCACTCACGGCCAACAGGGCCGGGTCTGCGCCCGTCGCGACAATCAGCCCGCCGACCACGGGCATAATGCCAGAGGCCGTTGCCACATTTGACGCAAATTCCGTCACCAAAATGACAATCGCGACCAGAGAAAGCGCGACGATGACCGGATGCACTGCACTCAAAGGCTCCAGCGCCTCTCCCAGCCAGCCAGCAAGGCCCGAGGCGCCAATTCCCGCCGCCAGCGCAAGGCCGCCACCGAACATCATAATCACGCCCCAGGGCGCGCGATCCGCCTCTTTCCAAACGAGAATGGGCCGACCCGTGCCATCGGGCACGACAAAGAGCAGCAGCGCGATGAGAATGGCAATTGTGCCATCCTCAACCATGCCTTTGGGCAGACCTGCTGACATCAGGGGAAGCAGCACCCAGCCCGCGACGACTGCTAGGATGAGTGGCACAAGCCGTTTTTCGGCGGTTGACCAAGGCCCGACATCGCCAATGCTCGCATGCGTTGCCTGCACATCAAAGCTGCCGGCCGCAACATTTTGAATGCGCATCAAGATGAACCAGCAGGCCGGAATGGCCAGCGCGACAATCGGTAGGCCGTAGAGCGACCATGTCAGAAAATCGATCCGATAGCCGACGCTGGTTTCAATCAGCCCAGCAGCAATGGCGTTGGTGGGCGAGCCGACCAAAGTCCCCAGCCCCCCAATAGAGGCAGCAAAGGCAATGCCCATGGGCAAGGCCCCGGCCAGACCTTCTGTGTCCCCCGCCTCGGTCCGATTGGCGCGGAGCACGGCAACGGCAATCGGCATCATGATGAGCGCGGTGGCGGTGTTGGACACGATCATGGAGATACAGGCCGTTGCAATCATGAACGCCAACAAAAGACCGCCCGCCGTGCGCCCGCCACGCGCCAAAATGGTAAGCGCGAACCGCCGGTGCAGCCCCGTACGCTCAATGGCAAGCGCGATAAACGCTCCGCCGAGCACGAGAAAAAGAATGGGGGAATAATAGGCCGCTGCCACCTTATCCGCGCTTAAAATGCCCATGAAAGGAAAGGCGACAAAGGGCAGCAGCGCCGTCACCGTCAGTGGCAGGGCCTCTGTCATCCAAAGAATGGCCATCAGGATCACCAGCGCGGCCGCCCGCCAGGCAAGCAATGCCATGCCCGCGGGCGGCGGGAGGAGAAGCAGGACGGCAAAGATGATCAGCCCGGACCCAAGGCCCCATTTTTGTGCGCTGTTCATATCGCCCTCCCCCTTGATCTCTCAGGCAGAGCTAGGGCCGATCTGTCCGCTGTGCAAGACGATCAGCCGCGAAGACCGATGAGGGAAATTTGCCGACCATAGCCCGGCTCACCCCGATGCGTGGCGCGGCGAAAGCTGTAAAAGCTCTCCGCATCGCCATAGGTATCAATCCCCATCGCCTCGACACGAGAGACGCCCGCGACCGCAAGGCGATGCGTGACATAGCCTTCCAGATCAAACTGCACATGGCCTGTGCGCCCCGGCGAAAAGAACCGTTCATGCGCTGGATCTTGCTCTTCAAAGCGGCGGGCAAAGCCGTCATCCACCTCATAAGAAGCGCGCGCGATGCACGGGCCAATCGCCGCCACAATCCGCCCCGGCTCGGCACCCAGCGCAACCATGGCCTCAATCGTGCGATCGGTCACGCCCGCAAAAGCGCCCTTCCACCCCGCATGGGCCGCACCGACCACGCCCGCGTGCACATCCGCCAGCAGCACCGGCGCGCAATCCGCCGTTAAAATGCCGAGCAGCAGGCCCGGCCGGTTGGTCACCATCGCATCGGCAGAGGGACGATCGGCAAGGGCGATGGGTGCATCGACGCGCACCACGTCTGGCGAATGCACCTGAAACACCGTCACAAGCGACGCGCCGGGCAGAACCGCCTCTGTTGCCCGCCGGCGGTTTTCGAGCACGGCATCTGGATCATCCTCTGACCCGACGCCCACATTCAGCCCGGCATGCACCCCCGTTGACACGCCACCGCGCCGCCCCAAAAAACCATGTGCGACGCCATCCAGTGTCGCTGCACGATATATATTTATGTCATCCATCAGAATGCCTTAGCCGAAGGCTGCGGGATCAGGCCAGCCCGCGCCTGTCAGCGCCATCGCCCGAAACAAAGCACCCATTTCAGACGCATGAGTGAGCCTGTGATGCGCCTCGGCCAAATCCGGGCCGCGATCCGGATGCGCGCGGGCAAGCGATGCGGCGCGGTCTGCAATTCCCAAAAGGCCCAGAAAGTCGCCCTGCCCCGCTGGCCCATGCACCTTGGCCCCGGACAATTCGGCCATGCCGCCCAAAGTTGCAAAATCGACATGCGCCGTCAGGTCGTGCGCGCCCGGTGCGTCAAAGGGATTGGCAAAGCCATGGTCTTTGACCGCTTGAAGCGTCTCTCCAAGGGCTGGGCCATCATAGCCATAATCGATGATCAGGGCCGCTCCGCCTTGTGCTGCCAGCAGCTTGGACAAGGCCCGGACTATCGCAACGCCCGCCGGGCAGCTTTCAACGATGCTTCCAGGGGCTGCGTCCCGCAGCGCCTCTGGCACCAGATCGTCTGGCACGGGCTTTCCGGCAATTGGCAGGAACATCGTGTCCTGACAGGCGACGCGCCGTTCATGCCAATGTTCGGCCCGACGCACGAGCTGGTAAACGGGAAGCGCATCAAAAAATTCATTGGCGACGATCAGAAGCGGTGCGTTAGCGGGCAGCGTGGTGACATCATCATGCCAGATCGCACTAGGCACAGCGGCGCCTTGCATTTCCCGCAACACTGGGCTGGTCTCGACAAAATGCACATCCGGTGTCAGCCCGGCCTTGGCCATCGCTCGCAGCGCATCCTTGGCGAGTGTGCCGCGACCCGGCCCGAGTTCGACATAATGGGTTGTGGGCCGACCGGCCCGATCCCAAAGATCCGCCAGCCACAGACCTATCAATTCCCCAAACATCTGGCTGATCTCAGGCGCGGTGACAAAATCCCCCGCTGCACCCAAGGGGTCACGCGTGGCGTAATAATGAGCATTTGCCGCGGCCATGAACTGCGCCACCGGAATTGGCCCGCCCAGCGTAATCGCCCGCGCCAGCCGTTCCGGCAGCAGCGGTTCAAGCGATGCTGGTGTGTCCGTCATTGGCGTCTGCCCGGTCACGACGCCCTTGGGCCGTCAGAATGAGATAAAGACCAATCAGGATCATCGGGACACATAAAGTCTGCCCCATTGTCATGCCCAGCAGCCCATGAACGCCCACATCCGGTTCCCGCACGGTTTCTGCCACGAAGCGGAAGCCGCCCATCCAGAGCACAAAATGTCCGGCAATCGCGCCCGGCTTTAAGCGGGCATCGGATTTCCAGAACAGCACAGAAAGAATGAGCCCGAGCACCAGTCCTTCCAGCCCAGCCTGATAGAGCTGGCTGGGGTGGCGCACCACATCTCCGCCGCCCGGAAAGACCATGCCCCACGGCACGGTTGTTTCCCGGCCCCATAATTCACCATTCACGAAATTGGCGAGGCGGCCGAGGAAATGCCCAATGGGATAAACGACGACAAGATAATCAAGCGTCCGCAGCCAATTGACCTTTTGCGACCGCGCAAACCAGAGCACGCCCAGAATGACGCCAATCACCCCGCCGTGAAAGCTCATCCCGCCTTCCCATAATTTGAAGATACTCAGCGGCTGTCGAAGCATCTCTGGTCGGTAGAAGAGAATATAACCAAAACGCCCGCCCAATATGATGCCAAGCGTTGCGTAGATGACCAGATCTTCCACCTGCACCTTGGTCATCGGCGCGCCGGGGCGGGCGACCAATTTGGTCAGATACCACCAGCCGACAAGAATGCCCGTAATATAAGCAAGACTATACCATCTGACCTTGAAAAAGCCCAGATCAAGGGCGACGGGATCAAGGCCAAGGCTCTCCCACCGCACAGCGGACGTAGCGTCAATGAGACTTGTAAGGATCAAGGCTTTTCCCCTCAGAATTTGGCCCTACATAGGGGGAGGAGAGAAGAACATAAAGGGAGAGATTCTGATGCCATCTGAATTGGACCTGCGCTTAGCAAAGGCCACCGAAATGCTGACGGCCCCCGGCGCGCCGATGGCGCTGACGCCCCATCATGCATTTGGGGTCGATTTGCCGATGGTTGCCGCAGCTCCGCCTGCTTTGTCCCATTATTTTGCCTATTTCTGCGCCCAACATGGGGACACGGAATTCATCATCGATGGCGATCAACGCCTCTCTTTCTCACAGACTTATGTTGCGGCAGACCGCGTGGCCAAGACGTTGGTTAAGCTGCACAATGTCCAGCGTGGGGACCGGATTGGTATTGCCATGCGCAATGCGCCGTCCTGGATCATCCTCTATATGGGCGTCTTGATGGCGGGCGGATGTGCCACGCTGCTCAATGGCTGGTGGCAGGGTGCTGAACTGGCCGCCGGTATTGACGATGTGGGCGCAACTTTGGTGCTGGCGGATCAGCCACGCGCAGACCGCCTGAGCGAAGTCGGCTATGCAGGCGCTTCCCGGATTGTCGCGCTCGATGTGGCGGCCCCATTGGAACAGGCACTTGCCCCGATATGGGGAACAGCCGACCTGTCGGACGTGGCTCTGCCGGAGTTAACGGGGGACGATCTGGCGACCATTTTGTTCACATCCGGGTCAACGGGCCAGTCCAAGGGTGCGTTTTCGACGCACAGGGCCGTAGTGCAAGGCACGTTCAACTATATTGTTCAGGCCTTGGTGATGCTGCAATTGGCAACAGAGGACGGAACAATCTCTGCAGATCGGCCGCAGCATGCCACGCTTTTGACCGTTCCCCTATTCCACGTCACGGGCGAAGTCCCGGTGATGCTCGTCAGCTTTGCGATTGGTCGCAAAATTGTGATGATGCCCAAGTGGAATGTCGTGACCGCGATGGAGCTGATCCAGAAAGAAAAGATCACCAACTTCACCGGCGTGCCGTTGATGAGCTTTGAGTTGATGTCGCATCCCGATCGGCACAAATATGATTTGTCGACGCTTCAGGGCTTGGCCGGGGGCGGTGCGCCGCGCCCGGTGGAACATGTGAAGCGCATTGCCGATGAATTTCCAACAGCGCCGCCCGCACTTGGCTATGGCCTCACCGAAACCAACGGCATTGGGGCGGGGAATTTTTCCACCAATTATCTGGAAAAGCCGAATTCAACGGGTCTTCCCTCGAGGCCCTTGGTCGATATGGCGATCTTGGATGATGCAGGAAAGCCGGTGCCGCAAGGCCAGCGGGGCGAAGTCTCCATCCGTTCCGTCGCCCTCTTTTCTGGCTATTGGAACCGGCCGGATGCAACAGCGGATTGCATGACCGATGACGGATATTTCCGTACCGGCGATGTCGGCTATTTGGACGAGGACGGCTATCTGTTCATCGTCGATCGCAAGAAGGACATCATCATCCGTGGTGGCGAGAATATCAGCTGCCAAGAAGTCGAAGCCGCGATTTACGAGCATCCCGCCATTGCCGAAGCCTGCGTCTTTGGTTTGCCCGATGAACGCTTGGGCGAGTTGCCGGGCGCTGTCGTTTATTGCCATCCCGGCCAGACGCTGGACGAAGCCGGGCTGATTGCGTTTTTGAAGGACCGGATTGCCGCCTTCAAAGTCCCGGCCAAAATCTGGTTTGAGCCCAACAATCTCCCGCGCCTTGGCACGGAGAAAATCGACAAGGTCTCGCTGCGCAAAAAATATCGCGCGGTTTGGGAACAGGCGACTGCTGCATGAGGATTGCCGAGCCGCTCCGCCTGCCCTGTGGTGCCACTTTGCCCAACCGATTGGCAAAGGGGGCGATGACCGAAGGGTTGGCGACGGCCAATGGTGTGCCAACCCCGGCGTTGGATCGGCTCTATCGCTGCTGGTCTGAAGGCGGGGCGGGCATGCACCTGACGGGCAATGTCATTATTGATCGGGACCATTTGGAGCGGCCGGGCAACGTCATTATTGATCGCCCCCCCTCTGCTGAAATGAAGGCCGCGCTCGCATCTTGGGCGAAGGCGGGAACTGTCGCTGGCAATCATCTATGGATGCAGATCAGCCATGCCGGTCGGCAGACGCAGGCGATTGTCAATAAAACGCCCAAGGCCCCCTCCGCCGTGCCCTTGGGGCTGCCCGGCGGGCAATTTGGCATGCCCATTCCCTTGACGGGGGGCGAGATTAAAGACTTGATCCAACGCTTTGCCATTGCCGCGGCCGCAGCAAAAGAAGCGGGCTTTACCGGCGTGCAGGTGCATGGCGCCCATGGCTATCTCATCTCGCAGTTTCTAAGTCCGCGCGCCAACCAGCGCACGGATGAATGGGGTGGCAGTCTTGAAAACCGTGCCCGCTTTTTGATGGAAGCGGTCAAAGCTGTACGCAGTGCCGTTGGCCCGGACTTCCCCGTATCGGTAAAGCTCAACTCTGCCGATTTTCAAAAAGGCGGCTTTGACTTTGAAGACAGCCTGACGGTTGCCCGTTGGCTGGAAGACGCAGGCGTTGATCTGCTCGAAATTTCGGGCGGATCCTATGAGCAGCCGCGCATGATGGATCTTGAAGGGATGGAAACGGTCGAGACGCAGAATGTCGCCCCCTCCACCGCGGCGCGCGAAGCCTATTTCGTGGATTTTGCAAAAGCCATGAAAGCCGAAATCAAAACCATGCCGCTCATGGTCACGGGTGGATTTCGCACGCGGGCCGCGATGGACCACGCACTCAACGCAGGTGGGGCCGATCTAATTGGCCTTGGCCGCCCCTTGTGCGGCGCGCCCGATGCCTGCCTTCAGCTTTTGGAAGGCGCGCAAGACATTCCCCGCTTTGAACGTCAACTTCACCTTCTGCCCGGCTGGCTGCGCTGGATGGAGACATTCAAGATGGTGCGCGCGCTGGCCGGATTTGGCGTTCAATTCTGGTATTATGCGCAACTCTACGCGCTGGGCCATACGGGCAAGACGGACCTTGGCATGTCGGTGTTGGCCGCGATGCGGCAAGTCAACGCCATGAACAAAAAACTGCTGGCAGGCAGAACACGCTAACCAAATCTCCAAGGGGCGCGGACAGCGCCCTTTGGACAGGTGGCCCTGGGTGATTTAGGGCGCTAAGTAACCATGATGCACATACCTTCAGATCACCCCCCTATCGCCCCCCGCCGGATCGGCGTGTTGTTGATGAACCTTGGCACGCCGGATGCGCCCGAAACCGGGCCGGTTCGCCGCTATCTGAAGCAATTTTTGTCTGACCGGCGGGTGGTGGAGATTCCCCCGCTCATCTGGCAGCCGATTTTGCGCCTGTTCGTGCTGACCACCCGTCCGGCCAAATCGGCCCATGCCTATGCGCAAATCTGGACCGACCAAGGCTCCCCCCTTGCCGTTGTCACCAGGACACAGGCCGAGACCATGCAAAAAGTTTTGGGGGAGGCGGTGATGGTCGATTGGGCGATGCGCTATGGCAGCCCGTCTATCGCGGATCGGTTGGACGCGATGAAGGCGGCTGGGTGCGACCGCATTCTCATCGCCCCGCTCTATCCGCAGTATAGCAGTGCGACGACCGCGACAGGATTTGATGAGGTTGCCCGCGTGCTGGGCAAGATGCGCTGGCAACCCGCCATCCGCACTTTGCCAGCCTATCATGACGATCCTGCTTATATCGCGGCACTTAAAGAGTCTGTGGAACAGGGCTTGAAGGACCTGCCCTTCAAGCCTGACGCAATTCTGGCGAGCTTTCACTCCATGCCCGAACGCACCTTGATGAAGGGGGATCCCTATCATTGCCATTGCCGGAAAACGGCCCGGCTCTTGTCGGAAGCCTTGGGGCGTGAGGTGCTGGTTTCGTTCCAATCCAAGCTGGGCCGTGCCAAATGGTTGGAACCCGCAACCGATGCGACACTAGAGTCCCTACCCGGCCGGAACATCAAGCATATTGCCGTCATTGCGCCCGGATTTTCCGCAGATAATCTTGAAACGCTGGAAGAAGTCGCCATCCGCGGTAAGGAAAGCTTTGTTGACGCAGGCGGCGAAGATTTTGCCTATCTGCCCTGCCTGAACACAAGTGCGCCCGGCACAAAAATGCTAACCAGCTTACTCTTACGTGAACTTGCAGGCTGGCTTCCCCAGCAATAGCCTTTGACCCGATATTGGTCGGCGAAAGGATATGCGATGAAAAGAGTTGCGATCGTTACAGGCGGAACGCGCGGAATCGGCGCTGCCATCAGCCGAGAGCTGCACGCCATGGGCATGACCGTTGTGGCCAATTATGCGGGCAATGCGCAAAAGGCGCAGGCGTTCGAGGCGGAAACAGGCATACACGCCTTTCAATGGGATGTGGGTGACTTTGCCGCCTGC
This sequence comes from Chakrabartia sp., assembly GCA_040398565.1. Lineage (GTDB taxonomy): Bacteria > Pseudomonadota > Alphaproteobacteria > Sphingomonadales > Sphingomonadaceae > Aquisediminimonas. The sequence goes on from JBBATU010000005.1 coordinate 17,020, forward strand.
CAAGAGGGGTGCGGCCGGGTGGAACGGGACATTGGCCCGGTGGATGTGCTGGTCAATAATGCCGGAATCACGCGAGATGGAACGCTGCTCAAAATGACCTATGAGATGTGGGACGAGGTGATGCGCGTCAATCTTGGCGGCTGCTTCAACATGGCCAAGGCCACTTTTGCGGGCATGCGTGATCGCGGCTGGGGCCGCATCGTCAATATCGGCTCGATCAATGGACAGGGCGGGCAATATGGGCAGGTCAATTATGCCGCCGCAAAATCCGGCATTCATGGATTTACCAAGGCTTTGGCACAGGAAGGCGCAAAATTTGGCGTGACCGTCAACGCCCTTGCGCCGGGCTATATTGATACGGATATGGTGGCCGCCGTTCCCGAGGACGTCTTGGCCAAAATTGTGGCCAAAGTTCCGGTCGGTCGCCTTGGCCATGCTGAAGAAATTGCCCGCGGCGTTGGCTTTTTATGCGCCGAAGATGCAGGCTTCATTACCGGATCGACTCTGTCGCTCAACGGTGGACAGCATATGTATTGAGGATGATCGATTGAACATAACCCAGGGCCCCATCAAGCGGTCGGTGACAATTGCCGGGCATGAAACGTCGATCAGCCTTGAGCCGATATTCTGGGATGCCCTGCGCGATGCCGCGGCAGAGGAGGGCATTCCGGTGAATGCCCTTGTCGCCCGGATCGATGCAGACCGAATCGCGTCTGCCGTTCCCGCCAATCTGGCGAGCACGCTGCGCGTCTGGCTGTACGCCCGAAAGATGTGAGGTCGGCGTGCAGCCTTTTGGGTTCCGCGCCTTTCGGATAGCCCCAGATTATTGCCCCCGGCCGCATTCCGCTGCGCAACAGGGCCTCTGCGCCGTAACGTCAAGCGGCTAAATCACGGCACTACCCGCAAAAAGTCAATTGACAGCCCCGATGCAAGCCTATTTCTGGGGAAAGTTTATGAATGGAGAGAGACGCCATGAATTTCCAGTTTTCAGAAGAAGCAGAAGCTCTGCGCGATCAGGCACGACGCTTCCTCGAAGAGCGGTCGGGCCGCGAAAAGGCGCGGGCCGTGATGGAGTCCGGGGCCAGCCATGACGCCACACTTTGGGCCGAGATTGTCGGCCTAGGCTGGACGGCGCTGCGTATTCCAGAGGAGCATGGCGGGCTTGGCCTATCGATGCTGGAACTGTGCGTGCTGGCCGAAGAAGTCGGCCGTGTTGTCTCGCCTGTGCCCTTCACCTCGTCTGTTCTGCTCGCAACCGAGGCCGTGATCGCGGCGGGAACCGATGCGCAAAAATCGGCTTGGCTGCCCAAATTGGCCGATGGATCGGCCATTGGCGCGGTTGCGTTGGCAGAAGGCAATGGCGCTCCCGGCGTGTCCTCGCGCTTGAACATCAAAGACGGCAAGGCCAATGGCGTGAAGCTGCCCGTGCAAGATGCGCTGGCAGCAGACATCATCATCCTGTCGGGTCAGGATGGCCTGTATTTGCTGGAGACCAAGGCTCCGGGTGTTACGATTGAGGCAGTTGAAACCATTGATCTCGTCCGCCGTTCTGCGCGGGTGACATTGAAGGACGCGCCCGTCACGCCGCTGAGCGGTGGACGCGCCGCCTTGGAAAAATTCCTGCAATCGGCCGCCATCCTGCTCGCCTTTGAAGGTTTGGGCGGGGCGGATGCCGCCATGGACATGGCACTTACCTATTCCAAGGATCGCGTGGCCTTTGGCCGCAAGATTGCGGGCTATCAGGCGGTCAAGCACCGGCTGGCGGATATGTATATCAAGAATCAGCTGGCGCGCAGCCATGCCTATTATGGCGCCTGGGCCTTGCTGACCGATGCGCCCGAACTGGTGCAGGCAGCGGCTGGCGCACGGCTGGCCGCGATGGATGCCTTCCAATTTGCAGCGGAAGAAAATGTCCAGCTGCACGGCGGCATTGGCTTTACGTGGGAAAGCGACTGCCAATTTTACTATCGCCGCGCCCGGCTTTTGACGCTGGCGCTAGGGGCAAAATCACATTGGGCCGATGTGTTGGTGCGCTCGCTTGAGCAACGCAACACAATGATGGCCGGTTAAACGCAAAAGGAAGACGGATCATGGATTTCGAAGATACACCCGAAGAAGCCGCCTACCGTGCACAGGTGAAAGCCTGGCTTGAAGCCAATAAGGACGCACTGCCCGAAGGCGATCATTCCAGCCGCGCCGAATCTGTGACTGCGGCCAAGCGCTGGCAGGCGCGCAAATTTGAAGCAGGCTATGTCGGCATCACTTGGCCCAAGGTCGTGGGCGGCCAAGGTGGTACCGCGATGCAGCAGATCATCTTCAACCAAGAAGAAGCCAAATATAATGCGCCAACCGGGCTTTATGCCATCGGACTTGGCATGTGCATTCCCACGGTCTTCACCCATGGCCTTTCGCCCGATATTGCCCAGCGTTATGTGCCCAAAGCGATGCAGGGGGAAGAAGTTTGGTGTCAGCTCTTTTCCGAACCAGCCGCAGGCTCTGACCTTGCGGGCATCCGCACCCGGGCAGAGCGGGATGGCGATGAGTGGGTGATCAACGGCCAGAAGGTTTGGACATCTGGCGCACATTTGTCTGACTTTGGCATTGTTGTGACTCGCACCGACCCGACCGTGCCCAAGCATAAGGGCTTGACCATGTTCATCGTCGACATGAAGGCCCCGGGTGTCGAAGTTCGCCCGATCAAGCAAATGTCCGGCGGTAGCGAGTTTAACGAAGTCTTCTTCACCGATGTCCGTATCAAGGACACGCACCGTCTGGGCGCGGTTGGCGAAGGCTGGAAAGTGTCGCTGACGACGTTGATGCATGAACGCGTGGCCGTGGGCGGAAAGCCCGCCAGCGCGCCGGGCGTTAAGGAAATGATTGCGCTCGCGAAGGCCATTGATCTGGACGAAGGCAATGCGCTTGAGCAGAGCCATGTTCGCCAGCGCATTGCCGATGCCTATATCGCGGATCAGGGCATTGCCTTGACCCGGATGCGCACCATCTCTGCCCTGTCATCGGGCCGGACACCGGGGCCAGAATCCTCCATCTCCAAGGTGGTCGTTGCCAAGACGATGCAGGATATGGGCTCCTTTGCCTCTGACCTGTGTGAAAGCGCAGGGATGCTGATGGGGGCAGACTCGCCAGACCTACCGTACCTCTCCCGCTTCCAGACCAGCTATATCGGAGCGGCGGGCCTGCGCATTGCCGGCGGCACGGACGAAATCCTGCGCAACATCATTGCCGAACGCGTACTCGGCCTGCCGGGTGAAATCCGCCCGGATAAGGACATTCCGTTTAACGAGGCAACGAAGCTCGGCCTTTAATCAAGGCCCGTAATTATGGGGCACCCAGCCTCAAAGGCTTTTCGAGGCTTGCTCGAAAACATCCTTGCTGAGGTTGGGGGTCGCCAAGATACGCTCTAGCTCCGCCCGCATCAGCGTCTGCCGCGCCTTATCAAACCGCTGCCAACGCCCCAGCGGCGGTAAAAGCTTGGCCGCTGTTTGCGGATTAATGGGATCGAGATCGAGCAATATGTCCGCCAAGAAGCGGTAGCCGCTGCCGTCGCGCGCATGGAATTGCTGCTGGTTCATTGAAAACGCCCCAGCCAGCACCCGCACCCGATTGGGGTTGTGCAGCGTGAAATCTGCATGCCCCTTGAGCGCGCGGACCGCTTCCTCCGTATCAGGCCGAGCCGACAGCGCTTGGGTTGAAAACCATTTATCGATGACAAGCGCATTGTCCCGATATCGGTCATAAAAGGCCGAGAGCGCATTTGTCCGTTCAGCAGCATTGCCATTGGCAAGCGTACCAAGCGCAGCAATCCGGTCAGTCATATTGTCCGCCGCCTCAAACTGCGCGAAGGCAAGCGGCCCGGCATCATCCGCGCGCGCCGCCGCCAGATACCCCAGCGCAACATTGCGCAGCCGTCGTGCGCCCTTCGCCTCAGGCGAATATTCAAACCGTGCGGCGGCGTGGCTGTGATACGCGGCCTCCCAAAGCCCCTGAAGCTTGGTGCCAAGATCCTGCCGAAGCGCATCCCGCGCCGCATGGATGGCATCGGGATCCACTTGATCCATCTGATCGCCGATCAGCGCCTCTGACGGGAGCAGCACCGCTTCCCCAATAAAGGCCGCGTCCAGCGCATTATTCGTGAGCGTCGTGCGCACTGCGGCGATGACAGGCGCATGATCGGCAGCTCCCGTGGAGACGGCATGGATCAGCGTATCGAGCATCAACTGCTGCATCGCCTCAAACCGGCCAAAGGGATCATCATCATGCGCCGATAAAAAGGCAAGATCAGCACACGTCCGATCACTCTCAATCACCACTGGGGCGGAAAAGCCACGATTAAGTGAGATGATGGGGGGCGTTCCCGCGCCTTTGCTCAACAGAATTTCGGTTCGCGCGTCCGTTAGAATTTCCAGACGCTCCCCGTCATGCGCGCCCGTCGCCCGATCAAAAAGCGCGAGCTTGATTGGGATGACCATGGGCTGCTTATCCGCTTGCCCCGGCGTGTCGGGCAGGGATTGGTCCAGGATCAGGCGATCCCCCGCGACCGTCGCCTTAACCTTTGGCGTGCCGGCCGTTGCATACCAGCGCCGAAACTGGCTGAGGTCTTGCCCGCTTGCGTCTTCCATCGCGCGGACGAAATCTTCGCAGGTCGCAGCGGTGCCGTCATGCCGATCAAAATACAGATCGCAGCCTTTTCGAAAGGCGGTCTGGCCCAGCATTGTGTGGAGCATGCGGATAATCTCCGCGCCCTTATTATAGATGGTGGCCGTATAGAAATTTGAAATCTCGATATAGCTTTCCGGCCGAATGGGATGGGCGAGCGGCCCTGCGTCTTCCGGGAATTGCGCGGCCCGCAGCACGCGCACATCCTCAATCCGCTTCACCGCAGCCGACCCCTGATCGGCAGAGAAGCATTGATCGCGAAACACGGTGAAGCCTTCTTTCAGGCTCAGCTGAAACCAATCCCGGCAGGTGACGCGATTGCCCGACCAATTGTGGAAATACTCATGCGCAACCACAGCGGCCACGGCATCATAATCAAGGTCGGTCGCCGTATCGGGATCGGCCAATATGTAGCGCGAGTTAAAGATATTGAGGCTCTTATTTTCCATCGCGCCAAAGTTAAAATCGGCAACGGCCACGATGTTAAACTGACCCAGATCATATTCGCGACCATAGACATCTTCGTCCCAGCACATGCTGGCCTTCAGCGCTTCCATGGCGTGTGCGGTCTTAGGCACATCCGCTTCCGCCACCCAGATGGCGAGATTGACCGACTTGCCCGACTGCGTCGTAAAGCTGTCGCGATTGGCAAAGAGCTGCCCTGCGACAAGCGCAAACAAATAGCTGGGCTTCGGGAAAGGGTCGGTCCATTCCGCCCAATGCTGCCCGCCTTCCAGATCGCCCGACCCGGTCAAATCGCCATTACCGAGCAGCACGGGGAACAGCGCCTTATCCGCCGTCATGCGCACCTGATATCGGCTGAGCACATCGGGGCGATCGGGAAAGAAAGTGATCCGCCGAAACCCTTCTGCTTCGCACTGGGTGCAGAGCAGACCGCCCGACGCATAAAGACCCATCAACTGAGAATTGGCCTCTGGCGCAATTTCCACCTCAGTCTCCAAAACCGCCTGATCGCTTGTGATGGGGATGACCAAAGCACCGTCCTGCAGCGACCACCCACTGGCCATCGCGCCATCCAGTTTGACGCTTAAGGGCGTCAGGCCATCGCCATCGAGCCGGATAGGCCGATCATGCGCGCCATTGCGAACAAGTGTCAGCCTTGCCCGAACCCGCGTCTTTGCCGGGTCAAGATCAAACTCAAGCGCGATATCCGGCACCAGCCAATCGGGCGGCGTATAGTCCGCGCGGCGGATGACGGACGGGGCGGCGGGAGCGGTTTGGGTGTTGAGCATCGGCCAGATGTAGGGCCGCTGGCCGCTCAGGCAAAGAGGTGATGATCAAACAAAACTATAAGGATCAATATCCACACTCACCCGCACGCGGCGGGGCCAAGTGAGTGTGCCGAGCCAGTCGCGCAGCACGTGCTGCACATCGAGCGTGCGGCGCGCATGGACGAGGAGGCGCTGGCGGTGGCGGCCGCGCAGCATGGCGAGCGGGGCAGGCGCAGGGCCATAGACATCCATCCCCTCTAACTTGGGGGCAGACTCCGCAATTTGCCGCGCAATGGCTTCTGCCTCGCGCAGATTTTCTGACGAGACGATGATGGCGGCAAACCGGCCAAAGGGCGGCGCATTGGCGAGGCGACGGGACACTGTTTCGGCGGCATAGAAACTTTCCGCATCGCCAGAAATCAGCGCGCGCATCACCGGGGCGTCGGGTTCATGCGTTTGCAGATAGACATGGCCGGGCTTCACCGCGCGTCCGGCGCGACCTGCCACCTGCATGATCTGTTGAAAGCTGCGTTCTGCCGCCCGCAAATCCCCGCCTTGCAGGCCCAGATCGGCATCGACCACGCCAACCAGAGTCAGATTGGGAAAATGATAGCCCTTGGTCACCAATTGCGTGCCGATGACGATATCAATCTCTCCCGCCTCCATCCGTGCCACGAAATCTGCCGCCTTGGCCGGCGACCACAGCGTGTCGGACGTAACAACGGCGCGGCGCGCAGTGGGAAAGAGGAGGCCCACCTCATCCGATATCCGTTCGACACCGGGGCCACAGGCGACCAGCGCATCTTCCGTCGCGCATTCCGGGCAGGCGCGCGGTGGTGGCTCGACATGGCCGCAATGATGGCATTGAAGCCGATTGGTCAGCCGATGTTCCACCATCCAAGCCGTGCAATTGGGGCATTGAAAGCGATGCCCGCAATGGCGGCATAGAGTGAGCGGGGCAAAGCCCCGGCGATTGAGGAACAGCAGCGCCTGCTCCCCCCGGTCTAACGTCTCGGTCATCGCCGTGACCAAGGGCGGGGCTAGCCAGCGGCCCCGATCTGGCGGCGTCTGGACAAGGTTGATCGCAGCGATGCTCGGCATTTGGGCTGCGCCATAGCGCCCCGGCAATTGCACCTCACGATAGCGGCCTTGGGCGACTTGCTGGCGGGTTTCGATAGCGGGGGTGGCGGTGGCTAAGATGACCGGAATCTTCTCAAAATGGCCGCGCATGACGGCTGCGTCCCGGGCGTGATATTGAACGCCATCTTCCTGCTTAAAGCTGGTTTCATGCGCTTCATCGACAATGATCAGGCCCAGATTGCGATAGGGCAAATAAAGCGCCGAGCGCGCGCCAACCGTTACCAATGCCTCTCCGCTGGAAATGGCGCGATAGGCCCGCCGCCGCTCAGACTGACGCAGGTCAGAATGCCAAGCGACAGGCGCATGGCCAAAACGATCCATGAAGCGCCGCAAAAACGGCTCGGTCAGGGCAATTTCGGGCAAGAGGACCAGCGTCTGCTGCCCGCGCCGCAACGCCTGCGCCACTGCCTCAAAATACACTTCGGTTTTGCCAGACCCTGTCACCCCATTGAGCAGCACGGGGGCAAAGTCATGCGCGGTTACAAGCCCGACCAAATCGTCCGCTGCGGCCTGTTGCTCTGCGCTGAGGTCTGGCGGGGCATGATCAGGGTCCGGGGCGACAAAGGGGGCATCGAGCGCAACCTCAACCCCTTCCAACACGCCTGCCTTCACCAGCCCGCGCATAACGGCTTCGGACACATCGGCCAAGTCCGCCAATTCGCGAATCAGGCCCTGCCGATTGGCGATCCGATCCACCGCCTGCGCGCGCTGCGGCGTCATGCGGTCCAGCTGCCGTCCCGACAGGCGATATTCGGTGACCGTGCGTGCGCCCTCCAGCGCGGCGGCGGAAGAAAGGGCCATGCGCAGCACCGATTGCGGCGGGGCGAGATAATAATCCGCCGTCCATTCGATCAGGCGGCGCAGCGGCGCCCCCAACGGCGGCACATCATACACCTCTAAGATATTGCGCAGGCGATTATCGCCGACCGTTTCCGTCGGCAGGGCCGCCTCTTCCCAGACCACGCCCACCATCTCACGCGGGCCAAGCGGCACGCGCACGATGCTGCCCAGCGCGACATCCATGCCATGCGGCACGCGATAATCGAGCGGCCCGAGCGCCGGGTTGGTATGGAGGATGCGAATGCGCGCCATAATCTCCTCGTTAGAGGCTCTGGCCAGAGAGGTGAAGCGCCTTGGTGACGCGGGCATCGGCTTGCAGGGCGCGAGGGGCACTGCTAGGCGCGGCTCCTAGAGTCTGTGCTGAACCGACCATCAGGGAATTCCATGTCTGTCGACCACATAACCGTCCGCAAGATCGCCTCGCTTGCCCGTATCGCGATGACCGATGCCGAAGTTGAGGCGATGGCGCCTGAATTGAACAACATCCTCGGCTGGATTGAACAGCTGGGCGAAGTGGATACCGCCGCTGTCGAGCCGATGACCGCGGTGATCCCCAATACGCTGCGCCTGCGCGAAGACGCGGTGACAGATGGCAATGTGCGCGATGCCGTTTTGAAGAACGCGCCACAGGCCGAACATGGCTTTTTCGCCGTGCCAAAGGTGATTGAATAATGACGATTCTGACAGATTTGGGCATTGCCGCCCTGCGCGATGGAGTTGCCAAGGGGGAATTTTCCGCCCGCGATGTCGCTCTTGCCTTTAACGACGCGGTTGCGGGCGCAAAGGCGCTCAATGCCTTCATCGTGGAAACGCCGGACCATGCGCTGGCCGCCGCCGATGCCGCGGATAAGGATCGGGCGTCTGGCACGCTCAAGCCTTTGTCGGGCGTGCCCATTGGCATGAAGGATTTGTTCGCCACACAAGGCGTGCAGACGACGGCGGCCAGCCACATGTTGGAAGGCTTTACCCCGCAATATGAATCGACCGTGTCCGGCAATCTCTGGCGCGCGGGCGCTGGCATGTTGGGCAAGCTGAACCTTGATCAATTTGCCATGGGCTCCTCCAATGAGACGAGCTATTTCGGCAATGTGATTTCCCCCTGGCGGCGCAATAATGGCGACACAGCGGCTCTTGCCCCCGGCGGGTCTTCGGGCGGATCTTCCTCTGCCATTGCTGCGCGGATTGTACCGGGTGCGACGGGGACGGACACGGGCGGATCGATTCGTCAGCCCGCTGCTTTTACCGGAATTTCGGGCATTAAGCCCACCTATGGCCGCTGCTCACGCTGGGGCGTGGTGGCCTTTGCCTCTTCGCTGGATCAGGCAGGACCCATGGCACGCGATGTCCGCGACTGTGCGATCTTGCTGGAAAATATGGCGGGCTTTGACTCGAAGGACGCAACCTCGCTCAACCTGACCGTGCCAAATTGGGAAGCGGGCCTGTCGTCCAGCCTGAAGGGCAAGAAAGTTGGCATTCCAAAGGAATATCGCGTCGATGGCATGCCTGCCGAAATTGAAGCCTTGTGGGAACAGGGCATAAGCTGGCTGAAGGATGCAGGCGCCGAGATTGTCGACGTGTCCTTGCCGCACACCAAATATGCGCTGCCCGCTTATTACATCATTGCGCCCGCCGAAGCTTCGTCCAACCTCGCCCGCTATGATGGCGTGCGTTATGGTCTGCGCGACTTGCCGGATGGGGCCAATCTGCAAGACATGTATGCCGCCACACGCGCGGCAGGCTTTGGCGCAGAGGTGAAGCGCCGTATCCTCATTGGCACCTATGTGCTCTCGGCGGGCTTTTACGATGCCTATTATACTCAGGCGCAAAAGGTGCGCACGCTCATCGCCCGCGATTTTGACCGGGCGTGGGAAAGCTGTGATCTGCTGCTGACGCCGACCGCACCCAGCGCCGCCTTTGGCCTGGGTGAAAAAAGCGCCGATCCGCTGGCCATGTATCTGAACGATGTCTTCACCGTGCCCACATCTTTGGCGGGCTTGCCCGCTATGTCAGTGCCCGGTGGGCTCGATGCGCAGGGCCTACCTTTGGGCCTTCAGATTATTGGTAAGGCGCTGGATGAACAAAGCGTTCTCAATGCCGGCCTTGCAATAGAAGAACGTGCGGGCTTTGCCGCCCGCCCGGGTAAATGGTGGTAAGATGAGCAGCTATCGTATTCAGGGCACCACGGGCGATTGGGAAGTCGTCATCGGGCTGGAAGTCCACGCGCAGGTCGTGTCAAAGTCTAAGCTGTTTTCCGGTGCGGCGGCCAGCTTTGGCGCGGAACCCAATACGCAGGTCTCGCTGGTGGATGCCGCCATGCCCGGCATGCTGCCCGTGCCCAATGCAGAATGCATCCGTCAGGCAGTGCGCACTGGCCTTGCCATCAACGCCCAGATCAACCGCTGGAGCCGTTTTGACCGCAAGAATTATTTCTATGCCGATTTGCCGCAGGGCTATCAGATTTCGCAGCTTTATCACCCGCTGGTCGGGGAAGGCCATTTGGACATTGAGGCCGATGAAAAGGCCGGCATTGCCAGCGACAAGCGGATCGGCGTTGAACGCATCCATGTGGAGCAGGATGCCGGCAAGCTGATGCATGATCAGCATCCGACCCGATCCTATGTTGATCTCAACCGATCGGGCGTGGCGCTGATGGAAATTGTGTCACGGCCCGACATGGCTTCCCCCGCCGAAGCCGGGGCCTATCTGCGCAAGCTGCGCGCCATTTTGCGCTATGTCGGCTCGTGCGACGGCAATATGGAAGAAGGATCGATGCGGGCAGACGTCAACGTCTCTGTCCGGCGTCCGGGTGACCCCTTGGGCACGCGCACCGAAACGAAGAACGTCAATTCCGTCCGCTTTGTCATGCAGGCGATTGAGCATGAGGCGAACCGCCAGGTCGATGTCATCGAAAGCGGTGGCAAGATTGTGCAGGAAACGCGGCTCTTCAACCCAGATACGGGCACCACGCGGTCAATGCGATCCAAAGAAGATGCGCATGATTATCGCTATTTCCCCGATCCCGATTTGCTGCCGCTCGAACTGACTGAGGCCTTTGTCGCGGACTGTCTGGCAAGCCTGCCCGAACTGCCCGATGCCAAGCGCGCCCGCTATGTCGAAACACTGGGCATCAGCGCCTATAACGCCGCCGTGCTGACCGCAGAGGTGGAAACAGCCCGCTGGTTTGAGGCTCTGTTGGCCGAAGGCGCAGAGGCAAAGCAGGCCGCCAATTGGGTCATGTCGGAATTGTTTGGCGCGCTCAACCGGCTTGGAGCCTCAATTGAAAATTGCCCGGTCACCCCCGCGCAAGCCGCCGAATTGCTGACGCTCGTCACAGATGGCACGCTGTCGGGGAGTCTGGCAAAGCAAGTCTTTGAAAAGATGCTGGAAACGGGCGATGCAGCGGGCGTCATTGTGGACCGCGATGGCCTGAAACAGACCAGCGACACGGGCGCGATCGAAGCCGTCATCGCGGAGATTCTGGAGAAGAATCCGGGCCAGCTGGAACAATATCGCAGCGGTAAAGAGGCGCTGTTCGGCTTCTTCGTCGGCCAGACGATGAAGGCGATGGCCGGCAAGGCCAATCCGCAGGTGGTGAATGACTTGCTGAAGAAGGCATTGAGCTAAACCGACAGGGCATCAAGCCGCTTTGTTCAATGCAAGCTTGGGTGGACCTGTATCCATCCCTTGCCCTTCGGCCAAGCCGTGCTATAGCGCCGCCCAATCCGGCCTTTGCGGGCGTGGCGAAACTGGTAGACGCGCCAGATTTAGGTTCTGGTATCGAAAGATGTGGGGGTTCGAGTCCCTTCGCCCGCACCAGCTTCGCTAAGGCCCGGTCTCTTGGGGATATGAGGCCTCGCAGAATTCCTGAAGGATAGAGTGACGAAATGCAGACTGTCGAAACCTTGAACGAAGGCCTTAAGCGCGCCTACACGCTGACCATCGCGGCGAAAGATATTTCAAAGCGTGTGGAGCAGGAAGTGGCGCGACTCGCACCGCAGATCCGCATGCCCGGCTTCCGCCCCGGCAAGGTGCCTGCCAATCTCGTCAAGAAAATGCATGGTGAGGCCATTCAGGGCGATGCGCTGAACGCGTCGGTTCAAGAAGCCGTGCAATCCTTGATCGCAGACCAGAAGCTGCGCCCGGCCATGTCGCCATCGGTTGAACTGGCCGAAGGCTATACGCATGGCAAGGATGCTGAGCTGTCGGTTGCGCTGGAAATTCTGCCCAATATCGATACGCCCAGCATTGACGGCCTGAAACTTGAGCGCCTGACGATTGAAGCCAGCGCAGAAGCCGTTGATGAGGCGGTTCTGCGCATTGCTCAGCAGCAAAAGGGCTATGACGACGCACCCAAGGGCCACAAGGCCAAGACGGGCGATCTCGTTGTCATGGATTTTATCGGCAAGGTCGATGGTGTCGCTTTTGATGGCGGCACGGGCGAAGATATGTCGGTTGAAATCGGTTCGGGTCGCCTGATTCCCGGTTTTGAGGACCAGATCATCGGCGTGAAGTCCGGTGATGAAAAGACCATCACCGTCACCTTCCCGGCGGATTACAATGTTGAGACGCTCAAGAGCAAAGAAGCGACCTTTGATCTGGTGATCAAGGATGTGCGCGTACCGGGCGAAGCCAAAGCGGATGACGCCTTTGCCAAGTCGCTGGGTCTTGAGGGCATTGGTCAGCTGCGTGAACTGATGAAAGGCCAGCTGGAGCAGGAATTTAATCAGCTCACCCGCACTCATATGAAGCGCCGCCTGCTGGACCAGCTGGCCGCATCGCATGATTTTGATGTGCCCCCGGGTATGGTCGAAGGCGAGTTTAACCAAATCTGGGCGCAGCTTGAGCATGAAGCCGGGCATGAAGCCGATCCGGAAGCAGCGCGCGCCGACATGGAAAAGGATCGCGACGATTATCGCGCCATCGCCGTGCGTCGCGTCCGTCTGGGCCTGTTGCTCTCGGAAATTGGGCAGGCCAATAATGTTCAGATCAGCGCCCAGGAAATGAACCGCCTGATCACGCAGGCCTCGATGCAATATGGCCCAGGTGAGCGCGAGCGCTTCATCCAATATGTCCAGCAGGACCCGATGGCCGCCGCACAAATCCGCGCGCCGTTGTATGAAGATAAGGTCGTCGACTTCCTCTTCTCCAAGGCGGAAGTCACCGACCGCGCTGTGACCCGTGAAGAATTGGAAGCCGCAATTGAAGCGGATTCGGATGAAGGTCACGTCCATGGCCCGGGCTGTGGTCATGATCATGGCGACGCCAAGCCGGCGAAAAAGCCAGCCGCCAAAAAGGCCGCTGCGCCCAAGGCTGAAAAAGCTGAAAAGCCAGCCAAGGCTGAGCCTGCTGCAAAGCCCGCGAAAAAGGCACCGGCCAAGAAAAAGGCCTAATCGCCTTTTTTCACGCGAAGACGAAATTAGGCCCTCCGCACTGCGGGGGGCCTTTTTCGTTGGGCGGGCACGCCTGCAGGGTCCGGCGCGCAATAACATTTCACTCCTAGACCCCGATGCACGGAGAAAGCTGCGCTAAAGGTCAGCATACGATTTCAAGGGTTCACACGCGCACCCGCGCGCTTATAGCGACGATGCGAATCGTTATGTGTGCGATTCCCATGTCTTGGAGGGTTTTTTGGGCGAATCAGGGTTTCCAGCGAATCAGGGTCTTTATGACGCGCGCAACGAACATGATGCGTGCGGTGTCGGCTTTGTTGCCAATATTAAAGGCGTGAAATCGCACGAAACCGTGAAACGCGGCCTCGAGATTCTTGTGAATATTGATCATCGCGGTGCCGTGGGCGCTGATCCGCTCTTGGGCGATGGCGCGGGCATTTTGATCCAGATTCCAGACGCCTTGTTCCGCGAGTGGGCGACGGGCGCGGGCGTGACCCTGCCTCAGCCCGGCGATTATGCCGTTGCCATGTGCTTCCTGCCGCAGGATGACCGGGCCCGCGACTTTGGCGTCAAAAACTTCGAAAGCTTCTGCATCAAGGAAGGCCAGCATGTGGTTGGCTGGCGCGATGTGCCGACCAATCCTGCCGGGCTTGGCAAGGCCGTGATTGAGCAGATGCCCGTCATCCGTCAGTTGATCATAGGGCGTGGCGAGAATTGCGCAGATCAGGACGCGTTTGAACGCAAGCTGCTTGCCATTCGCAAGCAGGCGCAAAACCCGCTTGTCGCGCTCGCTGAAAAGCATGACCTGCCGGATCTGCCCCGCTTCTACATGCCGTCGCTGTCGACGCGCACGATTGTCTATAAGGGCCTGTTGCTCGCCGATCAGGTTGGTAGCTTCTACAAAGATTTGCAGAACCCAATCGTCACGTCGGCGCTTGCGCTCGTCCACCAGCGCTTCTCGACCAACACCTTCCCCAGCTGGAAGCTGGCCCACCCGTATCGCTTCATCGCGCATAATGGGGAAATCAACACGGTTCGCGGCAATGTGAACTGGATGAATGCCCGCCGCCGCACGATGGAATCAGACCTGTTGGGCGCTGACCTCGACAAGATGTGGCCGCTCATCCCGCATGGCCAGTCCGACACGGCGTGCCTCGACAATGCGCTCGAGTTGCTGCTCGCGGGCGGCTATTCGCTGGCGCACGCCGTCATGATGCTGGTGCCCGAAGCTTGGGCTGGCAACCCAATGATGGATGCCAAGCGCCGGGCATTTTACGAATATCACGCCGCCCTGATGGAACCATGGGATGGCCCCGCGGCCATTGCCTTTACCGATGGTCGGCAAATTGGCGCGACGCTGGACCGTAATGGCCTGCGCCCAGCGCGCTTCCTTGTGACCGATGATGATCATGTCATCATGGCGTCTGAATCGGGCGTTCTTCCGGTGAAGGAAGATAATATCGTCCGTAAATGGCGGCTCCAGCCCGGCAAGATGCTGCTGATCGATCTGGAAGAAGGCCGCATCATCGAGGATGAGGAAATCAAGGCGCAGCTGGCCGCTTCTCAGCCCTATGATGAATGGCTGGATGCGGCCCAGTATAAGCTGAAGGACCTGAACGAAGTCGAGGTCTCCGAGGCTGTTCTTGCCAATGATCCGTCCGTCTTGCTGGATCGTCAGCAGGCCTTTGGCTTTACGCAGGAAGATACGTCGAGATTTTTGGAGCCCATGGCCCGCAATGGGGAAGACCCCATTGGGTCTATGGGAACCGACACGCCCATTGCCGTGCTCTCGTCCAAGCCGCGTCTGCTCTATGATTATTTCAAGCAGAATTTCGCACAAGTCACCAACCCGCCCATCGATCCGATCCGCGAAGAATTGGTGATGAGTCTTGTGTCGATGATCGGCCCACGCCCCAATCTTTTGGGTCGTGTGGCGGGCACGCACAAGCGGCTTGAGGTGGAACAGCCCGTCCTGACCAATGCGGATCTCGCCAAGATCCGGTCGGTAGAAGAAGCGCTGGACGGGGCCTTCCGCACCGAAACCATCGACATGACTTGGGATGCCAAATCGGGCGTCGCCGGTCTGGAACTGGCGATTAAGGAAATGTGCTGGTCCGCAACCGAAGCGGTGTTGGCCGATAAGAACATCCTGATCCTATCCGACCGCGCCGAAGGGCCAGATCGCATTGCCATGCCGTCGCTGCTGGCAACGGCGGCTGTCCATCATCACCTTGTCCGGCAAGGTCTGCGGATGCAGACGGGTTTGGTGGTTGAAACGGGCGAAGCGCGCGAGGTTCATCATTTCTGCGTGCTCGCAGGCTATGGCGCAGAAGCGGTGAACCCCTATCTCGCCTTTGAAACGCTGGAGGATATTCGCGTTCGTCAGGGGATCGACCTCACGACCGAGCAGGTTCAGAAAAACTATATCAAGGCCGTCGGCAAAGGCATTTTGAAGGTCATGTCCAAAATGGGCATTTCGACCTATCAATCCTATTGCGGGGCGCAGATTTTTGATGCGGTTGGCCTGTCCTCCAGCTTTATTCAGGCCTATTTCACGGGCACGGCCACCACGATTGAAGGTGTGGGCCTGACCGAAATTGCGGAAGAAACCGTCCGCCGTCATGCGTCCGCTTATAGCGACAATCCCATTTATCGGAACATGCTCGATGTGGGCGGCATTTATGGCTATCGCGTGCGGGGTGAAGACCATGCCTGGACGCCCGCCAATGTCGCCAATTTGCAGCATGCGGTGCGCGGCAACAGCAAAGATCGCTATGAGGATTTTGCCCGGTCGATCAATGAGCAGAGCGAACGCCTGCTGACCATCCGGGGGCTTCTCACTCTCAAAACGGCAGATACCCCGCTGGACCTGAGCGAAGTCGAACCCGCCAGTGAGATTGTGAAGCGTTTTGCAACTGGCGCGATGAGCTTTGGCTCGATCAGCCGCGAAGCGCATACAACACTCGCCATTGCGATGAACCGGATTGGCGGCAAGTCGAACACGGGCGAAGGCGGCGAAGAGACAGATCGTTTCACCCCGCTCGCCAATGGCGATTCCATGCGCTCGGCGATCAAGCAGGTTGCCTCTGGCCGCTTTGGTGTCACCACCGAATATCTGGTGAATGCCGACGACATTCAGATCAAGATGGCACAGGGCGCAAAGCCCGGTGAGGGCGGCCAGCTGCCCGGGGATAAGGTCGATAAAAATATCGCCCGGGTCCGCCATTCAACACCGGGCGTCGGCCTGATTTCGCCACCGCCGCACCATGACATTTATTCGATTGAGGATCTGGCCCAGCTGATCCACGATTTGAAGAATGTGAATACGGGTGCCCGCATTTCCGTAAAGCTCGTGTCCGAAGTGGGCGTTGGCACGGTTGCCGCAGGCGTTGCCAAAGCGCGTGCGGACCATGTGACCATTGCCGGCTATGAAGGCGGCACGGGCGCGTCTCCGCTGACATCGCTCACCCACGCAGGATCCCCTTGGGAAATCGGCCTTGCGGAAACCCAGCAGACCTTGCTGCTTAATGGTTTACGCTCGCGCATTGCGGTGCAGGTGGATGGTGGTCTGCGCACAGGCCGCGATGTCGCCATTGGCGCGCTTTTGGGTGCAGATGAATTTGGCTTCGCCACTGCCCCCTTAATCGCGGCAGGTTGTATCATGATGCGCAAATGCCATCTCAACACTTGCCCGGTGGGTGTGGCGACGCAAGACCCAGTTCTGCGTGCGCGGTTTACGGGTCAGCCGGAGCATGTGATCAATTACTTCTTCTTCGTTGCCGAAGAGCTGCGCCAGATCATGGCGGAAATGGGCTTCCGCACGCTTGAAGACATGGTGGGTCGTGTTGACCGCCTCGATATGAATAAGGCGATTGACCATTGGAAGGCCCATGGCGTTGATCTCTCGCGCCTGCTGCACAAGGTTGATCTGCCGGAAGACGCGCCGTTGCGCTGGGTCGAAACGCAGAACCATGGCCTTGAAAAGGCACTGGATCGTGATCTGATCGCCGCGGCTGCCCCCGCCCTTGAAAAGGGAGAGGTGGTCCGCATTGAGCGGGAGATTAAGAACGTCAACCGCACGGCGGGCGCGATGCTCTCGGGCGAAGTCGCAAGGCGTTATGGGCATGACGGCTTGCCCTCCAACACCATCCAAATCGCCTTTACCGGCGTTGCGGGACAAAGCTTTGGGGCCTTCTTGGCGCATGGCGTGACGCTTGAACTCACGGGCGATGCCAATGACTATGTCGGCAAGGGCCTGTCGGGCGGACGCATCATCGTGCGCCAACCCGCCCATGTAACGCGTGAGCCGACCGAGAATATCATCGTCGGCAATACGGTGCTCTATGGCGCAATTGCAGGCGAAGCCTATTTCAACGGCGTAGCCGGGGAACGCTTTGCCGTGCGCAATTCTGGTGCGCTCTGCGTTGTCGAAGGCACGGGCGATCATGGCTGCGAATATATGACGGGTGGTGTCGTTGTCGTGCTGGGCAAGACCGGACGCAACTTTGCCGCCGGCATGTCGGGCGGGGTCGCCTATGTCTATGATGAGGACGGCCGCTTCCGCGAGCGTTGCAACCTGGCAATGGTCGATGTGGAGGCCATATCGGCCGATGGCCCAGAGGCCGACAACTCAACCGGTACGCCACAGCAACGCGCCGTCAACGCGCATGACTTTGGCATGGGCGACATGCTCTACCATTCGCAGGACCGCTTGCGCGTCCTTCTCGAGCGGCATCACCTCTTCACCGGCAGCAAGCGCGCGCGCGCGCTGCTCGATGATTGGGACACGACGCTCAAGCGCTTCGTGAAAGTCATGCCGAAGGATTATCGGCGTGCCCTTCAGCAGATCGAGGCGGAACGCCTTGCCTCTGCAAACGTCGCTGCTGAATAATTTATTATTGGAGACTGACCGTGGGCAAGACCACAGGCTTCCTCGAAATTGACCGCTCTGACCGGGCTTATGCCGACCCTAAGGAACGGCTGACGCATTATCGTGAGTTCGTCATTCCCATGTCGGAAGAGAAGATCCGCGGGCAGGCGGCGCGCTGCATGAATTGCGGCATTCCCTATTGCCATAATGGCTGCCCGGTGAACAACATTATCCCGGACTGGAACCATCTGGTCTATGAGAATGACTGGCGCAATGCGCTGGAAGTGCTGCATTCCACCAACAACTTCCCGGAATTTACGGGCCGGATTTGCCCCGCGCCATGCGAAGCCAGTTGCACGCTCAACATTGATGACGCGCCCGTCACGATCAAATCGATCGAATGCCAGATTATCGATCGCGGATGGGCTGAAGGCTGGGTCACGCCGCTGGTCCCTTCGCGCAAAACGGGTAAATCTGTCGCCGTCATCGGCTCTGGCCCCGCAGGCCTTGCTTGTGCACAACAACTGGCGCGCGCGGGCCATAGCGTCACCGTGTTTGAGAAGAATGATCGGGTGGGCGGATTGCTCCGTTACGGCATTCCTGACTTTAAGATGGAAAAGCAGCTGATCAATCGCCGCCTCGTTCAGATGGAAGCGGAGGGCGTTCAGTTCCGCACCTCGATGGAAGTCGGCGTTCAGGTGTCGTTCGAAAGCCTCGAAGAAAATTATGATGCCGTTGTCATGGCCGGCGGTTCGGAAGAGGCGCGTCGTCTGGATATTCCGGGTGCTGAAATGGCGGGCGTCCGCCCAGCCATGGAATTCCTGACCCAGCAGAATAAGCGCAATGCAGGCGATGATGAATTGCGCGCCGCCCCGCGCGGCACGCTGAGCGCGACGGGCAAGCATGTCATCGTCATTGGTGGCGGCGATACGGGGTCTGACTGTGTTGGCACATCCAACCGTCAGGGCGCGGCTTCGGTCACCCAGATCGAGATCATGCCCAAGCCCCCTGAAAAGGAAAATAAGACGCTCAACTGGCCCGATTGGCCCATGAAGCTGCGCACCTCTTCCAGCCATGAAGAAGGCTGTGAGCGGGATTGGGCCGTTCTGACCAAGCGGGTTGTCGGATCAAATGGTGTGGTCGAAGGGCTCGAGTGCAATCGCATTGAGTGGATCGACGGCAAGATGGTCGAAGTCCCCGGCAGCGAATTTACGCTGAAGGCAGATCTGATCCTGCTGGCCATGGGCTTTGTCGGCCCGGCCAAGGCTGGGCTGGTGGAGCAGGCGGAAGTCGAACTCGACGGCCGTGGTAATGTGCTGGCCGATACCAATGCCTATGCGACGAGCCGCGACCATGTATTCACCTGCGGCGATATGCGGCGCGGGCAGAGCCTTGTGGTCTGGGCGATCCGTGAGGGCCGCCAATGCGCCCGTGCGGTTGACCTGCACCTCATGGGGGCGAGCGAACTGCCGCGCTGATAAGCATCTTATTGCCCACCCCCAACCCCTCCCGCAAGCGGGAGGGGTTGGGGGTGGGCTGTATCCTCTATCGGCTCTTGATAAAGGCCCGAATATCGCGCGAGAGCTTCGCCCGATCTTCATCGCGCACATACATCATGTGGCCTGCATCATAATAATGGAACTGTATCCGCTCCTTTGGAAAGTCGGCGCGGCTCAGCGCATATTCGGCTGCAAAAAAGGGTGTGGCAAAGTCATAATAGCCTTGGCCAACAAAGATTTTCAGACCAGAATTTTCACGCAGCGCGCGAGAGATATAGGGGGCGACATTCATATAGGTGTCGCTGTCGCGCCCTTCATTCAGGCGCCAGTCCCATCTCCCAACGCCGCCAATTGTCACATAGCCGCGATCGGTTTTATAGCCGAGCGTGGTGCGGGCATAATCATTGATCGCCGCTGTATAGCCGCCATCAATGCCGTAAAAGCTAGGATCATTATCAGGCTCTGATCCGGCTGAGTCTGAATCCTTGCCCGTATAGCGGGAATCGAGACGGCCGACGGTCAGGCTGCGGTCCCGCAGCAGCTCCTTGTAAAAGCGGGCGGGTGTGACACGCAGGTCAGCACGGTCCAAAAAGGCCTCGCTCAAGCCAGTGAAGCGCGCGAGATCGCGGCGAATGCTGGCTCGCTCATCGGCAGGCAGCGCATTGCCTTTTAGCAAAGCGGCCAGGTAAGGCCCCGCGGCCCAGGCCCGCGCCTCTGCCGAAATCCCGGCGGCTCCGCCCGGATGAGAGGCCTTACCATGATAGAGGGCAGTCGCCGCCATGGACGGAATGTTGAGCGCATAGCCAATTTCATTGCCCTGCGTGTCAGCGCCAGCCCCAAAATCCAACACCGTTGAAATCAGGATGACGCCGTTCAAGGCGACGTCATTATATTGACCTTCCAACTGATTGAGCACCGCTGCCGAGCGGGTGGTGCCATAGCTTTCCCCGCCCAAAAACTTCGGCGCATTCCAGCGACCATGTTCATTGAGCCACAGGCGGATGAACTGCGCGATGGACTTGGCATCCTGCGTAACGCCCCAAAAATCCTGCGGATCAACGCCGGGCATGGCATAGGAAAAGCCCGTGCCCACCGGATCAATAAAGACAATGTCCGTCGTATCCAACAAACTGTCGGGATTGGCGACCATCGGATAGGGCGGCGCGCCATCATCGCGCGCATCCGACGGAATGGCAACACGCACCGGGCCGAAGGCGCCCACATGCAGCCAGACCGAGCCAGAGCCGGGGCCACCATTGAACAGGAAGGTGACGGGACGGTTCGGATCCTTGCCCTCTTTCAGATAGCTGGTGGAGAAAATGGCCGCGCGCGGCTTGCCATCGGGGCCGGGTAAGAAGGTTTCACCCGCCACTGCCTTATAGCTGATTTTCTGGCCATTGAACGTGCCGACATGTTTGGTAACAGAACGGTTGGGCGCGGGCGTCGGAGATGGGGCGGCGGTCGTTGCAGCCTCTTTCTTCTCCGCAAGGGCGGCTGTCTGGCCAGCGACCGCTTGGGCCAACCCGGCCCCTATCAGAAACAACGGCGCCCAAAAAATTGATTTGCGCATATGAATTTCCCCCCAGAATAAAGACTTTAGCCAAGAATAGCGTCCTCTTGGCCAAGGTAAAGCGATTGCGCTATCCCAGAAGTTCTGAAGTGAACGCGATTTCCGCAATGCCCCTTTTGCCATCCACGCGATCCAGCTGGACGATGATGTCAATCACAGAGGCGGCATAATCGATGGTTTCGCGCCGTCCCATACCAATGCCCGTCTGCATTGCCATCAGGGCTATTTGTTCCAGCGCGCCCTTGGGGGAATTGGCGTGCACTGTCGAAAATGATCCCGGATGGCCGGTGTTGATCGCGCGCAGAAAGCTGACCGTCTCCCGGCCCCGCAACTCGCCCAGCACAATACGATCCGGACGAAGCCTGAGTGCGGCCTGCAACAGATCATCCGCAGAAACTTTTGCTTCGCCCAATTCCCCCTTCACCGCAATCAGCCCGACACCATTGGCATTGGGGAGGCGCAGTTCAGCTGTGTCCTCAACCAAGACAACCCGGTCTTCGGCTGGAATTTCGCGCAACATGGCGTTGAGAAAAGTTGTCTTCCCACTGGATGTCCCGCCCGACACCAAAATCGTACAGCGCCGCTGAACCGCATCGCGCAGAAAATCGATAGGTGCGTTAATGGGATCGGGTTGGGGCTTGGGCGCGGCCTTAGCAATGGGCCCACGATCATAATCATCGAGCCGAAGATTGACGAGCCGATGCCGTCGGATCGCCAAAGCCCAATGACCCCGTGTGGCGGGCGGACCGCAGAGCTGAATACGCGCACCATCTGGAAGCGTGGCGGCCAAGAGCGGATGCTCCCGGTTAATTCCCTGATGGCTGACGCGCGCAACCTGTTCGGCCAAACGCTGCAACAGCTGATCATCAACACCCGGATGCGCAATGCGTTGCATGGTCGTTTGAGTGGCATCCTCGATCCAGATTTCCCCGGGACGATTGACCAGAATTTCAGTTACGCTATCGCGGTCAAGCCAGTCCTTAAAGGGGGCAAGATAAGCCTCCAGATAGACGCTTTTCGCATCGGCTAAACCGGAGCCCTTCCCCATGTCCGCTGTTACCAATGCGACCGGACCCGTCACTCTGGCGAGACCTTTGAAAAATCGAGATCGCGCGCCGTAAAGACACGAATAGGCTCGCCTTGGCGCACCCGCACGGTGGGTGAAATTTGGGCTGTCTGGCCGACGGCCGCCGCCGCTGCAGATTGCCCGCCACTTGCAATCACAACACCTGCATTGCCGCCAATGGCGGACAAGCCCCCGACAACAGACAAGAGCATGGCCGAGCCAAAGCGTTCGAAGAACCGCGTGTTTACCTTACCCGCAAGACCCGTCTCACCAGAAAAGCCAACAGCAGGGGAGGCAATGTTGACAGAGGCCCCATCGGGGCGGATCAACCGTGTCCAAATGACATAAGCCCGCTTCTGCCCGGCTTGAAGGCCGCTTCGATATTGGCCAATCAGCCGAGACGAGCGGGGGATGAGAATTCGCGTTCCATCAAAAGACCGGACGTCGGCAGACACAATCGCGCGGACAAAGCCCGGCACATCGGTATCAATCGCCGTTTCCAAAACGGCGGGGATCAAGGTTCCCTGGGTGACGGTTGTTTTGGGGTTCATGCCCGCAGTCGCCACCGCCGTGCCGCCGCCAACGCCGCCAACACGCGCCGCAAAATCCTCGCTTGTATTGCCTGCTCCGCCCATTGCCGCCGCCGGGGCTGCAGGCGCCACTGCGGGCAGAGCACTTGCATCAAAAACAACGGCTGGTGATGCATAGGGGTTGGTCACCACGGCTGCAGGTTGGGCCGGTGTGGCTGCATTTACGGCCGCTGGAATGGGGGGTTGTTCCCCTTGGCCGGGAAGCGGTGTGATGGCAGCGGCGGGGACCGGAGGCGGCACATCCGCTGCCGATGCCGGGGTGGGCGCAGCCATCTGAGCAGCATTTGCTGGGGTCTGCGGATTTCTGGAGGCGTTCAGTCCAATCAGCGTGGTGGCGCCAAGAATGCCGACAAAGGCGATACCCGCGAAAAGCGCCAGACCGTCGCGGCCAGGACGGCGCTGGGTGACAAGCGGCAAAGTTGACCGGGTGGCGAGTGTTTCCGACTCCAACACGCTTGTGTCTCTGGGATCTTCTAGGTCAGATGCCTGTTCTGTGATCTGGCGGTTTGGACGCATCGCTTAGTCTCCGACCTTATTGGCAGCCGGGGCTGCGCTCTCAATCGCCTTGGGCGCGCCCTGATATTCAAGGCTGGCGACATTGCGCCCAGACCGCAGAATCAACGCCGCAGGAACACCATCAACCACAATCAGGCCATCGCGCACGGCATAATTGACGGGCCCCTCTGCACCTTTGACATCCCGCACCAAGATTGCCGGCATTTCGGCAGATGCAGGCCAGGCAAGATAGACAAATTGTCCATCGTCATAGACTTTTGACGGAAGCAGGCTGGGTGCCCCTGTTTTCTTCCAAGCATAGTTCAAATCTGCCGGGTCAACGGGTCGTGCCAAGGGGGATCCACTGGCAAGTTCGCTTTCCTCGGGCGTTAACAGGGGCGCAGAGGACGCGGCTGTTTTCTTTGGCGCATCGGGATAGGTGAAGCGCAACTGATAAACAGGCGCGAGGGCAGGGTTGGCAACAAGATCGAGAAAATAGGTGTGCCGGTCGGTCACCACGGTCAAGTTCGTCCGGCCGCGGGCGACCAGGGGTTTGACGAATAAGAGGTTGGCCCGCTTATTGGGCGTGATCTGCCAATTGGTGGAATCACCAATGGCTACATTTTCAATCTGCTCATCCTCGCCAAAGGCAATGACGGCCTGCACGCCAAGTTGCGCATCAACACGGACGATATCGTCCTTGGCAAACATATGGCTTACAAGCCGGGCATCGCGCGCCATGACGGGGGTGGCGGCCACCATCAAGAGCGCCAGGCCGCCAAGCGCAAAAGAACGGATCATTTTGGTCATCTCTCTTTTCTGGCTGCACCGGGCTTGCGGAACTGGCTCCCAATTCCCCGTGCCCGCGCAGCTGGGCCACCTCTGGGCTGCGATGCACTTTCAACTGTGGCTTGGATGATCATCCGCTGAGGCGCACTGGCGGCCCCCGCCAGCGGCGCTCCGGCGGACGCGGCAGCTGGCTCCAGCCCCCCGACGGTCGCAATCCGCCGACTGCTATAGCCCATAGAGCCAGTAGCTGCTGACGACATAAGGGGTGCTGCATCGTTGAAGGGCAGTGAGCGTGTGGCACTCGACCCTTCGCCAGCCTGTGGAGCTGCAAGGCCAAAGGCGTTCCAAGCGGCAACCATAGCCGCCGTCACTTTGATCACCAGAATCATCAACGCCATGTGAATAGACGCAATCATAAAGAGAGCGAGGGCGGCACGGCCATTTATCCCTTCGGCATCCACGAGCGTTCGCAGAACCGGGATCAGCAGCTCCAGCATCAGCCCTCCGCCGACTACGACAAACAGTGGCGTGACGGCCATGATAACGACCCCGCGCAGCCACCCGGCACACAGACCCTTGGTCGGTCCGAACAAAGCCAAAACGACAAAAACGGGCCCAACGGCCAAAAGGATGGCCAAGGCAATCCGTGCAGTCACCAAAACGCCAATGGTCCCCAGCATCAACAGCAAGGCCCCGAGCCACATCAGATTTCCCGGCGTAAAACTGCCCGAGGCAGCCGCACTTGCGGCACCTTCAGGCCCGGCGCTTGTGGCATCTGCTGCTTGGGTGACCAGTTGGAACACCAAATCTATTCTGGAAGCGAAGATTTCTGTCGCAGAACCCTGTGTCCCAGAGATGATCGCTGCAATTTGGTCTGGCGCGCCAAGCGCAATCGCCCACACCACATTTTGATAGGCAACCCAGCTTGTTGCAAAAGTCAGAACCAGACCAAGCGTGATGAAGCGGGGCGTCAGGGCAGATATGCCAATCCGGCTGCGCCCCGTGAGCAGGGAGATGGCAAAAAAGGCGATATAGAGCGTGAGCAAAATGGTGAGCGCGGGCAGCAAAGCGCCCTGACCCCCAAATAATCGGCCAAAGGCGGTTGCTGTCATCTCATTCGACAAACAGTCGACCGCGCGCAACGCCGCCAACACGCCATCCGACGCATTCTCAACCAAAGGCGCGCACTGGCCGCTCACTCGGCGGCCTCTTGAGCGTAATGCTGCGTATCGCCTTCGGGCCAAGCCGTGCCCGTCAGGCGTTCAAACCACGCGGATGGGGCATCACCCGTTTCAGAGCGAATAGCATCCAGCCGTCGAACAATGCTCTCTCGACCCGACAGCACCATCAAAAGCTCTGGCATCATCGACAAATCAAGCCGTACAACGACGGAGGCGTCAGGCTGGCGGATCAGGAAGCAGCGGCTGTGCGCGGGCAGCGTGCGGATGAGGTCCAACTCATGCAGCGTCAGCCCGAATCCCTCGCAATAATCCTCTGGCCTTGCCCGAGCATTGGGCATGAAGATCATCGTCGCCGTTTGTTCGACAAGCGCCGTTGAAATCCGGCTATCAAGGGCATCGCGCGCCGATTGTGTCGCAAACCCAACAAGCGCGTTGCGTTTACGCAATGTCTTGAGCCAATCCCGGATGCGCGCGGCAAACACTTCATCATCCAGCGCTTTCCAGCCTTCATCAATCAAGATCATGGTTGGCTGCCCGTCCAGACGTTCCTCAATCCGGTGGAAGAGATACATCATGGTCGGTGTGCGGAGGCGTGGCGTTTCCAACAGCGCCGTCATATCGAACCCTAGGGTCGGGCAAGACAGATCCATCCGGTCGTCGGCATTATCGAACAGCCACCCAAATTCGCCGCCCTCAATCCAAGCCTCTAGCCGACTGCCAAGGTCTCCGGGCTGCGGACGGCGCGTGCCTGCGAGCAATTCACGGAAATGGGTGAGGCGTCGAAGGGACGGATCATTAACATAGGCCGCATCGACCGCCGATGCGATGATGGCATGTTCTTCCGGCCCCTGGGCTGCCAGCAGAACGCCCAGCCAATCCCTCAAAAACGCGCGGTTGACCGGCGTGTCGGGCAGTGCAAGCGGATTAAAGCCGCTCGGCTCTCCGGTCGAGATCCGGCTATACCGCCCGCCAATGCCGCGCACGAAGACTTCTGCCCCACGATCCTTATCGAAGAGGATGGTGCGCGGATTGAATTTTTGGGCTTGGGCCGCAAGAAAATTCATAACCACGGTCTTGCCTGAACCGGACGGGCCAATGACCGTGAAATTGCCGAGATCACCATGGTGGAAGTTGAAGAAGAAGGGAGTCGCGCTGGTTGTTTGCAACAGCGAGACGGCCTCTCCCCAATGATTGCCAGAGGCCTGCCCCATGGAAAAGCCATGCAGCGACCCGAAACAGGCCATATTGGCGCTGGAAATGAGCGCACGCCGGACAAGAAAGGCCTCATTGCCGGGGAATTGCCCCCAGAAACAGGGCTCTAAATTCACATCCTCACGAACCGCAATTGCGCCAAGATCGGCCAGCGCTGCCGAACAAGCCGCCGTTGCTTCATCGAGCGCTGCCAATCGATCGCTGCGCACGAGCACCGACAAATGGTGATCCCCAAACCCAACGGCGCCCACGCCAAGCGCATCGCGCGCAGATTGCATTTCGCGCCGTTCCGCCAATGCCTCTTCATCCGCAGAGCGCAAGCGCCGCACGGCAAGGTCGATCCTCTCTCTGGCAACCTGCCTGTCGCTCGGCGCATAGGTTTCGCAAAGAACCATTTCATAAGGCAGGCGCATCAAGGCGTCGGTAAAGCCGGGCGAGGTGCTGTCGGGATAATCTTTCAGGCTCAAAATAGAGGCAAAGCTTGGCCCATCTGGTCCGCGAAGCTCCAGCGCGTCGAGGCCAAAGCTGATCCGCTTATAGGGCAGCATGCCGCCGATCCGTGTGTCTGCCGAAGGCCGGCGCACAGGCCGCATCTCTCCATTATAAATCGCAGACAGCAGCTCCAGAATCTCTGAACACGGGCCACTGCGCCCCGGATAATCACCAAGCAGCCGCGCCCCATAAGGGGCCAAGGCGGAGGCAAGAGAACCTGCCGCCGCCCGCAAACTGCGGACATCTCCCGCATCCGCCTGCGGGCCTTCCGCACCTTTGCGCTGAATCAGGCGGGATATGCGCTCTGGCCAGCCCGCTTTGCCCCGGGCGGGGCGACGCACCAATGTAATGAACTGGTCGTTCACAAACATACTGCCGCTGGCGAGCCGACCCTGCCATTGATCATCAATATATTGGGCCAAAGGATCCGTATATTGTCCATCCAGCCCGACTTTGACGCGGCGGCGGATAATGTGGTGGTAGAGCACGAAGCGCGCATCCAGCACACTGCGGAGCAACACTTCGCGCGTTGCCGCATGCGCATTCAGCTCCACTGTATCGGCGGTTTCAAAGCTGATCCCGGGGACGACCAGCGCCGTCATCAAAGCGCCATCTTCCAGCAGGACGATATCGTCATCCAATAGGTCACGATAGGGCAGCCGATCCCCGGCCAGCGCTTCTGCACGCTTCAGGATCGACCTTAGGCCCTTATTGCCAGAGAATAACGTCATGATGCCTGCGCTCCTTCAGGCCGCGTAGCTATTACAGCCCCAGAATTGCCAGTTACGAACACGCGGCGTCCGCGACACTTTCGTGATCCAAAGATCAAAGACGCGGGGTTCCCGCAGACAGGCAATATATCCGATCGCATGAATGAGAAGTGCAATCGGCAGGGCTAGGAAACTTTTGGTGATCAAAAAGGCTTCGGTGGTGACCGCTGCGTTGATGATGAAGAAGCTATAGGTGACGCCGGCAAACATCTGAGGCCTTGTGAGGGCGCGATGAACCGGGTGGCGAACAAGATCCACAATCACTCCTCAACCAGCCGACGCGGCTTGGATGCCGGAAACGATCGCACTCGCCCCAAATAAGATGAAGCAGCCCAGAATGACCGTGGCGCCGAACCGCCAGTTCATCCGCCCGGTGAGCATCATAAAGCCAACCGCCGCAACCGCCATAACGGCCACGGCCGTTGCAACATTGCCCAGCAATGTGCCTTGCATCCAGCTGAGCGCGGAAATGATCGGGCCAGAGCCTTGCGGGTTCACAGTCTGCGCAAATGCGGTCTGCGCGGGCAGCAGAGCCAGGCAGAAAGACAGGAAAAGGCGGCGCATGAACATCATTTATCTCCGGACTGGTAAGGACAAGCGGCCCATGATGGCCGAGACATAATTTTGGGTTTCGCGAATCCGCGGGATGCCATTGGCCTTGGCCACGCGGGCAGGCCCGGCATTATAGGCCGCCAGAGCTTTTTCCAAATCGCCGCCAAACATGTTGAGCATCAGCCGGAGGTAACGCGCACCCCCTTCTAAATTGGCCAAAGGATCATCGGGGTTCACCCCCATGTCCCGCGCTGTGCCGGGCATCAACTGGGCAAGGCCTTTGGCGCCGACAGGAGAAACGGCACGCGGGTTCCAACGGCTTTCCTGCCAAACCACCGCCTCCAGCAAGCTGGGGCTCAGATCGTAGCGAACGGCGAGACGAGCGATATGCGCCGTCCATTGCGCAGGGCCAACAGACGGAACGGCGATGGTTTCACTGGGGTTTTGGCTCGGGTTGGCAAGCCCTTTGTCGACTTCATTAGGGCGTGATCCACTTGCGCCCCGTGCGACCCAAATAGATGAACCGCCGGAGATCTCGAGAACATCGGCAAAGGCCGCAGACGACAGGAGGAGCGACGCGCCAAACGCACCCATTACTCCTGCCAATTTTCCCGCGCGACTCATCAAGATGCTCCAAAAAGCTAGAGGCCGTCGCATTGCGTCATTTACATGACAGTTTCAAGACTTTGGTCGCTTACCCCGAGAATCGGCTCACGCCCTAAGGACCGGAATTTGGCAGGAAAACTAGGGTTTGATGTTGGCATATGTCCAGCTCAATGCGGGCCTTAGGCAAGAACGCAGCCGAAGGCGAAGAGGGTTCGCAACAGCCACATTATTGTCTGCAAAACCCTGTCAAATAAGTGAAAAAAAACTGTCATGTTTCTCTTCTAATAGAACGGGGCGCGTTGGCAGAATCATCTGGCCCGCAAGATTTTGTTAAGGGGATACATCGTGAAGAATTTTCAAGGCTTCGCCCTTGCCGGCTGCAGCGCCCTCGCGCTCGCTGGTTGCGGCCCAAGCGATATCGCTTCGCCTGGCTCGGGTGGCAATGTCACCATTAATTACCCGACAAGCGGCACAAGCGGCGGTGGAAGTTCAAGCGGCGGCGGCACGGTCACAGCAGCAGCCGGTTGCCCGACAATCTCCGATCCCCAAGGCCTGACGGATGCTGGCACGATCACCGGCCCGACGGGCACTTGGCGTGTTTGCCAGTTGCCCCGCACAATCAAGACGTCAACGACCTTGCCGAAGGTTGCCGGCCTGCTTTATTCGATGAATGGCCGGGTCGACGTTGGCTGCGATGGCGGCTTCACTGCTCCGACATCTAGCGCTGCTTATACATCGACCACATTGGGCTGCACGACCGCTTTGACAGCTGATACGAACGTTACGTTGACCATCGAGCCGGGAGTGATCCTTTTTGGCAATACCGGACAATCTTGGTTGGCAGTCAATCGCGGCAATAAGATCTCAGCTGTTGGCTCGGCCACTAAGCCGATCGTTTTCACGAGCCGTGACAATGTTCTGGGCCTTGTTGATGATACATCGCAGGGCCAATGGGGCGGCGTTGTGCTTTTGGGTCGCGCTCCGACAACCGATTGCAACGTTGGCACGGTCGCCGCGAGCACGTGTGAACGCGATACAGAAGGCGCTGCAGATCTTGCGCGCTTTGGCGGCAATAATTCTGCCGATAATAGCGGTAAGATGAGCTTTGTGCAGATCCGCTATTCAGGCTTCGTCTTGGGTGCGGGACGTGAGCTTCAGGCTCTGACAACCGAGTCGATCGGATCTGGTACGGTTTTGAACAATATTCAGTCGCATAACAGCTCTGACGACGGCAGCGAGTTTTTTGGCGGCGTTGTGAACATGAAATATTATGTGGCAACTGGCGCTGATGATGACAGCTTGGATGTCGACACGGGCGCTCAGATGAACGTGCAATATGCCTTGCTTCTGCCACGCAGCGGCAAGGGCGACGCCCTGTTTGAAATCGACAGTAACGGCAATGAAACGGATACCCCGCGTACCAAGCTGCAGGTTTCAAACTTCCTGGCTATTCAGCCGCAAACCAGCGCAGATAACGAGGCGAACGACCAAGCGGCATCCCTTTTCCGTGGAAATTCCGACACGACCTTGGTCAACGGCGTTCTGCTTGCCCCGAACAATGAGTGCATTCGCATGAATGGCTCGGGAACAACGCCGGCATCGCTCACAGTAAGGTCGGTTGTGCTTCAATGTAACACAACCAAGTTCCTTGGCTCTGGCAGCTTTACTGCTGCGCAGGTCTCGGGCTTTTTTGGATCTGGCTCTAACAACAACAATGATGCCTTCACCCCGACGCTTGCCAACTTGTTTGTCAACGGCACCAATGAAACGGGTGTGACGGCATTTGATGCATCGACCCTGTCCTCATATTTCACGAAGACGACCTATATTGCCGCTGTCCAGAACAGCTCAGACACTTGGTATGCGGGTTGGACATGTAACAGTGCGACGGCCAATTTCGGCAGTACCTCAACGGCTTGCACCTCGCTGCCAACGACCTGAGGCTGAACGATTTTGAACACCATCTCGGGGGCGGTCAGTTGCTGGCTGCCCCCGTATCTCTTTTGACCCTAGGGGGAAATAAAATGTCTATCTCACCGCGGCTGGTCGGCGCTGCGCTTTTGACCACAGCCCTGTCTTCGCCAACCTTGGCTTACGCAAACGCGCTGCAAGAGCAAACACCCGTTGCTGAGCCAACTCAGCCTGACGCGAGCCAAGCCGATGCCGTTCCGGCGGCGGCGGTTCAGGCTGAGCCGACAGCGCCCGTCCAAGAGCCAGCACCGGCTGAGGAGGAGCAGGTCGACATATCGGTCCCCGGCGGCGAGATTGTTGTCACCGGCCGGCGCGACCGCAACCTTGAAAAGGCGTCACAACAGGTCATTAGCGTTCTGTCTTCCGCGGAAATTGCGCGGACGGGCGAAGGCAATATTGCCGGTGCGCTGGGGCGCGTGACGGGCTTGAGTGTTGTTGGCAGCGGTTATGTTTATGTTCGCGGCCTTGGCGACCGCTATTCGCTTGCCCTGCTCAATGGATCCCCTTTGCCGAGCCCGGAACCGCTTAAGCGCGTCGTTCCGCTCGATCTGTTTCCCAGCAGTGTCATTGCCTCATCGCTGGTGCAGAAAAGCTATTCTGCAAACTATCCCGGTGAATTTGGCGGCGGCGTTATCAACCTAACGACCAAAGCGATCAGCAAAGAGCCTTTCCTCTCCTTCGGGTTTGGAACATCAGGCGATAGCGAAACCACCGGCAAAATTGGTTATACCTATTTTGGCAGCAAGTCCGACTGGAGCGGATATGACAATGGCGCGCGGGATAAGCCTGCCGCCCTCCAGGCCTTTCTGGACAGCGGTAAACGCTTGAGCGACGGCACAGTCGACAGCCAAGCGATTGCCAGCCAACTCGTCACATCGCGCAATGCTGCGCTCCAGCGATGGAAGAATCTCCCTCTCAATGGCTCAGCCTCGCTCTCTGGCGCTAAGTCTTGGGACATTGGCGATACGACCCTCGGGATCATCGCGACGCTTGGCTACAGCAATAAATGGCAAAATCGCCAGCCGCGCCAACAGCGCTCGTTGAGCGCCGACCTATCTACGGTTGAGTCCGATTTTCTTGGCTTGACGACGGAAAACCGGGTTGTCCTCAATGGCCTGGCGGGTCTTGGTCTAGAGTTTGGCGATAATAAGATCCGGTGGACGAACCTTTACATTCACGACACCGTGAAGCAGGCGCGTTTGTCGACTGGCCGCCAGAACCAGACAACGGTTGATCGCATGCGCCAATCGACCGCTTGGTATGAACGGCAATTGGCCAACACACAGCTTGTTGGTGAATTTAAGCTCACGCCAGAGCTGAGCTTGGATCTTCGCGGATCCTATGCCAACTCAAGGCGCAAAGCTCCATTTGAGATGTTCTTTGAGTATGTGCGTTCAAATGCCGCTGCCGATCCTCTTGGTGACTATTATGTGAACCGCCTGAACAACGGCAATGGCGGGGATGCGAGCGCAACCTTTTCTGATCTCAACGAAGATCTGTGGGCGGCAAGCGGCGATCTGACCTACAAACTCGATGCGAATGTGTCGGTGACTATCGGCGGAACCATTTCCGACACTCAACGCACCAGTTCACGTCGCCAGTTCCAAATCCTCGCGCCTTCAATCTGCGAAGGCGCTCCTCGTGACCCTTCATCCTGTCTGCCGAGCGGCGTGACGATATTGCGGCCAGACTATTTGCTGTCAGCTTCGGTGATCAACAGCTTTAAGATCGGCTTAATCGAAAGTGACGAAGGCAACCCAGCTTTTCTTGCGCAACTGCGCAACTACGCCGGCTATGGCAAGGCGAACTGGCGGATATCGGATGCTTTGAGCATTTATGCAGGCGTCCGTTATGAATGGGCAAACCAGCAAGTTGACCCTGTGCAGGTTTTCACAGTTCCCGGTGCGGCAACAGCGGGCACCGCGCTCAAGCACAGCTATTGGCTGCCCGCAGCAACGCTGACTTGGGAGATTGAAACAGGGCTTCAGGCGCGCCTGAGCGGCTCAAAGACGATCGCCCGTCCGCAATTTCGTGAGTTGATCAACCAGCCTTATTATGACCCGGATAGCAACCGTGAATATCGCGGCAATCCGCTCCTCATTGATAGCCAGCTCTACAATGCCGAAGCGCGCCTTGAGTGGTATTTTGCACCGCAACAGCGTGTTTCAGCTGCAGGCTTTTACAAGCGGATCGACAATCCCATTGAGGCCTTTATCAATTCAACTTTCACCACCTCTTACGCCAACGCACCGAAGGCGGTGTTGTTCGGTGCTGAATTTGATGTTCAAAAGGACTTCCAGATTGCGGACACTGGCTTTTTTGCGCCGCGCAAACTGGTTCTCGTCGGCAACTACACCTTCACAAAGTCTGAATTGCAGGTCGGTGCGGCGGATCAGACCAAGGTCTTTGGCGCCTTCTCAACCAATGCGTCGGACTATTTCAAGGACGGTGCAAAGCTGACCGGTCAGTCTGACCATATTGTCAACTTGCAAGTCGGCTTTGAAAATGGGGACAAGCTCTCGCAGCAAACGCTGCTGGTGACCTATGCGAGCGATCGCGTGATCAGCCGGGGTGTTTTCGGCTCTCCGCCCCAGCCCGATGTGAATGAGCGCCCGGGCATCCGCGTTGATTTTGTGGCACGCGAGGGCTTTGAAGTCTTCGGAAGAGAGCTTGAACTCAAGATTGAAGCGCGGAACCTGACTGGCCGTCGGCACCGGGAGTTCCAGAAATCTGGGGCCAATATTCTCGATGTGAACAGCTATGATGTTGGTCGATCAGTCTCGCTGTCGGCCAGCTTAAAATTCTAAGATAGTAAAGAGGGCGCTGTCGCATGGCAGCGCCCTTTTCATTCCAAATGGCGCGCCCGGCAGGATTCGAACCTGCGGCCCCAAGCTTAGAAGGCTCGTGCTCTATCCAACTGAGCTACGGGCGCGCGATAGGCTGCCGATAGCGCGAAATGCAGGGCAGCGGAACCTTTTGCTGACGACAAGGTGACAGCGCCGGATTTTCCCGCCAGAGACGGGGCATGATCCGGGTAACATCACGACAAAGTGGCGCGCCCCTTTTCGGCATTGCGGTGGCGGCGTTGATCGTCGCCACGATGGCGCTGCGCCTATGGGCCAGCCATGGCCTGCCTTTATGGATTGACGAAAGCTGGACGGCGATGATCGCCAGCCAATCAAGTTGGGGCGCATTTTGGCGTGAAGTCTGGCTGGATTGCAATCCGCCGTTTTATTATGCGCTGATGGCGCTTTGGACGAAGATATTCGGCCTGTCGGCTTTTGCACTGCGCCTGCCCAGCCTCTTGTTCGTGACAGCAGCAGCGCTGCTACCCCTCCTCTGGCGCGCACCGGGGTTGAGCCGGGCGGCAACATTGTGTTGGGCGGCCTTAATCCTGCTCTGGGGGCCGGGATTTGATCTTGCGGCCGATGCGCGCGGCTATGGTTTGTTGCTGCTTCTGTCCACAGCGCAAGCCCTTGCCTTCATGCACCTGATGCACAGGCCCGATGTGCAGCGGGCAACGCTTTGGGCGGTGCTTGGAAGCCTTTCGGGCCTCACCCATTATCATGCGCAGTTGTTGGCAGGGGTGCAGGGCCTTGCATTTCTGGCTGTGCATCGCGGGCAGGCGCTGCGCTGCTGGCCGGCGGCCCTTGCCTTTATCCCTGCCTTTGGCTGGCTTGCCATTCATGCGCCCCGGCTTGCCGATTATGCCCGGCCCGATGTCGCTTGGTATGAGCCGATGACGCCCGCTTTGGCCGGAGGCTTTATTCAATTTGCGCTCGGCCTGTCGGGCACGGCCATAGCAATTGCCCTTGCCATTCTAGGTGCAACCATTGCCCTGTCACGCGGACAAGCCACGACGCCTGCTGATATACAGACCAATCGGGTCCTGTGGTTGACTGCAGGGTTGGGCGTTGTGGCTTTGGCAATGGAATTGGGCCTTGGCACGGCGCGCCCGATGCTGGCGGATCGCTATCTGGTGCCCTTGGTCCCCGCGCTGTTGCTGGGGCTGGTGCTAGCCGTGGCGCAGTGGACCCGATCTGGGCCGGGTCTTGCGGCTCTGGCCCTCCTCTTTGCCCTATGTGTGGCGCCACAGGCACTGCGCGACCGACTTGAGGCAAAGACGGGCTATGGATTTGCACGCGCCAGCGCCTTTATCGCGCCCTCCCAGCCCACGGCGCTGCTCTTTTCATGGGATCACCCGGCATCGCGCATTCTTGATCCCGGCTCTCTGGCCAAGCTGGGCGGCGTCTTTCTGAACCGGGACGGCCACTCTGTTAAGGTGCGCGCCATTGCTCTGCGCCCCGGTGAGGATGGAAATCATCTGCTTCAGGCAAATCCAGAGGCTGGCGTCATCTGGATTTACAATCGCGCACGCGCCTCTGCGGCCCGCACGCGCCCGCCGGAGTTAGAACACTGGGCAGGTCGCGATTGCCAGCTGGAGCAAGGCCGATGGATTGGCATCCTCGCCTGCCGACCGCAGGGGCGCTGACCCCATCTTCCGACCCGATTTGCCAAATGCGATCAGCGGGGTAAAGTTGCGCCATGACCAAATCCCCCCTGATCGCCGTCAAGGCGGACACGCGCCACCAGTTCCGCAGCTTTGATGTTGTGATGGCAGCCTTTGTCGCCATCTTGCTGCTGTCCAACGTCATCGGCGCGGCGAAAGTTTCGTCTTTGGGAGGCTGGGAATTTGGGGCGGGGATTTTATTCTTCCCGCTTGGCTATGTCATTGGCGATGTCCTGACCGAAGTTTATGGCTATGCCCGCGCCCGGCGCTGCATCTGGGTGGGTTTTTCCGCCTTGCTGTTCATGGCCTTTATGAGCTGGGTCGTCGTGTCCTTGCCGCCAGCCCCCGGCTGGACTGGGCAGGCCGCTTATGAAAGCGTCTTTGGGCAAGTGCCACGCATCGTCTTTGCGTCGATCGTTGCTTTTTGGGCAGGCGAATTCGTCAACAGCTATGTCCTTGCCCGCATGAAAATCTGGACACAGGGCAAGCATTTATGGAGCCGCACCATTGGCTCCACTATTTTCGGGCAAGGTGTCGATAGCCTGATTTTTTATCCGCTCGCTTTTTGGGGCGTATGGGACACCAGCCAGGTGATGACAGTGCTCGTCACCAACTGGCTGCTCAAGGTCAGCTGGGAAGTCGTGCTGACACCCGTTACCTATTTGGTTGTCAACAAGCTCAAACAGCATGAAGGCGTCGACCTGTTTGACGAGGGCACGAACTTCACGCCGTTCAAGACACAGGCCTAAGCTTATTGCGCTGCGTCAGCCCCTCTGGGCAGGATCAAAAGGGAACGTCGTCGTCCAAATCGCTATCGAACGGGCTGGGCTGAGACACGCCGCCGCCAAAATTGCTGCCGCCGCTCGATGCGCCACCGGCCAAGGCACCGCTTGACTCGCCGCCTGCAAATTGGCCGCCATTGCCGCCGCCCATGTTACCGCCCGATCCGCCTTCACGGCCAGACAAGAGAACCAGCTCTCCCCGGAAACGCTGCAACACGATTTCGGTCGTGTAGCGATCATTGCCGTTCTGATCGGTCCATTTGCGGGTCTGGAGCTGGCCTTCAATATAGGCCTTCTGCCCTTTACGCAGATAATTTTTGGCCACCCGGCCCAAATTTTCATTGAAGATGACGACATTGTGCCATTCGGTCTTTTCCTGCCGATTGCCATCGCGGTCATTCCATGTTTCCGACGTCGCAAGCGTAAAGCTCACAACCTCGCCGCCGCTGTTCATCGACCGCGCTTCGGGATCTTTCCCCAAATTGCCGACCAGAATAACCTTATTGACGCTGCCCGCCATGTGCTTCCCCTCAAAGTCCTAAACTTGTTGCTAACCAGTATGTAGCGCCTGCCGCCACATATGCCAGCGCGAACAGATAGCCGACCATGATGGCCGGCCATTTCCATCCATTTGTTTCGCGCCGAACAACGGCAATGGTCGAAATGCATTGGGGCGCAAAGACAAACCACGCTAGAAAGGCCAGCGCCATGGGCAAAGTCCAGCCCGCGCGCAGGCGCTCTCGCAGTCCCTGTTCAGCCGCTGCCTCATCCTTGGCATCAACGGCATAGGTGGTGGCGAGTGCCGCGACCGCGACTTCGCGCGCGGCCATTGCGGGGATTAAGGCGAGCGCCATATCCCGATTAAACCCAATGGGCGCCACCACGACTTCCAGCCCACTGGCGATCCGCCCCGCAATGGAGTGATCAATCTGGCTTTTGGCCGAGCCATTGGGGACTTGCGGAAAGCTGAGCAGCGCCCAGAGGACAAGTGTGGTGAGCGCAATGATCGTGCCCGCCCGCTTTAGAAAAGACGCCGCACGTTGCCATAGGCCCAGCGCCACATCCTTAAGGCTGGGCAATTGATAGCGTGGCATTTCCATCATGAAGCCAAGGCTGCGGCCCGGCACCATCGTCCGCCGAATGAGCAATGCCGCCAGCATCGCGCCGGCGATACCGGCCAGATAAAGGCCGAACAGCACCAGCCCCTGAAGCCCAATACCGGGAACGACTCTTTGGTCGGGAATGAATGCGCCGATGATCACAGCATAAACGGGCAGGCGTGCCGAACAGGTCATCAGCGGGGCAATGAGGATTGTCGTCAGCCGATCCCGCGGATCTTCAATTGTGCGCGTCGCCATAATGCCCGGCACGGCGCAGGCGAAAGAGGACAAGAGCGGAATGAAGGCCCGGCCCGACAAGCCGACGCCCGCCATCAGCCGATCCATGATGAAGGCGGCGCGCACCATATAGCCCGACATTTCGAGCACGAGGATGAACGCGAAGAGCACAAGGATTTGCGGCAAAAAGACAATCACCGCCCCCACGCCCGCAATCACGCCATCGATGATGGCAGAGCGCAGCAAGTTATCGGGCATAGCCCGCAGGACCCAATCCTGAATCTGGCCAAGCCCGCCCTCAATGAGAGCGACGGGCGCTTCGGCAGCAGAATAGACCAGCTGGAACATGGCAAAGAGCGTTGCGAACAGGATGATTGGCCCGGCGATGGGATGCAGCACGACCGAATCGATCATCCGCGTTGTCCGCCGCGTCGGCCGCTCAGCAACGATTGCTGCCTGTGCCATCCGCAAGGCTTCTCGTCGAAGATCGCCCGGTGCAACGGGTGCGTTCACCGCCCGGTCCGTATCAGACGGGGCAGTTGTGAGGGCGTCCGTCAACGCTGTCCGCAAATCATCCAGCCCGCGCTTGCGCACAGCAATGGTTGGGATGACGGGTACGCCAAGTTCTGCGGACAGTTTTTCAGCAGACAGGGTCAGGCCATCACGCTCCGCCAAATCAACCATGTTGAGCGCGACCACACAGGGCAGCCCAAGGCCGATCAGTTCAAGCGCGAAGCGCAGATGGTTATCCAGATTGCACGCATCCGCGACAATGATGATCGCGGCGGGGCGACGCTCCCCGGCTTGGCGGCCCATCACCACATCGCGCGTCACCGCCTCATCCGGGCTGGTGGGTGTTAAGCTATAGGTGCCCGGCAAATCGACCAGCTCCGCCGGACGGCCATCATCCAACGATATGCGCCCAGAATGGCGCTCCACGGTGACGCCGGGATAATTGCCCGTCTTTTGACGTGCCCCCGTCAAGGCATTGAAGAGCGCGCTTTTCCCGGCATTGGGATTGCCGACAAGGGCGACGAGCGGCAGCGCACTCATAGCGGCGCGACAGTCACGGCAGAGGCATGGGCCAAACGAATGGCAACCGTCATCCGGCCCACACGCACAGCCAGCGGATCACGCGCCAAAAGCCAGCCGCGAT
Source organism: Chakrabartia sp. (assembly GCA_040398565.1). Taxonomy (GTDB): domain Bacteria; phylum Pseudomonadota; class Alphaproteobacteria; order Sphingomonadales; family Sphingomonadaceae; genus Aquisediminimonas. The sequence goes on from JBBATU010000005.1 coordinate 55,744, forward strand.
GCAGCGGCTCCACTTCGACCCCCGCTTCAAAGCCAAGGCAGCGCAGTCGGTGCCCCTCAGCCTCTCCAAGCTGAGACCAGTCAACCTCAACGATCCGCGCGATCCTGTTCAAAGGCAATGTGTCCAGCTGCACTCGACGTCCTGAAAATCTGCATTAGTTGCGAGTGATTATCATTTACGACTAGAAATAGCTAGAAAAATCAGCGGGCGGGATAGCGCAACCGCCCCAAAAACCGGGCCATGCTGAACATGGGAACACCGCCTTGCGTCCATTTGGCCTTGGCCGTTTCAAAGCGCATCACGCCATCAATACGGCGAGCCAGAAAAGCGCGGGTGTCCGCCCAATCTTCGCTCTCATCATTGACGAAGACGAGGAGCGTGGCGGCATAGACCGATCCAAGGATCGCCCGTTTCGTGTAATGATTATAGTCGGTCGACTGATCACCTGCCGCGCGCCACATATGGTCGGCGGCCCGCCAACCCAATTGTGCCGCGGTTTTCGCCTGAAGAGGATTGGCCAAAATGGCGTGCGCCCGGCGCAAGGCTTCCCGGTGCGGAGCCAATATGGCCAGACGCGCTTCAACCAGTCTGGTGATCCGCTGCCGAATTTTAAGGGCTGCCAACGCATCCGATGGGCAGGCCAGAGCCATGGCGGCATCCACATGGGCGAACCAAGCGTCGATCATCTCAATAGCGCCGCCGCGAAACGCCAATTGCGCGACATCCCGATCCATGCCCAAACGATCCGCCGTTGCGCAAAGGGCGGCTTTGCTCCAGCCGTCAAAGGCTGCATCCTGAGGCAATTCAGACGCCAGAATAGGCCGAAGCTCATCCAGCGTCATATCTTGGTAATTGTCCGGCACGGCAGCGTTTTCCCAGCAAGAAGGTGACACGCCCTAGATGGGGTGATAGGATTGGTTCGTCAATCAATGCTTCAACACTATGGGGGATCGTCTCAATGGCGAAATTTTTTGGAAACCTGAATGCGGTGCTGGCCGCAGGTCTTGTCCTGATGCTGGCCGTTCTGATCGGTGTGCAGGGCAGCTTTGATACAAATTATCTCTGGCGCTGGGCCCATGTGATCTCTGGGATCATGTGGATTGGCCATCTTTATTATTTCAACTTCACGCAAATGCCGACCATGCCGGCCATTCCGGCTGAGCTGAAGCCTGCGGTGTCGAAGCATATCGCCCCGGCTGCGCTCTTCTGGTTCCGTTATGGCGCCCTTGCGACCATCGTAACCGGCCTCGTCGTCACCATGCAGGCTGGCTATGCGCATGAAGCCTTCACGCTGCAGCCGCCGTTCCGCACGATCGGCATTGGCATGTGGCTGGCCCTGATCATGGGCTTCAACGTCTGGTTCATCATCTGGCCGAACCAGAAAAAGGCGCTTGGAATCGTCGCTGCTGATGATGCGGCAAAGGCAAAGGCTGCAACCACGGCAATGATCTTCAGCCGCACCAACACGCTGCTGTCCATTGCGATGCTCTATTGCATGATCTCCGCCGAAAGCGGCTATTGATCCTTTGATCGATCGGCCTGGCGCACAAGAATAAGCGCCAGGCCGATCATCGCGGCCCCAACCAGATCGGGTGCCGCCAGCGTCTCACCATAGCTGATCCAGCCCATCGTGGCGGAGACAACAGGCTGGGTAAGCAACGCCAAGCCAAAGACCAGCGGGCTGACCCGCCCCAGCGCAAACACCATCATGCCCTGCCCAATAAGCTGGCTGACCACCGCGAGCGCGATGACTGGCGTCCAATTATGCGGCACAATCTGTTCACCCAACGCCAGGGCGATCAAGAACAACGGCGGGACGGTCACCACCGTTGACCAAGACAGCAGCGACCAGCTGGGAAGCGACTGGCGCGCATTGGCAATGGCAATCAAATACCCCGTGTAGAGGATGCCCGCGGCCAAGCAGAGCATATCGCCAATCAGATTATCCCGGCTGAGTTCAGCCGAGCGACCGACCAGCAAGAGCGCACCCATGGCCGCCATGCCAAAGGCCCAAGCCTCCCGCCTATTGGGGAGGCTGCGGGCAACCAGAAACCCCCAAATAGGAAAGAAGAGGCTCGCAGCATTGGCAAAGAGCGTGGCGTTGGCCATTTTTGTTTTCAAAATACCAATATGCCAAGCGGCCAGATCCGCTGCGAAAAAGACCCCGGATAGAGCGATTGGCACAAGCAACGCACGGGCGGGCAGCCGCAGGGGCTGGCGACGGGCAGCCGTGATCAAAAACAAAAAGGGTGCGGCCAACGCCAAGCGCCACATGGCAGAGGCACTTGGCCCAACATCCGCCAGTCGGACCAGCCAAGGCCCAAAAGCCAGCGCAAAATTGCCAAGGAACAACGCGCCTAGAACGGCAAGCCGCCCTCCCTTTTCCGTCACCTCATATGAAGGTTGCTGTTGCGCCTTGCTCATTGCCTCCATATCCGGGAGCGCGACTCACAAAGCAACAGGGGACACCAATGCCGAACCTTTTTGATCCCATTGATCTGGGGGCACTTCATTGCCCGAACCGGATCCTCATGGCACCACTAACACGCGGGCGCGCCAGCCCCGGCCACATCCCCAATGATGTGATGCGCCTTTATTATGAACAGCGGGCGAGCTCTGGCCTGCTCATTTCGGAAGCCACGGGCATTTCGAAAGAAGGCCTTGGCTGGCCCGCCGCCCCGGGGATCTGGACAGCAGCACAAACCGAAGGCTGGAAGCCAATCACAGAGGCTGTGCACAAAGCCGGTGGGCGCATCATCATGCAGCTCTGGCATATGGGCCGCCTTGTCCATTCCAGCTTCAACGATGGCCAGCCGGGTGTATCGGCATCCGCAACAACCGGGCCGGGCCATGCCCATACCGCCACCGGGCGTCAGCCGCTAGAACAGGCGCGTGCTTTGCGCCTTGATGAGATGCCGCGCGTGGTGAATGATTATGCGCAAGCGGCTGCAAACGCCAAAGCTGCTGGCTTTGACGGAGTGCAGATTCACAGCGCCAATGGCTATCTGCTGGATCAGTTCCTGCGCGATAACTCCAATTTTCGCGACGATGATTATGGCGGGAGCATTGACAACCGTATCCGTCTGATGCGCGAGGTCACGGAAGCGGTAGTGAGCGTCTGGGGCGCAGATCGCGTCTCCGTGCGTCTGTCCCCCAATGGGGATTCGCAAGGTGCAGACGATAGCAACCCAGAAGCGCTGTTCACCGCTGCGGCCGCCGCACTCCAGAAAATTGGCATTGCCTTTCTTGAGCTACGCGAACCCGGCCCGAATGGCACATTTGGTCGTACCGATGTGCCCAAGCAGTCGCCAGCCATTCGTCGCGTGTTTACCAATCCGCTTGTGCTCAATTCTGATCTAACAGCAGAAGGTGGCGCAGAGTTGGTCGCATCGGGTCTGGCCGATGCGGTCAGCTATGGCCGCCCATTCATCTCCAACCCCGATCTGGTCGAGCGAATTCGTGATGGCAAGCCATGGGCAGAAAGCACGATGGCCACTTGGTATACGCCGGGGCCGGAAGGCTATACGGATTATCCAGCCGCAAGCTGACCCAAAAGCCCTCCCCCAACCCCTCCCGCATGCGGGAGGGGAGAGAGACTTAGCTTACCTTTGGTCGGCTTAGCCGCAATGGGGAGGGCATTTATCGGTGACCGATCGGCTCAGCCAAATTGGCCCTTGAGATGAAGCAAGGCGATGGCCGCTTTTGCTGCCTCCCCGCCCTTATCCTTCTGCTTCGGATCGGCCCGGACGAGCGCCTGAGCCTCATTTTCAACCGTTAAAATGCCATTGCCAATAGCAATGCCATCCATGGTCAGTGCCATGATGCCACGCGCGCTTTCGCCCGCCACAATTTCAAAATGATAGGTTTCCCCGCGAATAACGACGCCAATCGCGACAAAGCCATCATAGCGGCCGCTTTCTGCCGCCAGTGCAATGGCTCCGGGGATTTCAAGCGCGCCGGGCACGGTGATGACATCGGCATGATGCCCCGCATCTTCCAATGCAGCCTGTGCGCCCGCGACCAGCATGTCGTTGAGATGATCATAAAAGCGGGCTTCAACGATAAGAAAACGGGCCATGCTTATGCCTCCGGAATGGGGCGCTCGCCCACAATGTTGATACCATAACCCTCAATGCCAACGACATTGCGGTGCGCATTGGTCAAAAGGATCATGTCGTGAATGCCAAGATCGGCGAGGATCTGTGCGCCAATGCCATAGCTGCGCAAATCCATTTCCGGTGCCTTGCCAGCTGCGGCCCCGATTTCACGGGTCAGCTGCGCTGGTTCGCTTGGCATCAGCAACACGATGACACCAGATCCAGCTGTACCAATTTCCATCATCGCCCGCTGCAAGACGCGCTTGCGCGGGCCGGGCGCGCCCAACACGTCGGAGAAAATGGAAATGCCATGCATGCGCACCAATGTGGGGGCGCCCTCAACAACCTTGCCCTTTTGCAGGACGATATGCACCGATCCATCCACCTTGTTGCGGTAGGTTTTGGCCGTCCAGTCGCCGCCATAATCTGAGACGAAAGGCGCTTCCGACACGCATTCAACTAAGTGATCATGCCGCCTGCGATATTCGATCAAGTCCCGGATCGTGCCCATTTTCAGATTGTGCATCCGCGCGAAGGAGACGAGATCGTCCATCCGCGCCATGGTGCCGTCATCCTTCATAATCTCACAGATGACGCCGGACGGGTTGAGGCCCGCGAGCCGCGAAATATCAACGGCCGCCTCGGTGTGCCCCGCGCGCACGAGAACACCGCCATCACGCGCAATAAGCGGAAAGACATGGCCCGGCGTCACAATATCTGCGCGGCCTTTGGAGGCATCAATCGCGACCGAGACTGTCCGTGCTCGATCCCCAGCAGAAATCCCCGTCGTCACGCCTTCGAGCGCCTCAATTGAGGTCGTGAAGGCCGTTTCATGACGTGTCCCATTGGCCCGGCTCATCAATTCCAGACCAAGTTCATCGACGCGCTTCTTGGTCAGCGTCAGGCAGATGAGACCCCGCCCATGCGTCGCCATGAAGTTGATGGCGTCTGGTGTTGCCATTTGGGCCGGGATGACAAGGTCGCCCTCATTTTCCCGATCTTCATCATCCACAAGGATGAACATGCGCCCATTGCGCGCTTCTTCAATAATCTCTTCAATCGGGACGAGCGCCGGGCTTTCGTCATTCTCAAAAAGATAGGATTCAAGCTTGCGCAGCGTCTCTGCGGTCGGGTTCCAATCGGGTTGGTCCAGATCACGCAGGGTGTTGGCATGAAGCCCAGCGGCACGCGCCAGACCAGAGCGCGACAGGCCGCCGTCGGTCACAAGCTTGCGGAGTTTTTCGATGAGTTGCGTAGACATAGCGTCATAAATCACATCATAATGTGATCGTCAACGGCAAGATTCACATTCGGCCATTAATGGCGGGCGGAAAGCCGCTCCTGCATGCGCGCGAGATAGCGGGCCAGCACATCAATTTCGATGTTGACGGCTTGACCAACCGTCAGATCGCCCAAGGCCGTCACATCCCAAGTGTGGGGAATGATGTTGAGACCAAAGCTGGCGCTCCCATCGGCATTATCTGCAACGCTGTTCACCGTCAGCGACACGCCATCCAACGTCACCGAGCCCTTGGCGGCAATAAACGGCGCAATCGCCGCGCCAACCGTCACCATAACACGGTGGGAATCCCCTTCAGGGGAGATGGCGGACACGGTGCCAATGCCATCGACATGGCCCGTCACAATATGGCCGCCCAGTTCATCGCCAATTTTCAACGCACGTTCCAGATTGAGCCGACGATTCTTCGCCCACATGCCGCCCGCCGTTTTGGAAATAGTTTCCGCCGATGCATCCACGGCAAACCACTCCGGCCCCTTATCGACAACCGTCAGGCAGACGCCCGAACAGGCAATGGAAGCCCCCAGATCAACACCAGACATGTCATAGCCGCATTGGATGACCAGCCTCAGGTCGCCGCGCTGCTCCACTGCTGTGATCGTGCCAATATCCGTGATGATGCCGGTAAACATGACTGCCGCCCCTTTTTAAACGCGCTCGTAAACGTCGAGCTGGTCTTTGCCAAGAAGGCGACTGTCCGCCAATTGCCATTGGTCCTGCGCATCCGCCAGCCGACCTAAACCGATATCCCCAAGGCAGGCACGCCCCCCACCAATCAAGATCGGCGCGCGATAGAGCAAGAGCCGATCGACCAACCCGGCCTTCAGAAAAGCTGCCGCCGTTTGCGCCCCGCCTTCGACCAGAAGATATTGGACGTCCGTCAGCCCATGAACCTGGTCCGGCGCAGACAGGGCAATCCAACCCGGATCAACCCCGCCGCGCGTCAATAGCGCCCGCGCAGGAGAGCGCGCCTCTAAACCCGGCAGCCGAACAGTCAGTTGGGGCGCATCGGCCCGACCCGTTTCACCGCCGACAAGAATCATATTGGTGCGGGCGCGCTCCAAATGCCCATGGGCCCGCGCCGCATCCCCCGTAATCCATTTGCTCTCCCCCGATGCCAGCGCGATGCAGCCATCCAACGAAGTTGCAAGTTTCAGGGTGATGAACGGACGACTGGCATGATGCTGCATCAGCCATCCGGCCATGGCGCGCCTTGCGTCATCCGCCAATAATCCTGCTGCAACCTCAATCCCTGCTGCCTGAAGCCGGGCAATGCCCTGTCCATTGGTGCGCGGGTCCGGATCGGTCAGGCCAATGACAACACGCGACACGCCCGCCGCGATGAGACTGTCCGCACAGGTCGGGCCGCGCGGGCTTTCATGGGCGCAGGGCTCCAGCGTGACATAAGCGGTTGCGCCGTGTGCCGCCTCTCCCGCTTGAGCCAGCGCTATCGCCTCTGCATGAGGCCTGCCACCGGGCTGGGTCCAGCCGCGCCCGACAATGCGCCCGGCGTGCGTCACGATGCAGCCGACATTGGGATTGGGGCCAGTTAAGGCCTGCGTACGTCCGGACAGCGCAATCGCTGCGGCCATCAACCGCCGATCAAGCGGAGTTACAGACCCCATTCGTCCATCTTCTTTTCCATGTCCTTGAAGGGCTTGCGATTCGCCTCAAGAATGCGCTGGCGCTCTGCCTCTTCGGCTGCCCGCTTTTTGGCATCGATTTTCTGCTGGGCAATGATCTCTGCATCGGTGCGCTTTGGATCAAATTTTTCAACATAGACAATTTTGGGCGGCCGATATTCCATCGGCACCTGGCCCAGATAGAAGAGCGCAACCAAGACGAGAGGAATCGTCGCTGAAAGCACCGCCAACCCAAGCTTATGCGCCACGGGCTGCTTGAAGAAGGCCTTTAGGTCGCGCCAAGCGGCCTTAGGACTGGCGGGGCGGGGAAGTACAGACATGGCTGCAAAGATAGGCCGTCAGCGGTCGATATACCAGCCCGGATCAGGCTGATGCCGCCAAGAGCCGGGCAACGGCCCTGTCACGCCCAATGAGGGGCAACAACGCCTGCATATCCGGCCCGTGATCCACACCGGTCAGAGCCTGCCGCAGGGGCAGGAACAGCGCCTTACCCTTGCGATCCGTGCTGGTTTTGAGCGCATCCGTCAGGCCGTGCCAAGGGTCGGCCGACCAATCAAGCGCGGCAGCGGCCTTGGTAGCCTGTGCCAGATAGGGCTTATCTTCTGGGGCGATGGTCGCGGCAATATCTCCCGTCACAACGGCCCACCATGGGCCAACATCGGCTAAGGTGTCGATATTGGGACGAATGGCACACCAGGCTGCCTCATCGACGCCATCGGGAAGGCGGTCCGCGACGGCCGCAAACTCCGTCTGGTGCAAAATTTTTGCGTTCAGTTGGGCCAGTTCTTCCTCATCAAATCGCGCGGGCGCGCGGCCAAAATGGGCAAAGTCTATTGTCGCGATCAAAGGCGCGATATCTGTTACTGGCTCAACGGGCGCACTCGTTCCCAATCGGGCGAGCAGTGCAAGAATCGCCAGCGGCTCAATCCCGCGTTCCTGAAAGGCGTCCATGCCCAGCGAGCCGAGCCGCTTTGACAGCTTGCCTTCCGTGCCCGTGAGCAGCGCCTCATGCGCAAAGTGCGGCGGCACGGTGCCAAGCGCCGAAAACATCTGAATCTGGGTTGCCGTGTTGGTCACATGATCTTCACCACGCACGACATGGGTGATGCCCATATCAATATCATCAATGGCAGAGGGCAGCATGTAGAGCCACGACCCATCGGCCCGACGAATGACGGGATCGGACAGGAGCTTGGGGTCAAAATGCTGGGGCCCGCGGATCAGATCGACCCATTGGATCGGCGCTTCATGGTCCAGCTTAAACCGCCAATGCGGCGAGCGGCCCTCAGGGACAGGGGCGTCAGCAGCTGGGCGCTCATAGACCGGCGGCAAGCCCCGCCCCAGCAGCACCTTGCGCCGTAAATCCAGCTCTTCCGGCGTCTCCTAACAGGCATCG
>JBBATU010000006.1:0-10948 GCA_040398565.1 Chakrabartia sp.
CGGCGGCCTTCTTGCCTGCGTCTTCAGCGGCAACCTGAGCGGCATAAGGCGTCGACTTTCGGCTGCCCTTGAAGCCCATCTGCCCAGCTGACGACCACGCAATGGCATTGCCCTGCGCGTCGGTGATGGTGATCATGGTGTTGTTGAAGCTTGCGTTGACGTGCGCGACGCCAGACGTGATATTTTTGCGTTCCCGCCGACGAAGGCGCTGTGGTTCGCGTGCCATAAGGAAATCCTGACTTTATCTCGAATGCTGAAACAGCTGATGGGTAGAGTATGCGTGTCTGGGTAGGATTGACCTGCCCCGCAGCTTACTTTTTCTTACCCGCGATCGGCTTCGCCTTACCCTTGCGGGTGCGCGCATTAGTGTGCGTGCGCTGGCCACGAACCGGAAGACCCTTACGATGGCGCAGGCCACGATAAGAGGCGAGATCCATCAAACGCTTGATGTTCATCGACGTTGTGCGGCGAAGGTCACCCTCCACCGTATAGTCGGCATCAATCGTTTCACGGATGTGCAAGACTTCCTGATCCGACAGATCCTGAACGCGGCGTTCAGCAGCGATGTTCAGCTTGGTGACGATTTCCTTGGCTTTGGCCTGACCAATGCCGTGGATATATTGCAGCGCAATCACTACGCGCTTGTTTGTCGGGATGTTTACACCCGCGATACGTGCCATGAGTTACTTTCTCCTGCTCCACAGGCCAACGGGCAAGGCGGCCTATCTCGACGCTTTAAAACCCTTGAAAACGCACAAACACGACGGGCGCACGAAGCGCTTCGCCGTGTGAACGGTGCCAAGAGATGGATTTTCTTTATAACCATGAGTGCAGGGTGTCAACCGCCGCGCGCGTCTGATATACACATCAACAGATTTCTTATCTGGAGAAGATGATCATGCGCACCCTACCCCTTATTGCTGCCTCTTTAGCCGCTGCCCTTACCCTTGCAAGCCCCACCATGGCTGCGCTGAAACCCGGCGCGCCTGCCGCCGATTTCACCACCAAGGCCGCAAAAGCCGGCAAGGCGTTTGACTTTTCCCTGTCCCGCCAGCTGAAGAAAGGGGCTGTTGTGCTCTATTTCTACCCGGCGGCCTTCACATCCGGCTGCACGGTGGAGGCCAACCAGTTCGCCGAAGCGACGAATGAATTCGCAAGCTATGGCGCAACTGTCGTCGGCATGTCCGCGGATAGCATTGACAAGCTGGCCAAATTTTCCACCAGCGAATGCCGCAGCAAATTTGCCGTCGCCTCTGCTTCATCCAAGACGATTGCGGCCTATGATGCCAAGCTGATCTTCGGCAAGTCCAACCGCACCTCTTACCTCATCTCGCCGCAGGGGAAGGTTCTCGCTGCCTATTCCGACATGGATTATCGCGGCCATGTGCCCGCCATGCTAAAAGCCGCCAAGGCTTGGCATGCCGCTCAGAAATAAGGGTCTCTGATAAAAAGGCGGTTTAGGCCGCCTTTTTATAGCGGGCGCGGAATTCGGTGGCGAAGGCGGCGAACTCCCCCGCGGCAATTGCGGCGCGCATGCCCGCCATAAGCTGCTGATAAAACCACAGATTATGCTCCGTCATGAGCATCGCGCCGAGCATTTCGCCGGAGCGAACGAGATGGTGGAGATAGGCCTTGCTCCACTGCGCCACGGGCGATGCCGGGTCGAGCGGGCTCAGATCCTCAGCATATTTGGCATTGCGAATATTGACCGGGCCATCCCAAGTGAAGGCCTGCCCGTTGCGGCCAGAGCGGGTGGGCAGCACGCAATCAAACATATCCACCCCGCGCTCCACAGCACCGACCAGATCATCGGGCTTTCCCACACCCATCAAGTAACGGGGCCGATCAGCGGGCAGTTGATCCGGCGCAAAGTCGAGCGTGGCGAACATTGCCTCCTGCCCTTCCCCAACGGCCAGACCGCCAATGGCATAGCCATCAAATCCAATCTCTTGCAGAGCATCGGCCGAGCGTTGGCGCAAATCGCGATCCAGCGAGCCTTGCTGAATGCCAAATAAGGCCGCCCGCGCCGCATGGGCGCCGCCTGCATCAAAGGCATCGCGCGATCGTTTGGCCCAGCGCATCGACAGCAGCATCGATTGCTCCGCCACCTCCCGCGCAACGCCATTGCCCGGGCATTCATCAAAAGCCATGACAATGTCAGAACCCAAGAGCCGCTGAATCTCCATCGACCGTTCCGGCGTGAGCATATGGCGGGAGCCATCAATATGGCTGGCAAAGCGCACGCCCTCTTCGGTGATTTTGCGCAAACTGGCCAGACTCATCACCTGATAGCCACCGCTATCGGTCAAAATCGGCCGATCCCACCCCATGAAGCTGTGCAGACCGCCCAGCCTGTCCATCCGCTCTGCCCCCGGACGCAGCATCAGATGATAGGTATTGCCCAAGATGATATCGGCCCCGGTGGCGCGGACATCGGCGGGCTTCATCGCCTTAACCGTCGCGGCCGTGCCCACGGGCATGAAGGCGGGCGTGCGGATCTCCCCGCGCTGCATGCGGATGACCCCGGTCCGGGCTTTCCCGTCGGTCGCAGAAATGGCGAAGTCAAAGCGTGGTGCCGTCATGAGGCGCGCCTATAGAGACATCCCCCGATTTGCCAAGCACCCCAGCAGGCGGGCGGCAGTTGACTCCCCGCCCCGCCTCGTGTGTTGCTGCCCCAAAAGCGGATGAAGAGGATGCAGGACATGACCCATTTATTTGATCTGAGCGGTAAGGTTGCCCTGGTGACGGGCGGCAATGGCGGCATTGGCCTGGGCATGGCCGAGGGCCTCGCCCAGCATGGCGCAACGGTGATCATCTGGGGCACGAATGCGGATAAGAATGCGGCCGCCCTTGCCACCCTATCCAAATATGGCGTGCCCGTGCGCGCCGCACAGGTCGATGTGGCGGACGAAGCGGCCGTGAAGGACGCAATGGCCGATATTATGTCAGAATTTGGCAGGATTGACCAAGCCATCGCCAATGCGGGAATCGGCCAATCGCGCCGGGATATGTTCGACATCAGCCTTGAGGATTTTCAAAAGCTGGAATCGATCAACGTCCATGGCGTGTTCTTCACCCTACGCGAAGCCGCCCGCCATATGATCGAACGGCATAAAGCCGGGGATGGCGGCGGATCGCTTGCCGCTGTCGCCTCCACCGCTGCCATCCATGGCGCGGCCCGCAATGAACATTATGGCGCAACCAAGGGCGCCGTCGTCTCTATGTGTCGCGCCATGGCGGTGGAGCTGGCCCGCCACCAGATCACCGTCAATTCAATCCTGCCCGGCTGGATCAAATCAGAGATGACGGCGGGCCTGCAAGCGATGGACAAGTTCAACGAACTCGTCATTGGCCGCGTGCCGATGGGCGGATGGGGGGAGCCAGAGGATTTCGCCGGCATCGCCGTCTACCTCGCCAGCCGCGCCGCCCGCTTTCACACAGGCGACGCGCTGGTCATTGATGGCGGCTATACCATTTATTGAGGGCAAATGGCTGAGCGCTTCGACTTAGGCCGAGGCCCGGATACATCCTGTGTACTCCCCGCCCCTCTGCGCGAACCTAGTCACGTCACCCGTTTTATCGGCGCGCAGAGACGCAGAGGACGCAAAGCCTGTCTTCGCGAAGCGCCCCACTTAGACTGCCGCAAGGCGCACGCGCCTTATTGGAACCCAGCACCCCTTGGCTGTGGCACACGGCCAGAGCATGGGATTATCCTCTGCGCTCTTTGCGTCTCTGCGCGACCCTTTATTCCGCAGCGGTTGCGCTGGCAGTCGGCATAAGCCGGGTGGCCAGCCATTTCACCGCCTCAATAAAGCCCGCAAAAAACAGCCCGCCCGCAAGGGTCGCCAGCGTCAGATCGACAAAATCAACTTTGAGCTGAACCAAGGGTGCTGCCGCCACAGTCAAAAACAACATGGCCGAAGCGTTGAAGACAAAGGGCAAAATGGCAATCACCTGAAGATAAATGGCCACCAGCATGATAAGCAGGCCCAGCAACGTGCCCTGCGGCCCCATCATCTGCGTCAGCCAGACGACCTGCCAGGACAGGCCAATCCCTGCCGCTGCACCTGCCAAAGCCTGTGGCAGCCGCTTAATCTCCAGCTGTTCCATATTCGCATAATGCCACAGCATCAAAAAGCCGCCGAACAGCGACACCTCCTGAAACAACCGCCCGCCAATCACCGCCCAACCGATAATGGCAATGGCGACAATCACCACAACACCCACCCCCGCCAAAGGCGACGGCGCGTCTGCCGCAGGCGCAGCTCCATTCTTGTGATCCGACATATATCCCCTCTCCCTGCCCGTCTTTGTGCGGACAGACCGGATGAAAGCCTATTTGGGGGGATGGGGCAAGGGGGCGGTATGAGATTGTAGAGAAGAATTAATATAATAAGCCACACGACTATATCACTAATATCTTGTATTATCATACTACCAAAATTTCTATTTTCATAGGTAATATATAATTTAAACATTTTTGAAGAGTTATCTTTTGGGAAGAAATTATGGAAGATTACATCAACATTAGCTGCCTTGAAATTTCTCAGGTGGATGCGTTTGGCTCGGGCCATTTTGTTCAATTTGACAACAACCGCCTTGGCCCAGCCCTTCTGGGCGATGATGTCCGGGGGCTATACACTATTTTCCTCGAAGCATTTCCGAACGATCCAAGAAGCACGCCTTTCGCGGGAAACAAAGCAAGCGAATTCAACCAGCATACTTGCTTCGGATTCAAGAAGATTGAGTTCGAAGTAGATATGCGCTCCGCTGAGCACATTAGAGACTATGACGCGAAGCCGGGCCAACTTATAAGAAAGAGCGGAGAACTCACAATCGCATTCAACCGCATTGGCAACTTTGCGATACCCGACTTAGCCTATGCTACTTTGCTCTCCGGATTGCCTGAAGCCACTGCCACATACGCATTCAACAGATGGAGGATTATCCATCACGAATTGTTAGATGCAAATGGATCCCAGAACCGAAGAGTCTTGTGGGCAAATGATTAATAGCCCCCATCACCGCACCAACAAGCTCGAATCCCCATAGCTGTAAAACCGATACCCCTCAGCAATCGCATGGGCATAGGCGGCCTGCATCCGTTCTCGGCCCATGAGGGCGCTGACGAGCATGAACAGGGTGGATTTGGGCAGGTGGAAATTGGTCATCAGGCCGTCAATCGCCTTAAACCGATAGCCGGGCGTGATGAAGATGGCGGTATCGCCTTCAAAGGGGCGGATGACATCATCCTCGCCCGCCGCACTTTCAAGGAGGCGCAGGGAGGTGGTGCCGACGGCGATGACGCGGCCGCCCTTGGCGCGCACGGCGTTAAGGCGCTCTGCCGTGGCGGCGTCGATGCGGCCCCATTCGGCGTGCATCTGATGATCCTGCGTGTCCTCTGCCTTCACGGGGAGGAAGGTGCCCGCACCCACATGGAGCGTCAGCGTTTCGTGCAGGACACCCCGGTCGGAGAGCGCGGCCATCAGCTCTGGTGTGAAGTGCAGCGCGGCGGTGGGCGCGGCGACGGCCCCTTTTTCGCGCGCGAACATCGTCTGATAATCTTCTTGATCGCGTTCATCGACCGGGCGGCGCGCGGCGATATAGGGCGGGAGCGGCATCGTCCCTGCCCGTTCGAGCAGAATTTCCACCGGCTCCTCCCCTTCAAAATGGAGGAGCAAGCTGCCGTCTGCTGCGCGGTCGCTCGCAATGGCGGTCACGCCGCCGCCGAAGAGGATCTGATCCCCCTCATGCAGGCGCTTGGCATTTTTCACAAAAGCCCGCCAGTCGCGCAGCCCTTCGCGTTTATGGAGGGTGGCGCCGATCTTTGCCGCACCCCGCCGGCCCTCTAACTGGGCCGGGATGACGCGCGTGTCGTTAAAGACAAGGCAATCGCCGGGGGCCAGCAGGCTGGGCAAATCACGCACGATATGATCGCTGGTCACATCGCCGTTGAGGTGAAGGAGGCGTGCGCTATCCCGCGGGGATGCCGGACGCAGGGCAATCAGCTCTTGCGGGAGAGCAAAATCAAACAGGTCAACGCGCATGGATTAAGGCTGTGTCGGCCCGTCCTGCGGCGCGGGGTCTGCCGATGCGGCGGGCGCAGCGACGGGCGGCAAGGGCGTGCGCGCGGCATCCGGGCCATCTGCTTCTATCCAGGCCTTCACAATGGTCGATGGCGTGGCGGGGGGTTCCCCCCGGTTGATCGCATCGACAAATTGCATGCCCGATATCAGGCGGCCGAGAACCGTATATTTGCCATCCAGCCGCAAGACGGGCGAGAAGACGATGAAAAACTGGCTATTGGCGCTGTCCGGGCTTTCGGCGCGGGCCATGGAAAGCGCGCCGCGCAGATGCGGCAGATCGTTAAATTCTGCCTGCAAATCCGGCAGCGGAGAGCCGCCCGTGCCCGTACCCAGCGGATCGCCCGTTTGCGCCATAAATCCGTCGATCACGCGGTGGAACAATAGGCCATCATAAAAGCCAGCGCGGGTCAGTTGCTTCATGCGCGCGACATGATTGGGGGCCTTATCCGGGCGCAACAGGATGCGCACAGGCCCGCCGGTGGAGAGTTGAAGCACCAACACATTTTCAGGATCAATCTGAGGCGGTGTGGCCCCGGCCTGCGGTGCGGGCGGGGTTTGCGCCTCCGCCGCTTGGGCAAGCCCGGCCATTCCCAACAGCATCATGACGGCAGCAAATATTGTTTTCACTCTACACCTCAATCTTCATCGCATCTGCCCTAGCCGTTTTTGGCTGAGCAGACGATGAATGAATTATTGACAGCGACGGCCGATCTTATCGAGCCGCGCCTGCACCTCAGCCTCAATGCTCGGGGTGACAAATTTATGGATCTTCCCCCCATAAATCGCGATTTCCTTTACCAATCGCGAGGCAATGGGTTGCAGCGAGACATCCGCCATCAGGAACACCGTTTCAATCCGGTCATTCAACTGCTGGTTCATGCCCGCCATTTGATATTCATATTCAAAATCGGCCACAGCGCGCAGGCCGCGGACGATGACAGAGGCCCCTTGCGCCTCGGCAAAGTCCATCAGCAGCGCGTCAAAGCCGACCACGTCAATATCGCCGCTGATGGTCGCGACTTCGCGCTTCACCATCTCAATGCGTTCGGCATCGGAAAACATCGGCGATTTGCTGGCATTGGTGGTGACGCCCACGACCAGCCGATCCACCAGCTTTGCCCCGCGCCGGATGATATCCATATGGCCAAGGGTGATGGGATCAAACGTCCCCGGATAAACGCCAATGCGTTCTGCCATTACCGATCCCTTTCCACGGTATAACGGGCGATGGCCCGCAACAAATCTGCCTCTTTGCCAAAGCCGTGGAGATGCGCCACGGCCTGATCGACGAGCATGTGCATCTGCGCCTTGGCCCGATCAATGCCGAGCAGAGAGAGGAAGGTCGCCTTGCCCGCCTCTGCATCTTTTTGCAGCGCCTTGCCGGCGACTTCAGCATCGCCTTCGGCATCCAGAACATCGTCGGCAATCTGAAAGGCAAGGCCCACATCACGGGCATAGCCGCGCAGGCCATGCCGTCCCTCTGGCGCGATACGGCCCAAAATGGCCCCGGCCTCTAGGCAGAAGGAAATCAGCGCACCTGTTTTCAGCTGCTGCAACCGGGTGACGGCGTGCAGATCAAAATCCGCGCCATCGGCAACCAAATCCATCATTTGCCCGCCGGCCATCCCCGCCGGGCCAGAGGCCACAGCCAATTCCCGGATCAGCTCTGCCCGCACGAACGGATCGGGATGCGTGTCTTCATCCGCCAATATGTCAAAGGCCAAAGCGTGGAGCGAATCCCCGGCGAGAACCGCCGTCGCCTCATCAAAGGCCTTATGCACCGTGGGTTTGCCCCGGCGCATGTCATCATCATCCATACAGGGCAGATCGTCATGGATCAGCGAATAGACATGGATGCACTCAATTGCCGTACCCACACGCAAAGCGGCATCCCGGCTGACGTTGAACAATTGCGACGTCGCCATCACCAACAGGGGGCGCAGCCGCTTCCCCCCGCCAATGGCGGCGTGGCGCATCGCCTCATACAGCCGCGCCCGGCCATCGTCTGGCACAGGCAACAGCAGATCAAAGGCGCGATCTACATCGGCCGCAATTTCATTCAATGCTGGTTTCAGAAGATCCGCCCCACCCATGTTCGGGATCAGACCGTATCGAACGCTGTCGTGCCCGAAGGCTGACCATTGGTGCCGATGGTGATCTTTTCGATCCGCGCCTGCGCATCCTTCAGCCGCGCTTCGCACTGGGCGCGCAACGCCTCCCCTTGCGTATAAAGGGTGATCGATTCATCCAGCGCCGCCTCGCCGGATTCAAGGCGGGCAACAATCTCCTCAAGCCGCTTTAGGGCCTGTTCAAAGGAGAGGGTGGAAAGGTCCGTCTCTTCGGTCATGTGCCTGCTTTGACGGGGGCGGATGCAACGGTCAAGCGGGATGCGCGGACGTTCAGGCTGCACCTGTTGCGGCGTCTGCCACAATCGCGGCCCAGCCCGCCTCATCCATCACCTCTATGCCAAGCTCCTGCGCCTTTTTCAGCTTTGATCCAGCCCCCGGCCCGGCCACCACCAAATCTGTCTTGGCTGAGACGGAGCCCGCTGTTTTCGCGCCCAGCGATTCGGCCTGCGCCTTGGCTTCGTCCCGGCTCATCGTCTCAAGGCTACCCGTGAACACAATGATCTTACCGGACACAGCCGACGCCCGAACATTGGACACAAAGGCAGGCGGCACGACTTCGCTCAACAAATCTTCCCAAACGGCGCGATTATGCGGCTCATGGAAAAACTCGATCAGGGCCTCCGCCACAACCGGACCAATGCCATCTACTTGCGTCAATTCTGCCAGAGCATCCGGCCCCGTCGCCACATCGCGCACCCGATCAACGCTGCCAAAGGCACGCAACAGGTCTTTCGCCGTCACCGCGCCGACATGGCGAATACCCAAGGCAAAGATGAGGCGGGCCGGGTCTGGCTGCCGCTTGGCCTCAATAGCTGTCAACAGGTTATCCACAGACTTATCCTGCCAGCCCTCCCGCCCGACAATTTCATTGCGGCGCGCCTTCAGGCGGAAGATATCCGCCGGGCTGTGCAGCCAGCCTAGGCCGAAAAACTCAACAATGGTCTTTTCCCCCAAACCATCAATGTCGAGGGCTGCACGGCTGACAAAATGTTTGAGCCGTTCCACACGCTGGGCCGGGCAAATCAGGCCGCCAGTACAGCGGACATCGACTTCGCCCTCCTCCGCCACGGCTTCAGACTGACATTCTGGGCAATGATCGGGGAAGTAATAGGGCGCGCGATCTTCTGCACGGGTTAGATTTTCAACAATCTGCGGAATGACATCCCCTGCCCGCTGGACAATCACCCGATCCCCAGGGCGGACGCCTAGCCGCGCAATTTCATCGCGATTGTGGAGCGTCACATTGGAGACGACAACGCCGCCGACCGTCAAGGGCGTTAGCCGCCCAACCGGGGTCAACTTGCCGGTGCGGCCAACCTGAATATCAATCGAGTCCAGCGTGGTTTCAGCCTGTTCTGCCGGAAATTTATGCGCGATGGCCCAACGGGGGGCCTTGGCCACAAAGCCCAGCCGGGCCTGCCAATCCAGCCGATCAACCTTGTAAACGACGCCATCAATATCGAAGGGCAAATCCGCCCGAAGTGCCTCAATCGCGCGATAATGGGATAGCACGTCGGCAGTCATCGTCAGCCGCACGAACCGGGGATCGACCGGAATACCCCAATGTTCAATCCGCTTGATCACATCAAATTGCGTCTCGCCGGGAAGGCTGGACACGTCGCCCCATCCATGGGCGAGAAAGCGCAAGGGCCGCGCAGCCGTGACGCTGGGGTCTTTCTGCCGCAGGGATCCTGCCGCGGCATTGCGCGGGTTGGCGAAAAGCTTGCCCCCCTCCTCCGCCATGCGCGTGTTGAGCGCCGCGAAATCGGCCTTCGCCATATAAACTTCGCCGCGCACTTCGAACACGTCAGGGACGTCGCCTGATATGTGTTTGGGAATATCGGCAATGGTGCGGACATTGGCGGTCACATCTTCGCCAACGCTGCCATCGCCACGGGTCGCGGCCAGCACCAGCTCTCCCCCTTCATAACGCAGAGAACAGGACAGGCCGTCAATCTTCGGCTCAGCGGTCAGAGTAACGGGGTCCTGTTCCGCCAAATTGAGGAAACGGCGCACACGGCCGACAAAATCCTCAACATCCTCATCCGAAAAGGCATTGTCCAAACTGAGCATAGGGCGCGCGTGCGTCACCTTGGACAAATGGGTCGCAGGAGCTGCACCAACCATTTTATTTGGGCTATCTGCGCGGATCAGATGCGGGAATTGCGCCTCTAGCGCGGTATTTTCCCGCACCAAGGCGTCATAATCGGCATCCGAAATCTCCGGCGTGTCGAGCGTGTGATAGAGCCGGTTGTGCTTGGCAATCTCCTTGGCCAACCGCATCAGCCGATTGGCAGCCTCTGCCTCCGACATATCAAACAGGCTGCTCACGCAACCTCCAACAGGCGTTCCGCCTGTGCACGCGCTTCATCCGTCACCTGCGCGCCAGAGAGCATGCGGGCAATTTCTTCGCGACGTTCCGTAACATCGAGCAGACGCACGCTGGTGCGCGTCACCGTTCCTTCCGAGGCCTTGGCAATCAGCAAATGCCCCGCCCCCCGCGCCGCCACTTGCGGGCTGTGCGTGACGACCAGCACTTGCGTGCGTTCCGCCAACCGGGCCAGACGATCCCCAATGGCCGAAGCCACGGCCCCGCCGACGCCGCGATCAATCTCATCAAAGATCATCGTGCCCGCCGCACCTTCTTCCGCCAGCGCGACCTTGAGCGCGAGGATGAAGCGCGACAATTCCCCCCCCGATGCAATCTTGATCAAGGGCGCAAAAGGCGCGCCG
>JBBATU010000006.1:10958-60015 GCA_040398565.1 Chakrabartia sp.
TCAAAAACTCCACACGGTCCATGCCCCATGGCCCCCATTGGGCTTCGGGAAGGTCTTCGACCAATGTCTGGAAACGTGCGGATTCCAGCTTGAGCGGCGCCAGCTCGGCCGCGACAGCGACATCCAATCGAAGGGCGGCCGCTTGACGCACGATGCTGATGGCGCGGGCCTCTGCTTCATATGTTTGTCGTGCGGTCCTTACTTGCGCCTCAAGCTGGGCCAGACCCTCTCCGCCAGCTTGAATAGCCTCGAGCTTGGCAGAGAGTTCGGCGGTCAGATTGGCCAGATCATCGGGCTGCACCCGGTGCTTTCGGGCGAGTGCGCGCAGATCAAACAGGCGGGTTTCATCGGCCTCTAGCCGTGCGGGATCAAAGGAAAGGGCAAAGGCCGCATCGCGCAGCCTATCTTCCGCTGTGCCGCTTTCGATAATCGACCGATCCACAGCCTCCAGCGCTTGCGCCAGGGCGCTATGATCCCCCGCCATGCGATCCAATATGCGGGCCGCCTGGCGCAATTGAGACAAGGCACCGTCCGCTCCTTCGATGAGAGCTGTGACCGCCTCGAGTTCGGCGGCAATTTTCTGCCCACGCATCATCAATGTCCGGCGGGCCGCCAATTCTTCTTCCTCGCCCGGCAAAGGCGCAAAATCGGTCAATTCTGCAACGGCATGGGACAGCCAATCCCGATCCCGCTCGGCATCGGCCAAGGATTGCCGCGCCGTATCCAGCGCCGCCTCTGCATCGCGCCAAGCGGCATAGGAGGCCCGCAAGCGCCCCGCCTCTGCCCGCGCGAAATTATCGAGCAGCGCGCGATGGCCGCGCGGATTAATGAGGCCGCGATCGTCATGCTGCCCATGAATTTCAACCAGCATTGCCCCCAAATCGCGCAACAAAGCGGCAGAGACGGGCTGGTCATTCACATAAGCACGGCTGCCGCCATCGGCCTTCACGGTGCGGCGGACGATCAGTTCTTCGCCGGTCCCAATCTCAAGATCATTGCCGCGCAACAGGTCACTCGCGTTCTCTGGAGCTTGAAAGCTGGCGGTGACGCTTGCCTGTGCGCATCCTTGGCGCACAAGGCCGCTATCGGCGCGATCCCCCAAAGCAAGGCCCAGAGCATCGAGTAGGATTGATTTGCCCGCCCCGGTTTCCCCTGTGAGGACGCCCAGACCGCCATCAAAATCGAGGTCAAGTGCTTCGATCAGCACCACATCGCGGATCGAGATAGAGGTCAGCATGCCGCGCAGGGTCACGCCTTGGGCGCGTGCTTCTGCATCAGGTCAAAGGCGCGCTTATACCAATCGCTATTGGGGTAGTTGCGCCCAAGAACAGCCGCCGCCTTTTGCGCCTCTTCCGGCACACCCATGGCGAGATAGCTCTCGGTCAGGCGCAGCAATGCTTCTGGCGCGTGGCTCGTTGTCTGATAATCTTCGGTCACCTTGCGGAACCGAGTAGTGCTGGCAAGCCACAGACCACGCCGTTGGTAGAAACGACCAATTTCCATCTCTTTACCCGCCAAGTGATCCTGGATCAGATCAACCTTCAGACGAGCATCTGCGGCAAAGCGCGATGTGGGATAACGGCGAGTCAATTCACCAAAGGCGTCGAGCGCCTGCTGCGTGATCTTCTGGTCGCGCGTAACGTCGGAGATCTGCTCATAATAATTAAGCGCGATCAGATAATAAGCATAGGGCGCGTCGCGATTCCCGGGATGGATCGACAGGAAGCGCTGCGCCGAGCTGGTCGATTCGGTGTAATCACGCGCCAGATAATAGCTAAAGGCGCTCATCAACTGCGCGCGGCGCGCCCAGACTGAATAGGGATGCTGGCGCTCCACCTCATCAAAAAGGGCTGCCGCCAGCTTATAGTCACCACGATCCAACCGCCCTTTTGCGGCATTATAAAGGGTCGCCACATCACGCGCGACGTACGACGTATCGGCCTTGCCCTTTGCGCGCCCGCTGGCGCACCCCGCAAGCGGAACGGCGATCATGACGGCGGCGAGGACAGCAACTGTCCGGAAACGAGAAGTCGACATATGCGTGTCTTAGCCCGCCCAACCCGTCCCGCCAAGCGGAGAGATGGGCTTTTGCCAAGAGCCTGCCCTTAACCGGGGAAAGACCATCGCCTGTTGTGTCTAGCGCTGATCAGGGAAGGTTTCGCGCACCCGCTCTGCCCCGGAGCGTCCGGACTCTGGCTGAACGAAGCTATCGGGCGTCACGTTCAACCAAATCAGCACGGGGGCCGAAATATAGAATGACGAGAATGTCCCGATGACGATGCCGAGAAGCATGGATGCGGTGAAACCGAAGATCGTATCTGGCCCAACCAGCAACAAAATGCCCAGCGTGATGACCAGCGACAGCGACGTCGTGACTGTGCGCGACAGCGTTTCGTTGACGGAAAGATCGAGCAAAGGCTGAATTTCCATCTTGCGATATTTACGCAAATTCTCACGAATGCGGTCATAAATGACGATCGTATCGTTCAGCGAATAACCGATAATCGTCAGAATTGCCGCGATCACATTGAGATCAAAGGTCAGCCGCGTCAGCGCGAAAAAGCCGAAAGTCAGGACCACGTCGTGAAACAACGTCACCAAGGCCCCAACACCAAATTGCCATTCGAAACGGAACCAGATGAAGAGCGAAATGCCCAGCATCGCAAGGGTCAGCGCGATACTGCCGGTCGAAAACAGCTCACAGCCCACTTTGCCAGAAACAGAGTTAACCGCCCCAATATCAACACCGGGATAAGCCTTGGTCAGCTCCCCACGCACCTTGGAGGCGATTTTGTTGGATTGATCCGCTGGCCCGCCCGACGTGCCGCCCGTTCCCATGCATTTTCCAATGGGGTTGGTAGCTTCGCCTTCCAATGGAATGCGAATGCTGACCACCTTTGGATCGGACATTTGCTGGAGCACAACGTCGCCAACATCCATGCGTTCAAGTCTGCCCCGTAGCGCGCCCATATCAACCGGCTGGTCAAAGGTGACGCGGATGGACTGACCTCCGACAAAATCGATACCCCAGTTCAACCCCCGCACCGCCACCAATGCGATGGATGCTGTAAGGAGCACAATAGACAGGGCCAATGCCCACCAGCGATAGCTTAAAAAGGCAATGCTGGTCTGATCCGGAACAAGCTTAATGGGGCGCATGCCGTAACTTCCTTAAAGAACCAGCGTTTTGGGGCGATTGCGCTGCAAATATTGCGAGACCAACAACCGGGTAAATGTGACGCCCGTAAAGACCGATGTTGCGATGCCAAGCGCGAGGACAACCGCAAAACCCTTAATCGGGCCGCTGCCAAACCAGAACAGGATGATCGCCGAAATCACATTCGTGATGTTGGCATCAAAAATGGCGGTCGAAGCCTCTTTATAGCCAAACTCCACCGCCTGAAGCGTTTGCCGCCCTCGGCGTATCTCTTCACGAATACGCTCATTAATCAGCACGTTCGCATCGACGGCAGCCCCAATAGTGAGGACAAAGCCTGCAATGCCCGGCAAGGTGAGCGTCGCGTTAAACAAGCCCATCAGCCCCAAGACCAAGACCCCGTTCAGCAACAAGGCAAGGGTCGTGTAGACGCCAAAACGGAAATAGGTGAGGATCATATAGGCGACCAGCGCCAACGTCGCGAGGACGCCTGCCAATATCCCCTTTTCAATCGAATCCTTACCGAGTTCGGCACTAACACTCGATTCTTCAATCACCTTAAGCGCCACAGGCAATTTGCCAGAGCGCAAGGAAATGGCGAGCTCATTGGCGGAATCCACCGTAAAGTTGCCGGAAACCTGAGCGCTGCCGCCGAGAATAGGTTCATTAATGTTCGGCGCGGAAATCACGACATTGTCGAGAATGATCGCAAAGGGCTTGCCGACATTCTCGCTCGTCACGCGACCAAATTTGCGGCCACCCTGACTATTAAAGCGGATAGAGACAACTGCGTTGCCAGACTGCGGATCAAACGCCTGACGCGCATCGGTCAACTCATCCCCAGAGACCATGACGCGACGCTTCACCGCAATCTTGCCGCCTTCAAGCATGGGCAAAACCTGGCTGCCAGCAGGTGCACGACCCGCCGCCACATCGTCCGGGCTGGCACTGCCATCCACCAGCTTGAATTCCAGCTTTGCCGTCTTCCCCAATAGGCGTTTCAGCCCTTCGGGGTCCTGCAAGCCCGGCACCTGCACAAGAATGCGGTCTGCACCTTGGCGGACTACGGTGACTTCCTTCGTGCCTTCCGGATCGATACGCTTGGCAACGACATTGCGCGCGGTTTCAAGCGCACTATCAATCTCAAACTTCACGCCCTCTTCGGTTGGGCGCATGATGATGCGCGTCGTATCCCGCACCGAAACGGTCCAGTCCCGCGCACCTGCAATGCCAATGCCATTGGTCTGCTGACGCGCAAGTTCCACCGCTTGATCCAGCTGCGTCGCGTTGCGCGGCATAAACGACAATTCCCCATTGGCGGTGGAAATGTCGCTAATGTCGATCCGCGGCGTTGCCCGGCGCATTTCGGTGCGAATGGTTTCTTCCATCCGATCAATCTGCTGCTTGCGCACATCGGCTGTGTCCGCTTCGAGCAGCAAATGGCTGCCGCCCGATAGATCAAGGCCGAGGTTAATGTGCGTATCTTTCAACCAGCCGGGAAGCTGATTGCGGGTTGCTTCGGGCAGCATGCTGGGCAGCGCCGCGACAATGCCGCTCAAGATCGCCAGAGTGACGAGCCAAATCTTCCAGCGGGGGAAATCAAGCATGCGGCGGTCAGTCGTTCGCGGGCTTGGCAGCGCCGGTATCGACGTCTGTCAGAGTGGACTTGATCACGCGGACCTTCACGCCCGCCGCAATTTCAACATCAACCATACGATCATCAACCTTGGTCACCTTGCCGACAATGCCGCCAGCCGTGACAACCTGATCGCCCCGCTTCACAGCGTCGATCATGGCACGATGATCCTTAGCGCGCTTTTGCTGCGGCCGAATGATCAGGAAATAAAAGATCAGACCAATGAGAACAAATTGGCCGATGAAAAAGAGTGTAGAGCCCGTTCCGCCGGATGCGGCAGCGCCTGAAGCGGCTTGAGCAAATGCAGGGGTTGCGAACATGCGGATACTCTTGTCAGATGATAACCGGCGGCACAGCCCGCTCGGTGGCTGGGCGGTTACCAAATCCGGGCCAAGGGTGCAACCAATGCTTAACCCTGCGCCTGATTGGGCACAGAAAGAGGAGAGTGACGATATGATTATTGTAATGGGCATCATCCGCGCGGACGCGGCGGATCTTGATAGCTTGCAGGACGCAATGACCGCACAAATGGCCGCAACTCAGGCCGAAGATGGGTGCGAGCTTTATGTCTTCTCGCGGGACGTGACCGATCCCAATGTCCTCATGATCTCTGAACGCTGGCGCGATGGCGACGCCTTGGCCGCGCATGGCCGTGCGCCCCATATGGCGACATTCAACCGCGCCATTGGTGGCATCAAAATCCACCAGATTAGCGTCAAAGCCTATGATGTATCGGGCGTGCGCACCCTGATGGGGGAATAATCCAAGCGGCGGGAAGTGCAATTACGCCCCTTCCCGCCCTTGCATTGCCAAAAACGGGAGCGTAAAGCCGCGCCTCCGGTCGGGACGTAGCGCAGCCTGGTAGCGCATCACACTGGGGGTGTGGGGGTCGCAGGTTCGAATCCTGTCGTCCCGACCAATTTCTTGAAAAGTTACATCAGCCCTTAAGGCAGAGGTCACCCTTTAAGGCACGTCGCGTTCAGCCTCGGCCTTTAGCTTGGCTTCTTCCTTGGCCTCACGCATTTGTTGCGCCCAGCAGCCTGTCCAGCCCCCTGCCCCTGTGGCGGAGCAGCTTCCTGTGCCGGTGCGCCCTGCGGCGAGCGCCGATTGGGAGCGGACGGCCCAGCTTTGGTTTTGGGGGGCCTGAGACCGCTCTCTCAATTCTTTGGGGATGCGATAGCGTTCCGATTCCGGGCGGCGGGCGCAGACGATAATCTCACTGCCGGTGGAATCGGTTGGGCAGGCATCTTTGCCAAAAATAATCAGCACCCGCTCTGCCCCTTGGGCGGCTGCAGGCGCGGCCGGCGCGAAGAGTGGCAAGAGTGCAAGGGTGAATAAACTGAGTCTCATGGTCAAACTGTCTGCCCCTTCTTAGATGAAGGCAAGATGAATCGGTCGGTCAAATCCGATCCGAAAGGCGAATGGCGGCGCGACACCCCAAGCGGATGGCCGCTGATAAAAGCGGATAGGCGGGCGCTTGTTCCGCGCCTCGAGCAATGGCGGTGTCGTGATGTTCCCGCTCATCCTCCCGAAATTCCTCGATCAACGCGCCAAATTCAGGGTCATCCCCTGCCAATTCGGTGAGCTGTTCGGAATAATGACGGTCAATTTCGGTTTCAATGGCCGCGGTGCAGGCCATGGCGGCCTTTGGCCCGATCAGCGCCGTTGCCGCCCCCAGCGCAAAGCCCGCCACATGCCAAAAGGGTTGCAGCGCGGTGGGGCGCACGCCTCTTTTGGACAGCAGGGCATTAAACTTGGTCAGATGCTCCGCCTCTTGGGCGGCCATGTGCCGGATTTCCGCCGCTTCAGGATGCGCACTGCCGAGGACGGCGAGTTGCCCCGCATAAATGCGCGCCGCCCCATATTCCCCCGCCTGATCAACGCGGAGCATCCGATCTATCTTGGTTTCGGTCATGCCGCCCTCCCCCGACGCATCAGCGCCAAAATCAGCAAACCGCCCGATAGAGAAAAGATTGCGTTAAATCCCGCCAGCGAAACGCCCAGCAGCGACCATTGTGGCGTGTCACAGCGCACCACAGGCGCGCTCATAATCGCCTCAATCGTGGTTGCTGCCGCCGTGCTGGCACAGGGCGTCACACCCGGCCACCAGCGATATTCGACGCCTGCATGCAACAGGCCGATCAACCCGCTGGTCAAGATGGCAAAGGCTGCGATGGCTACAAAGAAACGGGCGGCGCGCTGGCTATGCGTGCCAAAGGCGAACAGCGCGGCGACTATCGCCGCATCATGCGGCCAGCGCTGCCAATGACACATTTCACACGGGTAAAGCCCGCCAATATATTGGCTGCCCAATGCGCCGATCATAAGGGCCGTTGGCAAGAGGAGAGCAAGGGCCCGCGCCTTTGAAAAATCTGTCATTGCGCGCGCCATTTATCGCCGAACGGCTTTACGCGGAGCCGCAGCCGCCAATTTTGGTCGACCTAAGCGCGACACGGTTTCAATTGCGTAATGCAGCTGAAAATCGGTGATGCCCTTTGCCTTTAATTCTTCAGGCGTTGCCTTGAACCGGGGATCGGGCTTTTCATCTGCTTCCAAGACGCTGTTATCGACCTTGGCCTCATTGATCAGGTGGCGGCTCAAATCCGCCTCGCGGAAGCGGGGCCGCGCCTTATAATCGGGATCGCTCAATTGCGGCACGGCGATATCCGGCTCAATCCCGCCTTCCTGCACCGACCGACCCGAAGGCGTGTAATAGCGCGCGGTCGTCAGGCGCAGAGCCGTCGTCTCATCCAGCGGAATGAGCGTCTGGACCGATCCCTTGCCGAATGTCCGTTCTCCAAGCACCAAGCCGCGATGATGATCCTGAAGGGCACCTGCCACGATTTCAGCGGCGGACGCAGAACCTGAATCGACCAACACAACAATGGGAAGGCCATTGGCGAAATCACCGGGCTGCGCGAAATATCGCTCAATATCCCGCTTATCGCGGCCTCGTTGCGAAACGACTTCGACGCGATCGAGGAAGACGTCAGACACTTCAACCGCCTGATCGAGCAGACCACCGGGGTTAGAGCGCAAATCAATGACATACCCAAAGGGCTTATGGCCCAGCGCCTTTTCAATCGACACGACGGCCGCTTTGGTCATCGCCCCCGTCTGCTTTGAAAATCCATTGATGTTGATGATGCCAACACCATTGCGGATTTCCCATTTGACGGGCTTAATCTCAATAATCTGGCGCGTGACGGTCACGTCAAACGGCTTGTCACGGCCGGGCCGAACAACCGTCAGGCTGATATTCGTACCTGGAACGCCGCGCATCTGCTCCACCGCTTCATCCAACGTCCCGCCATAGATCAGCTTGCCATCGAGATGGGTGATATAGTCGCCGGGCTTAATCCCCATTTTGGAGGCAGGGCTATCTTCTTGCGGGGCGACAACCTTCACCGCGCCATCTTCCATCGACACGACAAGGCCCAAACCGCCATAATTGCCGTCGGTCGAGATTTGCATCTGCTTAAAATCGCGCGCGTCGAGATAGGAGCTATGCGGATCAAGGCTGGCCAGCATGCCATCAATGGCACCCTTGATCAGCCGCTCATCATCCAATTTGTCGACATAATCTGCTTTTACGCGCTCATAAACGCTGACAAAGCGTTCAATATCGCGGCTGACGGTGACGTCTGCTGACGCGATCCCCGCCGTTGCGGCTGGCACCAGCGCAACAGCAGACACAAGCAAAGCGGCACGCAGAAATTGAATGGCCATAAGGGATCCTGAAGTGGTTCTGGGCTTCATTTAGCGACAAATGGGTGGAAGTTAAACAAGTCTCTTTGGCCCAATCCCGATCCGGACCAACCGGCGCACATAAAAACTGCGGCGACCCGCCCCCGGCCCGCCGCAGCTTGGCATTAAGGTTAAGGCTTAGAGGCTACCGTCGAGCTTGCCATATTTTGCTTCAAACCCGGCGACATCGCCCTTAGCCAAAAGCCCCGCTTGATCGACGAAGTTATCGCGTGTGATGCGGCCCGCAAATGTGCCCAATTTGGCGTCAAGCGCCGCCACAGCTGCAGCATCAAGGCCCGCAATCTGGTCAAAGCGGGTCACGCCAAGATCATTCAGCATGGTGTTCAGCTTTGGGCCAAGGCCCTTAATCAAACGAAGATTGTCCGGACCTTTGGTGGCCTTCGCAGCTTTTGGTGCTGCAGCCTTGGGGGCAGCAGCCTTTGGCGCGGCTGTTTTAGGTGCCTTTGGTTTCTCTGCTTTCGGGGCGACATCCTTTGCAACGGCAGGCTTTGGCGCTGCTGCTTTGGGTTTCGCCGCCTTTGGAGCAGGCGCTTTCGCAGCAGGCGCTTTCACTTCCGCCTTAGGTGCGGCCGCTTTCGGCTTAGCCGGCGCTTTCGGTTTGGCGGGAGCTTTGGCCTTCGGAGCAGGCGCTTTTGGCGCAGGCGCGGCGGCCGTCGCCTCAGGCTGCGCGACGGCTTGCTTTGCCTCTGTTTCAACTGGAGCTGCCGTCGACTTAGACGGGCCAAATAACAGCCACAAAGCGATGCAGATGATCGCGCCCGCGGCGACAATAAATGGCAGATATTGCGATAGTTCAGCGGTCATAAGACCCTCCTGGTTGAAACTTTCCTGCACGTTAACCAATCCAGCGGCCCTGTCCAGCGCATGATTTTTTCTGGCCAGCTGCATTTTGACACGCCATGATCACCCCGAACACATTGATGGAGTTATGATTAATGCGCAAAGCCCTCCTGCTCGCCGCCTGTTGCGCGGCCCTCGCAAGCCCAAGCTATGCTGCCCCGGATTATGCCTCGGCCATTAAGGCCGATTATGATAAGTCCTTGGGCGCGCTGTGGGATTATTTCCATCACAACCCAGAATTATCCTTCCGCGAATTCAACACCGCCGCCCGAATGGCCAAGGAATTGCGCGCCGTATCCGGCATGGTTGTCACCGAAAAAGTGGGCGGCACGGGCGTCGTCGGCGTTCTGAAAAATGGCGATGGTCCCGTTATTCTGTTGCGCGCCGATATGGATGGGCTGCCGGTGGAAGAGCGCTCTGGCCTGCCCAATTCCTCAAATGCCCGTCAAGTGGGTGTCGATGGTGTTGAAAACCCAGTGATGCACGCTTGCGGTCATGATGTGCATATTACCTCTATGGTGGCGACAGCGCGGCAGCTTGCGGCATTGAAAGACCGGTGGAAGGGAACCGTTCTGTTCATCGTCCAACCCGCTGAAGAGCGCGTCGGCGGGGCAGTTGCCATGCTGAAGGACGGTCTTTACACCCGCTTTCCAAAGCCGGACTATGCACTCGCCTTCCATGTCGCAGCCGAACTGCCGACGGGCAAGATTGCAGCCTCAGAAACGATCCAATATTCCTCTGCAGATAGCGTCGACATTAAGGTGTATGGTGTTGGTACGCATGGCGCCGCGCCACATCTGGGCCGCGACCCAGTTTACATTGCATCGGAAATTGTAGTCGGCTTGCAATCCATCATCAGCCGCGAAAAAGGCCCGCTGGAACCCGGGGTGATTACAGTTGGCGCATTTCATGCTGGAACCAAGCATAACATCATTTCAGAGCAAGCAAATTTGCAGGTGACGGTTCGGGCGAATAGCCAAGAAACGCGGGATATGCTGATCGATGCGATTAAGCGCCTCGCCATCAACACTGCCCGCGCCCATGGCGTGGCGGAAAATCGTTTGCCCGATGTGACTGTGGGGGAGTCCACGCCGGTAACGGTGAATGACACGGCCCTTGCCCGCCGACTAAACACCAAACTTGCTGAAGCGCTGGGACCGGATGTCGTTGTCCCCTTCCACCAGACGAATATGGGGGCTGAGGATTTCAGCTATTTCGTTGATCCATCTTACAACATCCCCGGCTATTATTTCGCTGTGGGCGGATCAAACCCCGTCTGGATTGAGGAAGCCCGCAAGGGCGGCCGTCCGGTTGCGGGGCATCACAGCCCGCTGTTCCGTATTGATCCGGAACCATCGGTGCGCCTTGGGACGGAAGCGATGGTCGCCGCCACGCTGGAATTGCTCAAACCGACAAACTAAAGCGTCAAAGGTGACGCCCCCTCCGGGGCACATTGGAGGGGGCGTCGGTTTTTAACGCGCGGGGACCGCCACGCGCGTCTTCCAGAGCGACCATAAGATGCCGCCCAGGATCAGCGCAAAGGTAACAACCAAGCTCAACACCGGCGGAAATTTCGCGCCACCCATCAAGAAGTCGGAGACAAAAATCTTCGATCCGATGAAGACCAGCACCAGCGCCAGCGCATATTTAAGATAGTGGAAGCGGTGCACCATGGCGGCCAGCGCGAAATAGAGCGCTCGCAAGCCCAAAATCGCCATGATGTTCGACGTGTAGACGATGAACGTATCGGTCGTGATCGCAAAGATCGCCGGCACACTGTCCACCGCGAACACAAGATCCGCCAAGTTAATGACAACGAGCGCCAAGAACAAAGGCGTTGCCGCCCGCACCAGCTTACCCGTTTTCTCATCTTCGACCTTCACAAAAAACTTCTGTCCGTGAAGCTCCTTCGTCACGCGCATGTGCGACGAAATCCACCGCACAACCGGGTTCTTGGAAATGTCCGGCTCATGATCGGTCGCCCACATCATTCGGATGCCGGTCGCGATGAGGAAGGCCGCGAAGATATACAGAACCCAGTAAACTTCCTGAACAAGCGCAGCGCCCGCCGCAATCATCAATCCGCGCAGCACAATGACAGCGATGATGCCCCACAGAAGCGCCCGATATTGATAGATGCGCGGAATGGCGAAGAAGGTGAAGATCAGGCTGATGACAAAGACATTGTCGATCGACAGCGCCTTTTCGATGAAAAAGCCCGTATAATATTTCATGCCCAAATCTGCGCCCTTTTCGACCCAGATCCAGGCCCCAAAGGCGAGCGAAATCGCGATGTAAAAGGCCGACAGCTTTAAGCTCTCAGCGATGCCCATCTCCCGGTCTTCCTTATGAAGAACGCCAAGGTCAAAGGCCGTAAGTGCGGCGACAATACCCAAAAAGGTAAGCCAGAACCAGACCGGCGTGCCCAGCCAGTCCATCATTAAGAATTCCATGGTCGATCCCTATTTAACTGCAGTGATGTTCAACAAAGTTGGCTGGCGGCGGCCATTTGAGGGGAGGGGGTGAAGTGCCGCCGCCAGCCGTTCTGGTTAGGCCATCACGCGCAAGCGCTGGCCTCCAGAAAGCCGAAGAAGACGATCCTTAATGGTGAGCTTGAGTTTCTTCAGATGCCGAATGCGCACATCATCCGGGCGCTTGCGCAGCCGTTCTGCATGCAAGGCCTCATCCAATCTCTGGTGCTTCACCAACAAGTTAAAAACGCTCAGTTTCATATGCCACTCCATTGAACAATCAGGTTGCTCAATCGGGTGTACCCAAAGCGATGTTATGGAGAGCGGTTTTCTGCCCGTCGTCATCGCACCGGGGTATCCCCGATGCGGTCCGACATCACGATTGCCTTCAGCAACCGCCAGAGGGGCCCGGCCCGCAAAGTTTGAATTAGATTGATTCGATCTGAATATCAAGGCCCCTATACTTTTAGGTAATATACCCCGTCCCTTAACCGCTGTTCGGATCGGAATTTAGCCGCTGCTCCTGCCCAGATGTCTTCATCGGCACCACCTGATACGTGACGAGGTGGACGTCATGCGCCCGCTTTGCAGCGGCGCGCTGCCGCGTTGAGAAGGACGCCGCCACAAGCACGGCCCGACAGAGCCGGCCCGTTTCCTCTTCAAGATCGGCCGAATAGACGAGTACTTGTTCCAAAGCGCCCGTCGGACAGGGACCGACCTTGAGTTCAATAACGACAAAATTACCGTCGCGGTCCCGTGCGGTAATGTCGATGCGTCCGCTTGGGACTTCCCGCTCTCGCCCATTATCTATCGCGACAAGGCCCGGTTCCACCTTATCCAACTGTGCCCGCAACAGGCGGTTCAGTTCCTTTTCATAAGTCAGCAGGCGCGTGCGAATAGGAATGCGTTTCCAGATTGGCTCTTCAAACATGACATCACCGAAATCAGCTTAAAATGTCGCATTCAGCCAAATGAGTTTCGGGACGGTAAGCAAAGATGGTTTAGAGCTTTTAACCATTAATGAAATTAGGCCGACTAAGCCTGTTTTGACAGTCTTCTTCAGATTTACATCCCGCCAATGAGCGCGAGGACAACCCCTGCCCCGACCAGTAGCAAGCCCAGAGCCTCCCCCGGCTTGCGGGCCTCCTTCAGATAGAAGCGGCTAAAGCCAAGGGTGAGGATCACCTCAACCTGACCCACCGCGCGCACCAAGGCGACAGGTGCGGTCGCAAAGCCCGTAAACCAACAGGCCGACCCCAAAGCCGCGAGCAGCCCAACTTGGCCCGATGTGCGCCAAGTCGCAAAAACGCGCGGCAATTGCTCTCGCTCTCGCCAGAGGACATAGCTGCCCTGCATCAATGTCTGCCAAGTCTGAACCGCCACCAGCGCCAAAAGTGCTGCGAGCAGCTTATCCGTCGTCGCCAACTCAAGCGACGCCGATTTGACGAAGATTGAGGTCATGGTGAAGCCCAGTCCAGCGCCAAGCCCGCACAAAGCGGCTGGTTGTATGATGTCGGGAAGGCGCAACCTCTGCCCACCGGCTGCAACGATCATCACACCGACAACGCCAACGGCTATTCCAAAGATGGTCAGCCAACTAAGCAGTTCACCGAGCAGCAGGAAGGCGAGCAAGGCCCCTTGCATCGCCTCTGTCTTCGCAAAAGCCGTGCCCGCGACATAATTGCGATAGCCAAAGGCCATCAACAAAAGGTTCGTGCCGATAATCTGGGCAAAACCGGCCGCCGCGCAATAGGCGAGGAATGGGGCGTGAATGGCGGGCAGTTCGGCACTGCGCCAGGCGAGATACGCTCCAAGCAATACCAACCCGACGGGCAGGCCATAAAGATAGCGCACCAGCCCCGCCGCGTTAACCGAGAGTTCGGCCCGCACCCGTTGCTGCACGGCCGTGCGCCACGCCTGAAACAACGCGGCCAGCAAAGTGGCCGGAAGCCAGATCATTCAGCAGGCTCAAGCAGCTTTTCGTCAGCAATCTTCTTGCGCCAGATGAGCGGAGCTGTGGTGTGGACATTCTCCCCACTGCTGTCGACGGCGACTGTCACGGGGAAGTCCTTCACCTCAAACTCATAAATGGCTTCCATGCCCAAATCTGCAAAGCCGACGACTTTGCTGCCCTTGATCGCGCGTGCGACGAGATAGGCCGCCCCGCCGACCGCCATCAGATAGGCTGATTGATGCTTGGCAATGGCCTGCGTCGCGGCCGGGCCGCGTTCTGCCTTGCCGACGCAGCCGAGCAGGCCTTGGTCCAGCATCATATCCATGAACTTATCCATGCGCGTGGCCGTCGTCGGGCCAGCTGGGCCGACGATTTCTTCCCCCACCGGATCGACCGGGCCGACATAATAGATCATCCGCCCCTTAAAGCTGACGGGCAATTCCTCTCCCTTAGCCAGCATGTCGGCAATCCGCTTATGCGCCGCATCGCGACCCGTGAGCATCTTGCCATTGAGCAGCAGACGATCGCCCGCCTTCCAGCCGCGCACATCCTCTGGCGTCAGCGTATCGAGATCAACGCGCTTGGCAGCACTATCCGGCGCCCATTCTACCTTTGGCCAATCATCAAGATTGGGTGTTTCCAAGAAGGTTGGCCCCTCCCCCTTTAACGTGAAGTGCGCATGACGGGTGGCGGCGCAATTGGGGATCATCGCAACGGGCTTGGACGCTGCATGGGTTGGATAATCCATGATTTTCACATCAAGGATCGTCGCCAGACCGCCCAGTCCCTGCGCGCCAATGCCCAGCGCATTGACCTTATCAAAAATCTCAATGCGCAGCCGCTCAATATCATTTTGCGGGCCGCGCGCCTTTAGGTCTGCCATATCAATGGCCCCCATCAGGCTTTCCTTGGCGAGCACCATGGCCTTTTCCGCCGTGCCGCCAATGCCAATGCCCAGCATGCCGGGCGGGCACCAGCCTGCGCCCATTTGCGGGACCATTTCCAGCACCCAATCAACAATGGAATCGCTGGGGTTCATCATTTTGAACTTGGTCTTGTTTTCAGACCCGCCGCCCTTGGCCGCGACATCGAACGTCACCTTGTCACCCGGCACCATTTCCAGATGGACGATGGAGGGCGTGTTGTCCTTTGTATTGACGCGCGTAAAGGCAGGATCAGCAAGGATGGACGCGCGCAGCTTATTCTCTGGATGGAGATAGGCGCGGCGCACCCCCTCATCAATCACCTCTTGCAGCGACCGGGATGAGTCCAAGATACAGTGCTGGCCCCATTTGACGATCACGGTGACGATGCCGGTATCTTGGCAGATGGGGCGATGCCCCTCTGCGCACATGCGGCTGTTGGTCAGGATTTGCGCAATGGCATCTTTGGCGGCTGGCCCCTGCTCCTTCTCATAAGCCGCGCCCAGCGCCCGGATATAATCCATCGGGTGGAAATAGCTGATATATTGAAGGGCGTCGGCGACGCTGTCGATAATGTCATTTTCACGAATAGTGACGGTCATATCCTGATCCCCCTGGCCGGAACTCCCCTTGCCTTAGCGGGGCAGAGCGATGCGGACAATGGCTTCAGGCCGCCTTCGTCAGCCGCAAAAGAGAAAGGCGACCCCGGCCAAAGCAGGGATCGCCTTTCTCTGTTTGCGCCCTGCGGCTTTGGATCAGTAAACGCGCGCCTTGGGCTTGATATAATCCGCCTCATCCGTGAGCGTATAGGTGTGCACGCCGCGATAGCCGAGCGTGACTTTGCCACCCGTGCCGCCCCAGCCATCAAACCAAGTAATGGTGTGCTTCATCCAGTTTTTGTCATCGCGCTCAGGGAAATCTTCATGCGCATGGGCACCGCGCGATTCCTTACGGTTGTTCGCACTTTCCATCGTGCAGACGGCCTGCGACATCAGATTGTCGAGTTCCAGCGTCTCGATCAAATCCGTGTTCCAGATGAGGCTGCGGTCCGTCACGGCGACATCTTCCAGCCGCTTATTGACGGTGCGCATCAAA
This sequence comes from Chakrabartia sp., assembly GCA_040398565.1. Lineage (GTDB taxonomy): Bacteria > Pseudomonadota > Alphaproteobacteria > Sphingomonadales > Sphingomonadaceae > Aquisediminimonas. Next base: position 26,803 of record JBBATU010000006.1, read on the forward strand.
TCCACGCCTTCTGCAAGCAGAGCCGTATCGCGGAACACGGCGCAATGCTTTTGCATGGTGCGCTGCATTTCCAGACGAATCTGTGCGGTGGGGGTTCCGCCCTTGGCATTGCGGAATTTCTCGACACGGGCCAGCGCGAGATCAGCCGAATCCTTGGGCAGCGCCTTTTGCGCCGCACCGGGTTTGAGCGTTTCCTTCAAGTGCAGACCGGTTGCGCGACCGAACACGACAAGATCGATCAAGGAGTTGGAGCCAAGGCGGTTCGCGCCATGGACAGAGACGCAAGCGGCTTCACCAACGGCATAGAGACCGGGCACAACGGCATCGTCATCCTTGCCCTTCTTCGTCACGACCTGCCCGTGATAATTACACGGAATGCCGCCCATATTATAATGGACCGTTGGGCAAACGGGCAGCGGCTGACGCGTCAGATCAACGCCGGCGAAAATCTTGCCGCTTTCGGTAATGCCGGGAAGTCGTTCCGCCAGCACCTTGGGATCGATATGATCGAGGTGAAGGTAGATATGATCCTTATTTGGGCCGACACCGCGACCTTCACGCATTTCCATCGCCATGGAGCGCGACACAACGTCGCGTGACGCGAGGTCCTTGGCCGAAGGGGCATAACGCTCCATAAAGCGTTCGCCTTCGCTATTGGTCAGATAGCCGCCCTCGCCGCGTGCGCCCTCTGTAATGAGCACGCCCGCGCCATAAATGCCGGTTGGGTGGAACTGAACAAATTCCATATCCTGCAACGGCAAGCCAGCGCGCAGCACCATGCCACCGCCATCACCCGTGCAGGTATGCGCCGAAGTAGCCGAGAAATAGGCACGGCCATAGCCGCCCGTTGCCAGCACAACCGATTGCGCGCGGAAGCGGTGGATGCTGCCATCTTCCATGCACATGGCAATCACGCCACGGCAGGCGCCATCTTCCATGATCAGATCAAGCGCGAAATACTCGACGTAAAAGTCAGCGTCATATTTCAGCGACTGTTGATAAAGCGCATGCAGCATGGCGTGACCGGTGCGGTCGGCCGCGGCGCAGGTGCGCTGCACCGGCGGGCCATCACCCATATTCTGCATATGGCCGCCAAAGGGGCGCTGATAAATTGTGCCATCGTCATTGCGGCTGAACGGAACGCCCGCATGTTCCAGCTCGTAAACAGCGGCAGGTGCTTCGCGCACCATATATTCAATCGCGTCCTGATCGCCCAGCCAGTCGGCACCCTTGACGGTGTCGTACATGTGCCAAGTCCAGTGATCGGGCGAGTTATTGCCCAGGCTGGCAGCAATCCCGCCTTGTGCTGCAACGGTGTGAGAGCGGGTCGGGAAGACTTTGGTCACGCAGGCGGTTTTCAGGCCGGCTTCAGCGGCACCCATAGTCGCGCGCAGGCCAGAGCCGCCCGCGCCGACAACAACAACGTCATAAGTGTGATCGATGATCTTATAGGCTTCGGACATTAGTTGGGTGTCCCCGTCAGTGCGATTTTAGCAATGGCAAACAGCGCAAGCGCGCCCATGCCAAATGTGTAGAAGGTCAGCGCCAAGAGGCTGGCAAATTTCAATCCTTCTTCATGGACATAATCTTCGATCAGAACCTGAAGCCCGATCCGGAAATGCCAGAAGACAGAAATGACAAGCAGCATCATCGGCACAGCGACAATCAGCTGTTCCAGCCACAGGCGCACCGTTGCGAAATCATAAGCTGGCAAACGCACCAGCGAAAAGACCAGCCACAGCATCAGCAACAAAGTGCCAATTGCCGTCATCCGGTGAATCACCCAATGGCCGCCGCCATGTTTGGCGGATCCAAGGCCGCGAACCCGGCCAAGACCTGTTCCGTTCCCCATCGCCTTATCCCTTCACAAACAGCAGATACGACCAAAGGGCCGCCGTCATCACCACGCCGAACACAAAGGTCGCACGCGCCCAGAAGCGGTTGATCGCGAGTTCATAGCCCGCCCCAATATCCAGCACGAGGTGGCGCAGGCCAGAGGCCATATGCTGGAAAAAGGCCCAGCTGAGGCCAATCAGGATCACTTGGCCCGTCCAATGCGTGGCCCAGCTCAGGAAATAATCATAGGACTCCTTGCCTGATGCAGCGGCGGTCAGCCACCAAACCAGGGCCATTGCCCCGACAATTGCCATGCCATCGCCGGTTGCCCGATGGAAAATAGATGTCGCCATATGTGCGCCCCATTTCCAGATCGAAAGATGCGGCGAGATCGGTCTTGCGCGGTTTTGCGCCATGATCATTCCCTGTCATTAGTCTTGTGTTGTTAATCCATTAGCGCGTCAAACGGCTGGTGCAACTGCCTTTACCCAAGTGCAACCCCAACGTTATGGGGACTATATGACACAGCATATTCTCATCACCGGGGCATCGCGCGGCATTGGCGCGGCCATCGCCACAAGTTTGAGCAGCGCAGACGCGCGGATTTTCGCCGTTTCCAGAAAAGATTATGATCTTTCGAGCGATCAAGGCGCGCAGAATTTATGGGACGGGGCGCTCGACTCTTTGGGCGGGCGAATCGATATTTTGATCAATAATGCTGGAATATTTGAAAATAATCCGATCGACGCAGATGAGGCCGACTGGATCGACAGTTGGAACCGCACCCTTCAGGTGAATCTGACCGCCAGCGCCATTTTATGCCGCCGCGCCGTGCGCCATTGGCAAGACCGCAATAGCTCCGGCCGCATCATCAACATCGCCAGCCGCGCCGCCTATCGCGGAGATTCGCCGCAGCATTGGCATTATGCCGCGTCCAAAGCGGGGATGGTTGCCATGACAAAGACCATCGCACGGGGATATGCGCGGGAGAATATATTGGCCTTTGCGATTTGCCCCGGCTTCACGATGACCGGCATGGCCGATGAGTATCTGGCCAGCCGTGGTGGGGACAAATTATTGGCCGACATCCCGCTTGGTCGTGTCGCCATGCCAGAAGAGGTGGCGGAGATGGTTGCCTTTTGCGCGCTCAAAGCACCGCCATCTATGACCGGAAGCGTGCTCGACATTAATGGCGCAAGCTATGTGCGCTAACCCTGAGGCCGGACATTAACGCCTGCCTGCGTAGATTTACGTTATCGTAGAGCAGTTCCCCAATGCCTATCTGAGATAAGATCAGACGCTGGCCCGCCGAGCATTTTTGTGAGGCGCCATCGACACATAAGGGATCTCACATGAGCCAAGGGTCACAGGATGAAGTGCAGACCATCCTTTATCAGGCGATGACCGCCTTAAATGCCCTGTCCCACAAAATCGCGACGCCAGATGGCGAACAATTGCTTCATCCTGTTGATGCCGAACTGCGCCGCCGCCGTCGCAGGGAGCAGAAATTCAAACTCAATTATTTCGGTGATCCCGCTTGGGACATTCTGCTTGAGTTGGAGCGGGCACAGCGGCTTGGCCACCAACTTGCGGTGACAGATATCGGCGTGGAGCCGCAAATTCCGCTGACGACGGTTTTGCGCTATCTCGCGCGGCTGGATGAGGATGGCCTGATTGATCGTCGCACAGACCCAAGGGATCGCCGCCGGATTTTCGTTTCCCTAACCAGCGAGGGCAATCGACTGATCGGCGACGTCTTTGGCCTTGAGCCTCCAAAAACCGCGCCTTGCGCCAAATCTGCGGCAGAAATGCCGACGCGCCATTCAACGCCGCGCTTTGCCGTCAGATAAGCACCCCATGAATTGATGACTTGCGAAAATCGGCACAGGCCGCAATCAGCACGTCATGACCCAAGACAGCGACATCTGGACCCTCACCCTGCCCTGCACCCGACACGAGGCGGAGGCGGCGACGCTAGCCGATGACGCGTTGTGGATGCTCGATAATCCGCCCACATTGACGGCACGAGAGATTGACCCGGCAAATCCAGATGGCTGGGAAGTCACGGCTTATTTCAGCGCAACACCCTCCCAAGATGAGGTGGATGCGGTTCTGGCTTTGATGCCCGGCGGGCTAAAGACACCGTACAATCTCGAGAAATTGGGCAATGCGGACTGGGTAACGTTAAGCCAACAGGGCCTCGCCCCCGTCCACGCAGGACGGTTTTTCGTTCACAGCGCATCTTTTGACGGACCCATTCCGGCAGATGCAACGCCCTTCATCATCGAAGCCAGTCGGGCCTTTGGTACGGGCAATCATGAAACCACCAGCCGCTGCCTGACGATGATTGACCAGATCCACGCCAGCGGGGCCGCGTTCAGCCATATTGCCGATATTGGCACTGGAACTGGGCTTTTGGCCTTTGCCGCCCGCTATTTATGGCAGGGCGCGCAAGTCATGGCATCGGATATCGACCCCGTCAGCATTGAGATTGTGGAAGAAAATGCGGCGGTGAATGATATTCCCATCGGCAACGCGCCAGGACAAATCGCCCTGTGCGTCGCCTCTGGTACGGACCATGACGTGATTCAGGAGCGCGCACCCTATGACCTGATCCTCGCCAATATCCTTGCAGGGCCGCTGATTGAGCTTGCCCCTGCCCTTTCTGATCTTCTCCGTCCGGGCGGGGTCTTAGTGCTGGCCGGGCTTCTTGATCGACAAGTGGAGGCGATTTCGACCGCTTACGCCGAACACGGCGTGACACTGGCCGAGGCTACCGCAGGTGAATGGCCCTGCTTGCGGCTGATCAAGACGCAAGAGCTTGATCCGTCACGCCCTTCTCGCGCCCGCATGCGGACAAGCCAGCCGCCCGGTGACTTTGGCACTTGGTGAGACCGCATTTCTCTCGCAACCAACCCCGCAGATAATCGTTTCATCTTGCAACCGACAAGATTAAGGGGCGGTTATGAGCACTAGGACCGACAGCGGACAATTTGATCCGCCGATTGAAAGCCGCGCCGATCTCATCAGCGTCTTTTCCAAGGGAGAAAAGGCGAAGGAGCGGTGGCGAATCGGAACCGAACATGAAAAGTTCGTATATCGCCTCGCGGACCATCGGGCCCCGTCTTATGATGAGCCGGGGGGCATTCATGATCTGTTGATGGCCTTGACCCGATTTGGCTGGGAACCCGTGATGGAGGGTGACAAAGTCATCGCGCTTGCCGGCAGCGATGGCACGGTCAGCCTTGAACCTGCAGGTCAGCTGGAACTATCGGGCGCGGCAGTTGAGAATTTGCATCAGACTTGCGCCGAAACCGGCCGCCATTTGCGGCAGGTGAAAGAAGTCGGCGCTGAGCTAGGCCTTGGCTTTCTTGGCCTTGGCCTCTGGCCCGATAAGACGCGTGAAGAGCTGCCCATCATGCCCAAGGGCCGCTACGCCATCATGCTGCGCCATATGCCGCGCGTTGGCAGCATGGGGCTGGATATGATGCTGCGCACCTGCACCATCCAGACCAATCTCGATTATTCCAGCGAAGCGGATATGGCGAAGAAGTTCCGCGTGAGCCTTGCCTTACAACCGCTTGGCACGGCGCTCTTTGCCAATTCGCCCTTTTTGGAAGGCAAGCCGAACGGTTATCAATCCTATCGGTCACATATTTGGACCGATACTGATCCCGCACGCACGGGCATGCTTCCTTTCGTATTTGAAGATGGCTTTGGCTATGAACGCTATGCCGATTATATGCTCAATGTGCCGATGTATTTTGTCTATCGCGATGGCAAATATATCGACGCGGCTGGCAAGAATTTCCGGGATTTTCTGGATGGCAATTTGGATGTCTATCCCGGCCAAAAGCCAACGATCAGCGACTGGAATGATCATCTCTCGACAGCCTTTCCCGAAGTCCGCCTAAAAAGCTTTTTGGAAATGCGCGGGTCCGATGGCGGCCCTTGGAATAAAATCTGTGCGCTGCCCGCCCTTTGGGTCGGCCTGCTCTATGATCAAAGCGCGCTCGATGCGGCATGGGATTTGGTCAAGCATTGGACGATTGAGGATCATCAACGCCTGCGCGATGCCGTGCCAAAGCAAGGGCTTAACGCAAAACTGCCCGACGGGCGGACGCTCAACGATCTAGCCAAGCAAGTCCTAGATATTGCAGCCGCTGGCCTCACCGCGCGTGGGCAGATTAATTCCATGGGCGATAATGAAAGCGGGTTCCTCAACCCGCTGCGCCAGATTGTGGACAGTGGAAAATCACCCGCACAGCTTCTGCTCGAAAAATATGAGACAGAATGGAAGGGTGACCTGTCCAAAGTCTATGACGAGATGAGCTTCTAATTCGTTTTGGCCGGGAAAATCTTCCCGGCCAATCACGACTTTCTCAGACCAGTCGGCTCTGGCGAACCGCCGCTTCTATGAAGCTCTTAAACAAGGGATGCGGATCAAAGGGCTTGGACTTCAGCTCTGGGTGGAACTGAACGCCGACGAACCAAGGATGGTCCGGCCGCTCGACAATTTCCGGCAATTCCCCATCGGGAGACATGCCGCTGAACAACAGCCCGTTGGATTCGAGCGCCTCACGATATTTGGTGTTCACCTCATAACGATGGCGATGGCGTTCCGAAATTGCTGTGCCGCCATAAATTGCGGCGACATGGCTGTTGGCCGCAAGGTGCGCCTCATAGGCCCCAAGCCGCATGGTCCCGCCCAGATCGCCGCCTTCTTCCCGCTTTTGAATGCCCTCTTGGCTCATCCATTCGGTGATGATGCCAACCACAGGCTCTTCGGTTGGGCCAAATTCTGTGGAGGAGGCCTTTTCAATTCCAGCAAGGTTCCGCGCGGCTTCGACACAGGCCATCTGCATACCGAAACAAATGCCGAAATAGGGAACCTGACGTTCTCGGGCAAAGCGGATGCTCGCGATTTTGCCATGCGCGCCACGTTCGCCAAATGCGCCGGGCACTAGAATCGCGTGGAGCGGCTCTAGCTTTGCCGCGACATCACTATCGGGTGCTTCGAAAAGTTCGGCGTCAATCCAATGAATATTGACCTTGACCCGATTGGCAATGCCACCGTGGACGAGCGCCTCATTCAACGACTTATAGGCATCTTGAAGGCCGACATATTTGCCGACAACGCCAATTGTGACCTCCCCTTCCGGGTTGGTCAGGCGATCCATAATGTCCACCCACCGTTTCAGATCAGGATCTGGGCCGGGTTCAATGCCAAAGGCGCGCAACACTTCTGCATCCAGCCCTTCGGCGTGATATTGCAGCGGCACACCATAGATTGACTTGGCATCAAGTGCAGGGATCACCGCCTCTTTGCGGACATTGCAGAAGAGCGCGATCTTTGCCCGCTCATTTTCGGGCAGCGGATGTTCGCAGCGGCAGATCAGAACGTCGGGCTGAATGCCGAGGCTGGTCAACTCGCGCACCGAATGCTGGGTTGGCTTGGTCTTCAACTCACCGGCCGCCGCCACATAAGGAACAAGCGTTACATGCGTGAAGACTGTCTGTTCGCGGCCAAGTTCATTGCGCAGCTGCCGAATGGCCTCAATGAACGGCAAAGATTCAATATCCCCCACCGTGCCGCCAATTTCACACAGGACGAAATCCAGGCCGTCTGTATCGGCCTTGGCAAATTCCTTAATTGCATCGGTCACGTGCGGGATCACCTGAACGGTCGCACCGAGATAGTCTCCGCGACGTTCCTTTTGAATGATCTGCTGATAGATTCGGCCCGATGTCACATTGTCGGACTGACGCGCGGAGACGCCCGTGAACCGCTCATAATGACCAAGATCAAGATCAGTTTCCGCCCCATCATCGGTCACATAGACTTCGCCATGCTGATAAGGGGACATCGTACCCGGATCTACATTGAGATACGGGTCGAACTTACGAATGCGAACCTTGTAGCCACGCGCTTGGAGGAGAGCAGCAAGCGATGCTGCCATAAGACCTTTGCCAAGCGAGGAGACCACGCCGCCGGTGATGAAAATGAACCGCGCCATGGGAGAAGAGCCGTAAGCGGGCTGCATAGGATTCGGCAAGAGCCTTCACCCGCCTCACGCAAAATAATTTGGGGATTAGTTTGCGTTACCCGGAACGGACTGGCTGGGAACGGGCTGATTACCGCCGGTTGGCACAGGTGCTGCAGGCGCTGCTGGGCGAGCTAGGCTTGCATCAATTGTGTCCGGCTTGCGGCTGAGTGTTGCAACAGCGGCCAGCGCGATGGAAAGCACAATGAACAAGGTCGCAAGTATCGTTGTCATGCGGGTCAGAAAGTTGCCCGCACCGCGTGCTGACATCAGCCCGGAAGGGCTGCCGCCTGTCAGGCCGCCGCCTTCAGACCGCTGAACAAGAATAACGCCAACCAGCGCGACAGCGATGATGACATGAACAACGAGCAAGAAGGTGAACATCGAAACAAACTCTTATTGAAAAGGGAAATGCGCTTTCAAGGCGCTGGCCTTAGCCCAGCCCTGTCGGCCGATCAACCTTGGCGGCTTGAATGAGGTGGATCAGGCTATTGCAGCCTTGATGATCGGAATGAAATCATCCGCTTTCAGGCTTGCGCCGCCCACCAGGGCGCCATCAACATCGCGAATATGAAGCAACTCAGCAGCATTGGCGGCCTTAACCGACCCGCCATAGAGAATGCGCACCTTATGTCCCGCATCGCCCAATTGTTGAACCAGTTCCGACCGGATTGCAGCATGCATCTCCGCCACATCGGCGGCCGATGCTGTTCGGCCTGTGCCAATGGCCCAAACGGGTTCATAAGCAATGGCCAGCTGATCTCCATTAGCCGAGCCGGGCAGCGAGTCCCGCACCTGCCCCGTGACGATAGCAACCGCCTTGCCGGCATCCCGTTCGGCCTCGGTTTCGCCAACGCAGAGAATTGCCAGCAGCCCTGTTTGGATCGCAGCGTCTGCTTTCTTGGCCACTTCGGCACTGGTTTCATGATTATCGGTCCGCCGTTCACTATGGCCCACAATGACAAAGGACGCACCAGCTTCCTTAATCATCCCCGGCGACAAGCACCCCGTATGCGCGCCCGCATCATTCCAATGACAATCCTGTGCACCAATGGAAAAACCGGGCGCAGCAGCAAATGCTGGCGCGATGAGCGTTGCCGGCACTGCAAGCGCTGACTCAACCTGCCCAATGGCAGAAGCGGCAACCGAAATTGCGGTCACTTCTGCAAGTGCCGCGCGGCTTCCGTTCATCTTCCAATTGCCTGCAATGAGTTTTTTCAGTGCCATTTTCGTCTCGCTTTCGATGATTTCTGGGGCGTTAGCAAAGGCAATAAAGGGATACCAGCCTTGCGAGTGCTTGATGCCTAACCCGTCCGCCTCTAAGGCAAGCAGCAATTTCAGGTGGAGATGTTTTCCCAATGCTGTCCTTTTTCCGGCGCGCGCTTTCCTCTTGGGTCATTATCGGCCTTCTCGGACTCCTTATGTTGGCGTTCATCGTGACCGGTGTCGGAACACCATCCAGCATGGGATCTTTGGGCGGAACAAGCAGCACCGACATTGCCCGCGCGGGCGACAGAAGTCTCAGCGTCAATGATGTATCTCAGCGGGTGCAGCTTGAACTGCGGCAAGCCAAAGAGCAGCGACCCGAGACCACAATGGCGCTTCTGCTCCAAGGCGGCGTGTTGGAGCAGCTTGTTGACCAGTTGACAGATCTTTTGTCGATCCGTGCCTTTGGTGAGGCGCACGGCATGACCGTCAGCGACAAGCTGGGCGATGCAGAAATTGCCAGTATTCCAGCATTTCACGGTGCTTCCGGTGTGTTTGATGAAACACGATACCAGCAGGCTCTGTCCTCCCGCGGGATCACCCCCGAGGAATTTCGTGCCGATATCGATCAGAGCATAGCCATTCGTCATCTTCTCGTGCCGATTTCCGCAAGCGCAGGCTCTCCGCGCGATCTTGTCCTGCCCTATGCAGCATTATTGGTTGAACGCAGAAGCGGCAGCGTCATAGACTTTCGTAACAGCGCCTTTGCCGCAGGCCCGGCCCCGACAGAGGCACAGCTGAACGCCTTTTATACCGCCAATCGGGCCCGCTATACCGTGCCGGAGCAGCGCCTCATTCGCTATGCCCTCATTGATAAGGCCATGATTGCCAAATCTGCAACGGCAACCGAGGCGGAAATTGCGGCGCAGTATAGAAAAGACGCCGCCAAATATGCAGCGCGTGAAAAGCGCGATCTGACGCAAATCATTGTGCAGGACCAAAAGACAGCCCAATCGATTGCCCAAAAAATTGCATCGGGCAGCTCTATGGCAGAGGCCGCAAAGGCGGCCCAAGCAGACGCAATCCCTCTGAAAGCGAGTGAAAAGGCCAGCTTCGCAGAGCAAAGTTCGTCAAGCGTAGCGGATGCTGCATTTGGTGCAGCACAGGGCCGTATTGTTGGCCCAGTTAAATCTGGCCTGGGATGGCACATCATCCGCGTCGATGCGGTGACAAGTCTTGGCGGAAAGACACTGGCACAGGCCCGCGCAGAAATTGCAGCGGCGCTGTCAACCCAGAAAGCCGCAGATGCCTTTGCCAGCCTACTCGCCGATGTTGAGGATGCTGTTTCCGATGGACAGACCTTTGACGATGTCGTCAAATCTCGCGGCTTGGCCGTTGTTTCAACGCCAGCTCTGACCGCGAGCGGCGTGGCCATCAACCAGCCCGGTTATCGTCTTGATCCATCGCTTGCCCCGATGTTGAAAGATGCCTTTCAGGCGGAACCGGATGATGATCCCGCAATCATCCCGCTGAGCGACAGCAAGGATGCCTTTTACGATCTTGATCGCGTCATTGCAGCGGCTCCCAAGCCGCTCGCTGCCATTCGTGGGACGGTCCTTGCAGATTTCGTAGCAGAGCGCGCAAGCAAAGCCGCCCGAAAAGCGGCTGAAACAGCGCTTGCAAAGGCCAAAGCCGGTGTATCCTTGGCCAGCCTTGGCGGTGCTCCCCGGACGCTCTCATTGCGGCGGGCCGATATTCTAAAGCAGGGCACAGCGCCGACACCCGATGTTCAGCAGCTCTTTGACCTAGGTCTTGGCAAGGCAAACATTGTTCCCACGGCGGACAAGCAGGGCTGGATGCTGGTGAAGCTGGACCGGATTGAGGTTGGCGATTTGCGTTCCGATCCCAGCCTTGTCCCGGCCACTCAGTCGCAATTGTCGAATGCAATTGGGCAGGAATATACCGCCCAGTTTGCAAACGCCGTAAAGGCCGCAATGAAAACTGAGCGGAATGAAGATGCCATTCGGGATTTGCGCCGTAGATTAGCTGGATCAGCCGGGCGGTGACACTGGCTGGGGATGATGCGCTTGCGCTTCACCAGCTTCGGTCTGGAAAGCCGGCGCTCGTCTGGCGGAGCTTAATTGCCGATACCGAAACCCTCGTTTCGGCGTTTCTTAAGCTTTATGAGGACGGCCGCGGGGACTTTCTGTTGGAATCCGTAGAAGACGGGGCCGTGCGCGGGCGCTATAGCCTGATTGGGCTTGCGCCGGATCTTGTCTTTCGCGCCAATGGGTCGGCAGCTGAGGTTAACCGGAATTGGGCGACGGATCAGGATGCCTTCACGCCTTTAGAAGACGATAGCCTGACCGCTCTGCGGGCGTTGGTGAGCGCCTGCCGCATTGATGTGCCAAATCCGCTCCCCAAGGCGCTCGCCTGTTTGGTTGGCTATTTCGGCTATGAGACTGTGGGACTGGTGGAAAAACTCCCCCGCCCCGCACCCAACCCCATTGGCGTGCCAGACATGTTGTTCGTGCGCCCGACCCTTATTCTGGTATTTGACCGGCTGGCCGATCGATTATTTCTGGTGGCCCCCGTGTGGCCGGGGCAAAAGGAAGCCTCCGCGCAAATTGATGCCGCCGTGGACCGGATAGAGGCCGCCGCCGCCCGGCTGGCGCGCGCCCTGCCTGCCCCATCTCGATCGAGCAGTTTGCCGGACGCCGCCGCTTTGACGCCGCAGTCTGTGCTCGAAAATGGGCAATATGCAGAGATGGTGTTGAAGGCGAAGGACTATATCACTGCGGGTGATATTTTTCAGGTGGTGCTGGCCCAGCGGTTCACCCTCCCGTTTCCGCTGCCATCCATTGATCTTTACCGGGCGCTCCGCCGGATCAACCCGTCCCCCTTTCTCTACCTCCGCGATTTCCCCGGTTTTTCCTTAACAGGTTCCAGCCCGGAGATTTTGGTGCGCGTCCGTGATGGCGAGGTGACCATCCGGCCGATTGCCGGCACGCGTCCGCGTGGCAAAACAGCGCTGGAAGATGCTGAAAATAGGGCGTCCTTGCTCGCCGACCCCAAGGAACGGGCAGAGCATTTGATGCTGCTCGACCTCGGTCGGAATGATGTCGGCCGTGTGGCCGAAGGCGGCAGCGTCACCGTGACTGACAGCTATATGGTCGAGTTTTACAGCCATGTGATGCACATTGTGTCCAATGTGGTGGGCAAGCTCGCCCCCGGCAAAGATGCCATTGATGCCCTGTTCGCGGGCTTTCCGGCGGGAACCGTATCGGGCGCGCCCAAGGTGCGTGCCTGTGAGATTATTGCCGAGCTAGAGCCGGAAACACGCGGGGCTTATGCGGGTGGCGTCGGCTATTTCTCCCCCGATGGGAATATGGATAGCTGCATCGTCCTGCGCACCGCGATTGTGAAAGACGGCGTCATGCATGTGCAGGCAGGCGCGGGCATCGTGGCGGATAGCGACCCGGCCTATGAGCAACGCGAATGCGAAGCCAAATCGGGCGCGCTGATTGCAGCCGCAAAAGAGGCGCTGCGCGTCGCCGCCGATGCGGGCTTTGGCCAATAAGATTTAATTTATTCAAGGAGTTGAAGATGAAGAAACTTCTCTTGGCGCTGGCCCTTGTTGCGGCACCTTCGCTCGCCGCCCCAATTGATGGCGCGAAAGAAGCCGATGCCAATTTCAAGGATTTCCGCTTTGGAACAGGCGAAACCCTGCCCGAACTTAAAATCCATTACACGACGCTCGGCACGCCGCACCGCAATGCCGCAGGCGAGATCGACAATGCCGTGATGATCCTCCACGGCACCGGCGGGACGGGCAAACAATTTTTCCGTCCGCAATTTGCCGATGCGCTTTATGGCCCCGGTCAACCGCTGGACATCACGCGCTATTTTATCATTTTGCCGGACAATATCGGCCACGGAGACTCGTCCAAGCCCTCGGATGGCCTGCGCATGGCCTTTCCGCGCTATGATTATGACGACATGGTTCGCGCCCAATATCGGCTGGTGACAGAGACGCTGGGCATCAAGAAACTTCAGCTGATCCTCGGCACCTCTATGGGCTGCATGCATGCCTTTGTCTGGGGCACAACCTATCCGGGTGCCGCGGCGCGATTGGCCCCCTTTGCCTGCAACGCAACGGCCATTGCCGGGCGCAACCGGTGGTGGCGCAAAATGTCGGTCGACGCGATTAAATCCGATCCCATTTGGAATGGTGGAAATTACACCAGCCCGCCTGTTCAGGGCCTGCGCACTGCCGATTATCTCGGCCTGATCGCCGGGGCCAACCCGGTTGCCTTGCAAGCGAATTTCCCCACCCGGGATGCAGCGGAAAAGGCACTCGACACCGCTGTGACCGCACGGTCCGGCGGGACAGACGCCAATGACACCATCTATCAGCTCGAAAGCTCTCGCAGCTATAATCCCGATCCAAATCTAGAGAAAATCACGGTTCCTGTGCTCTGGATCAACTCTGGCGATGACTTCATCAATCCGCCAGAGCTTGGCATGGCGCAACAGGCCGTCACGCGGATGCCCAAGGCGCAGTTCATCCTGATCCCGGCCAGTGCCGAAACAAAGGGCCATGGAACCCATACATGGGCAAAATTCTGGAAGGACGATCTGGCGAAATTATTGGCAAAATAGCCCTGATCCGCCTAGAGTCAAGCCCATGGCTGCCGACAAAATCCTCGTCATAGATAATTATGACAGCTTCACCTGGAACCTTGTCCATTATCTGATGGAATTGGGGGCACAGGTGGATGTTGTCCGCAATGATGCGCTGACGGCGGCAGAGGCGATCTCTTCGGGCGCGAAAGCTTTTTTGCTGTCGCCCGGCCCCTGCACCCCCAATGAGGCGGGCATTTCGCTCGATCTGGTGGCGGCCTGTGCCGATGCGGGCAAGCCATTGCTCGGAGTGTGCCTGGGCCACCAATCCATTGGCCAGAATTTTGGCGGCAAGGTGGTTCGCGGCGGCCTGATGCACGGCAAGACATCGCCTGTGACGCATGATGGATCGGGCCTGTTTGCGGGCCTCCCCTCCCCCTTTACCGCCACGCGCTATCATTCGCTGGTGGTGGAGGATATTCCAGACTGTCTGGTGATCAACGCGCGGAGCGATGATGACCATGTGATGGGCTTTCGCCACCGCGACCTTCCGATCCACAGCGTTCAATTCCACCCCGAAAGTATCGCAACCGAACATGGCCATGCCATGCTTGCCAATTTCATGGCGCTGGCCGGCTTGCCAGTGAAGGAGCGGGCGTGAGCCGCCTTCCCGATGCAACCACACCGCTAAGTGCAGAGGCGGCGCGGGCCGCCTTTGACCAGATATTGGATGGAGCGGTTGCGGCAGATGAGATTGCCCAATTTCTGACCGATATGTCAGTGCGCGGCGAAAGCAGCACCGAAATTGCCGCAGCCGTGCGCGCAATGCGGGCCCGGATGATCCGGGTGAAGGCGCCGGACAACGCCATTGATGTCTGCGGAACCGGCGGCGATGGGGCGCATTCCCTCAATATTTCAACGGCGGTGGCCATTGTTGTTGCCGCCTGTGAAGTTCCGGTTGCCAAGCACGGCAATCGGGCAGCCTCATCGAAAGCTGGCGCGGCGGATACGTTGGAGGCGTTGGGCCTGAACCTCGACCGGGCGTCTGATCGGGCCGAAGCCACTCTGGCAGACCTTGGTATCTGCTTTCTCTTTGCCCAGAAACACCACCCTGCCTTGGCCCCGCTTGCCCCCATTCGCAAAGCCCTGGGCCGCCGGACGATCTTCAACCTAACCGGACCATTGGCGAACCCGGCGGGTGTTCGGCGGCAGTTGATTGGCGTGGCCCAACCGAACCTGCTGCCCATTTACGCGGCCGCCATGGCTGAGCTGGACTATGACGCCGCCATGCTGGTTGCGGGTGATGAGCCATTGGATGAAATTTCGGTCTGCGGGCCGAGCACCTGCCTGATCCTTGGCGAACAGCCAATGCGCGTACAGCCCGAAGATATTGGCCTGACACGCCATGCGCCAGAGGCGCTGCGCGGGGGCGATCCGGCCTATAATGCCGCCGCCCTCCAACGCTTGTTGGCAGGAGAAACCGGGGCCTATCGCGATGCGGTTTTGATCAATGCCGCCGCCGCCCTGATGGTCGCAGGCCATGCCGATAGTCTGGCCAGCGGGGTGGAAGAAGCCGCCGAAGCACTGGATAAAGGACTTGCCAAGGCGCTGCTCGACTGCTGGATCGCCTTTTAATGAACAAGCTCGATGAAATTTGCGCAACCAAGCGCGACGAAGTGGCCGCGCGCAAAGCCGCGCAGTCACTGGCCGACCTGCAGGCGCAAGCCGCCCGCCAGACGCCACCGCGCGGCTTTAAGGCGGCCCTTGATGCCAAAGCAGCATCTGGCTTTGGCCTGATTGCAGAGATTAAGAAAGCCAGCCCCTCCAAGGGCCTGATCCGCGCGGATTTTGATCCGCCGGCCCATGCCCGTGCCTATGAGGCCGGGGGCGCGGCCTGCCTGTCCGTCCTAACCGATGCACCCTATTTTCAGGGGCATGAAGACTATCTGATCGCCGCACGTGCGGCCTGTGCGCTGCCCATATTGCGCAAGGACTTCATGGTGGATCCTTGGCAGGTCTTGGAAGCCCGCGCGCTGGGGGCCGATGCCATTTTGGTGATTATGGCCGCACTGGATGATGTGCTCGCCGCCGAAATTGAAGAAACGGCGTTGAGCCTTGGCATGGATGTTCTCATCGAGACGCATGATGCCGAGGAATTTGATCGTGCGCTCAAGCTCCGGTCCCGCCTTATCGGTGTAAATAACCGTAATCTCAAAGACTTCACGGTTGATTTTGCTCGAACTTATGAACTTGTTGGGCGTGCGCCGGACGACTGCACCTTTATCGCGGAAAGCGGCCTTGGTAGTCATGAGGATCTGGCGGCGATGGCAGAACATGGCGTGCGCTGCTTCTTGGTCGGGGAAAGCCTGATGCGGCAGGCCGATGTTGAGGCGGCGACGCGCGCGCTGCTGACCGGCACATGAGCAAGCTCACCCATTTGGACGACACCGGGTCTGCCCATATGGTCGATATATCGGCCAAGGCAGATACCGCCCGTGAGGCCTTGGCCGAAGGGTTTATCCAAATGTCCGCCGAGGCGCTGAGCGCCATCAAGGAGGGACGCGCGAAAAAGGGCGATGTTCTGGCCGTGGCCCGCATCGCCGGGATTATGGCCGCAAAGAAAACCAGCGACCTTATTCCGCTCTGCCATCCCATTGCGCTCAGTTCCGTCTCTGTTGACTTTGACATGCGCGAAAATCGCATTTGCGTGACGGCCAGTGCGCGCACAACCGGGCCGACGGGCGTTGAGATGGAGGCGCTGACCGCTGCGTCTGTCGCTCTTCTGACCCTCTATGACATGGCCAAGGCGCTGGACCGGGCGATGGTCATTACTGGTGTGCGCTTGCTGGCCAAATCGGGGGGACGGTCTGGTAACTGGCGTTCTGGCGATTGGCGGGCAGAACCATGATTGCCCTGGAAGAGGCGCAGCGCCGCACGCTTGCCCTCGGCCAGCCTCTTCCGATTGAACCCACGCCGCTCACCGCCGCTTTGGGCCGATGGGCGGCCCTTGATCATCTAGCCAACCGCACACAGCCCTCTAGGGCGCTTTCTGCCATGGATGGTTATGCCGTGCGGCAGGAGGACCTGCCCGGCCCTTGGCTGGTGACGGGAGAATCTGCGGCAGGACAGGCAGAGCCGGGGCAAATTGGGCCGGGTGAGGCCATGCGGATTTTCACCGGCGCGCCCCTTCCCCAAGGGGCAGATAGCGTCATCATGCAGGAAGATGTCGCCCGCACAGGCGATCAGATTGTGCTTCAGGCCGAGCTTCAGGTGCAGCGCGGCAAGCATGTGCGGCAGGCGGGCGAAGATTTCTGCGACGGCGCGGTTCTGGTCGCCGCTGGAGATCGGCTGACCCCGGCCCGCCTCGCGCTGCTCGCTATGGGCGGGCATGCCTCGGCCAGCGTGCGGCGGCGCGTGCGCATTGCCCTCCTCTCGACAGGGGATGAGCTGGTCCCACTCGGCGCGCCCTTGGGTGCGGGGCAAATCCCGGCGTCAAATGGCCTGATGCTGCACGCCCTCCTAAACGGGGAGGCCGATGTGACCGATTATGGGATTGTTCCCGATGATCGCGCGGCGCTGACTGAGGCCTTCGCCCGCCTCTCGCAAGAGGCGGATATCATTCTCTCGACCGGCGGGGCGTCGGTGGGGGATCATGACCATGTCAAACCCGCTCTGGAGGCCGCCGGCGCCAGCCTCGATTTCTGGAAAATCGCGATGCGCCCCGGAAAGCCGTTAATGGCCGGGAAACTGGGCGCAGCCATCGTGCTTGGCCTGCCGGGCAATCCCGTCTCTGCCTTTGTCACCGCCATTCTCTTTGCCAAGCCGCTCATTGCCCATCTGTCTGGCGCGCGCGAACCCTTTGCACAGCCAATCCCCGCGACCCTCACGGCCCCCCTGCCCGCCGTGCCCAAACGCACAGACCATGTCCGCGCGATATATGAGGCCGGGCAGGTGACACCCATTGGCCTGAATGACAGCGCCGCGCTCAGCGCGCTCTCCCGCGCCAATGCCCTCATCATCCGCCCAGCAGGGTCAGCCCTAGCGGCAAGCGGGGATATGGTGGAGATCTTGCTGATCGCTTGACTTGACTCGGTATGTTGCCTACACGTTCCGCGTTCGTTCCAACTTGGAGGTCGGCAATGCTTACGCGCAAGCAGCATGAATTGGTGTGTTTCATCCATGATCATTTGGCGGAAACCGGCGTTTCCCCATCCTTTGAAGAAATGAAGGACGCGCTTGACCTTAAGTCAAAGTCGGGCGTCCACCGTTTGATCGCCGCCCTGGAAGAACGCGGCTTTATCCGCCGCCTTCCCAACCGCGCCCGCGCGCTGGATGTGGTGAAAATGCCAGAACGCGGCGACCTGCCAAAGGCGGTGACGACCAGCAATGTCGTGAACCTCGCCCCGCGTCCTGCGGCCCCTGTGGCTCCTGCCAATGATGTGCTCGATATTCCGCTGCATGGCCGCATTGCGGCGGGCATGCCGATTGAGGCGCTGGAGGGACAAAGCTCCCTTTCTGTGCCTGCAGCTCTACTTGGCCCGGGCGAGCATTTTGCCCTCGAAGTCTCAGGCGATTCCATGGTGGAAGCCGGGATTTTGGATGGCGATTACGCCCTGATCCGTCGGTCTGACATGGCGCAAGCTGGCGAAATTGTAGTCGCGCTGATTGATGAGAGCGAAGCGACGCTCAAATATTTCCGCAAGGAAGGCACTATGGTGCGGCTCGACCCCGCAAATCGCGCTTATGAGCCACAGCGTTATTCCCCCGCACAGGTGCGTATTCAGGGGCGGCTTGCCGGGCTATTGCGGCGCTACTGACGCAGGGTTTGACCCGGAACGATCCAGGGGTGATCGCTTCGGGCGGGCTTGGTCATTTGGAACTTCACGGGGGCCAGCGTGATCGCCAGCCCGCCTGTCTGTGCCAAAAATGCCGGATCAATCCGGACCCATTTGGGCACGCAGTCCCGGGGCAATTGACGATCGCTGATAATGATATCTGATTTTTTGCAAGCGATAACAATATCTTGCCATTTTATTCTATGACGACTTCTGAGCATGAGAATTTGCCAATCTCGCCCACCGCGTGAGAGGCGAATTAGACACGCATCGGCGCTGCAATCGGCCCGCGCTGCGCCATCCAGATCCTCCAACTCCCCCGCATAGGCGGCGCGCTCAGCCAGAGCCTGCCGCACAAAATCGCCCGATCTTGGCCGCAATATGGCCATGCCCCCCCTGATCATCGCGGATGGCAACATGGCGGCCATCATTGGTCACCAGCACATCTGGTGCAGGCGCGACCGCCGCCCACAACGCGCCCGCGACAAACGGCCCAAGCCCGAGAAATCGAACCCGCCCGCGCCACAGCAGCAGCCAGAACGCCCCCGCAATCATCACGGCAAATGCGCCGATGGGCACAGACGGGAGTAGCGCGGTTGCCCCCGGTTGAGCGGCAACCAAATGGGCGAGCATCAGCAAGAGCGAGATGGCCTGCCCTGTTATCCACCATAACGGCGCGCCAAGCCCAAGCGGATCTAGGATCAGCGCCAGAGCCTCCGCCGGCATGATGACAAAAGTGGTGAGCGGAATAGCAATCAGATTTGCCAACGCGCCGTAAAGCCCGGCCTTGTGAAAATGGAACAGCGCAATGGGCATCAAGGCGATTTCGACAACAAGGCCGGTCAGCAACAAGCCCAAGAGGGCGCGTCCCCATCGTGCGACCCACCCTTCTTCCCGCACGGCCAAAAGGATGCGGGCGACCCGGCTTTCATGGAAGGCCACAATTGCAGTGATGGCCGCAAAACTCAGCTGAAAGCTCGGGCCGATCAGCGCTTCTGGCCAGAGCAGCAAAACAATGAGCGCGCCCGTTGCGACCAAGCGGAGCGTCATCGCCTCCCGGCCGATGGACATGCCGATCAACACCAAAATCGCGGCAATGCAGGACCGTATTGTCGGAACTTCGGCACCCGCCAGCCATGTATAGCCAATCCCCACAAGAGCAGCCAAGCCAGCGGCGACGGGGAGCAATGGCCAAGTTAAGGCCAAATATCGGCTGAGCGCCAACAACCGCAATGACAGCAGAAACACGCCCGCGACGACCGCCGAGATATGCAGGCCTGAGACGGAGAGCAGATGCGCTAGGCCGCTCGCGCGCAGGGCATCGGCATCCTGCGTCGTCACCAACCCTTGATCCCCCGTGACAAGCGCTACACCAACGCCTTCATCGGCATCGGGCAATTGCTCTGCAATGTGGCGCGTCAACCTATCGCGCAGCCCCGGCGGGCCAGAGGATGGATCAAATATCGGCGGATCAAGCGCCTTGCCCACAGCACCTATCCCCGAAAACCAAGCCTGACGGGCAAAATCATATCCCCCCGGGATAAGCGGCGGTGCGGGCGGCATGATCCTTGCCCGAACCGACACACGCGCCCCCTTGGCAGGCGCGTCGCGCAATTGGGCGATGGGGATGCTGATCCGCACTTTGGGCGGAAGTCCGCTTGCGTCCTCTGTGGCGATGGTCAGGCGCCATACATCGCGCGCGACAATTTTTTCCGCCCGCACCACCTCCCCCTCGACCATGCTGACCATTGGCTTTTCGAGGATTGGCGTCGCGACTGTGGTGGATCGCACCCAAGCCAGCGCACAGCCCAGCGACAGGGCCAATCCGGCGAGCAGCAAGGCAAGGCCAATCCGCCGCTTTAGGCCAAGGACAAGGCCTAAGGACGCAAGACATGCCCCAGCAAAGAGAACGGCAACCCACATGTCTGTGACTGGGAAAATGAACCAGCTTGCGATCCCCGCCCCCAGCATGACAGGCAACCAGAGCGGCAGTTGATCGCGCTGTTGCTCCAACCACAGCTCCAGCCATTCCAGCCGCAACCGGACATGGCCGTTCACGCGTGTTTGAAGCGCGTCCCATCCCGTGCTAGGGGCCTCGCCGTCTATTCTGGCCATGTCCTATTTGTTGGAGAAACCGTTCGTGGGTGCAAGCGAAGAAAATAAAATGGTCGTGACACGCTTTGCGCCCTCGCCCACGGGCTATCTGCATATTGGTGGTGCGCGGACCGCGCTTTACAATTGGCTCTATGCCAAGCGGATGGGCGGCAAGTTCTTACTACGCATTGAAGATACCGATCGCGCCCGATCAACAGAGCCGGCGATTGAAGCCATTTTGGATGGTCTGCGCTGGCTTGATCTCGATTGGGATGGCGAGGAAGTTTATCAATTTTCCCGCGCAGCGCGCCATGCCGATGTCGCGCAGGAACTGATCGCGCGCGGCCATGCCTACCGCTGTTTCCTGACACAGGCCGAACTGGCCGAAATGCGCGCGTCTGCTGAAGCCGAAAAGCGCCCGTTCCGCATTCGCAGCCCTTGGCGCGACACGCAAGAGGCTGATCTGCCCACGGATAAGCCCTTTGTCGTCCGGCTCAAAGCCCCGACGGATGGATCGGTGACAATTTCAGATATGGTGCAAGGCGATGTGACTGTCGCCAATGCAGAGCTGGACGATATGATCCTGCTGCGGTCTGACGGCACGCCAACCTATATGCTGAGCGTTGTTGTCGACGATCATGATATGGGCGTGACGCATGTCATCCGCGGCGATGATCATTTGAACAATGCCTTTCGCCAATTGGCGCTGATCCGCGGCATGGGCTGGCCAGAGCCAATTTATGCGCATGTGCCGCTGATCCACGGCGCGGATGGGGCCAAATTGTCCAAACGGCACGGCGCGCTGGGCGTGGACGCCTATCGCGATGAGATGGGCTATTTGCCCGAAGCCATTAACAATTATCTGCTGAAACTTGGCTGGGGCCATGGCGATGATGAGATTATCAGCCGGGATCAGGCCATTGCCTGGTTTGACGTCAAAGATGTGGGCCGTGGGGCTGCGCGCTTTGACTTTAAGAAGCTGGAAAATCTGAACGGCCATTATATCCGCGAAGCAGAGGATGACCGGCTTGGGCATATCGTCCAGCCGCGCATTGAGGCCCAATTGGGCCGCGCCCTGACCGAAGCAGAGATGATCTTGCTGGTGCGCGCCATGCCTGTCCTCAAAGTTCGTGCCAAAACGACGTTAGAGATTGCCGAAGGGGCGCTTTTCCTTTTCGATAATCGTCCAATTTCAATGGACGAGAAAGCGGCAAGCCTGCTAAACGAAGAGGGCATTGTCCTTCTGGGCAAGGCCTATGACGCGCTAAAGGACCAGACCAATTGGGATATGGTCCTTTTGGAAGAGGGTGTGAAGGCTATTGCGACGGAGGCCGGTGTTGGCCTTGGCAAGGTGGCGCAGCCTTTGCGGGCGGCGCTAACGGGCCGGGGAACCTCCCCCGGAATATTTGATGTGCTCATGCTGCTCGGCCGCGGGGAGTCTCTGGCACGGATACAAGACTGCTTGGCGTAAGACGCCGGAACGAGACGAAATAAGGGGCCTGATGATGTCGGACAACACAGCAAAGCTTACACTTGGGGGCGCGGACAGCAATTATGCGGTGCGCCAGGGAACGATCGGGCCGGATGTCATCGACATTCGAAAGCTCTACGCCAGCACCGGCGCGTTCACTTTTGACCCCGGCTTCATGTCGACGGCGGCCTGCGAATCAAGTCTGACTTATATTGATGGCGACGAAGGTGTCCTTCTCCACCGCGGCTATCCGATTGGCCAGTTGGCCGAGCAATCCTCCTTCATGGAAGTCTCTTATCTGCTGCTCAATGGTGAATTGCCCTCGCAAGCTGAGTTGGCGACATTCACCCGCACGATCAGCCGCCACACGATGCTGCATGAGCAATTGTCCAATTTCTATCGCGGGTTCCGTCGCGACGCGCACCCGATGGCCATTATGTGCGGTGTGGTCGGCGCGCTCTCTGCCTTTTATCATGATTCGACGGACATTTCCGATCCGCACCAGCGCATGGTCGCCTCCCACCGCCTGATCGCGAAAATGCCGACCATTGCGGCGATGGCCTATAAATATTCCATTGGTCAGCCCTTTATCTACCCGCGCAATGACCTGTCCTACACGGCCAATTTCATGCGCATGACCTTTGGCGTTCCGGCTGAGGACTATCATCTCGACCCCGCCATTGAACGGGCGATGGACCGGATCTTCATCCTCCATGCCGATCATGAACAAAACGCCTCTACCTCGACCGTCCGTCTGGCCGGGTCATCGGGCGCAAATCCCTTTGCCTGTATTGCTGCTGGCATTGCCTGCCTCTGGGGTCCGGCACATGGGGGCGCGAATGAAGCCGCGCTCAACATGCTGCGTGAAATTGGCCGTCCGGAACGCATTCCGGAATATATTGCCCGCGCCAAGGACAAGAATGATCCGTTCCGCCTGATGGGCTTTGGCCACCGCGTGTATAAAAATTATGATCCGCGTGCGACCGTCATGCAGCAGACGCTGCGCGAAGTGTTCGATGCGCTGAAGATCAATGATCCGGTGTTTGAAGTTGCCCTTCAGCTCGAAGAAATGGCGCTCAATGATCCTTATTTCATTGATAAGAAACTCTTCCCGAATGTGGACTTCTATTCGGGCGTGATCTTGTCGGCCATTGGCTTCCCGACCGACATGTTCACCGTACTCTTCGCCCTTGCCCGCACCGTCGGCTGGGTGGCGCAGTGGAATGAAATGATTTCCGATCCGGAACAGAAAATTGGCCGTCCGCGCCAGCTTTACACCGGCCCGACACAGCGTGATTACGTGCCCGTAGCCAAGCGCTGACGCCAAACACACAATTGAAAAAAGGCGGCCTCCCAAAAGGAGCGCCGCCTTTTTTCATGTCTGCGAAAAACTAGGACGTTTTGGCGGGCAACGCGCGCTGGATCCAAAGTTGGATCACCAGCCGGTGCGCGAGGCACAGGAGCACGCCAATGCTCGGCCAGCCGGCCAAGATGCTGCCCCCGATCAACAGCGCCTCCCCCGTGCTGCCCAAGCGCCAATTTGGCATAACAGCCCCTTTTGCGCGGGCATCGACCTGCAACAGCATCTGAATGGCAAGCCAAGTCATCAGCAGTGAGGCCACCCAGTTTGCAGAACTGGCAAAAGCACTGCGCCCAGATAGAAACAGCAAGATAAACGGAAGCCAAGCCGCGCGCGACCCAAGGATTTTGTTTACAAAAGGCGGCTCTGCATGGCCAATTTGTCCGATCACTTGGGTGAGCAAAACAAAGGCCGCACTAACAATAAGCAGCGCCATAGATAATGGACCGAAATCAAACCCTGCCGCCGCGAAAGCCCCGACCCCTGCCAATATGGACGCCACCGCAATAAGCGTGGCCGAAATCGGCTTGAGCGCAAGCCAAGCGGACAATCGCCTCAATCCAGGCAGTATCGCCAAGCGCTCAACCACTCCATGGGGGCGGATCACAACGGTGCTGGCAAGTGTCGCTGCTGTCCCTTTGAGATCTAAGGCGGCGCGCGGCGCGATGCCATGCACATCCCCTTCCGCGACCATAGCCAATGGCTCTCGGCTCACGCCTTGTTGAATGGCGCGGCGGATCAACGTTGGCGCAAAAGACCATTCGCCGAGCATCGCGACGGTGTGGCGGATCTGGCTGGCCGGCAAAATGGCGACTCCGGCCCAATTATCGACCGCATCAATGCGTTCAAACCGGTCCCGCGCCCAAGACTCTGGTATGGTTAAAAGTGTCGGAACAGCGCGATAAATGAGCGCGGTCAAATCTTCATCGCGCAAGATTGCAGCGCCAGAAAACACCAGGACATTCTCATCCGGGTGCAAATAATCTGCCGCTTCACCGGGAGATCGTGCCAAGCTGATCGTCAATCCGCGCGCTTTTAATCGATCCAGCGCATGAACAAGGGCGGTCGGAAGCGGGCCTGCACACAAGACGATATGACGACAGCCGACCCGGCGTGCTTGATCCGCCAAGCGTTCCAGCAAAGTCTGCGCGCCAAGCGTGAGCAACAGCGGCTGACCCGCAGCCCCCGTTTCTTCCTCAATTTCTGCAAGAATGAGCGCCGCAAGGGGCACAGTTTTTCTCCCCGATTATCAATGTCATGGGATAAGGCTTTTGCAACAATTTGCAAACCGCCCCTAATCCAAAGAATCGAACGCCCCTGAAAAAAAGAGGTTCGGTCTGGCCGATTCTTTTCGGGCTGTCCTCAGGGCGGGAAACTGCTAAGATCAGACTATGACAGGGGGATCGAAAATTGTCGGCATCAGGCCCGACCAAGACGCCGCTGGCTCTTCCAAGAGCCGGTCAAAGCCGATGCGCGACGTGGATATGGCGCCAGAAGAGCTTGATGAGACGTCGCTGACGCTCGGCAAAATTGTTTATCGTGCGCTTGCAATGCTGAGCATCTTGGCGGCTCTGGCGTGGATCGTCGCATCGGGTCTAGACTTTGCTCAGACACTGAACGGCGACGTCCCGACGCTAACAGAGACAACTGATTTCATCACGCGGCTGTGCACACCATTGGCGTTGATTGGGATATTCTGGCTGCTTGCCTTGCGCTCCAGCCGGTCGGAGGCGGCCCGATTCGCAGTGACGATTGATCAGTTGCGTAAAGAAGAAATGCGCCTTGGCCTGACGCTTGCTGATATCGCCCGCCGACTGGACGCCAACCGCGCCAGCCTTGCCGAGCAAAGCCATAGCCTTGCAGCCCTAGGTCATGAGACGTCGGACCGCTTGTCGGACGTCTCTGCCTCTCTTCAAGGCCAGCTGGACGCCATTAACCGCCACGCCGCCACGTTGGAAACGCGGACATCCGGTGCAAAGTCAGACATGAACAGCCTGTTGGCCGATATGCCGCGCGCACACGCCGAAATTCATCGTCTGGCCGAGCAACTCGACAGCACGGGGCAAAATTCCATGTCGGCGGCCAATGAGCTGTCCGCCCAATTGGCGATACTCGCAGAGCGCGGGCGCAACGCCGATGAAATTGCATCGCGTGCAGCGCAACGCCTGTCTGAACGTGTCGCCAATTTGGACGACATGACACGCATTGCGGCGGCCCGCATCGAAGAAGCCTCCTCAACCGCAATCAATGCCGTGGATACGACGCTGGGCCGGGCGACCGACGCGCTGACATCCGCGCGCAAGGATATGCAGGCACAGGGTGAGGAAATGGTCGCCCTGATTGAACAGGGCCATCAGACGATGACATCGTCTGGCGAACAATCCGCCGCTGCAATGACAGAACGCCTTGCTGTTATCGGCGCGCGGCTTGATGACATTGGCCGGATCCTGTCTGCTCAAGATGAGGCG
The DNA here is from genome assembly GCA_040398565.1 of Chakrabartia sp. Taxonomy (GTDB): domain Bacteria; phylum Pseudomonadota; class Alphaproteobacteria; order Sphingomonadales; family Sphingomonadaceae; genus Aquisediminimonas. The sequence continues at coordinate 52,740 of JBBATU010000006.1, forward strand.
AGCCAGACGGTCCTTGCGCGTATCCACGCCGACATTGCGTCGCTTGAAACTGAATTTGACGGGTTGACCTCTCATTCAGAAACGCGTGCAGAACAGACAATGGCCACGATTCAGGCCTTGCGCGCCGAAGCCGAACGGCTGGGCGGCACGCTCGATCAAGGTGGCAAGGCCGCAGAGGCGCTTATCTCTCAAGCGGAAACGCTGCTCATCGCGCTCGACGCCTCGGTGCGGGAAATTGATGAGACATTGCCGCTGGCTCATAAGCGCTTGGTTGCCACCGCACAGGCGAGCAAGGAAAAAGCGCGCGAAACCCTGCCGGAAATTAATGCGCTGGAAACAGCCTCTCTGGCCGCGCTTGACCGACTTCGGGATGCAGAGACGCTTGTCACCGAACAGCGCGACCTGATCGATCGACTGGTTGAAAAGGCGGGTGCCACGTTACATGAAAGCCGGGCAACGGCCGAAGCCCTAACCCGCGAAATTGAAGCGGCAGAAGAACAAGCAAAGTCCCTCACCGGGACTGCTGCACCGCAACTCATTGATGCCCTGCTGCGCATTAAGGACACGGCCAATCAGGCGGCGGAACATGCCCGCACAGCGTTGGACAATGTTGTGCCGGAAGCTTCTGCCAAGCTTGCCGAGCAAGCCCGCGAAGCCCTAGAGGCCGCCCTATCTGGTCCGGTGGAAGAGCAGATGGCTCTCATCGCCCGTCGCGCGGAAGAGGCGATTGCCGCCGCCCGCGCCGCGACCCAGCAATTGACCGAGGAAATTGCCGCGATCACGGCCGCAAGCCTTGGCCTTGAAAGTCGCATCGACGATGCCAAGGATGAGGCCGTTCGCGGCGACAGCGCGCAATTCGCCCGGCGCATGGCCCGCCTAATCGAAGCTATGGACAGCAGCGCGCTCAGCGTCGCCAAAATCCTGTCTGCCGACGTCTCCAGCAAGGCATGGTTAGCTTATGTCCGCGGCGAAACGGGCCTCTTCACTCGGCAAGCCGTGCGGCTGCTCAACAGCAGCGAAGCGCGCGAAGTCCGCCGCCTGTATGCCGATGATGATGAGTTCCGCGAACAGGTAAACCTTTATGTCCGCGACTTTGAGATCATGCTGCGCAATATGATCTCAACGCGCGATGCCGACGCGCTGAGCGTGACGCTGGTGTCCTCCGATGCGGGCAAGCTTTATGTCGCACTGGCTCAAGCGATTGAGCGGCTGCGCGGCTAACACAGCCCGATTTTAGCGCGTAAAATCCAACAATTCTGGCGTAATCCATTCATTCACATAATTGGCATAATAAAGGCCAAATAGCAGGATCGAAACGCCTGTCGTCCAAAGAGCGATACGGTCGGGACGGAATTCATGCGGCGCGCTTTCCGCCTGTCCGGGAACAAGGTCTTTGCCCTCTTCCTCAGAGGTGCGGACATGGAAAGGCATAACCAAAAAGGCGCTCATCACCCAGAACAACAGGTAAATGGCGAGAATAGAGGTCCATTTCATAAGGCTTATCCCTGCCTGATCAACAGCACTTCGACAATGGGCTTCTTGCCCGTCCACTCCGTCGCCGTGCGGCGCACGGCCAGACGGATCGATTCGCGCAGCTTGGCTTCATCGCGTTCTTTTGAGGCCGCCGCCTTTCCGGCTGCTGCACAAGCCGCTTCCAAAAACTCGACGCGATCTTCCTCCACCGGAATCCCCATGAAGCGGCAAGATGGCGTACCAAAGACACGCCCAGCATTATCAAGGGCAACGGCAACCGAGATAACGCCATGCAGGGCAAGCTTGCGCCGTTCCGTTATGGTCGCGCCATCGGCAGGCAAAATCACATCGCCATCAAGGATGAGACGGCCGGTGCGTTCCTTGCCAATAATTTCGGGGCCATTGGGGGCCAGGCGCACAACATCGCCATTGGACTGTACAATCGCCTGCGGGATGCCCTGAGACAGGCCGAAACGGGCTTGTTCTGCCATATGGCGGCGTTCGCCATGAACGGGCAGCAGAATCTGCGGCCGCACCCAGCCATAAAGCGTTGCCAACTCTGGCCGCCCCGGGTGGCCGGACACATGCACATGGCCCTGCTTTTCCGTCATCATATGAATATTGCGGTGGGCCAACTGGTTCATGACCTTGCCAATCGCCACTTCATTGCCGGGGATCTGCTTGGATGAGAAGATAACCGTATCGCCCTCGGTCAGCTTGATCGGGTGCGATCCTTCGGCAATGCGGCCCAGCGCGGCGCGGGATTCCCCCTGCCCGCCTGTGGCAATGACCAGAACCTCATTTCGCCGATATTGGTCAAGCGTGTTCATATCGACCATGTCGGGCAGATTCTTCAAATAGCCTGTCGCCTGCGCGACCGACAAAATCCGGTTGAGCGAGCGGCCCGCCACGCACAGCTTACGTCCCGCTTTGCGCGCGACATTGGCCAGCGTCTGCAATCGGGCCGCATTTGAGGCGAAGCTTGTGACGACAACCCGGCCCTTTGCGTCCTGAACATGGCGCAAAAGATCGGGATAGACGCTGCCCTCTGAACCACTTGGCTCTGAGTTAAAGACATTGGTGGAATCGCACACAAGCGCCAGCACGCCAGTATCGCCAATTTCTTTCAGCCGCGCCTCTGTCGACGGCGTGCCGATCACTGGCGTCTCATCCAGCTTCCAGTCACCCGTATGAAAAATGCGGCCATAAGGCGTCGAGATAACAACGGCGCTCATCTCTGGAATGGAATGGGCGAGTGGAACCAATTCACAACCAAAGGGGCCGATGGTGCAGCTTCCCTCCATCGGCAAGATGCGCAGCTCCACCTCTTGGGCAATGCCTTCTTCTTCCAGCTTCCCCCGGATCAAGCCCGCGGTGAACGGCGTTGCGTAAAGCGGCACGCCAAGGTCTGCGGCCAGATAGGGGATAGCGCCAATATGGTCTTCATGGCCATGGGTCAGCACGATGCCGAGCAAATCGGATTTGCGGGATTCAATAAATTCAAGATCCGGCAGGACAATCTCTACCCCCGGATATTCGTTGCCGCTGAAGGTGATGCCAAGATCGACCATCAGCCATTTTCCCTGGCAGCCATAGAGATTAACGTTCATGCCAATCTCATCCGACCCGCCTAGGGCGAGGAAGAGGAGTTCATTTTTTGGGTGAGTCATACCCTGCCATCGCGGCGCGCGTGCAGAAGCGCAAGTCCCCTGAGCGTTAAATCGCCATCAACGGCATCGAAAAGATGGGCATGTTGTTGAAACAAGACGGCAAGCCCGCCCGTTGCAACGACAGTGACGGGGTCTGCAATCTGCCGCTTCATACGGGTGATCAGCCCTTCAATCATCGCGACATAGCCCCAATAAACGCCAATCAGCATCTGACCTTCGGTCGTACGGCCAATCACATTGTCATCCGCCGGGGCCTCAATCGCAATGCGTGGCAGTTTCGCCGCCGCCGCCACCAGTGCATCGAGCGACAAGTTGATGCCCGGCGCAATAATCCCGCCACGATAAGCCCCTGTTGGCGTCACATGGTCAAATGTCGTGGCCGTCCCAAAGCTGATGACGATCAGATGTCCGGGATGTGCGGCATGGGCGGCGGTTGCATTACACGCCCGATCCGACCCGACATTTTGTGGTTCATCCACATCCAGCTCTAGCCCCCAAGAGACGGGGCCGCGCCCGGCGACCAGCGCCTCTAGGCCGAAATATTTTGAGGACAGCACCTGAAGATTATGGAGCGCGCGCGGCACAACCGTGGAAATGATGACATCCGTCACATCCGCGCGATCTACGCCTTCTAGGTCGAGCAATTGCAGCAGCCAGACGGCATATTCATCGCCCGTGCGGCGGGCATCGGTTGCGATCCGCCAGCGGGCCTTGATTTCCAGACCGTCAAACAGCGCGAACTTAATGTTCGTATTGCCAGCATCAATTGCGAGCAGCATTTGCCCCACCCTTTACATCAAATCAAAAACACATCACCCGCATGAATGGCACGGACTGCGCCATCCGCCAAGCGCAGCTGCAACGCCCCATGTGCGTCAAGGCCATCGAAAACACCCTCAATGCTCTGCCCATCGGGTAGATGGACAGACAGCGACGTCCCCTTGGCATGGGCGCGTGCCTGCCAAGCCGCCACTATGTCCGGCAAACCTCCCCCGCGCCACAGACCCAGCCAATGGGAAAGGCAGCGGGCAAGCACGGGCTGAAAAGCCTGCGCCGTGGGCGGCTTCACGCCCAATGCAGATAGGCTCGTCACGGGCCGGCCCAGACCTTGCGGATGAAAGGCAAGGTTGATGCCCATGCCGATGATCACGGCATCGTCACGGCGCTCCAGCAAAATGCCCGAAATCTTAGCCCCGCCGGATAGGATGTCATTCGGCCATTTGATCAGCAGATCAAGCTGTGGGGCGACCTCTTTAAGCGCATCATAGACGGCAAGAGCGGCCACGAAAGCCAATGTGGGGGCCAACGTATCTTCGGGACGCAGCCGCACCAAAGTGCTGCCATAGAAGTTACCAATTGGAGACTGCCAGTCCCGGCCCATGCGGCCTTTGCCCGCGCTTTGCCGATCCGCCCGCAGCCACAGCCCATCCGGCGCGCCCTGTGTCGCGAGATTGAGGAGATCGGCATTGGTCGATCCCGTCTCCTCAACCGAGCGGAAGAGATCGATCAGAACAGAGCCTTTGCAGCGACGGCGGTTGCCGCGCCCAGCATCGGGATGGCGAGATAGCCAATGGGCGACACCGCCACAGCGGTCAGAGCGATCACGCCGCTTTCCACATAGCTGGTGACGGGGTGATATGCCTCTGCTGGCTCATCAAAATACATGATCTTGACAATCTTCAGATAATAGAACGCACCAATGGTCGATGCGGCAATGCCGATGGCGGCAAGCGGCATCAGCCCGGCAGCGACAGCAGCATCAAACACGACGAACTTCGCCCAAAAGCCAAGCAGCGGCGGAATGCCCGCCAGCGAGAACATGAAGATCGCAAAGGCAGCGGCCAGCGCGGGCTGACGACGCGACAGGCCCGACAGGCTCTGAATGTCCTCCACATGAACGCCATCGGCCGTCCGCATTTGGAGAACGCAGGCAAAGCTGCCTAGCGTCATCAGAACATAAATGACCATATAGGTCAGCGTGGCCGCAACGCCTGCCTCTGTGCCTGCGGCCAAGCCGACGAGCACAAAGCCGATATTGTTGATCGACGAATAGGCAAGCAGCCTTTTGATATTCGCCTGCCCAATTGCGCCGACGGCACCCAAGATGATGGACGCGAGCGACGTAAAGATCAGGATCTGCTGCCAGCTTGAAACTGCGCTTCCCATCGCCTCAATGCTGACCCGCACCAAAAGCGCGACAGCGGCAACTTTGGGCGCAGTGCCGAAATAGGTAGTGACGGGCGTCGGTGCGCCTTCATAGACATCGGGCGTCCACATATGGAACGGCACGGCGGCAATTTTGAAGGACAGGCCCGCCAGCACGAAGACAATGCCGAACAGCTCCCCCATATTGACGCCATCGGCCAAGCCTTTTGCAACGCCGTGATAATCAATCGTTCCAGAGAAACCGTAGAGCAGCGAGATGCCATAAAGCAGGATGCCAGAGGCAAGCGCGCCCAGAACAAAATATTTAAGCCCCGCTTCGGCCGAACGTGCGTCCTTGCGCATGAAGCTTGCCAGCACATAAGCGGCCAAGCTCTGCATTTCCAAACCGACATAAAGCGTCAGCAAATTGGAGGCTGAAACCATCATCCCCATGCCGATTGTCGCCAGCAGGATCAGGACGGAATATTCCGCGCGAAGCCGCCCTTCGGCCGCGAAAAACCGGGTCGACAGCAAGATGGAGACGCCCGCTGCAAGATAGATGAGCGGCTTGGTGAAGTTGGAAAAGGCGTCTGCGGTGTAAAGGCCATCAAAGCCGACACCTTCGCGTCCCAGAACAAAGGTCGCGCCAATCAGCGCGACAATCGCCCCTGCATTGATGAGCCGGGTCGCACGATCGCCTGCAAAAGCAGCCACCAGCATCAAGATCAAAGCCGCCCCGGTGAGCAACAGTTCCGGCAAGGTGAGCATGAGAGAGTCGATAATAGACATTAGTGCGCCTCCCCATGCGCGGCTTCGTGATGGGCATCAGCCTTTGGGCTGCCCTTTTTCAAGTGAGCATCCCCGGCCGGTGCTGCGCTTTCGAGCCGCACCAAAAGGCTGGTCACGTCATTGCGCATCGGAGCCAAGAAGCTTTCGGGATAGACACCCATCCACAAGGTCGCGGCCGCAATGGGAGCCAAGGTCAGCCATTCACGTGCTGAAATGTCGCGCATGGCCGCTGTATCTTCGCCTGCTGGCGCGCCAAAGGCGACCCGACGATAGAGATAAAGCATATAGGCAGCACCCAGAATGACACCCGTTGTGGCTACTGCGGCAACCCAGCTATTCGCTTCATAGGCGCCGACCAGCGCCAAAAACTCTCCGACAAAGTTCGCCAGACCGGGCAAGCCGACACTCGCCATCGTGAAGAACAGGAAGAACAGCGCATAATAGGGCATGTTGTTGGCAAGGCCGCCATAGCGCGCAATTTCGCGCGTATGGAGTCGATCGTAGATGACGCCGACACAGAGGAACAAGGCGCCAGACACAAGCCCGTGGGCCAGCATGACCATCAACGCGCCTTCAATGCCCTGACGATTAAAGGCGAACAGCCCGATGGTCACAAAGGCCATGTGCGCGACCGAAGAATAGGCAATGAGCTTCTTCATGTCCTGCTGCACCAAAGCGATAAGCGAGGTGTAGACCACCGCAATCATCGACATGCCAAAGACCAGCCAGACCAGCTCAGCCGAAGCATCGGGGAACATGGGTAGGGAAAAGCGGATAAAGCCATAGCCCCCCATTTTCAGCAGCACGCCCGCCAGAATGACCGACCCTGCGGTCGGAGCCTGAACGTGCGCATCCGGCAGCCATGTGTGGACAGGCCACATCGGCATCTTCACCGCGAAGGACGCGAAGAAGGCCAGGAACAGCCACGTCTGCGCCTCTACGGGGAAGTTATACTGCATCAGTGACGGAATATCGGTGGTGCCCGCTTCGCGCGACATCCACAGCATCGCGACGAGCATCAGCAAGGAACCGAACAGCGTATAGAGGAAGAACTTGAACGCGGCGTAGACACGTCGTTTGCCGCGCCAGATGCCGATGATCAGGAACATCGGAATCAGCACGGCTTCGAAGAAGACGTAGAACAGCAGCAGATCGAGCGAGGCGAACGTGCCGACCATGAAGGTTTCGAGCACCAGAAA
>JBBATU010000007.1:0-59247 GCA_040398565.1 Chakrabartia sp.
CAGGCCATTACCAAACATCGTGATGCGGGCCTTGCGGGGCAGTTGAATATCCGGACGAAGGCTGCCGGTTGATGAAGCGCTGGCAAAAAAGAGCGCTTGTCGCAACCGCAGGTGTGGCCGCCTTGGGGGTTGTCGGCTATCTCAATCGGACAGAGCTGATCCTCGCCCTTGCCAGATATCGCAGCCAGATGGTGGTTGCACCCAATCACCCAATTGCTTGGCAAAAGGGGCCGGCTACTGCCGCTGTGTCCCCAGATAAGCGCCCGCCCAACATCGTCTTCATCTTGTTTGACGATCTGGGCATCAATGATCTGTCGACCTTTGGTGGCGGGATTGCCGGGGGGCGGGTGCCGACGCCCAATATCGACCGTCTGGCAACAGACGGGGCCATATTCACACAATCCTATGCAGGCAATGCAACCTGCGCGCCCTCGCGCGCGCAGCTTTTGACCGGGCGCTATTCGACGCGCACGGGCTTTGAATATACGCCGACGCCCAATGGCATGCCGCGGATCGTGGGGATGGTCTCTAGCCAGATCCGGCCTGACCTTCCGCCTTCAGAATATCATCCAGAGGCCGCTGCAAATTCCCCGCCCTATGAAGAGCAAGGCTTGCCAAGTTCTGAGGTCACGATTGCCGAAGTGCTTCAGAAACGGGGCTATCACACAGTTCATATCGGCAAATGGCACTTGGGAACGACCAAGCAATATAGCCCGAATAATCAGGGGTTTGACGAAAGCCTGAATATGGAAGGCATGCTCCACCTTCCTGAAGACGATCCCAATGTCGTCAATGCCAAGGTGGATTTCGATCCAATTGATCGTTTCCTCTGGGCGTCAGCCCATTATGCCACCAGCTATAATGGCGGCGAGAAGTTCGCGCCCGGCGGCTATTTGGCCGATTATTGGACGGATCAATCGTTGAAAGTGATTGAGGCCAATCGCAACAGGCCCTTCTTCCTCTATCTTGCCCATTGGGGTGTCCACACGCCGCTTCAAGCGACCCGCGCAGATTATGATGCGGTTGGCAACATCGGCTCACACCGTTTGCGCGTTTATGCCGCTATGATCCGCTCCCTTGATCGCAGCGTCGGTCGGATCATGGCCAAGCTCAAAAAAGAAGGGCTGGACAAGAATACGCTGGTCGTGATTTCCAGCGACAATGGCGGGCCTGGCTATGTCGGACTTGATGGGCTGAATGCACCCTATCGTGGCGGGAAGATCAATTTCTTCGAAGGGGGTATTCGCGTGCCACTCTTCGCGAATTGGCCCGCCCGGATTCCTGCGGGAACCCGAAGCGATTTGCCGGTTGGCCATGTTGATGTGATGCCAACTTTGGCCGCCGCTGGCGGAGCTTCGCTGCCCGCTGGTGTCACGATTGACGGACGCAATTTGTTGCCGGCCATGACCGGGCAGGGCAGGGTTGATCGCGCCAATGCGCCCCTATTTTGGAATAGCGGCTATTATAAAGTGGTTCGGGCGGGCAATTGGAAGCTTCAGGTCAATGAAAAGCAGGGCAAGACCTGGTTGTTCAACCTCGCCACCGACCCCACCGAGAAAGTCAATCTCGCTTCCAAGAACAGGGTGAAGCTCGCCGAGTTGCAGGCGATCCTTGCCGCCCATCATCGTGGACGCAAGTCCCCGCTCTATGCGAGCACGACCGACATGGCCATTATGGTCGACAAGACTTTGGCCGAGACATACAAACCCGGCGATGAGTTCATCTATTGGCCGAATTGAGCCATGGGTGAAGGGGGGGCTTGGCTAGGATCAGCGACAATGCGATTCTTTATCCTTTTGTCTTTCCTGCTTGCTGGCCCCAGTGTCGCGGCTGACCCCGCAACCGTTGCTGTCGCGTTTGATCAAAAGGTGATCCGCCCTGTGCTTGTTGAGGGGCTTGCGGACCGCGCAACGGGCCGTGCGGTCACCCCCGATGATCCGGTGCGGATAGCCTCAATTTCAAAGTTGGTGACCGCCCTTGGTGTGATGCGGCTGGTCGATCAAGGGAAGCTGACCCTTGACCGAGATGTCTCTGACTATCTTGGATGGCGGGTGCGCAATCCGGCCTTTCCCGATGAACCCATCACTCTGCGATTGCTGCTGAGCCATCAAGCGAGCCTGAGGGACGGTGGCGACCTGTACATCATCCCGCTCGATCTGACCTTACGAGAACGTCTCTTAGACTCGGCCATGTGGGATAGAGAGCATGGCCCGAAAAGCGGGTGGTTTGCCTATAGCAATATCAACCTTCCCGTGGTCGCTAGCATCATCGAGCGCGTCACGGGCGAACGCTTTGACGCAGCGATCAATCGACTGGTGCTCAAACCGTTAAAGCTTGACGCCTGCTTCAATTGGAGCGCGGGCTGCTCGACTAACGCTGTTCGCAATGCAGTGGTGCTCTACCGCGCCAATGGCGATGTGGCGCGCGACGATCTGAAGGGGCAGGTTCCGCTTTGCCCGGTCGTCCCGGCACAGGATGGATCTTGCGATCTATCGCGCTATCAACCGGGCGCGAATGGGTCGTTGTTTAGCCCCCAAGGCGGCCTGCGCATTTCCATGAATGATCTTGCCCGGATCGGCCAAATCTTGGCGAATGGCGGCAAAACCTTCCTTTCTGCCCAAGCTAATTATGAGCTCACTCGCGCCCAATGGCAGGCAAAGCCGGGGCCAAAAGGCGGGAATGGTGGATTTGGCGAATATGGAGAGAGCAACGGGTTTTTCTGCTCCTATGGCCTCGGCTTGCAGCGGATCGGATCTGGCTTACCCGGCTGCCATGATGATCTGTTCGGGGATCGCACGCGGCGCATGGGCCATTCAGGCGAAGCATATGGTCTGCGATCTGGACTGTGGTGGAACCCCCGCACGAAACAGGGATTGGCCTATTTCACAAGCGCCGTCCCCGACGATGCGCCGATTGGCCAATCCGCCTTTACGGCACTAGAAGAGTTGCTGGTGGCCCGCGCTCAAAGATAGGGTTTGTTAAAGTGGCGTTGCACTTTGGAATTTTCGCTCCCGCACCGACAGCCACAAAAACACCAAAAGCAACGGCACACAGATTAAGCTTGCATAATGTTCGGGCGGATGATGGCCGCTTATGGGAACGTGTTTCACCCAGGCAGACCAACTGAGCAGCAGGCGCTCGATTAGGCTCACCAGAAGGAAGAGGGGAACCAACGTGCGGTATCGCAGGGCGACGATCAAGGTGACGATGCCGTGCACAATTTGCGTGGCACCCGCCCAGGCGAACATCGCGAAAATCATCGTCGGATTATGGCTCAGGTCTAACCGCGCGATTGTGCCCGCGCCGCCATCGGGAAGGAAGGAATGGATCATCCCGGGAATAATCCAGCCAATGGCGTAAAGGGTCAGGCCCCAAGCGGCATAGCGGGATCCGCGATATTGATTATTGGTGCTTGGCGGCAGGAAGATGGTCATCCAGCACAGCTCAACAACGCCAAATGCGCCAATGCCGCGATCAGGGCGAGCACCAGTGCAACCGTCACGCGCGGGCTGAGGTAGAAGGATACCACCCGTTGCGTCGGGAAGGAAAAGGTCGCCAGCGTACCAAGCAGCTTATCTGGATGCCCTTCCATAAAGGCCGGGTCCATGACCAGATTCAACATGTCGCGACGGCTGCGGTACCGCATCAGGCCGAAGATCGTCCATTCGGGATCGGCCTCAGTGTTCCAGGCATCGACATAGCCGCCCACTTTGCGACCGACGATGCCCGGATGGCCGCCGTTGCGGAATAATACGGGCATGAAGCGCTTGGAATATCGCTTGAGCAGCTCAAAACCTTGAACCATTTGGCCTGTCTTTGGGTCTTCAACCTGCCCCATTTCTGCCTTGACCAGATTGAGCATCACGAACTCACGGCCATCATCGGCTTCTAGGAAAGCGCGCATAACCTCTGCGCTGTTTCCTGTGCCTTCAAAGCGGCCAGCCATTTGCGTCAGAAAGGCTTCAACCTCAGCAGGCTTTAGCGGGCCAGACCAATTATCATACCAGAGCCGAAATACCCCATAAGTCAGCAGAGCTGCGCCCCAGATGATCCAGCCAGACATTGCCTCATTCTCCCTCTTTCTTGGCAGGCTCCGCATCGCGACGTGCCTTTGCCGCAGCCTGACAAGCAGGGGAGGCTTTTTTGATGTTCTCAATAAGGCAGGCGCGCACTTTTTCGATGTCAAAGCTAGCCAGTTCAGCGGCACATAAGGCGCGGATGTCCGGCATGCACGCAACGCGCACATCCTCTTGTGCCGACGAAGGAGTGGCAGAGAGCAACAGGGCGGCTGCTGGCCAAATCATCAAGTTTCTTTTCATAAAAATCTCTTCCTTCCTCGGATTTTGAAATATTACTGGCATATAGCATGCCAAAATATACTTGCAATTGGCGTCGATCCTCGGCCCCGCCTTGCGACCTGTAAGGGGAGGCGCTACGCAAGTGGCTTATTGAAACCCGACAGACTGGTGTAATTTGGATAAGCGAGAAATCTTTGCTTTTCTGGCTGATTGCTCGGCACGCGGACAGCGTGCAGCGCTTATCTCTCTGGTCAGTGCAACTGGATCCTCCATGCGAGAGCCGGGCGCACACATGGCCGTTGCCGATGACGGCAGCTTCGTCGGATCTTTGTCGGGCGGCTGCATAGAGCGGGCTGTGGTGGCTGAAGCCAGCGAAGTGATTGCCGAGGCGACACCCCGCGTCACCCGGTTTGGACAAGGGTCTCGATATATCGATATCCGCTTGCCCTGCGGTGGTGGGGTTGACCTTCATTTTCAGCCGCTGTTCGATGGCGCGCTAGCCCAGCAGGCGCTTGGAGCAATTGATGCGCGTCACCCTTTCTCCTTAGAATTGCCGACCAATACGCATGCGCCGCGGTTCAATCCCAATTGGCACCCAACCAGTTGGAAGGCCGAACTAGGGCGCGCCACAGTTGGACATTGGCCAATCCCACGGTTGTTGATTGCCGGACATGGCGATGCCGTTTCCAAGTTGGCGTGGCACGGGCGCGCTTGGGGTGCCGAAATAGCAATTGTTACGCCGGATGCTGTGCTTGCTGATCGGCTGATCCACGATGGGTTCGAACCTAGGGTTATCCATTCGCCGAGTGACACATCAGCGCTGGTCAGCGATGCTTGGACGGCGGTGGCTTTCCTCTTCCACGATCATGATTGGGAACCGTCACTGATTGCCCATGCCTTGGCGCAGCCGCATTTCTATATTGGCGCAATGGGCAGCAAGCGCGCGCACACGGCCCGTTGCGCCGCGCTGCGCTTACGCGATGTGCCAGAGGCCGCGATTGATGGAATAGCATCACCCATTGGTCTATTTCATTCGGTGCGCGATCCTGCGACATTGGCTATATCAGTTTTGGCAGAGGTGGCAGATCGAGTCCGCACGCATGCTGCGTTCGGGACCGCGAAACCCACTTTAATGAATTCCGAGATCCGGCAGATAGGATAGGGCAATGATAGAGACGACAGTAAACGGCAAACCGCAACGGCTCGACGTTGACCCGGCGACGCCCATTCTTTGGGTGCTGCGCGAACAGCTTGGGATGACAGGCACAAAATTTGGCTGTGGCGTCGCTCAATGTGGAGCCTGCACCGCGCATCTGGATGGGCAACCTATCCGATCGTGCTCGACGCCCATTTCTGAAGCGGATGGACGGAAGATCACAACGATTGAGGGGCTCGCGACGCCAGAGGGTGCATTGCACCCGCTGCAGCAAGCGTGGATCGACGAACAGGTGCCGCAATGCGGCTATTGCCAGTCGGGGCAATTGATGAGCGCTGTGGCGCTTTTGAGAGACAGCCCGAACCCCAGCGATGCAGAGATTGATGCCGCAATGTCGGGCAATATCTGTCGGTGCGGTGCCTATGGGCGGATCCGCAAGGCCATCAAGGCTGCGGCCTCAGGAACGGAGCGCTGAACGATGAATAAATGGTCAAGGCGCGGCTTTATTGGCGCAGGTGTGCTCACGGGCGGGGCGCTTGTCATTGGGGTCGCTGTGCGGCCCGGCAACCCGGTGGAGAAGTTGCGCGGGAAGGTCGCGACGGGTGACGGCGAGCAATTGGTCAATGCTTGGGTGAAAATTGACCAAAACAATAATGTCACTGCAATCGTGCCGCATTGTGAAATGGGGCAGGGCGCGCACACCGCATTGGCGCAAATGCTGGCCGATGAGCTGGATGCCGAATGGGCGAAAGTCTCCGTCATGCAGGCTCCAGCGGATGGCTCTTATGTCGTTCCCGATGCCGCGCGGGAATTTGTGGCCGCTTGGTCGATTGACGCGCCAAGGTGGCTTGAGCCGACGTATAACGGGCTGTTCACGCAAATCTCAAAATTGGGCGATGTGTTGGTGACGGGCGGCAGCTCCTCTGTGCGGACGACGGGCCAACATAATATGCGGATCGCAGGGGCTGCGGCGCGGCAGATGTTGATCGCAGCTGCAGCTAAGCGCTGGGCGGTCCCTGCAAGCGAGATCGTGGCTGAGAATTCGATGCTACGGCATACAGGCTCAAATAAGCAGGGCAGTTATGGCGAATTCGCTGAAGCTGCCGGGCGTGAGCCGATGCCGCAAACGCCACCGCTTAAGGATGTGTCGCAATTCAAGTTGATGGGGAAAGGGCTTCAACGGCTCGATGTTCCCGCCAAGGTCAATGGTAGCGCCCATTTTGGTATCGATGCACAAATTCCGGGGCAGCAACTGAAATATGTCGCGGTTAAGGCCCCACCCGTGCCGGGAGCCAAGGTGGAGGCCCTGAATTCGGTCGCGGCAAAGGACATGCCGGGTGTGCGCAAAATCCTCAACATGGGTGATTTTGTGGCCGTAGTTGCTGACGGCTATTGGCAAGCTCAACAGGCGCTCAACATGATCGAGCCGCGCTATTCGCGCACCGAGGGGGATAAGATCGACAGTGCGACGCTTTCGGCAAGGTTTGCCAAAGCACTCGATGCGACGGGCAATTCAGGCGGAACATCGCTGGCCGATGAAGGGGATGTCGCTGAGGCGTTGGCCAAAGCTTCGAAAAAGGTGAATGCTGAATACAAGGTTCCCTTTGTGGCGCATGCCGCGATGGAGCCGATCAACTGCACGGCTTGGGTGCGTGACGGAAAATGTGAGATTTGGACGAGCACGCAAGTCCCGCTGATGGCCCGATCCGCCGTGGCCAAGGCGCTGGACATCAGTGCAGACGATGTGACGGTCAATCAGCTTTACCTTGGCGGTGCCTTTGGGCGCAGACTTGAGTCTGATTATCCTGTTCAAGCTGCGCGGGTCGCAAAAGAGGCGGGTTATCCGATCAAGATGATCTGGTCGCGCGAGGAAGACACTCGGCAAGATTTTTATCGTCCAGCCGATACCAGCCGGTTTTCGGCCGGACTGGATGGCAAAGGCAGCCCGGTTAGCTGGAATAATGCGTTTACCCAGCTGAATGGACCGGATGGCTCTTGGGATGTCGCCCATTATGATATTCCCAATCGCTCCATTCGCCATGCTAAGGCGGATATGCATTTGCGCTTTGGGAGCTTGCGGGCGGTGGATCACAGCCAGCAGGGCTTTTTTGTTGAGAGCTTTATCGATGAATTGGCCCATGCCGCAGGGCAGGACCCCTTTGACTATCGCCGCAAGCTGCTGAGCAAATCCCCGCGGCATAAGGCTGTGCTGGAAAAGGTCGCAAAAATGGCAGGATGGGGTTCGGCCCTTCCGCCTGGATCAGGCCGTGGCATCGCCTTGGTGAAGTCATTCGGAACGATTGTCGCTGAAGTCGCCGAAGTGAAGATGCAGGATGGCCGCCCAAGGGTCGTGAAGGTCTGGTGCTGCGCCGATGCGGGCTATGTCATGAACCCTGATGGGTTTGCGGCGCAAATGGAAGGCGGCATCATTTATGGCCTGACCACCGCTCTTTACAGCGGGATTACCCTCAAAGATGGCGGTGTGGAGCAGAGCAATTTTCACGATTATATGATTGTGCGGATGGACGAAGCGCCAGAAATTGCGGTCGAGTTCATCAATGCCGACGGCAAAGTTCTGGGTGGTGCGGGGGAGCCGGGCCTGCCGCCGCTTGCGCCGGCCGTTACGAATGCCATCTTCGCCGCGACCGGAAAGCGCATCCGCGAACTGCCCATAGCGCAACATTTCACCTAAGCGTGATGTCGGTGGATCGCATTCTGGCTGCTGGTTTCGGCGTGTGAGCGGCCTTGCCGTGGCGATATTGGCGGCGGGGCGCTCTGCTCGATTTGGTGTTGAGGATAAGCTCACGGCCGAGTTCCGAGGTATGCCGCTTGGGCTGCGTCCGGCCCATGCACTTCTGGGTCTGGACTTCGCACACCGATGGGTCATTGTGCGCAGGCATGACCACCCATGCGCATCTGGATGGAGATCGGCGGGGTTTGAACCAGTGCTTAACTCCGATGCAGACGCAGGTATGGGGTCGTCCTTACGCATTTCAGCCGAGCGCGCCGAACAGGCCGGAGCCAATGGCCTGATGATCTGCCTTGCCGATATGCCCTTGGTTCCAGCGGAACATTTTCAGGCACTTACACGCACCTGGACCCTGCATGGCGGCATTGTGGCCTCCCAAGATGGCGCACTCATATCACCTCCCGCGATTTTCGCGCAGGAGCATTATCCGTCCGTCGCCGGACTGACGGGGGATCGGGGGGGCAAGATGCTGCTAAAGGATGCGCTCTGCGTCCCCAGTCGGCCGGGCGCACTCGTTGATGTCGACGATTTAGAGACCCTGCAGCGTCTTTCAGGCTAACGGATAGCCCATGACGATGCAGATCATGACGTTCTGATCGTCTGGAAGGCCAGCATGCTCATCTCCCTCCGATTGGAGGTGAAGATTGGCTCTGGTCTAGCGCGGATTGGCGGGCGCCAGCAACTGAACCACCTCGGCTTGCTCTTCAACATTTGGCAAGAACATCGGGGTCAGCTTCATGCTGGGCGCCGCTTGCTCAAACGCATAGCCCATGGCCAATAGGCGTGCTTTGCTCCAACGTGGGCCGATGAAGCTAAGCCCCACTGGCAAACCCAAAATACCACCCATTGGGACGGTCAGATGCGGATAGCCTGCGACGGCGGCAAGGCCGCCTGCGCCGCCAAACGGGGCCTGATCTCCATTAACAGGGTCGATAAACCAAGCCGGTGGTGCTGTCGGTGCAATCAGCGCCTCAACTGAGTTGTCGCTCAGCATGCGGTCGATGCCTTCCTTCCCGGCAAGGCGTTGCGCGGTGTCTCGCGCGGCAAGGTAATCGGGATCATCAAGCCCCTTGGTGGCTTCTGCCTTTTCAAATGTTTCTTGGCCAAAAAGAGCCAGTTCGCTTGAGGCGTTAGCTTTATTGAAAACGATAAGCTGCGTCAGCGTTCGCGTGCTGACCGTGGCGGGCGTTGTCGCGAGATAAGCGTTCAAATCTGCCTTCAATTCAGTCATCAGTACTTTGTTTTCGGCCGCGCCAATTTGCCGACGGTCTGGTGCCGCTGTAATATTTACGAGAAGGGCCCCTTGGGCCTGCAACACCGCTAGAGCGGCGTCAAAGCGGCTGTCGACCCCGGCATGCCAACCTGTGGCCCAGCGCAGAACACCGATCCGTACCCCTTTCAAAGCAGCAGCGTCGAGGGTCGCTGCATAATTGACCTTATGCGCATCAGCGTCGTGTGTGGCTGGATCGGAAGGATCGCTGCCCGCAATCGCCGTCAGCACCAGCGCGGCAGTGCGCACGTCACGCGTCATTGGGCCGGGCGTATCCTGGCTGTGGCTAATCGGCACGACATGGGTGCGGCTGACGAGGCCCAATGTGGGTTTCAGCCCGACGATGCCGTTGACCGCTGCAGGGCAGGTGATGCTTCCATCGGTTTCGGTGCCGATTGCGGCAGCGACCATGCCGGCGCTCACCGCGGCACCACTTCCCGACGATGAGCCACAGGCGTTGCGTGTCAGGGCATGCGGATTTCGGGTTTGGCCGCCGATCGCGCTCCAGCCGGAGATTGAAGCGTCTGAACGGATATTGGCCCATTCCGATAGGTTCGTCTTTCCTAGGATTACAATGCCCGCAGCGCGCAGCCGAGCAACAAGTGGCGCGTCACGGCCGGTAACATTGTCCTTCAGGGCAAGGCTGCCCGCTGTGGTGGGAAGCGGACCCGCCGTCTCAATATTGTCCTTGATCAAGATAGGCATGCCGCGCAGGGGCGCGCTCACATCTCCACGCAGGTCAAGCGCGCGAGCCTGATCCATCGCGGTCGGATCAAGCGCAATGACTGCGTTAACCTTGGAATTAAGGGCCTCAACCCTTGCAATTGCTGCAGAGACCTGCGCTTCGGCAGAGCCACGCGATTGCGCGTTGGCCATGCTCAGACTTAGGGCACCCAAAGCCATCGCCGATGCCATCAACCCCCCAGTAACTCGCATTGCCAATTCCTCTGCAATTTCAACGATCAGCCTTGGACCTAACACGGCAGAGAGCGACCGCAATAGGGCCAAATATTGTCGGTCCTTAAACGACGTCCGTTCGGCAGCCAGAATTGTTTATCAATTGGTCTGGCAACAGGCTAAGAAACCTTGTCACCAGACGGGAAATTCGCCAACTTGTCTCGTGGCTGAAATCGCTTCCCAGTCTGAGCAGAGCGCTTCATCCTCTTCGCGCGCGCCGATGTCGCGGCGATCCATGGTTGTCGCTGCCCTTTCTACAGTCGTTGAATGGTATGATTTCACACTTTACCTCTATTTTTCCACGGTTTTGGGCCGGGTGTTCTTCGGAACTGGCCCACAGTCTATGACGGAGATTCTCGGCGGCTTTGCGATCGCTTACCTGATGCGACCAATTGGGGCGCTTGTTTTTGGTCATTTTGGTGACCGGATGGGTCGACGCTTAACGATGCTGGGTTCAATGGCTTTGATGACCGTTGCAATGCTCGCAACAGCAATGCTGCCGACTTATGCTCAGATTGGCCCGCTTGCTGGTGCGATGCTGATCGGGTTGCGCTGCTTGATGTCATTTTCGGTTGGTGGCGAATACACCAGCGTCGTCGCCTACTTGATGGAAGGTGCCAAGGATAGCCGGCGTGGATTGATCACCAGCTGCGCATCGGCGGCAAGCGAGATTGGCGCGCTGTTGGCAGCTGGTGCCGCGGCCTTGACCGTCTGGGCTATGCCTGAAGACGCGCTCGTATCCTGGGGGTGGCGTCTACCATTTCTTTTCGGCGCAGCGCTCGCCAGCTTGGTATTGATAACCCGCGCAACGCTCGAAGAAACGCCCGAATTCCTGCGTCAGAAAGATGCCGGAACGGTCCCGAAACAACCGATCCGACAGACACTTACTCTGCACCGTAGCGCCATCGCGCGCGGTTTTGCGATTTCTGCGTTGGGCTCAATCACATATTATGTTGGTATTACCTATGTGCCGGCGTTCCTTGAGTCCACTGGCATCATGCCAGAAACAAGGGCGCTGTCGATCTCGATCCTTGCGGCTTTAACGGTTATCCTCGTGACACCTCTCATAGGTCTTGCGTCTGACCATTTCGGTCGACGCCCTATGCTGCTTATACTGGCACTTGGCGGTATATTTCTGCCAACGTCAATGTTCGCCGTAATGGCTGGCGGTGGGGTTGCCACTTGGGTTGCTGCAATTGTTATGGCCGCCCTTGGTGGCGCTGTGAGCGCCGTCGGTGCAGTTGCAACTGCCGAGCAATTTCCCGGCGAAGGGAGGCTGAGTGGCCTTGCATTGGGCGCGACAACTGCAACCGCCATATTCGGAGGCCTCACGCCTTTGGTTGCCCATTTGTTGGTTAGGAGCAGTGAATGGGCCGCTGCCCCTGGCGCCATGATAGCCTGTGTCGCATTATGCGTGATTATCGTTTTTTGGCGGATGCCTGAAACGGCACCAGGGTGTGCGACGCCTTAGGCAATCTTCTTCACCTCTTTGACTGGCCGCGCGATTTGGGTTGTGATATTTTCTGCGATTGTAAAAGCATCGAAGAGTTTATGGTTAAACATGACATGAATGACGACCAAGCCAATCGCGCGCTGCGCCCTGCAGTTATCCTATGGGCTTTTGCCGGCCTTATCGGCATACCCTTGGCGGTCTTTTTCGACTTATTGGGCGGCTGGCGCTGGCCACCTTATAACGCAATCTACGATCAAATGATGGTCAGCGTTTATTTCGCGCTGGGTATTTGTGCTGCGCGCGCCATCAGGGATCCCATTCGACACAGCAGCTTCCTTTGGTTTGTAGCGATCTCAAGTTTCACGCACGGCATTGTCATGCTGTTTCACGCTTTGCACGATCAGACGCACCTTAATCACTTGCTCGGTGATGTTTGGATTTTGGCTGGCGGTGTTTCTCTGGCTTGGCCGTTATGGCGATCAAGGCGCGCCGGCTAGCGCAAAAATCGGCCCGAACCGGTTCCACCAGAACATCACAGCCCCGAAGCAAATGTCGATCCTGCGCTCAAAAGGCAGGTCTTCGACGTTCCGCAGGCCAAGCGGTGACCGCACATCCATCATCACGACCAGGCGGATGACTTTGGGTGACAAGTTAAAGTAACGAAACGGACTTACTGCCCGGAAGGGATGAGAGTGATTTCTGTTTGGCGTCCGTCGATGAAGCGCACGTTAGTTCCATTAAAGAATGCGTTCTCTTCAGTCCGGAAATCGACGCGCTGCCCGCCCCATTCGGGCACTGCGGCGTAAGTTGTCAACTCAATGGACCAAGCCGTATGAGCGGCAATCAAGCCGCCGCCACGAGGATCAGCATTCTGATTGTCCCAAAATCCGATCGATGGGCCTGCGCCATGACCATGCAAGCCAATCGGGTGCGTGTAAATCGATGGATCAAGCCCCGCCGCCACCGCTTCCGCCCGCGCAAGCGCCAGCACCTCGTTCCCACTGCGCCCAATCGCAAAATGGCGGGTGAGGATATCCTGCACACGGTTGCTGTTCGCTAGCCCCTGGCTGAGGCCTGCAGGCGCCTTACTCTCGTTCGGCTTCAACACATAAGCGAGATGCTGCGTATCGGTGTTAAGCCGGAGGTGGGTGATGCCAAAATCTGTCCATAACAGATCGCCAGGTAGGATCACTTCGTCGCCTTCAAGCATGCCTTTCGCCCCTTCGCGCTGGATCGCAACGGACGGATGAAACCACGGATCGAGACCGAGCTGAAGCAGTCGGTCGCGATACCACCACTGCACCTGCTTCGCGGTTGTTACGCCGGGGGTGATAACCGACCGAGAAAACGCCTCGTCAATCACCTTATGGGCCGTGCGCATTATTGCGGGGTAGATTTCCATTTCGGCAGGTGTGCGCGTTTCAAGCCAACGGATTGCGAGTGCTTCGCCGCTGACGATCCGCGAATGCAAAGGAGCCGGCAAAGCGGCAACGAATTTCTTATGCTGACTGAGCGTCATGCCGTCGGCAAACTGATAAAGATCGGACGTGTTGATCGCAATTTTTGTAGGATTACGCTTCGTGATGATGTCTGCAACCGCCTGCCACTGGTCAGGTTGTTTATCGGGATCCCAAGCGGGCGCTAACAAACCGCCAAGCCCATAGCGGCTGACAGTAAGACGCTCGATCGGTTTCCCTTCACCCGTGTCGTGGAAGATCAGAATTGTCCGCCGGCGTGCGTGCATATTCTCGGCATCAAGCATCGACGCAACCACCGGCTCTTCAAAATATTCGCGGGCCACCAACACCCATAAATCGATGCCCTGTTCGCGCATGATCGCAGGGATGATCGTATCAAGCCGTTCAGCTAAAATGCGGTTTTCGGTAATCGCTCTGTCGCGAGCGTTCAGTATAAGCGGCGGCGCGGGCGACTGTCCGTCTGCTTCGCTCATCGCGACAGGCGCTGGTGCAGCGGCGCTAGGTGCCGCAATAAGTGCCGCAAACAGCGCCGCTGCAAATGCCATATTTGATGCCATCATGCCCTCCCCAAACAATCGTATTGACGCTACCCAATCGTGGCGCAAGCATCAAATGCTGGCCTCAACGAAGACCGGCCGAAGCTTGCGACCCATCAGCCAAAAACACTGTGTGCCCAAGGGGTGCGGTCGCGATTTCCAAGATCTTGAAGGGGTGGGGCGCGCGACAATCTCAACCTTGGTCATTGAGATCATTGACTGTGTGGCGGTGGGTGCAGTCAGCGCGCTACCAGTTTCCAGCAAGCAGGGGCCCGAATGATAGGTATCAAACGCGCTGCCGTTTCACTCTTGCCTTATGGCGTTATTCGCCGGCTTCACTGGGATTAACTAAAGCTCTCCGCATTTCTGAAGGTTGCTGAAATTCACATCTTGGCCAGCGATGGATAGAGTGCCAGTTTCGGTCTTCAGGATTGTTAGTGTATCGGAAATCAACTCGCCCTCAATGGACATAGAGACGAGTACTTTCCACTGGTCGCCTTTGGGCGTCCCTACCATGCCGGTCGCGTTAAGGGCCTTCATGCCAAGCTCATATCCATCAATGTGGTCGCCCGTAATGTCAACGATGCCTTTGCTCTCAGGGTCGTCGCACGTTGCCTGGAGCGACATGTTTTCTTCATAAACCCAAGCCCATTTGCCCTGAATGTCAGAAGGCAAGATCGTTGGTGCAGATTGAGCCGCTGAGGACGCAGTCGCCTTTACATCAGTTGTCGCGCCTAAAGAAGTCAGACAAACAAGCGCTGCTGAAGCTATCAATTTGGGGCTCATTTCTCTCTCCTATATGGGCCTTTCAATGATTATTAAATGTCATCGTGGGTGGCGCAAGTAACATTTTAAAAATGAAAAACCATGTTGACATTTAGTCGGATAATTTGACTAAATTACTAATAATTAATGGAGGTTCCAATTATGCGTCTACTTTCTGCTGCTTTGGCTTGTCTAATGCTTTCAGCTTGTGGATTAGGGTCTGTTGAAGATCCCAATGAAGTCTTTGTCGATGCTTTTTTGAATAAGCACTTGGCCAAAATAGAGACTGATCCTGAGTTTCCTAAGGCAGTGGTGAGCTCAATTCGAAAATGTGCCCGGCCGAAGCTTTTGGTGGCCGCAAAGAAGATTTCAGATGGTGATAAAACCAAAATCTTAAATGGGATTAGCGGGACACTTCAGGAATTTGAAATCGGGCGGGCCATGGAGGCCCAATTGAGTGGCGAAGAAGATGCTCTAACTAAACCCGTCAATTCAATACTTGGAGATTGCTTGGTCACCGGTCTATTCGATGCAATGCCGCAGGGTGATCCGAGTAAGAATTGATCGAAGCTTTTAAAGGCCTTAGGTAGATAGGGGGGGCACCCCGGTAGGGTCTGGCCGGTCAGGTTTTTAAGAGAGGGTGGGGGGTGTCCTAGCGACGGAACTATCGGGGAGCGTTTTTGGTAACTTTAACGTCCCGCTAATAAAAGCCACGGATTTTGAGGAAAATTGGCGGAGCGGGAGGGATTCGAACCCTCGATACGGTTTTGCCGTATACTCACTTTCCAGGCGAGCGCCTTCGACCACTCGGCCACCGCTCCGCATTATGCCTGCCGGGAGGCTGCTGGCTGGTCGGCTGAAGCAGGTCCGGAATCAGGCGATCCATCAATTCGCGCTGGAAGGGATGCGCCCTATCGTGCGTCGATGGGTTTCGCAAGGCTTGGTGGTGTGCAATTATGCGCTTTATGAAAAGATGGCTTCTTCCAATGCTTGCCCTGCCGCTTTTGGCAGCTGCGCCAAGCCCGCCCTTGGCCCCGTCCGAAATTGTGGCGGCGGCCCCAGCGCAAGATTGGGTCGATATTGCGCCCGAAGATTTATTGATCATGGATTTGACGGCCGATGCAGCGGGCAGGGCGCGGCGGATTGTCCTTCAGGTGATGCCAGCGCCCTTTTCGCAAGGCTGGGTGGATAACATCCGAACGCTGGCGCGCGCGCATTGGTGGGATGGGCTGGCGATTGTCCGGGTGCAGGACAATTATGTGGTGCAATGGGGTGACCCGGCGGCGGAGGATAAGGCATCTGCCAAGCATCTGCCTAGCGGACTGCGGCGCATGACGGACGCGGACTATCTCGCGTCGGGTGCGCTGCCTTCGCCCAAAGGGCTTGGTCCCATATTCGTGCCCAAAAATACGGCGCAGCGTTGGAGCAGCTTTTTCAAGGGGTGGCCGATCGCAGGAGAACGCTCGGCACAGGGCATCCGCAATTGGCCCGTGCATTGCTATGGCATGATGGGCGTTGGCCGTAATCTTGCACCCGACACAGGAACGGGGGCGGAGCTTTATGTCGTTATCGGCCATGCGCCGCGCCATTTGGATCGGAATATTGCTTTGGCCGGGCGGGTTGTTGCGGGGATAGAGCATCTGTCCAGCCTGCCTCGGGGGATGGGGGCTCTTGGCTTTTATGAAAAGGCCGAAGAGCGCGTAACCATCCAATCCCTGCGCATGGCAGCAGAGATAGACGAAGGCGCGCGTGCCCATTTTCAATATCTGTCTACAGAAAGCGCATCCTTTCGTCGCTATGCAGAGGCGCGGGCGAACCGCCGCGATGCGTTTTTCAACGTTCCAGCGGGTGGAACGGATATCTGCAATATTCCGGTGCCGCTGCGTAAAGTAGGGCGTTGATTATTCAGCCAATTTGAGGATGACCGTTGCTTTTTTGCAACGCTTTAAATCCAAGTTATTTAACGAGATTAATTCAACTGGCGTGTCATGTGAGCGAAATATATGGGCGCCATTGCGCTCCGGTCGCACTGAAGTGGCATCCGGCCAATTACCTTATGGGGGTCTATCATGAGAAAGCAGTTTTACGCAGGCGTCGCCACGATCGCGATTGTTGCCGCCACGCCCGTTTTTGCACAGTCTTCGGGTTCAATCGCGGTTGAAGACATCATCGTCACCGCCCAAACAGGTGATGACGGCCTTTCCGGGATTGTTGTTCCAGACGCGACCAAGGCGCGCGGCATCATCACGCAAGAATTAATTACGACGCAGGCTGCTGGTCAGACCGTTCTCAACACGATCAACCTGATCCCCGGTGTGAACTTCACCAACTCGGACGCTTATGGCTCATCGGGCGGCAACATCCGTATCCGTGGCTTTGACGGCAACCGTATTTCGCTGACATTTGACGGCTTCCCGCTGAATGACTCTGGCAACTATGCCATTTATTCGAACCAGCAGCTTGATCCTGAGCTGGTGGAGCAGGTGAACGTCAACCTCGGCACGACCGATGTCGACAGCCCGACCGCATCGGCGGCTGGTGGCACCGTCAACTATCGCACGATCCTCGGCAGCAAGGATTTGGAAGCTATTGCCAGCATGTCGGTTGGTGAGAACAACTATACCCGCGCATTCGGCCTGTTCAACTTCGGTGAACTGAACGACAGCGGCACGCGTCTTTGGGTTGCGGGCAGCACGGCGCGCAACGACAAGTTCAAGGGCCCGGGCCGTATCGAAAAGCAGCAGTATAACGCCAAGATTTATCAGCCCATTGGCGATAATGGCGATTTCATCTCGCTGGCTGGCCATTACAACCAGAACCGCAACAACTTCTATCGTAACCCCAGCGTCAACGATTTCCGCACGCTGTTTACGTCAGCAGTTATCCCGGCAGCGACTGCTGTGTCTTCGGCTGTTCCGCTCGATCTGTCGACCATTGCTGGGTATCAGCTCAAGAGCTTGCTCAACTTTGAAAATGATGCACGCTGCGTGAAGCCGACAGCGGGCGCAGGTCGTCAGGATGAAGGCGCCGCCGCTTTCACCTGCACCAATTATTATAACCTGCGTATCAACCCGTCGAACACGGGCAACGCGCGCTTCAACTCGCGCTTTACGGTCACAGATCAGCTGACCCTGACGGCCGATGCGTCTTTCCAATATGTTCTTGCCAATGGCGGCGGTTACACGTTGCAGGAAGAAAATTCGACCTTGACGAAGGGCTCGATCACCACGGGCACGGGCGCAGATTATAATGCCGATGGCGATACGCTTGACCGCGTTGGCTTCTACACGCCGAACAACACGAATACGCGCCGCTGGACGGCCATGGCTTCGGCAATTTATGAATTGTCACCGGAGCATCGCCTGCGTCTTGCCTACACTTTTGACCGTGCGCGTCACCGTCAGACGGGTGAATGGGGCTATCTTGACTCGGCTGGTAACCCAGAAAGCCCATTTGGTGGGCGCATTGCACGTTCGGTCTTGACGGCTGACGGTTATGCGCTGCGCCAGCGTGATCGTTTGTCGATTGCTCTGCTGAACCAGATTTCCGGTCAGTATATCGGCAAGTTCATGGACGACGCATTGCGCGTTGAGGTTGGCGTTCGCGCGCCGTTCTTCAAGCGTGACCTGACCAACTATTGCTACACCCAGACGGGCGGCAGCGGCTTTGCAACTTGCACAAGCCAGCCGGTGAGCACGTTGACCATCGTTGCGCCGAACGCCACGACGCTGCCTTCGGGTTCGCTCTATGCGCCGTTCTCCGCCAATTATAAGTTCAACAAGGTGCTGCCAAACGCAGGCCTGACCTATAAGGCGACGGATGACGTCAGCATCTTTGCCAGCTACGCCAAGGGCTTCTCGGCTCCGCGTACGGACAATTTATATCGTCAGCCTTCGGTCACCGTTACGCCGGAAACAACCGACGCATTTGACCTTGGCGCGCGTTACACAACCAACAAGATCCAGGCTCAATTGACGGGTTGGTACATCGGTTATCAGAACCGTATTGTTACCTCCTTCGATCAGGCTCAGGGTATCTCGGTTGACCGGAACGTCGGTAAGGTAAAGACCTATGGCTTTGATGCCAACATTGGCTATCAGGTCATTGAACCTGTGACCTTGTATGCCTTTGCATCGTACAACAACTCAAAGCTTCAGCAGAACATTGAGATTGGCCGTACGAGCACAGCGCCAACCGGTCAGACGAACATCACCATCTTTGCGCCGACGGCCGGAAAATATGTGACGGAAACGCCGCGTTGGTCCTTTGGTGGCCGTGCATCGGTTGACCTTGGTGCATTGTCGGTTGGCTTGCAGGGCAAATATGTCGGCGATCGTTATGCAACGGACGTCAACGATGTGAAGTCGCCAAGCTACACCTTGTTCGATTTGAACGCGCGGTACAGCTTTGAAGAGCTGGGCTTCAAGAAGACATTCTTCCAGCTCAACGTCATCAACCTGTTCAACAAGTTCTACTTCGGCAACATCAGCACGCAGATCAACCACGGCAATGTCTGCCCGACGGGTGGTTATACCTGCGCTGCAAATGGCGCGAACCCGAACTTCTCGGTTGGCTCGCCCCGCACGATCATGGGGACGTTGCAGATCGGCTTCTAAGCCGCTCTTTACCGCACAAGAAAAGACCGCCGTCCCGAAAGGGGCGGCGGTTTTTCTTTGTCTGGACGGGATAAAGGCGGCGACTGGTCAGGCCGCCAGGGGGATTAATCCATCGCGCGTTTATAAAGGCTGTTCAGTGGCTTTTCGAACAGGCGCATGACCATAGGTTCAAAGAAGCTCAAAGGCGCGATGTCATAATTGGGGTCAAAGGCCGGGCAATCATATTTCTCAATGAAGTCGGCTGTTGCCTGATAATGTTCATGGCCCTTAAAATTCTCCCGCATGTCGCGATTGAGGCCGATAAAGTGGAAGAAATTATAGCCTTGGAAAATCCCGTGATGCTGGGTGATCCAATGCAGCTCTTCCGATACAAAGGGCTTGATGATCGCGGCGGCAACATCCGGGTGGTTATAGGCTCCGAGCGTATCGCCAATATCATGGAGCAGAGCTGTCACGACATAAGCCTCATCGCGGCCATCCCTATGAGCGCGCGTTGCGGTTTGTAGGCAATGGGTCAACCGATCGACAGCAAAGCCGCCGCAATCCCCCTCCAAAAGGCGCAAATGATCCAGAACACGCGCGCCCCCATTGCGGGAGAAGGGACGCAAATGGGTCATGATAATGTCCCAATCTTCCTGCGTGCCTTCGGTCATGCTGTGGAACTGAGCCGTTTGCTCCATTTGGTCGATATCAGCCATCCTATGTCTCCTTTGTCTTTGATGTAGCATAGCGGGCACGGGCAAAGGCTTCAATTGCGCGTCTGCTTCGGCTAGAACAATGCGCTATGGCACTTCCTGGGCTCAGTAATCAGCCGTTCTTTGCGGACAAAAGCCGCGCATTCTGGGTTCTCCAGACGATTGGCTGGTCTTTTTATCTTATGCTGCGACTCGCATCTGGGGTCGGCGCTGGGATGAGCGTGTCTTGGATCGTCCCGTTGCTCGTCTCGACGGCGACCGGATATTCTCTGACGCTGATTATGGGGGGCGTGTTCCGCTGGCTCATCAACCGTAGGCCTTTTGTGACATGGGGTCTCTCCGTTGTGACCTTCATTGTCGCGGTTCTGCTTCATTCCATGGTCGATGCTTGGGTCTTTAATCTGCTGGAGCGGGAGGGCGGTTCCTTCAACGGAGCATTGTTCCTGAGCGCAATTTCGCTGAACAGCCTCCTGCTCGGCGCTTGGGCGGCTCTTTATTACGGCATTAACTTCTACCTGATCATTGAAGAACAGGCCGACCAGCTGTTGAAGCTCGAAAATCAGGCGACATCCGCGCAATTGGCCATGCTGCGTTATCAGCTTAACCCACATTTTCTGTTCAACACGCTTAACTCCATCTCCACCCTCGTGCTGCTCAAGCAAACAGAGCGGGCCAATGCGATGTTGTCTCGGTTATCGTCCTTCCTGCGCTACACATTAGCGAATGAGGCCATTGCCCAAGTCACGATTGAACAGGAAGTCGAGACGCTCAAACTTTATCTTGAGATTGAAAAGATGCGGTTTGAAGACCGGTTGAGGCCCTCTTTTGATATTGATCCTGCGGTGGAACATGCAAAGTTGCCATCTTTGCTGCTGCAACCGCTTGTTGAGAATGCCATTAAATATGCCGTGACGCCGCAAGAAGAGGGGGCGGACATTGCGGTTGCGGCACGCCTAGCTGGGGATAGGGTGCAGATCACCGTCGCCGATACGGGCGGTGAATGTGGCGATCATGGCATGGGGGAGAGTGGGTCGACCGGGGTTGGACTTGCCAATATTCGGGATCGGCTCAGTCAGGCCTATGGTGAGGACCATCGCTTTGAAACGCAGACGCGGACAGGCAAGGGCTTTCAGGTGCTGATCGATATTCCATTCCAGACAGAATCCCCAAGGTTGGAGGACGCATGACCATCCGAACCATTCTCGTCGATGATGAAACCCTTGCTATTCAGGGCCTTGCCTTGAGGCTTGAAGCGCATCCTGATGTTGAGATCATTGAAACGTGCAGCAATGGCCGAGAGGCCATTCGCGCGATTAAGACGCACAAGCCCGATCTGGTCTTTCTGGATATTCAGATGCCTGGATTTGACGGATTTTCGGTTGTGTCCGGCCTTGCCGAACTGGAACCGCCCCTTTTTGTCTTCGTGACCGCCTATTCAGATCACGCGATCCGTGCATTTGAGGCGCAGGCGACGGATTATCTGATGAAACCCGTGGAAGAGGATCGGTTGGCCGCGACGTTGGAGCGAGTTCGCCAACGATTGGCCGAGAAAAAGGGCGTGGAAGAGGCCGGGCGGCTGAAAGAGGCGCTCGCCGAACATGCACCCGATTTTCATGAAGAAATTGTCGATGGTGATGATGCCCCCGCCGCCAATCGCTTTGAAAAGCTGATCAATATCAAGGATCAGGGGCAGATTTTCCGCGTTGATGTCGACACAATTGAACGCATTGATGCCGCCGGGGACTATATGTGCATCTATACAGGCGGAGAGACGTTGATCCTGCGCCAGACCATGAAAGACATGGAAAAGCGCCTCGACCCGCGCAGATTTCAGCGAGTGCATCGCTCTACAATCGTTAATCTGGATCTCGTTAAACAAGTGAAGCCGCACACCAATGGGGAATGTTTCCTTGTTCTTGAGTCCGGCGCGCAGGTGAAGGTGAGCCGCAGCTACCGTGATGTGGTGGCGCGCTTCGTTCACTAAACCCAGGCATTTCAACGTTCAAAAGCTGTCCCCGTTAAAAGGTCCATAAAGCCACGCAGATGTTCGACAGACGCTATTTGCTCGGCTACAACCCCTGTCATGACTGATCGCCCTTCGACACCGTTGCTCGATACGGTAACCATTCCTGCTGATTTGCGCAGTTTGCGCCCTGACCAGCTTCGTCAGCTTGCAGATGAACTGCGCGCGGAAACCGTTTCTGCCGTGTCTGTTACGGGCGGCCATCTTGGCGCTGGCCTTGGTGTGGTTGAGCTGACAACGGCCATTCACTACGTTTTCAACACGCCCGATGACAAGCTCATCTGGGATGTTGGGCACCAATGCTATCCGCATAAAATCCTCACTGGGCGGCGTGAGCGCATTCGCACCCTTCGGCAGACCGGGGGCCTTTCCGGTTTCACGAAGCGTGCTGAGAGCGACTATGATCCCTTTGGTGCCGCGCATAGCTCAACCTCGATTTCTGCGGCCATTGGCTTTGCCATTGCCAATAAGATGAAGAATGCGCCGGGCAGGGCGATTGCCGTCATTGGCGATGGGGCGATGTCTGCGGGCATGGCCTATGAGGCGATGAATAATGCGGCGGACGCGGGCAACCGCCTCATCGTTATTCTCAACGATAATGACATGTCGATTGCCCCACCAGTTGGCGGGCTATCTGCTTATTTGGCACGATTGGTCTCGTCTCAGCCATTCTTGAACCTGCGGGAATTGGCGAAGAAGATTTCACGCCGCCTCCCAGCGCCCTTGCATATTGCCGCCCGAAAGACCGATGAATTTGCACGCGGCATGGCCATGGGCGGCACTTTATTTGAGGAATTGGGCTTTTATTATGTCGGCCCCATTGATGGCCATAATCTCGACCATCTGATCCCGGTTCTGGAAAATGTGCGCGATGCCGCCGAAGGGCCGTGCCTCATCCATGTCGTGACCAAAAAGGGCCATGGCTATGCCCCCGCAGAAGCTGCCGCCGATAAATATCATGGCGTTCAAAAATTCGATGTGGTGACAGGCGCTCAGGTCAAAGCTCCGCCGGGGCCGCCCTCCTACCAAAATGTTTTTGGCGAAACGCTTGCAAAAATTGCCGATACTGATCCTCGAATTTGTGCAATTACCGCTGCCATGCCGTCGGGCACAGGGGTGGATAAATTTGCGAGCGCCCACCCAGACCGCGCTTTTGACGTGGGCATTGCTGAACAGCACGCCGTGACCTTCGCCGCAGGACTTGCCGCGCAGGGGATGCGCCCCTTTTGTGCGATTTACTCCACTTTCTTGCAGCGCGCCTATGATCAGGTCGTGCATGATGTGGCCATCCAGAACCTGCCAGTTCGCTTTGCCATTGATCGGGCGGGTCTGGTTGGTGCCGATGGATCCACCCATGCAGGGTCATTTGATATCACCTATCTGGCGACCTTGCCCAACATGGTCGTCATGGCGCCGTCTGACGAGGCTGAGCTGGTGCATATGACCTATACGGCTGCCTTGCATGACAGCGGGCCAATTGCCGTGCGTTATCCGCGTGGCAATGGAACAGGAATTGCCTTGCCCGAAACGCCAGAACAGCTTCCCATTGGGAAGGGCCGGATTGTTCGGCAGGGCAAGAAAGTCGCCATTCTCTCGCTTGGCACGCGCTTGGAAGAAGCGTTGAAGGCGGCAGAGCAGCTTGAGGCGCGAGGGTTGAGCACAACGGTTGCTGATCTGCGCTTTGCCAAGCCGCTGGATACTGACTTGATCCGGACGTTGCTGACCACGCATGAGGTTGCGGTGACGGTTGAGGAGGGGGCCATTGGCGGCTTGGGCGCACATGTCTTGACCATGGCGAGTGATGAGGGCTTGATCGACGCGGGTCTGAAATTGCGGACGCTGCGCCTTCCCGATGCGTTTCAAGACCAGGATAGCCCGCAAAAACAATATGATGATGCCGGGCTGAATGCGCCGCATATTGTTGAGGCGGCGCTCAAGGCTTTGCGGATCAATTCGGCGGTGGCCCAATCTGAAAAGCGCGCCTGAGCAAAGATGGCGAAACAGCGTGCGGATCAGTTGCTGGTCGATCGCGGCCTAGCTGAAAACTGCGCGCGTGCCCAAGCCTTGATCCTCGCCGGGTCGGTCTATGCCGGCGACCGAAAGGTTGAAAAGGCAGGTCAGCCAATACCCGATGACGTGCATCTGACCGTGCGGGGCCGGGATCATCCTTGGGTATCACGCGGCGGGATTAAGCTTGATCATGCGCTGACGCATTTCGGATGGGATGTTGCGGGCCAGATTGCCATAGATGTTGGATCTTCGACGGGCGGCTTCACCGATGTTTTGTTGACGCGGGGCGCCGCCAAAGTGTTCGCCGTGGATAGCGGCACAAACCAGCTCGCTTGGAAGTTGCGGCAGGATGAGCGGGTTATTGTGCAGGAACGCACCAGTGCCCGGCTCCTCACGAACGTGCATATCCCGGAAGCCGTTGATCTCATCGTCTGCGATGCCAGCTTCATTAGTCTTGCCAAAGTTCTGGATCGGCCTTTGTCCTTCGCAAAGCCAGGGGGCGGGCTCATCGCGCTGATCAAGCCGCAATTTGAAGCGCTGCGGCAAGATGTTGAAAAGGGAGGCGTTGTTCGCGACCCTGACGTGCACCAAAGCGTGTGTGCGGATGTGAAAAGCTGGTTGACCGAGATAGGTTGGCTCGTAGAAGGGCTGACCGAAAGCCCGATCAAAGGGCCTGAGGGTAATATCGAATTTCTGATCGCCGCGCGAAAGCCCGTCTGAGCGGTCAACTGGGGGACTATGAAAACCTGTCTGCGCCTTCTCGCCGGAGTGGCCGTGCTGTGGTCTGCTATGGCCTCAGCGCAGCGGACCTCTGAAAATTTGGTCACCCAATCTGGCGATGCTTTTGGCAAGACGATCGGCAGCGAGAAAATTGGTCTTTATAGTGCAGAGGATGTGCGCGGATTTAACCCCGTTGACGCCGGCAATGTGCGTATTGAAGGGCTGTATTTTGATCATGTGGAGCGGGTTCCATCGCGGATTGTTGAAGGATCAACGGTGCGTGTCGGCCTTTCGGCGCAAGGTGTGCCTTTTCCAGCTCCGACAGGGATCGTGGACTATAATCTGACCCTTTATGAGGGAAAGTCGATCCTTAGCGGGATGGTTGAGCGCGGCCCCTTTGGCGGTGTTGCCGGTAATTTGGAATTCAGGCTTCCCCTTGCTGGTGAAAAGCTTGGCATTGCGGGTGGATATGGTTTTCGGGAGCAGGTTCGGCCAGAGGGTGGTCGCAACGGGTTCCGCTCCTATGGCGGGTCCGTCGTCTGGCGCCCGACGGGTGCTGCCATGTTCACCGTTTTTGCAGGTGCCTTCACAAATCGCGGGGATGAGGCGCATGTGACGATCTTTCCAGCCGTCGGCGAAGACTTGCCAATTGTCCCGCGCGGCCTGTTTCTTGGTCAGTCTTGGACGGATCGCAAGGGAATGGGCACCACCATTGGGGGCATCGGCAAGCTTGCCAAAGGACCGTGGTTGTTTGAGGCGGGTGTGTTTAAGTTCCGCACACATAGCGAAACCAATTTCGCTGACCTTTTGCGCGGCGTTAACGCTGATGGCTCAGCTAGCAGTCGAACAATTATTTATGATCCTGATAGCGAAACCCGCAGCTTTTCCGGCGAGGGACGCGTTACCCGCTATTTCCGAATGGGTGCGGTTGAACATCGCATCATCGTCAGCGCCCGTGGTCGGGTGAAGGATCGGTTATTTGGCGGTGTTCAGCGGATTGATCTGGGACCAAGCTCTGCAATCACGCCAGATTTCCGAGCAAAGCCAGTGTTGCTGCCTCAGGTGAAAGATGAGGACCATGTTCAGCAAATGAACTGGGGGCTGGCTTATGGCTTTAAGTGGCTGGATCGAGGTAGCTTTGATCTTTCGGCCTCGCGCACAAGCTATACCAAAAAATTGGACTTTGCTGATGTGCGGCTGCCTGTTTTGGAAACGCGGGATAATCCCATTTTGGTCACCGCGGCGGGCTCCGTTCGTCTGGCGGGCCGTTTATCGCTTTATGGTGGCTTTGTAAGGGGGCTGGAAGAGGCTCTGATTGCCCCTGATGTTGCTTCCAATCGTTCTGAAGCACCGCCCGCCATTCGCACGCGCCAGATTGATTTCGGCCTGCGCTATGGCGTGACGCCAAAGCTGACATTGGTTGCCGGCCTATTTTCCGTCAGCAAGCCCTATTTCAACCTTGATCCCTCGTTGCGTTATCGCCAGCTGGGGCAGGTTGATAATCGCGGTTTTGAGCTATCTCTAGCAGGGGCTGTTGCGCCGGGCGTCACCCTGGTCGCCGGCTCGCTCTTTCTTGATCCTGTTATCTCGGGAGAAGCCGTGACTGCTGGGTTGATCGGCAAGCAGCCAGTGGGCTCTGTGCGTCGCCGGAGCATTGCTAATATTGATTGGCGATTTGCCGGCGGGACAAGCCCGATATCCGTCGATGTGGCGCTGGAAAGCTTATCATCTCGCATGGCCAATCCCCTCAACTCTTTCGTCGCTCCGCCGCGTGAAACGATCAATTTGGGCGGGCGCTATCGCTTTAAGGTGGATGGGCATCCCATGCTCATTCGTGCCCAGTTGCAGAACGCGCTGAATGATTATGGCTGGCAAGTCTCCTCCAGCGGGGGCTTCACCTATTCCAGCGGGCGCACCTATATGGCTCAGCTCGTTTTTGATATTTGATCTGCCTCAGGAACAAGCAGGAATTGGTGCTTGCGGCACGCCGCACCTAGCCTAAACTCTAGCCTTAGTTTTGACGGAGGCGACGATGACCGCAAAGAAACATAAGGCCGCTTCAGGATCCTTTCTAGGATGGGCGGTGGTCATGGTGCCGCTTGTCGTTGCCCTCGGCATGATATCTGGCTGGCTTGCCAATTCTGGCTATGACAATGGCTGGTTCCTTGCAATTGAACGCCCCGACTTCATTCCCCCCGGCTGGGTTTTTGGTGTTGTTTGGACGATTTTGTACATCATGATTGGCGTATCGCTCGCCATGATATTGGCCGCGAAGGATGCGCCGGGGCGAGGGAGGGCGCTGACGCTGTTTTTAGCCCAATTGGTGCTGAATTTGGCCTGGTCACCGCTCTTCTTTGCTTGGCATCAGGTGACAATCGCCTTTTATCTTATTCTTGTGATTTTGGCGCTGACGATCGCGACAAGCTTTGCGGTTGCGCCCATTCGTAAGGCTGCGGCGTGGCTTTTGCTGCCCTATATGGTCTGGCTCAGCTTTGCCTCGATTTTGAATTATCAGATTGATCAACTCAACCCCAATGCGGAAACCCTTGTCTCCGCCGCTGCGCGTCCCCAAATAGGGGGCTGACCTGCCTTTGGCTTGAAGGATAAAGACATGCAGACCGAAAACCGCTTCTTTGATGATCTCTCCAAGCTCGTGAATGGCGCTGCAGGCACGATTGCCGGCATGGGCCGCGAAGCGGAGTCCGCCACGCGGGAAAAATTCCGCGAATGGATTGGCGGGATGGATTTTGTGAGCCGCGATGAGTTTGAGGTGGTCAAGGCAATGGCCGTTGCCGCGCGCGAAGAGGCCGATGCCCTGAAGGCCCGGCTTGATGCACTTGAGGGCAAATCAAAGGGCTGACCAACGGTCTTGTCCACAATTTTGTCTCGGGAACCCACCAGCGTCCTTGCTCGTTTCTATCTTTAAACGGCAAGCAGACCGAGATGAGCATGGAATCCCTCGACATGGCGCAAGCCGCAGGCGCGCCTATCGAAACCCTTGAAAGCTGGTTTTCGGCGCATAACTGGCTGCATGAGCGTATTGGGGATGATGAAATCGTCGCCTCGGCCAAGGGCGCTTGGAGCACCTACGAGCTGCGCGGCCTTTGGCGCGACGATGATTGCGTGCTGCAATTTCTGGCGTTTCCCGACATTAAGGTCACCGAAAACCAAGCAGCGTCCGTGTATGAAGCCATTGGCTTGATCAACGAGCAGCTTTGGCTAGGCCATTTTGAATATTGGCCCTCAACCGGGATCATTGTGTACCGCCATGCCGCCTTGCTGGATTCGGGGAGCGGGGAGGCCGTTTTCTCCTTTGATCAGGCCGAAGTCATGGTTGAAGCCGCCATTGATGAACTGGATCGGTTCTATCCGGTCTTTCAGTTCGTTCTTTGGGGCGGCAAAACACCGCGCGAGGCCATTACATCTGCCATGGTCGAAACTCAGGGCGAGGCATGAGCGCCAAAGCCGCAATCTGGCTGGTCGGATGCGGCAATATGGGAGGCGCAATGCTGCGTGGTTGGATTGACTCCGGGGTCGATCCGCAAACTATTCTGGTTATTGATCCAGCCTCTTCCAAACTGCCCGCAGGCGTTAGGCTGGCCACCAAGGCGCAGGGGCCTGCACCAGATATTCTCTTGCTGGGCATAAAGCCCCAAATGTTGGCTGAGGTTGCGCCGACACTGGCCATTGGACCAAATACGCTGGTCGTCTCTATTCTCGCTGGTGTGGAAACTAAGAGCCTCAAGACGTATTTGCCGGGCGCTGCCGCTTATGTTCGCGTCATGCCCAATATGCCTGCCGCCATTGGCGAAGGGGTCAGCGTTGTTTTCGGGCCAACGCTTGATGCGGCTGGAAAAGCCCAGATTAACCAGTTGATGACACCTCTGGGCCATGTGGAGTGGGTTGGGAATGAAGATGCCTTTCATGCTGTGACTGGCGTTTCAGGGTCTGGCCCTGCCTTTGTCTTTCGCTTTATCGATGCATTGGCCAAAGCAGGGGTGCTGCAGGGCCTGTCGCACCCATTGGCGCTGCGGCTTGCGTTGGAGACGGTGGCGGGCTCTGCTCGATTGGCGCTTTCAACGGGGCAGGCGCCGTCTGATTTGGCCGAAGCTGTGCGCAGCCCCAATGGCACCACCCATGCGGGCTTAACGGTTCTGGATGCCTCTGATCTGGCCGAATTGATGGCAGCAACAGTTGCCGCCGCCGCCAAGCGCAGCCGCGAACTAGCCGATGCCGCAAGGCCTGACTAATTCTCCATAAACCCCCGTTGACCTTGGGCCGCGCCTCGCATAGCGGGGACAGGAAGTTGCGGGTTTTCCCCTGCGGGCAATAGAAAGTTTCCCTCTCGATGAGCGCCAATATCCCGTTCGCGATTATACCTTCTGCCAACCCCGTTTCTGCCGAGGAGCGCGCAGACCGCATTGCAGCGCCCGGCTTTGGCAAAGTCTTTACCGACCATATGGTGACGATCCGTTATGTCGAAGGGCAGGGGTGGCATGATGCAAAAGTCCACGCGCGCCAGCCGCTTGTGCTCGATCCAGCGACGGCAGTGCTGCATTATGCGCAGGAAATTTTTGAAGGCCTAAAGGCCTATCGATTGGAAGATGGCGCAATGGCTCTGTTCCGGCCAGAGGCCAATGCGCAGCGGTTTAATGCCTCTGCCCGGCGCATGGCGATGGCGGAGCTTCCCGAAGATCTGTTCATCGAGGCTTGCCGACAGCTTGTGCAGATTGATCGGGATTGGTTCCCCGATGTTGAGGGTGGTTCCATTTACCTGCGCCCCTTCATGATCGCGAGCGAAGCCTTTTTGGGCGTCAAGCCGTCCTCTGAATATCTGTATATGGTCATTGCGTCGGCCGCAGGTGGCTATTTCAAAAGCGGGGCCCCTGCGGTCTCGCTTTGGGTATCGCAAGATTATAGCCGTGCCGCCCCCGGCGGGACGGGTGCAGCTAAATGCGGCGGCAATTATGCGTCCAGCCTCATTGCACAGGCCGAAGCCATGAAGCTTGGCCATGATCAGGTTGTCTTCTTGGATGCGGCGGAAAACCGCTGGATCGAGGAATTGGGCGGCATGAACCTCTTCTTCGTGTTCGAAGATGGATCAATCCAGACCCCGCCTTTGTCTGGCACAATCCTGCCCGGCATTACCCGGGACTCGCTTTTGACGATCGCGCGTGATGAAGGCCTGACCGTTCGGGAAGAGCGCTATGCCATTGATCAGTGGGAAGCAGACGCCAAGAGCGGGCGGATTGTCGAATCCTTCGCCTGTGGCACCGCCGCCGTTGTGACGCCAATTGGCAAAGTGTCGTCGCCTTCTGGCAGCTTCACCGTTGGGGCAGGCGGGCCGGGGCAAGTGACGCAGCGTTTGAAAGAAAAATTGGTCAGCATTCAGCGCGGGGCGGCCACCGACCCCCATAATTGGGTCATGCGGCTCGATTGACCGATTGCCTTCCGAGATAGGGCCGCTATAGGAACGGCCCACGCATAAGTTGGGGCGTCGCCAAGTGGTAAGGCACCGGTTTTTGGTACCGGCATTCGTAGGTTCGAATCCTGCCGCCCCAGCCAATCCTCTTTTGACCATCTTTCCTTGATCGGCTCGGCGTCCTATCGGTGGCGTTGAACGAGGAGATTGGTCGATGACAGAGATTGCGACGCTGGCCGGGGGCTGTTTCTGGTGCGTGGAGGCTGTGTTCCAGCAGCTGGATGGCGTGGAGCGGATTGAGAGCGGCTATATTGGCGGCCATGTCCCTGACCCAACCTATAAGCTGGTGTGTGGTGGCGATACCGGCCATGCCGAGGCGCTGCGCATCTGGTTTGATCCGGCGCGCATTTCCTATGGGGATTTGCTCGATGTGTTTTTTGCAACGCACGATCCGACCCAGCTGAACCGTCAGGGCAATGACATTGGGACGCAATATCGCTCCGCCATTTTCCCGCATGATGCAGGCCAAGAGGCAGAAGCCATTGCCGGGATGCAGCGGGCCGCGGCGGATTGGCCGGCACCGATTGTCACAAAGCTCGAAAAGCTCGCCCATTGGTATCCGGCAGAGGATTATCACCAACGCTATTGGGATGGGGAAGGGCAGAGCAATGGCTATTGCCTTGCGGTCATTCCACCAAAGCTCACCAAGCTGAAAAAACGGTTTGCAGAGCGTTTGAAGACGGCGGTCTAACCCACCCCGCTGCGGCTAAACGGACTGCGCCGTTAAGCCTCGCGCCCCTCCCGCAAGCGGGAGGGGTTGGGGGAGGGCCAGAGCCGCCAATTCTCTTAGCGGCTTCCGGTCTTCCGGATCGCGCCCTTATGAGCACCCACGCCGCCGGGCTTGCGGTTGCCGAAATGGCGACGCTTGGCATTGGGGCCATTGGCATTGTCGCCGCCACGCCGTGCATCTTCATGACGACGCTGTGCCGTTGCGGGCGCCTGCTTGGGTTGCGGCATGCGTGCCACTTCTGCTGCAAAATCATCGGGCAAAGGCGCGGGCTGAAGCTGAACGCGGGTGAGGCGCTCAATCTGGCGCAGCCAGCCGCGCTCTTCCCCATCCACAAAGCTGATCGCAATGCCATCGCGCCCGGCGCGCGCGGTGCGGCCGATGCGGTGGACATATTGTTCCGGCACATTGGGCAGTTCAAAATTGAACACATGGCTGACGCCCGACACATCGATGCCGCGTGCGGCAATGTCTGTGGCGATCAGAATGCGGATTTCACCCTTGCGGAAGGCTTGCAGGGCCAAGGTGCGCTGCGCCTGGCTCTTATTGCCATGAATGGCAGCACAGGGGATATTCGACGCCTGCAAATTCTTCACGACCTTGTCCGCACCGTGCTTTGTGCGCGTGAACACAAGCGCACGATCAATGTCTTCTTCGCGCAGGCGGATGGTCAGCAGCGCCTGCTTTTCGCGCTGAGTGACGAAGGTCACATATTGGCTGACGCGTTCTGCTGTCGTTGATTCCGGCGTGACAGACACGCGAACAGGGTTGGTCAGGAAGCGGTCGCCCAGTTCGGCAATGGTTTTCGGCATAGTGGCCGAGAAGAAGAGCGACTGACGCTCTTTCGGGAGCATCTTGTCGATCCGCTTCAATGCATGGATGAAGCCAAGGTCGAGCATCTGGTCTGCTTCGTCGAGGACGAAAATCTCTACATTGCGTAGTGACAAGGCGCGCTGATCAATCAAATCAAGCAAGCGGCCAGGTGTTGCGACAAGAACGTCGATACCGGGGCTGAGTGCCTTGATCTGGCGATTAATCGGCACGCCGCCGAAGACGGTTTCAATGCGCAATTGCAGCTGACGGCCGTATTCCCGGAACGATTGGGCAATCTGCGCTGCCAATTCGCGGGTGGGCGACAGGACGAGCATCCGGCAGGTGAGCGGGGCGCGCGCCTTTGGATTGTTCATCAAATGTTGCAAGGACGGCAACGCAAAGGCGGCCGTTTTGCCGGTTCCGGTCTGCGCAATGCCGCACAAATCCTTACCTTCCAGCAGTGGCGGGATCGCCTGAAGCTGGATCGGGGTCGGTGTTTCATAGCCCTTTGCGAGCAACGCACTGAGCAGCGGCTTGGCAAGGCCAAGGTCGGAAAAATGAGTCATGAATAACTTTCAAACATAAAGCGCGGGCGCGCCAAAAAGGAAGCGCGCGAGCGGGGTCAAAACTGACAACCCGCGTGACAAGGGAAGCCTTGGAAGGTGCGACTGGAACCCGGCCTGATCCGCATTCTTTGCGAACAATCACGCTGGCCATGGGGATCCGCAAGGCATCGACCTTGCTGCGCTGCAACACGATATAGGCCGTTTTTCCCGCACTTGCAAGGGACTCAGGCGGCGGCGCGTTTCAACCGATCATTAATCGCATCGCCAAGCCCGCCAATTGGCACCGGCGCAATGGCAATGCGCGGCCGAGGGTTTTCATCTGCGGCATGTAATAAATCGAATAATTTGGCGGCTGCTTCAATCAGATTCCCGCTGGGGCTGAGATTGGCATTACACGCCATATCGCCAAAGCCGATTAACCATTCATCCGGTTGCGCCGATGTTGCATTGAGCCGCAAAGGCTTGGTGGGCGCATAATGGCTTTCCAACTGGCCGGGGGCCTCAATGGTGCTTGCGGCTTCGAGTCCCAGCGCCAGATCAATTGGGCCGGGGCGCAAGAGGCGCACATGATCCCCATCAACCGCGACAATAGTTGACTCAAGGCCATGTACCGTTGGGCCAGCATCGATGATCATCGGAATGCGGCCTGAGAGCGTGCGCGCGACATGGTCTGCCTTTGTCGGGCTGATGCTGCCGCTGGCGTTGGCGCTGGGCGCTGCCAAAGGACGGCCGCTTTCGCGCAAAAGATCTTGTATGGCCGGATGGGCCGGGCATCGGATTGCAACGGTTGAAAGCCCCGCCGTGACAAGGCTGGCAATCCCGCTGTTCGGACGCAAAGGCAGGACGAGCGTCAGAGCGCCGGGCCAATAGGCCTTTCCAAGCGCGCGGGCTGTTTCGCTGAACAGGGCAATCTGCTCTGCTGCCTCCAGATTGGCCACATGAACGATGAGCGGGTTGAAGCTGGGCCGGCCCTTTGCCGCATAGATGCGGGCAACAGCATCGCCATTGGTTGCGTCGGCTGCGAGTCCGTAGACCGTTTCAGTCGGCACAGCGAGGCAGTGCCCTGCTAGGATAAGGCGGGCGGCGTCGGCAATGCTCGCCTTTCCGTAAGGGCGCGTTTCTGTCCGAAAGGCGGGGTTTGTGTCCATCACCGGCATCGCTATAGCGCATGAACACAGGTTGCAACCGCAAGAGGACTGCATGAGCTATACCCCGCCCATTGCCGAACAGCGTTTCGTGCTGGATCATGTCACCAAGATTGATGAACTGGCCGCGCATCCTGCGTTTGAGGCCGCATCGTCCGATATGGTGGATGCCATTCTCGACGGCGCAGGCGCGCTGGCCGCAGGTGAATGGGCACCGACCAATCGGGTGGGGGATACGTCCAACCCCAAATGGTCGGATGGCAGCGTGACCATGCCGCCGGGGTTCAAAGACGCGTATAAGGCCTATGTTGAAGGGGGTTGGGGCACAATTGATTGTCCGCCGGAATTTGGCGGGCAGGGGCTTCCTTTCGCCCTTGGGTTTGTGGTGCTCGAAGATTTGGGCAGCGCGAATATGGGGTTTGGCCTGTGCCCGATCCTCACATCCGGTGCGATTGAGGCCATTGCTGCCCATGGCAGCCCGGAACAACAGGCCATGTATCTGCCCAAGCTGATCACCGGCGAATGGTCTGGTACGATGAACCTGACCGAGCCTCAGGCGGGGTCCGATGTCGGGGCTCTGCGGAGCATGGCAGAGCCAGCCGCTGATGGCAGCTATCGGATCAAAGGCACGAAAATCTACATCACCTTTGGTGAGCATGATTTGGCCGAGAATATCGTGCATCTTGTGCTCGCAAGGACGCCCGGCGCCCCTCCGGGGACCAAGGGGATTTCGCTGTTTCTTGTGCCCAAAATTCGGCCAAATGGGTCACGCAATGATGTGCGCTGCGTCTCGATAGAGCATAAGCTGGGCATTCACAGCTCCCCCACATGCGTCATGTCTTATGGCGATCATGATGATTGCCATGGTTGGCTGATCGGCCCTGAAATGGGCGGCATGCGGGCCATGTTCACGATGATGAACAATGCCCGTCTCAACGTTGGCCTTCAAGGCGTCCAGATTGCCGAACGGTCCACGCAGCAGGCATTGGGCTATGCGCGGGATCGCGTTCAATCCGCGCGTCCCAATAGTGGAGGCAACCCCGTTCCAATCATTGAGCACCCCGATGTTCGCCGGATGTTGTTGCGCATGAAGGCGCTGACCCAGGGCGCGCGGGCCTTGCTCTATCTGGCGGCAAGCAATGTCGATCGCGCCCGTTTGGGCGAAGAGGGGGCGCGCACCCGCGTTGACCTGCTGACACCGCTTGCCAAGGCCTATGGCACCGATATTGGCTGTGAAGTGGCGAGCATTGGCATCCAAATCCACGGCGGCATGGGCTTTGTGGAGGAAACGGGGGCAGCTCAACATTATCGCGATGCCCGCATTGCGCCGATTTATGAAGGCACAAATGGCATTCAGGCAGCCGATCTGGTTGGCCGCAAGCTAACGGGGGATGGCGGCGCTGGCATGGCAGCCCTCATCGCTGATGTGCGGGCCGAGGCAGAGGATGCGCGGCTCATCGCGCTGACCGATCTTGTCGAAAAATTGACCGCCCATTTGCTGGAGGTGGATGTCGATGATCGACTGGCTGCCAGCTATCCTTACCTCACGATGGTGTCTGTCATGACCTGTGGGTGGTTGATGGAGCGGCAGGCCCGCATTGCGACCGCCCAGCTTGCCTCGGGAGTGGGTGATCCGGCCTTCCTGAAGCAAAAGCAAGTGACGGCGCGCTATTATCTCACCCATCTTGTTGGGGAGGCGCTGGGTCTTGCTGGGTCTGTGACGGCGGGGGCCGAAGGGCTCTATGACCTATCGACCGAAGATCTGGCGGCTTAGTCCGCCAGAACCTTGGCCAAAAGGGCATCAACCTGAACCTGCGCGCCAGCAACAGCGTGGAGTTCAGCCAAGATCCCGTCAAAAGGCGCAATCAGGCTGTGCTCCATCTTCATGGCTTCGAGCGTCAGCAGCTTTTGCCCACGGGTAACGCGGTCCCCCGCTGTTACTTCGACGGAAAGGATGCGCCCCGGCATGGGGGAGAGAATGGCTCCATTGCCGCTCGCGCCGCCAGACGTGCCATCTTCCCGCCAAGGCTCCAGCCGCCAGACGGCCCCATTTTCGGCGACAAGCATTTGCCGCGCTGGGTTCACCTCACCTGGGCCGTGCAACTGCGCCTCGACCCGCTCTCCATCGAGTAGGAAGGGCGCGCTCCTCTTGTCTGGCGCATTGAGCCGAAAGCCCGCCTGAAGTGACTGAGGCACCATCGCCATAGCGGCGCGTGTGAGGGCGCTTACCGAGGGCTGCGGGGCAGCAGTTAAGCTGTCCGCGTCACGCTCGATCAGGCCAGTATCCACATCGCCTTCAGCAAAGGCAGGATGGCTCAGCGTGCGATAGAGGAAGGGTGCATTGGTTTTGACGGGCCAGACGGCGGTTTCCCCCACCATGTCGGCCAATTGGGTGCGTGCTTCCTCCCGATCATCGCCCCGGGCGATCAGCTTGGCGATCATCGGGTCGTAATAGGGGCTAATCTCACCACCTTCTTCAACGCCGCTGTCGATCCGCCCGCCATAGCCCGTTTGGAACAGTTCCAACTTACCTGTGCTCGGCAAAAAGCCGCGCGTCGGGTCTTCGGCGTAAAGTCGGGCTTCCATGGCCCAGCCGTTGAGCGTGATTTCATGCTGGAGCAGGGGCAGAGGCTCTCCTGCGGCCACGCGCAGCTGCCATTCGACCAGATCGACGCCTGTGACTTCTTCCGTCACGGGATGTTCAACCTGAAGCCGCGTGTTCATCTCCATGAACCAGATGCGGTCCGCGCGCAGGCCTTCTGAGGCATCGGCGATAAACTCAATTGTGCCCGCACCCACATAATCAACGGCTTGAGCTGCGCGAACGGCGGTATCGCATAAGGCCTGTCGCGTCGCGTCGTCCATTCCGGGGGCAGGGGCTTCTTCAATCACCTTTTGGTGACGGCGCTGGAGCGAACAGTCCCGCTCAAATAAATGGACGATATTGCCGTGCGTATCGCCAAACACCTGCACCTCAATATGGCGCGGGCGGGCAATATATTTTTCGATTAGGACGCGATCTTCTCCAAAAGAGGCCGCGGCTTCCCGCTGGCAGGAGGCGAGAGCCTCCAAAAAATCGTCCGCTTGGTCAACACGGCGCATGCCTTTGCCACCGCCGCCCGCGACGGCTTTGATGAGAACAGGATAGCCAATTTTATCCGCCTCTTGGGACAGCCTCTTGGGGGATTGATCATCGCCCAGATAGCCAGGTGTTACCGGGACGCCCGCTTCGGCCATCAGCGTCTTGGCCGCATCTTTCAGGCCCATAGCGCGGATGCTGCGCGGACTTGGCCCGACCCAAACCAGCCCGGCTGCAATCACAGCTTCGGCAAAGTCTGCATTTTCTGACAGAAACCCATAGCCGGGGTGTATGGCCTCTGCCCCCGATGCCTGTGCGGCGGCAATGATCCGCGCGCCATCCAGATAGCTTTCCCGCGCAGGCGGTGGGCCGATATTCACGGCCATGTCCGCGGTTCGCACATGCAGAGCGTTTTTGTCCGCATCGGAACAGACCGTAATCGTCCGCAGACCCATGTCGCGCGCCGTGCGGATAATCCGGCAGGCAATTTCCCCGCGATTGGCAATAAGGAGGGATGAAAAGGTCATCTCAATATCTTTCAAACCTCCCCGGCACGGGGAGGGGGACCGCTCGGCAAAGCCGAGGGGTGGAGGGGTTGATGGCATGCGGCCAGAATTGCGGACATAGCGGCATCAAGATCGTTGAGAACAAGTCGCGCTGGGAGTCGGAGCACTGCAAAGCCTTGTTCATCCAGCCAAAGATCACGCTTCTGGTCACGCTCTGGCCGGTCAGCGCGATTATGTGCTTCTCCATCGATTTCGATGGCGAGCTTTATAGCGAGGCACGCAAAATCCAGCACATATGGCCCGATTGGATGTTGTCGGCGGAATTTGCAACCACCGGGGCGCTTGCGCAGTTCAGTCCACAGACGAACTTCGGCGGGATTTCCGCTACGCCGTTCCCGCTTTGCTGTCTTGAATGCCGTTGGAGTTGCGGACAATACCCCTCCACCCCGCCCGCTGATG
Source organism: Chakrabartia sp. (assembly GCA_040398565.1). GTDB lineage: Bacteria > Pseudomonadota > Alphaproteobacteria > Sphingomonadales > Sphingomonadaceae > Aquisediminimonas. The sequence goes on from JBBATU010000007.1 coordinate 37,504, forward strand.
CGGGCGCGGTCCCCCTCCCCGAAACGGGGAGGTTCGGACGGTGATGTCCCTTTCGCCAAGTTCACATCCGGAACACGCCGAACGACGGGCGTTCGGGAATGGGGGCTTCGAGAGCAGCCGTCAGTGCGAGCGCGACGACATCCCGCGTCTGTGCTGGGTCGATGATGCCATCATCCCAGAGCCGCGCTGTGGCGTAATAGGGATTGCCCTCATCCTCATATTTCTGGCGCACGGGGGCCTTAAAGGCCTCTGTCTCTTCCACGTCCCAATTGGCAGCGTCGCGGTGAACGGTTGCAAGCACTGAGGCCGCCTGTTCTCCGCCCATTACGCTGATCCGGGTATTGGGCCAACTGAAGAGAAAACGCGGATCATAAGCGCGCCCACACATGCCGTAATTGCCCGCACCAAAGCTGCCGCCGATCAGGATCGTCACTTTCGGGACAGTTGCTGTTGCGACGGCGGTCACGAGCTTTGCGCCATGTTTTGCAATGCCTTCAGCCTCATATTTTCCGCCGACCATGAAGCCCGAAATATTCTGAAGGAAGAGCAGGGGGGTGCGTCTTTGTTGAGCAATTTCAATAAAATGCGCGCCTTTCATGGCACATTCACTGAACAACACACCGTTATTGGCGAGGATTGCGACGGGAATGCCCATGATGTGGGCAAAGCCGCAGACAAGCGTGTTGCCGTAAAGCGATTTGAATTCATGAAACTCTGATCCGTCGACAATGCGCGCGATCACCTCATGCACATCATAAGGGGCGCGCACATCCTCTGGGATGATGCCGTAGAGGTCTTCAGCGGGATAGCGGGGCGGACGTGGATCAATGAGTGTCACATCGGGCGTCCGGCTGCGCGGCAGATGCGACACAATATCGCGCACAAGCGTGAGCGCATGGGCATCATTATCCGCGACATGATCGACCACGCCAGAGGTGCGGCCGTGGAGATCACCGCCGCCTAAATCCTCAGCGCTTATTTCCTCACCCGTTGCGGCCTTGACGAGCGGCGGGCCAGCGAGAAAAATCGTGCCCTGATTGCGGACAATGATCGTCTCATCCGACATGGCGGGCACATATGCGCCACCTGCGGTGCAGCTGCCCATCACGCAGGCGATTTGTGGGATGCCCTTGGCCGACATATTGGCTTGATTGAAGAAAATGCGCCCAAAATGCTCGCGATCTGGGAATACCTCCGCTTGATGCGGCAGGTTCGCCCCTCCGCTATCCACCAGATAGATGCAGGGTAGGTGGTTTTGTTCAGCAATCGCCTGTGCCCGCAGATGTTTTTTGACGGTCAGCGGGTAATATGTGCCGCCTTTTACTGTCGCATCGTTGCAGACGATCATGCATTGGCGGCCCGACACGCGTCCGATGCCCGTAATCAGGCCTGCGCCGGGGATTTCATCATCATACAGACCAAAAGCCGTGAGTTGCCCAATTTCGAGGAACGGACTGCCTGGATCAAGCAGTGCTTCCACACGGTCGCGGGGGAGCAGCTTGCCGCGAGAAACATGACGTTCCCGTGCGCGGGCGTCGCCGCCCAAAGCGGCTTGGCTGACATGCGCATAGAGTGCGTCTCGCAAGGACCGGTTATGAGCCACGCGCGCCTGACTTTCCGGCGCATCCGGGGCGTAAAGCGTTTGGAGAACAGGAGCACTCATGCGCCGATCAATTCCCGGCCAATGAGCATGCGGCGGATTTCGTTGGTTCCGGCCCCAATATCCATCAGTTTGGCATCGCGCAGATAGCGTTCCACGGGCCAATCCTTGGTATAGCCCGCCCCACCCAGTGCCTGAATAGCTTCTAGCGCGACCCGCACCGAATTTTCGGAAGAGAGCATGACAGCCCCCGCGGCGTCAAAGCGCGTTGTTTGGCCGGCATCGCACGCCTTTGCGACGGCATAGACATAGGCGCGTGCCGAATTGAGGGCGACATACATGTCCGCCACCTTGGCCTGCATCAACTGGAACGAGCCGACGGGCACGCCAAATTGCTTGCGCTCCCGAACATAGGGAATGACCGTGTCGAGGCAGGCCTGCATGATGCCAAGGCCGATGCCCGCCAGAACCGCACGTTCATAATCCAGACCCGACATTAAAATGCCAACACCGCCATGAACCGGGCCGACCATATTTTCATCCGGAACAAAGCAATCGTTGAAAATCAGCTCTGCCGTGGGGGAACCGCGCATGCCCATTTTGTCGATTTTCTGACCAATGGAAAATCCGGGCATGTCCTTTTCAATCAAAAAGGCTGTAATCCCCTTTGAGGCCGCGTCCGGCGCGCTTTTGGCATAAACGAACAAGGTGTCCGCATAGGCAGAATTGGTGATCCAGAATTTTGTCCCGTTGAGGCGATATCCGCCCTCCACCTTGTCGGCCCGCAGCTTCATGGAGACGACATCTGATCCCGCACCCGATTCCGACATGGCAAGGCTGCCGACATGGTCGCCCGAAATGAGCTTGGGCAGATATTTCGCTTTCTGCTCTGGATTGCCCCAGCGACGGATCTGGTTGATGCAGAGGTTGGAATGCGCCCCATAGCTCAGCCCAATAGAGGCCGAGGCGCGGCTGATTTCCTCAACAGCAATGGTGTGCTCCAGATAACCCAGGCCCAGCCCGCCCCAATCTTCCTCCACAGTAATGCCATGCAGCCCAAGAGCGCCCATTTCTGGCCAGATCTCCCGTGGGAACCAGTCTTCCGCATCAATACATGCTGCAAGGGGGGCAATGCGATCTTCGGCAAAGCGACGGGTGCTTTGGCGGATCATCGCGGCATGTTCACCAAGGCCGAAATCAAATTCGGGGGTTGCTGGCATCTCAATCTCCTATTGCGCCGTTAGGTAGCAGAGCAGTTGCATCATGCAAAACATTGATGCATCGGGCCTAGCCTAGCTCGCTTGGCTTGGTTACATGGGCCGCCACGACTCAAACGGGGACTTTATTGTGGCAATCGATATTCCGCTCGGCCTGACTTTTGACGATGTGCTGCTTCAGCCGCGTGAATCCGATGTTCTGCCCAGTCAGGCGGATACGCGGACGCAGTTGACGCGCGACATTACGCTCAACATTCCCGTGCTCTCTTCCGCCATGGATACCGTCACTGAAGCCGATATGGCGATTGTCATGGCGCAATTGGGCGGCCTTGGCGTTTTGCACCGCAATCTTTCGATTGAAGAGCAATGCAAGGCCGTGCGGCAGGTGAAGCGGTTTGAATCGGGCATGGTTGTCAACCCGATTACCATTGAGCCGACAGCAACGCTGGCAGAGGCCAAGGCCATCATGGCCGCCAATCGCATTTCGGGCATCCCGGTGGTTGAGGCGAACGGCCGGTTGGCCGGTATTTTGACCAATCGCGATGTGCGATTTGCCGAAAACCCCAATCAGCCTGTGTCGGAATTGATGACGCATGAGGATCTGGTGACGGTGAAGGCGGGTGTTGATCACAATGAAGTCCTGCGCCTGTTCCATTCACGGCGCATTGAAAAGCTGTTGGTTGTTGACGATGCCTTCCATTGCGTCGGTCTGATTACCGTCAAGGATATGGAAAAGGCCGTGACCTATCCCGATGCGACCAAGGATGGGGCTGGGCGGCTTCGTGTGGCAGCCGCGTCAACCGTGGGGGACGCAGGCTTTGAACGCACCGAGGCGCTGATCGCGGCCGAGTGTGACTTGATCGTGATCGATACTGCGCATGGCCATAGCAAGATGGTCTCTGCCGCTGTTGAGCGCGTGAAAAAGCTGTACCCCAAGGCTCAGATTATTGCCGGCAATGTCGCAACAGCAGAAGCAACGCGTGCGCTGATTGATGCAGGTGCCGATGGCGTGAAAGTGGGCATTGGGCCGGGGTCCATCTGCACGACGCGCGTTGTCGCAGGGGTGGGCGTGCCGCAACTGACGGCCATCATGGAAGCTGCCGCAGAAGCCAAGAAATCGGGCCTTGGCGTCATTGGCGATGGTGGACTTCGCACATCGGGGGATGTCGCTAAGGCGCTGGCAGCTGGGGCAACGAGTGTGATGGTCGGATCGCTTCTCGCAGGTACCGAAGAAGCACCGGGCGAAACATTCCTCTATCAAGGCCGCGCCTATAAATCGTATCGGGGCATGGGCTCGGTCGGGGCCATGGCCCGAGGATCAGCCGATCGTTATTTCCAGCAAGATATCAAAGATCAGCTGAAGCTCGTGCCCGAAGGCATTGAAGGGCAGGTTGCGTTTAAGGGCCCGGCCAAGGATGTGATTCATCAGCTTGTCGGCGGCGTAAAGGCCGCTATGGGCTATACGGGTTCGCGGACAATCCCTGATTTGCAAGAGCGTGCGCGCTTTGTGCGGATCACCGGGGCTGGTCTGCGCGAAAGCCATGTGCATGATGTGACGATTACGCGCGAAGCCCCTAACTACCCGACGCGCGGCTGACGATTTCGTCAGGCCCGCACAAGGATTGATCCATGACACCAAGTGCGCGCGTTCAAACAGCGATTGAGATACTTGACGCCATCCTTTTGGCGGCTCGCAGCAATGGGGCAGCGGCCGATAGCGTGATCGCGCAGGAGTTTCGCGCGCGGCGCTATGCCGGGTCAAAGGATAAGCGCGCTATTCGCGATCTTGTTTATCGCGCCATTCGCGGCTTTGGCGCGCCGCCCATATCGGGGCGTGCAGCAATGCTTGGCCTGCAGGATGAGACGATTTCTGCTGAATTTGGCGCAGGAGGCTATGGCCCGGCGGCGGTCACGGAGGATGAACCCAAAGCGGAGCCGACTTTGGTCGCAGATTGGCTTCGTGCAGAGTTTCTGCCGATGGTCGATGAGGTTGAACAGGCGGGCCTGCTTGGCCGCGCGCCCTTTGATCTGCGGGTCAATCGGCTCAAGGCAGATATCGCGTCTGTGCAGGCCGAGTTGGGTGGGGAGACGGTACAGCATATTCCAGATGCCCTGCGCTTTGCTGAAGGGTTCGATATCGCCAGCCATCCGGCCTATCTCGACGGTAAGGTTGAAGTTCAGGATGCAGGCAGCCAGCTGATTGCACGGGTGTGCAAGGCCGCACCCGGCATGACCATTGTTGATTTTTGCGCCGGGGCCGGTGGCAAGACGCTTGCTCTGGCAACAGACATGGACGGGCAGGGCCGCCTCATTGCATGCGATACAGACCGGACGCGCCTTCAGCGTCTGCCAGAGCGCGCAGAAAGAGCAGGTGCAGTAGTCGAGAGCCGTTTGCTCAATCCCAAGCGTGAACATGAGACGTTGGCAGATCTTGAGGCGGTGGCAGACGTTGTTTTGGTCGATGCCCCTTGTTCTGGTAGCGGCACTTGGCGGCGCAATCCGGAATTGCGCTGGCGGTTAACGCCAGAGCGGCTTGATCGGCTTACCCAATTACAGGCTCAGGTTCTGGATGCCGCCATGCCGCTGGTGCGTCCGGGCGGGAGCCTTGTCTATGCTGTCTGCTCCCTTTTCGCCAGGGAAGGGGCAGGGCAGATTGATGCCTTTCTCGCGCGACATGCGGGCTGGTCGGCCGATCTTCTTGGCCTTCCCTTGGGCCGGATTTCGGGTAAAGGCTATGTCCTAACCCCCCTTCATGACGCAACCGATGGATTTTTCATCGCGCGTCTGACAAGAAGTTGTTAGTCATGCGAACGACAAACGCTTTGGAGACTATCATGCGCTTTGCGGCCCCGGCCATTGCCCTTTCCTTGGCTTTCACGACTGTATCGAGCGTGGGCTATGGGAAGCGCGTTGCGGATGATCAGATTGATCCCCAGTCTATGGCTTTGACGAAATTGGGCATGGAAGATGCTGCGGCGGGCCAGCTCGAAGAGGCGACGGACGCTTTGGAATCGGCACTTGCTGTCGATCCGCGCAATCGCGCCGCCTATATTGAACTTGCCTCGGTGGCAAAGAAGCAAGGCCTGTCGGGCAAGGCCATTCGCATGTATCGCGAAGCCTTGTTGATTGAACCCAATGACGTGATTGCCCTGTCAGGACAGGGTGAAGCGTTGGTGCAAAAGGGCGCCGTTGCGCGGGCCAAGGAAAATCTGGCACGGATCGAAAAGCTCTGCGTCAATGCCTGCCCTGAACAGACGCGCCTTGCGGCCGCAATTGAAAAAGGCCCAGATAAGCCAGTTTTGGCTGCTGAAGCCGCCGCGCCAAAACCATCGGCTCCACCTGCTAGCGACCAACAGCCGAACTAAAGGCGCGGGCGAGATCGACGAACTCGTCGACCGTTAGGGTTTCGGCGCGCCTCTCCCCATTGATGCCAATTTCTTCCATTGCCTCAATCGCTCTGGGAAGAGCTTTCAGGCTTTGCCGCAGCATTTTGCGCCGCTGACCAAAGGCGGCCGCTGTAATCTGCTCTAGGGCCTTTGCAGAGACGCCTTGTGGCGCTTCCTTGGGCGTTAAATGGACAATTGCCGACATGACTTTGGGCGGCGGCGTGAAGGCAGAGCGATGCACCGGCATCGCGAGCTTTGCCGCACAGCGCCATTGGGCAAGAATAGACAGTCGACCGTAGGCTGAGGTTCCCGGTTGGGCGACAATTCTGTCCGCCACTTCGCGTTGGAACATCAATGTCAGGCTCGACCAGCGCGGCGGCCAGTCCTCGCCTGTTAGCCATCGGACGAGCAATGCAGTTCCGACATTATAGGGGAGGTTCGAGGCGATATGCCCGCCATCAGCCAGAACATCGGAAAGGGGCAGGGAAAGTGCATCTCCCTCAACCACGTTGAGCTGGCCCGGAAAGGCGTCTGCCAATTCTGCCAATGCTGGAAGGCATCGGGCATCACGTTCGACTGCTGTTACGATCGCGCCCGCGCGCAGCAAGGCGCGCGTCAGCCCGCCGGGACCTGGCCCGACTTCATAGACGGATTGCCCCTTGAGATCGCCCGGAATGGCGGCAATTCGGCCCAGCAGCTTTTCGTCAAAGAGGAAATTTTGTCCCAAGGCCTTGCTCGCGGCCAATCCATGCCGCGCAATGACGTCGCGGAGCGGGGGAAGGGGCGGTGTCACTCGCCAGAACTGGCGCGATAGGCCGCTGCCTCTCCAGCCATACGAATGGCGGCGATCATAGCCCCGGGATCCGCCTTATTTTGCCCCGCAATGTCAAAAGCGGTTCCATGGTCTGGGGAGGTGCGGATGATGGGCAGCCCCAATGTCATATTGACCCCATCATCAACGCAGAGCGCCTTGAGCGGGATTAGTCCTTGATCATGATACATGCACAAGGCAAGATCAAAGCCGGATCGTGCACGAGGTGTGAAGAGGGCGTCGGGCGACACCGGCCCAAACACATCCAATCCTTCTTCTCGTAAGGCATCAATGGCCGGTTGGATGATGCTTGTCTCTTCGTCACCAATCAGGCCTTGTTCGCCCGCATGGGGGTTTAATCCCGCAACGGCAATGCGCGGTTGATCCACGCCAAAATAGCGTTGCAGGCCTTTGGCCGCCGCGCGCCCTCGGCTGATTATCAACTCTGTCGTCAAGAGTTCTGGAACACGCGCAAGCGGAACATGGATGGTTATCGGCACAACGCGCAATTCTGGTCCGGCCAGCATCATCGCGACGTTTGAGGCGGAAACGCCGCATCGCTCGGCCACAAATTCTGTTTGGCCCGGGTGGGTAAAGCCAATGGCTTGCAAAAGTGCCTTTGAGACTGGCCCGGTAACAAGGCCAGAGACCGCACCCGATTGGGCAAGGCCGACCGCTAGGCCTAGCGTATCAAGCGCGCAGCGCGCGGTTTCCAAGGAAGGTTGGCCGGGCACGACGTCCATAGCATCGGACATTTGGATGAGCGGTAAGGCTCTGCCAAAAGCGGCTGCCGCCTCTTCAGCGGTGGTAACAACTTCGACTGGTCCATCCCAAACTTTGCGAAGGGCTGCCGCATCCCCGACAACAAAAAAGGACGGAAGATTTTCTTCACGGGATCGCGACCATGCTTTGCCAATGATTTCCGGGCCAATGCCCGCCGGATCGCCCAGCGTGACAGCAAGCGGCGCGATCACTGGGGAATCAGCGATAATCAATGATCGCGTCACGGCGCAGGTCGCGCAGGTAGATTTGTGCCCGGCGGTTGACGCGCTCATCCCGGATTTGATTCTCAATCGCGTCAGCAGATGGGCCGTCCGCGACTTGTGGGTCGTCACGACCACACAGGGCAAGGACGCGCACACCTTCGGAACGCGAACCAAAGGGCGGTGTTACCTGACCCACTTGAAGGTTGAGAATAATATCCTGCAATCCGCCCGGCAAGTCGCGCACGCGGATCTGATCATTGTCCACGACTTCTGCATTAAACTGTTTGGCCAAGGCGTCGGCGCCGCCACACCCCTGCATGTCCTGCGCGGCTTTGCCAAAGGCCTCGGCACGGGTGCGGACCTGCGCATCAGTTTCTTTCGCATCAAATGTGATCGTCAGCTGCCGCAAGTTGAGGACGGCATCACGCGGATTGGCGACAAGAACCTGACGCGTATCGGTCAAGTAAAGAATTGAAAAGCCACCGGGAATTTCAATTGGCCCGGCAATTTGGCCAACCGTAATCTCCTGAGCCGCCTGTGCGAGTTGTTCGGGAAGTTGGGCCGCGCGGACCCAGCCCAAATCTCCGCCGACAGCCGCCGTTGATGCTTCCGAAAACTGGCGGGCATAGGCCTGAAAGGACCCGCCTTGGCGGATCTGATCGATAATACGACGCCCATTGGCAAAAATTTCCGCTGAATTTTCGGGCGTGGCAGACAAATAGATTTCGCTGACCCGATATTCAGATGTGCCCTTGGAGGCGGTCAATCGGTCGACAATCTGCTTCACTTCTTCATCGCTGACATTGATGAAGGGTTCAACGCGTCGCCGCAGAAGGCGGCTCCAAGCAAGCTCCCCTTCAATCTGGCGCTTCATTGTGCGCTCGGAGGATCTGTTGTCGCGAAGATATTTGCCAAAAGCATCGATCGACTGTCTGAAATTTGTCGCTACGCGAGCGAAGCTTTGGTTAATTTCAGCCTTATCAATCGTGATTTCATTCGATTTGGCTTCTTGAATTTGAAGGCTTTCATCAATCAGGTTGCGAAGCACCTGAACGCGCAGCCGTTCCTTTTCCTCATCGGAAACGCGTCCGCCATTGGCCAAGAGAACAAGCGCAAGGCGTTGATCAACATCCGTACCCGTAATCACATCGCCATTGACGATGGCGGTCGCCTTGCGGACATTTTGATCTGCCTTGCCAAAGGTTGTGATCTGCGCGGGTAAATTGAGGTTAGTTGCGGAAGAAGGCCCACCAGAGGCTGTTTGTGCAGCAATGGGGGAAGGCGCGATCAGAATCGCGCCCAAGGCCATCAGAGTTTTGCGATAGCGTTTCGTCATTCCCGTCCTAATCCCTCACGCGCCGATGATCGGTGCGGCACTCCTAAAAATGTCTGGCTGAACAAAGCCTGAGCAAAAGGCTCTCTAGCGACCCAAGTTGCGGAAGGATAGCCGCAATTGGAACGTGTTGCCTCGGCGCGCATCGCCTTGGGCATCATAATCCCGTCGCCAGGTTACCCCGAAAGTTAGGCAATCATCCTCATAGGCGATGCCAAGCCTATGGCGCACTGGCTCATAGCCATTCGCAAGCGAAGTTGGGTCCTCTTGGCGTCCGGTCAGATCAATCGTGGTTGATCCAAATAATGACCAGTAACGGGCAAATTGGAGCCGCCCACCAAGACGCACCTCTTCGCGGTCCCTCAAATCTTCCAATTGCGGCCCGATATCCCGGTTCAGCCTCAAATAGCCAATGCTGGCATAGGTCCTGTTGTTGCCGATACTGGCATCAATTTCATTGCGCCTGACCGCCAGATTGTCCTTGTCCAGCCGGTATCGGTGGGTGAAGTTGAGTGTATTCTTGAAACGCACATTGGTGCGCCCCACAATGTCAGATGTGCGGCCGAAAAGACCTGTGCCGTCGGGAAGGACGCGATTGGTCGCGCTGACCCGAAAGCTTTGGCCGATGTTGGTATCGATGCGAAGGTCGGTCCCGCTCCAGGTCCAGTCCGCTCCATAGGTCAGTCGCGTGCTGTCTTCCCAACGGTCATATCCGGGGAAGCGGTTCAGGGCAAAAAGGTTACTGTCTTCGAGGTCAACGGCGCGTGCATCTTCATTGGGGACACGCAAATTGGATGTTCCGGGTGATGCGACAAGTTGAAGGCGCGGGGTCAGTCGTTGTTGGCCGTTGAGAAATGCTCCGACCAAGGGCCAGCGCATTTCGGTGGCAAATGCAGCGACGGCACGTGTGTTCCAGCCATTTTCTCCGCGATAATCGGCGGTTGATGTCAGGTTTACTTCATCAGTGTGATAAACATCTGTCCGGCCATAAGCGGTAAATTTAAGTTCCTGCCCAAGCGGCATGATGCCCTGTAAATCCCAGCGCGCACCGGCAAATGCGCGTTGTGTATCCTGCCCGGTGGAGCGCAAAAGTGCCATGCTGTTGAGTTGGAATTCAAACTGACCGCCGGCCCAAGGGTCTGCCAAGCGCTTGCGCCAATCAATGGCGGGCAGGGCAAAGGGAAACTGGCCTTGCACCTCACCACTGCGCAATGTTTGAAAGGCCCATCCCGAGATGGACAAATAGCTTGACCGGGTGATCCGCTCCACATTGGCGGTCGACCGCAGCCTGTCATCGCGCGAAACATCATAGCGCCGCAGGAATGTTCTATCTGAGGCGAAGCGGAATGCCGATGTTACACTCCAGCGGCGATCCAGTTGAAAGCGGCCGCCGCCTTCAAAATAGCCGCGAAAGTCATTCTGGGCCGCCTGACCGGGCGTGCTTATCGACACACGCTCTTCATAGGTTGCAAAGCCGGCGAGGCGATAGGCGCCACCCCGCGTTAAGTGGCGATATTCAAGTTCCAGCAGCGGCGCGACAGCAGTGTAGATATGCGGCGTAATCGTCAGATCGCGGTTGGTGTCGAGTGCAAGGTAAAATGGTGTAGCAATCTCGAGCCCGGTATTTCTGAGATACTGAATATTTGGTATCAACAACCCGGTGCCACCCCGATCATCCGCCGGATGGGATAGGCCGGGCAATGCAAGGACAGGCAATCCGAACAATTCCAATCGTGCGTCACGATAGCTTATTCTGTTCCGCCTTGGATCATGGATGACCCGTACCGCAGTGATTTTCCACACGGGTTCCTTAGGGCAGCCCTTGTCATCAATCACCCGGCAGGGCGAATAAACAGCACGATCGAGTTTCGAAATGCCATCGGTACGCGTCGCACGATCTGCAACAAGGCGGCCGCCATTGTTCAGCACGATCAACAGATTTTCGACGATCCCATCGCGCAAGCTTTCCTTGAGGAAAACCTGCTCCCCAAAAGCTCGATCTCCTTCTGCGCCGTCAACGATAACGGAACCTTCGGCGCGGACCTCTCCGGTGCGGCGATCCCAAATGATCCGGTCTGCACGCACATGATTTCCATCACGCTCCATGCGAACATTGCCGCTAGCCGTGACGATGTCTTTTTCCTGATCATAATCCAGCTGGTCTGCTGCAAACCCGATCTCTTGGGTGTCAGGCGCTGGTGTTGCCTCGGCAATTGACGGATCATCGACTTGCGCCGCCGCCGGATTGGCGAGCATCACTCCGGCCAGAGCGGCGGATGTCATCAGGGCGCTGGATAGGTTCACGTGATCTCTTCTCGACTCCAGCCATGCCTATCGCATTGTCGCTCCCATCCTGCAATCACCAGCGCTGAGGCCACGCTATGCGTCCCTCTGCAAGGGCGCTAACAGGAGGCAACCGATTCGGTTTTTCCATATTTTCCTGACTTAGGATGCATTATGATCAAGGTTCGCTTTTCCGCATCTTTGCCAGACGAGGGGCATGCCCTTGCCTATCTCGTTGCGAAGGGCGCACTCGGCTCTGTGTCAATATTGGCCAATGACCCGACCGTGCATGCCGCCGCAAAATCCTCTCGCTTTGAAGGCGAGGCGGGAAGCATTTTTGAATATCATGTCGCGCATGCAGACGGGGCGCAGCGGGTTTTGTTGCTCGGCATTGGCGCAGGCGGCGAAGAAGATTTGGAAAAGGCGGGTGGTGCGCTTTCTGCTCGGCTGCTGACATCTGGCGAAACGCGCGTGACGCTTGATGTGAGTAAGATGGATGCCAAGCCAAACGCAGCGGCGATTGCGCGGCTGGCCAGCGGCGCAGTTTTGCGGGGGTGGCGCTATGACTTGTACCGCACCAAATTGTCTGAAAAACAAAAGGTGTCCTTGCAGGAATTGGTCATCGTCGGTGCGCCAGAAGGCGTCGATACCGCCTGGGTGCGTCAATCCGCGATTGTCGAAGGTGTGGCTCTGACCCGTGAGTTGGTTACAGAGCCGGCCAATGTCATTTATCCCGAAACCTTTGTGGAGCGCTGCCAGCGTCTGACCGAAGCCGGTATCCAGATTGAAGTTCTGGGTGAGGCGGAAATGCGGGCTGCGGGCATGGGCGCGCTGTTGGGCGTTGCCCAAGGGTCGATCCGCGAACCAAAGCTGCTGGTCATGCGCTGGGATGGGACAAATGGCGCCCAGGAAAAGCCGGTCATGTTCGTCGGTAAGGGTGTTACTTTTGATACCGGAGGGATTTCCCTGAAACCGCCGGGCGGTATGGAAGATATGAAGTGGGATATGGGCGGTGCAGGTGCTGTTGCTGGAACCATGCTCGCGCTCGCTCGGCGGAGGGCGAAGGCCCATGTGGTTGGCATATGTGGCCTTGTTGAAAATATGCCCGATGGCGGCGCGCAACGTCCGGGAGATGTGGTGACGTCCATGTCTGGCCAGACGATCGAAGTGATCAACACCGATGCCGAAGGTCGCCTTGTTCTCTGCGATGCCATGACCTGGGCGCAAAAGCGGTTTAAGCCCGATTACATGATCGATTTGGCCACCCTAACGGGGGCGATCATCATCTCTTTGGGCCATGAATATGGAGGGTTGTTCAGCAATGATGATGATCTTGCCCATAAGCTAATGGCCGCTGGCAAGTCTGCTGGAGATCCGCTGTGGCGGTTCCCTATTGGTCCGGCCTATGACAAGCTGATCGACAGCCCCATTGCTGATATGAAGAATGTCGGCCCGAGGGAGGGTGGCTCCATCACGGCCGCGCAATTCCTCAACCGATTTGTCGATGAGGGCGTAAAATGGGCGCATCTCGACATTGCAGGCATGGTCTGGGCCGCGAAGCCCGGAACCGTTAGGGATAAGGGGGCCACAGGCTTTGGCGTCCGCTTGCTCGATCGGTTTGTGGCAGATCATTTTGAGAGCTGATTTCTATCATCTGACCCAAGTGCCGCTTGATCGTGCCTTACCTGCGATAGCGGAGCGCGTGCTGGCGTCGGGCGAGCAATTGCTGGTCTTGGATGAGGACGAAAAAACGCTCGATCAGTTGGATCAGCTTTTGTGGACCTATCGCGCTGATAGTTTTCTACCGCACGGTCGTGATGGGAATCAGCCGATCCTGCTCGCTCAAACGGCAGAGGGGAAGGCGAGCTATGCCAATATCGCCTATGCAGATGTGCAATGGCGCGATCCGCCCGTAGGCTGTGCGCGCGTATTCTATTTCTTCGATCCAACCCAATTAGAGGGTGCGCGCGCTGCATGGCGGGCGTTGGCGTCGACGCCAATTGAGCGGCATTATTGGAAACAGGATGATGCCGGGCGATGGCGGGAGGGGCCATAGGCTTTAAACGCGTGCCAAACGGCTTGCGACAATCGGCCAATGTAGATAGAGGCGTGGCCACGCTTTTCCTTCTATTCCAACAATGGAGACGACCAGACATGGCCGCCAATCGCACCTTTTCGATCATTAAGCCCGATGCTACACGCCGCAATTTGACGGGCGCCGTCACGAAAATGCTGGAAGACGCCGGCCTGCGCGTTGTCGCGTCCAAGCGCATCCAAATGTCTCGTGCTCAAGCCGAAGGCTTTTATGGAGTTCACAAGGAACGCCCCTTTTTCAACGATCTGGTGAGCTTCATGGTGTCCGGTCCTGTCGTTGTGCAGGTATTGGAAGGCGAAAATGCCGTTCAGCGCAATCGCGACATCATGGGCGCGACCAACCCGGAACAGGCCGCCGAAGGCACGATCCGCAAGGCGCTTGCGGAATCGATCGAAGCCAATTCGGTCCATGGTTCAGATTCGGATGAAAATGCTGCGATCGAAATCGCATATTTCTTCAAGCCGGAAGAAATAGTCGGCTAAGCCGACGTACATCGAAAGAAGAATTGGGGCGCGCCTTTGGGTGCGCCCTTTTTCGTTGGGGCCGATTGCGCCTTCCCGTCAATTTCGATAGCCAGCGGGAGTGGAAGACAAGGAGACGGGCTGTGGGCGAGCATATCTTGGTCATTGATGAGGGCACCACCTCAACGCGGGCAATGTTGTTCGCAGCTGATGGCCAATGCCTTGGCTCTGCCCAACAACCGCTGACCCAATATTACCCTGCGCCGGGGCTGGTTGAACATGATGCCGCCGAAATCTGGACACTGACTTTGGCCTGCGCGCAAGAGATGGTGGCGCTGGCCGGTGGGCCGACCAAAATTGCGGGTATCGGCATTACAAATCAGCGTGAAACCATTGTCTTTTGGGATCGCCGGACGGGCGAGCCGCTGGCTCCAGCCATTGTCTGGCAAGACAGGCGGACGGCGGATATGTGCGCCAAGCTCAAAGCTGACGGGCAAGAGACTGTTGTGCAGGCCAAGACGGGCTTGCTGCTCGATCCGTATTTTTCCGGTAGCAAGATCGGCTGGGCGTTGGAGCATTGGCCGAACCTGCGCGCCGCGGGCGACAATCTAGCCGTCGGGACGATTGAGAGCTATCTCGTCTATCGGCTAACGGGTGGGGTGCACGTGTCCGATGCGTCCAACGCCTCGCGAACTGCGCTTATGTCGCTGGGCAGCGGTGGCTGGGATGATGGGCTGCTCGACAGCTTTGGCGTTCCTCGTTCAATCCTGCCAGACATTGTCGATTGCGCTGGCCCTATTGGGCAGACCAAGGCTGAGTTTTTTGGGGCTCCAATTGCGATTACGGGCATGGCGGGGGATCAACAGGCAGCCACAATTGGGCAGGGCTGTTTTGCCGAAGGCCAGACCAAGGCAACGTTTGGGACGGGGGCTTTTGTCCTGACCAATACGGGCCAAACCCTGCCTCAATCCCGCAACCGCTTGCTATCGACCGTTTTGTTTCAATTGGGTGGAGAGCGCACCTACGCGCTTGAAGGCTCCGTCTTTGTCGCGGGAAGCCTTATCAAATGGCTGCGCGATGATGTCGGGCTGATTGCGTCGGCGGCAGAAACTGAAGATCTTGCGCGTTCCGTCGCGGACAATGGCGGCGTCTATATTGTGCCTGCGTTAACAGGGTTGGGTGCCCCGCATTGGAACCCGGCTGCGCGCGGGTTGATCGATGGTCTCAGCTTTTCAACCGGTCGTGCGCATATTGCCCGCGCCGCGTTGGAAGCGATGGGACATCAGACGCAGGATCTTGTCTCTGCCTTTGCCGCAGACGGGGCCAATTGGTCTGAATTGCGGATCGATGGCGGTATGGTTGCGAATAACTGGTTGGCGCAGGATTTGGCAGACATGCTCGCCATTGAGGTGGAAAGGCCGCATTTCATTGAAACCACGGCGCTAGGGGCTGCCATGCTGGCTGGCCTTGGTGCCGGGCTTTACAGCCGCCTTGAGGATGCAGCGGTCATGCGCGGCACCGTTGAGCGGTTCCAGCCTGCAATGGCGGCAGAGAGCAGATTGGAGCGCCTTTCCGGGTGGAAGGCAGCCCTAAAGCGGACTTTGCTGGATCGATAAGGGAACCCAATGGCCAAAATTCTCCTGATGGAAGGCAATGTGGCCGCGCGGCGCGCCCGTGCAAAATCGCTTGGCATGCGCACCTCGAGTGAGATTTATGTCGAGGCAATTTTGGCGCATTTCCCTGAGATTGAGATTGACGTGGTGAATGGCGCGGATGCGGATTTCAGCATCCCCCATGGCCGGGGCTTCTCCGATTATGACGGCTTTGTCGTCTCTGGCTCGGCGCTTCATGCTTATGACACAGATTTTGCCGTCACCAACCAGATTGACCTTTTGAAACAGGCCGCAGATGCAGGGTTGCCTTGCTTTGGGAGTTGCTGGGGCCTGCAAATTGCAGCAGTGGCGGCTGGCGGACAGGTCGAATATCACCCGCGCGGCAAGGAAGTGGGTTTTGCCCGGAAGATCATGCCGACCAAAGCGGGAGAGGGACATCCTCTTTTCAGCCATAAAGGCCCCGTGTTTGATGCGCCCTGCATTCACTATGATGAAGTCACCCGGCTGCCCGAACAAGCAACATTGCTCGCCTCAAATGCCCATAGTGCGGTGCAAGCGGCGATCATCCCGCTGGGTCAGAGCGAAGTCTGGGCGGTGCAATATCATCCGGAATATGACGTTCGGCAGGTGCTGGCGATCTACGCGTTGTATGCCGATGACATGATTGGGCCTGATTTCTTTCCCGATAAAGCATCGTTGGATGCCTATTGCGCAAAGCTTCAGGCGCTGGTGGACAATCCGTCCAATATGGGCGCGGCGTGGGAATTGGGCATTGATGAGGATATTCTGGACGACCACCGCCGCCGTGGGGAGATTATAGCTTGGATTGAGGCCAGGATAGTTTCCTGACCCTAAATCTCAACAGAACCCTCGGCTAAACACTGGGAATAAGTAACCAAAACAGCCTGTTGCAGACCCTGAGTTGATCGAAAGAAAATGTCTCGACGAATGACCTTAATTAATTGATAACTAAGGGGGGAGAGGAGGCACCGGGTGACAGAAAGAGTCGCTTTTCAGGCTGAACAAGAGGCCAGCGGCCTTCTTACGTCGGAAGATTCCCTTTCCTCCGGCAATATCCAAATCATTGGCGCGCTAGCAGGGGCTGCGGCGCTCAGTGGTTGCGGCGGCGGAACTGAAACGACATCTGCCCCCGCGCCGGTCGCAGTCTCAATATCCGAAGCACAAGCATCCCGCTTTTTGGCGCAGGCGACGATTGGTTATTCCAAATCTGAAATATCTGCTGTCAGGTCCATGGGCATTGGGCCGTGGTTGAACATGCAGTTCGGCATGACCCGGCCACAGACGTTTTGGGACTTCCTGATTGCCGGAGGCTTTGATGCGGCGGCCAATATAAACAGCACCAGCGGCTTTGATCCCATGATTTGGTCGCAGCTTATGAGCAGTAGCGACATTGTGCGGCAACGTATTGGCCTTGCCTTGCTGGATATTTGGGCGGTTGGCATTGACGGTATCAACACGAATTGGCGGCCCTTTGTCATGGCCGCCTATTTGGACGTGCTTTGGGACAATGCACTGGGCAATTATCGTGATCTGATGGAGGGCGTCTCCACCAGCGTCGCCATGGGGAGTTTTTTGACTTATCTGGGTAACGTAAAGGGAAATCCCGCGACCGGTGCGATCCCCGATGAAAATTATGCGCGGGAATTGATGCAGCTCTTCACCATTGGCCTTTACGAGCTGAATATGGATGGCAGCCAGGTTCTTTCGGCCGGTGCGCCTGTTGCGACCTATTCACAAGCCGACGTCAGCCAAGCGGCGCGCGTCTGGACGGGCTATAACTATGCCAGTGCAGATAACACAACGCCCGCACGCATGCGGATGCCCATGGCCATTATTGCAACTCGGCATGAGACGGAGGCTACAAGCCTTCTCAACGGAGCTATCAATATCCCTGCTGGAACAGATGGGGTTGCCGCTCGAAAAATCGCACTTGATGGGCTGTTCAATCACAAGACCCTGCCGCCCTTTATCTGCAAGCAGTTGATCCAGAGGCTTGTTACATCAAACCCATCAGGCGCCTATATCACCCGGGTCGCCAATGTTTTTGTCAATAACGGCAGCGGCGTTCGTGGCGATATGAAAGCGGTGGTGCGTGCGATCTTGACGGATGTTGAAGCGCGTGACGACGCGCAGATCACGTCAACGACCTTTGGTAAGCTCAGAGATCCAGTGCTGCGGCTGACCCATTGGGCGCGCGCGTTTAATGTGACATCGCCGACTAAGCTGTGGCCATTTGGCAATGTGTCGTCCAGTGCCAACCGGCTTGGCCAAAGTCCGGGCCGGACACCATCTGTCTTTAATTGGTTTCGTCCCGGATACACGCCGCCGGGAACGGCAATCGCCAATGGCGGTTTTGTCGCGCCAGAGTTTCAGATAACGAATGAGCCCTCGATCATCGCTTATGTGAATTACATGCAAGCGCTGATTATCAGTGGGGCCGGGGAGGCGAAGCCAGATTATAGTTCACTTACCGCTCTCGCCAGTGACAGCCAGAAGTTATTGGCCGAACTCAATCTCGTTTTGGCCGCAGACCAAATTAGTGCAGCAACCTTAGCGCAAATGAAGACCGCGCTCGACACCATTGCCGTGGCGACATCAGCCGGCCTCAACAACCGCATCTACGCAGCTATTCTGTTGGTCATGGCCAGCCCTGAATATCTTGTGCTGCGCTAAAGACAAAGGACCTGGCGATGAGCTCTGACCAATCCCGCCGTGCCTTTCTAAAACGGGCCTCGATCCTTTCAATGGCGGGCTCTGCCTCACCATTTGTGATGAATTTGGCAGCCATGAGCGAGGCTGCTGCCGCAACCGCGAGTGACTATAAGGCTCTTGTGTGCGTGTTTCTCTATGGCGGCAATGATTATGCCAACACGCTGGTTCCTTATGATGCCGCGACCTATTCCGTCTACAAAGCACAACGAAGCGCGCTGGCTTATTCGCAATCGGCCTTAGCGCCCACGCTGCTCAATCCGTCCGCACCGCTCGCTGCTGATGCCAAATATGCGCTCGCGCCCGAATTGGGGAAGCTTCTGCCCATTTTTAATGCGGGCAAAATGGCGGTCATGCTCAATGTGGGGACATTGGTGCAGCCGACAACCAAGGCGCAATATCTGGCGCGCAGTGTAAAGCTGCCGCCAAAGCTGCTCAGTCACAATGATCAACAAAGCTTTTGGCAAGCATCCGGGGCCGAGGGCGCAACATCTGGCTGGGGCGGGCGGATTGGTGACTTGCTACAATCGGGCAATGGAACGGCAGCCCTGACGTGTGTCAACTTGTCCGGCAATGCGGTTTTCCTGACGGGTCGGTCGGCGGTGCAATATTCCATCGCATCTACGGGGCCCGTTGGTCTCAATGCCCGAAACAGTCTTCAAGGATCATCCGCCGCAGCAACTCTATTGCAGTCGCTGATCGGTGGGACCGTGAACGGACCCCATTTGTTTGAGGGCGCTCTGGGAAATGTCGGCAGCCGTGCGCTCAATCTTTATGATCAGGTGACATCGGCTCTGGCGGGGGCCCCTGTTACGTCAACGGTTTTTCCAGCTGCGGCCGACCCATCCAGTTCGCTAGGTGCGCAACTCAAAGCCGTCGCGAAGCAGATTTCGGTTAGCCAACAATTGGGGATTAAGCGGCAGGTCTTTTTCGTGTCGACCGGGCGGTACGACACGCATGATGGTCTTGATACAATCCATCCGCTGCTGCTGACCAATTTGGCAGATGCTATGCGCGCCTTTTATGACACGACGGTAGAGCTGGGGGTCGCCAGTCAGGTGACGACCTTCACCGCTTCCGACTTTGGTCGCGCCCTAACGGGAAATAACGATGGCTCTGATCATGGCTGGGGCAGCATGCATTTCGTGCTGGGCGGTGCCGTCAAAGGGGGACGTTATTATGGGATTAACCCCGTACTCGCCAACAATGGCCCGGATGACATCGGTCAAGGTCGCCTCGTCCCGACCATGTCGGTAGATCAATATGCGGCGACATTGGCCAGTTGGTTCGGTGTTGCGGCGTCAGATCTTTCGACTGTTGTACCCAATATTTCAAACTACATCGGCTCTCCCTTGGGCACCAATGTGGGCTTCATCTAGCCCGCATAGTTTCGTATCTGTTTGACTGTTGCGAAATGCAAATATCAAGAATTGATACCATAAGGGACGTTTAGCTCCGCGTCTGCGCCCTTTTGCAATTTGAGAGGTTGCTGGAATGGAGGCGCCCCGCTGGGTTATTGACTTCATGGGGGTCATGCCGCGCAGATTTTATGCGCGGGGCTCACATACGTTTGGAATAACTGGTCGAAATGGTCGTCGACTGAGAGAATTCGGTTCGCCCGATTTGCGGCGTTTTGGCGAAGCACCGTCTCATCGCGTTCGAACATCCGTTCGATCGCCCGATAGAGAGAGTGGGCGTCGCCAGGTAGATAGCTTTCCGTGCAAGAGGCATCAAGGAAGCCAGCGCAGCCTCCTTGCTCGGGAATGATCAATGGTGATCCCGATGCGGCGGCTTCCGCGACGCCTAGGCCGAATGTTTCAGACTCGCATCCATGAACAAGCGCGTCGGCACTTGCGATAATCTGTGCCATCAAGTGGCGATCTCGCACGCGCTGAATAATGCGAATATGGGGGTTCCCGACCATAGCCCTCAAAATCGCCGGTCGTCCCCGGCCTTCGCCGATCAGGATTAGGCCCACTGGATGCTCGGCTCCTGCCGCTGCGACGGCTTCAACGACCATCGGCCATCGTTTTTCCGGACTGAAGCGGCCAATCCCAATTAATAGGCGTGCCTCGGCTGGCAAAGAACAGTGACGCAACAACTTCTGGCGAAGTTCCTCTGATCGGAGTTGAGGCGAAAAGCGTCCGGCATCGACACCCAAAGGGATTATACTGGTGTTGGATATGCCGTTCGTCTTTAAGCGTTGCGCCAGTTCGGGGTTTGCACAGATGACTGCGTCAAAACGAGAGCAGGCCCGGCGCAGGTGGCGCCAATAAGCATCAAATCCTTGGTCAATTCGATCTTGGGATGCAAAGTTTCCAAACCAGCGGTCTGCATAGACCCCGATCGGGTCGGCATGCATGAAAAGGACTTTAATTGCCTTGCCGCGCCAGTCGGCAACAATACTGGCTGTTCGCCAAGGGGAGGATGCCTCGACGATGTCAGGTTGCTCACGGTCCAATATTGTGTGGATCGCAGTTGTATCGTTAAAATAACGGTATCGTCCGTCGAACACCAGTTTCGGAGACGCAATTGATACGACCCGTGCATTGCTGTTTCTTTGTTCGATCGAGTTTGCTGCCCCCGGAATAATGACAACAAGATTAATGCCAGATTTTAACGCATAGTTTATCTTGTTTTCGACATAAGTTCTCACGCCACCGCCATGCGGAGTGTAAAACGCCGATACGTCAACGACTTTCATGTGCGACTGGTCCCATGCTGAACAAACCTGATCGGTAATTGAGAAGGATGTTGACGTGGGTCAGCCCAGTGCTAGCTTGAACGCGCGCCACGGAAGCGCGGGGTTTGGACAATTTGAGCTTTGGGTTACCGGGAAGTCCCACCCCATCGGACGACAGATTGAACTTCCTGTTGTTGTTTCGGTCATGCAGCAACAAGATACTATAAGCGCCCGCTACAGGAACCCGAATGCACAAGATGTTATTCTTTCGGCCTTTGACGGGTTGCACCACCCTTCGAAAGGTCTTTCCAGCGTTAAGCAGGACATTGTCATCAGCTAGAAAGTCCTGATCATTGGAAGGATAGACTTCCAACTTCAAACTTCCCTGAAGGTCTTTAAGGCCCTCGGCAGATACTATGAGCGCAGGTCCTGGTTCATTGGGTCGACATCTGCCTTCGGCGATGCCCAAATTAGGGTTTGATGACAGATACGTCCCAACTGCCGCGGCAAGATATATAAGAAGCATCAGCTATTTACTCCACGAGG
>JBBATU010000008.1:0-36152 GCA_040398565.1 Chakrabartia sp.
GGTTCCGCCCCCGGCGATCAGAACAAGGCTGACCGGCAGCGCCACGCTTAAGGAAACACGGGTTGCAAAGGCGTAAATCGGCTCCACCGCGGCCTTGCCCCCGGTCACAGCGGCTGAGGCAAGCGGCGACAGGACATAAGCAAAGGCGATCCTGACGGTCTGGACGATGGAGGAGACTTTGCGGATCAGCGCAAATTGCGCGCCCGCAACTGCGCCTTGAGCGCCGGGTAGCAGGGCATTGAGAACCAGCGTGGGTACATCGCTGAACGCGCGGGCGACCAGATTGGCCGGCATGATCGAAATTCCGGCAAACCAAGTTTCCCGCCAGATTGGGCGTTGATCGGGGCCCGACGCAAGGAGGGATAAATCATAGTGGCGCGCGATCAGCCGGACGCATAATCCGCAGATGATCACAAGCGATGCCAAATGGGCGTAGAAGAGCGACAGGGTGCCAAAGCCTGCAAGCCAAAAGCCGCTGGCCGCAATCAGGCGAACCACTTGTTCCCAAAAGAGCCGCAGGCGGATTTCAGCCCCAAAGACGCGGCGCGCACGCAGGGCCGAGGTTGCGACCTCAATAAAAGCCCAAAGGGGGAGGGCCCAAGCAAAAAGGGTGATGAACAGGCCTAATTGCTGAACATCCTTGTCCGCCGCATTGAAGATATGGGTCAGGCTGGAGGCAAAAATCGATGCAAAAAGGGCGATCACCAAACAGGGGGTGACGCCCAATATGGTGGCGGCGCGCAAGGCTGCGACGGCTTCGCGTTCAGATTTTGCTTGTGGAACGGTTCGTTGCAATGCGGTTGTCATGCCGAGATTGGCGATATTCTGAACCAGCGTAATTGCGGCCCAAAGTGCTGTGTAAATCCCGTAACTGGCAAGGCCGAACAGCCAGACATAGGCGGGCTGTGCCACAACCTCGATAATGGCGCCAAGCCGCGCTAGCAGCGTTGTCCCCGCGCCTTTGGCAACGTCGTGGCTGGTCACGTCTTGCGCGCGAATGTCAGTGTCATTGGTCAAAGCGCGCCCTTTTTGCACACGGGAAGCGCCCTGTCATCCATAGCGGTTTTCGAACATCTGCTGAACTGTTGACAGAAGGGGTCGTTATTCCATCCCGGGAAAACGCTCAAACCGGGTCAGGGTGTCCAAATCGCCCATCCAGTGTAGCCGCTCAGCCACCTGAATATGGGCAGCGGGCGGAAACGCTTCTGGGTCATCAAGCGTCACCGACTGGATATCGACAATGCCGGGGAGCATGTCTGCGTTGCGATAGAACAGCCCCGTTCCGCACGTGCCGCAAAAGCTGCGCATCGCGGCCCCCGATGAATTAAACGTGACGGGCTGCCCTTGCGTCACTGTCAGCGCGTCTTCCGTAAATGCTGCCCAACTGACCACTGGCGCGCCCGCGCTCCGCCGACAGTCGCTGCAATGGCAGAGCGCCACATGCTGGGGTTCGCCGTCCACGCCATACCGGATTGCGCCGCAATGGCAGCCGCCAGATCGTCCCATCACACTCTCCTTGGCATCCTGATACCAAGAGCATAAATGGCGCGGTTTTCGGTTACAAGACGTACTTGCTCAGGTCGACATTTTTGGCAACGTCGGCCAACTGCGCATCCACATAGGCCGCATCAATGGTCACCGTCGTGCCGGGCGTTTCTTCGGCGTTGAAGCTTATATCCTCCAGCAATTTTTCCAATACGGTCGATAAGCGGCGTGCGCCGATATTCTCAACCGATTGATTCACTTCGGCCGCAATCCGGGCAATGGCGCGGACGCCATCTTGGGTGAAATCCACCGTCACTTTTTCGGTCGCCAGCAAAGCGGAATATTGGGTCGTCAGGCTGGCGCGCGTGTCCGACAGGATCTGCACGAAATCGGCTTCGCTCAGCGCCTGCAACTCAACACGGATCGGCAGGCGACCCTGAAGTTCGGGCAAGAGGTCGCTGGGCTTTGCGACATGAAAGGCGCCGCTTGCAATGAAGAGAATATGATCGGTCTTCATCGGCCCATATTTGGTGGCAACGGTCGTGCCCTCGATCAGCGGCAGCAGATCGCGCTGAACCCCTTCCCGACTGACAGATCCGCCCCGCACGTCGGACACGGCGATCTTATCAATCTCATCCAGAAAGACGATGCCATTGGCCTCAGCATCCGCCAAAGCGACGCGGGCGACATCATCCTGATCCAACCGTGCATCGGATTCTTCCTCCACCAGCTTGGCCCAAGCGGCTGGCACGGACATTTTACGACGTTTTTTTGGGGCGCTGCCAAAGGCCTTGCCCATCATATCGCTCAAATTGATCATGCCGACATTGGGTGCGCCTGGAATTTCAAAGGGCATGTTGGGCGCGTTTTCAACCTCGATCTCAATCTCGGTCGTTTCCAAATGCCCGTCCTGAAACCGCAGGCGAAAGGCGTCGCGCGTTGCGGTCGAACTGTCCTTGCCGGTCAGGGCATCGAGCAGACGATTCATGGCGGCCTCTTCCGCCTTGTCGCGGACGGCGGCTCTGCGGCGTTCCTTTTCCAGGCGGATGGCTTCTTCGACCAAATCACGGGCGATCTGCTCCACATCGCGGCCCACATAGCCGACCTCGGTAAACTTGGTCGCTTCCACCTTCACGAAGGGCGCATCGGCAAGCTTGGCCAGACGGCGGCTGATTTCGGTTTTGCCGCACCCGGTCGGGCCAATCATGAGGATGTTCTTGGGCGTTACCTCGTCGCGCAATTCGGCGGACAATTGCTGCCGACGCCAGCGGTTGCGCAGGGCAACGGCCACGGCGCGCTTAGCCGCAGTTTGGCCGATGATATGCGCATCAAGGGCCGCAACAATCGCTTTTGGGGTAAGGGTCGTGTTCATGGGTCTTCTTCATTTCACCCCTCCCGCTTGCGGGAGGGGAAGGGGGTGGGCAGGGGCGGCAAACGTGGTGTTGGCCCACCCCTGACCCCTCCCGCAGGCGGGAGGGGAACTAGACGGCGCTGTCGAGCGTTTCGACGGTCAGCTGGTCATTGGTGTAAACGCAAATTTCTGCCGCAATTGCCATCGCCTTGCGGGCGAGCTTTTCTGCATCGGGTTCATAATCCATCAGCGCGCGGGCGGCCGCCAACGCGAAATTCCCGCCTGATCCGATTGCCGCAATCCCATCCACCGGTTCCAGAACATCGCCATTTCCCGTCAGGATTAAGGTTACGTCCTTATCGGCGACGATCATCATGGCTTCCAAATTGCGCAAGAATTTATCAGTGCGCCAATCCTTGGCAAGCTCAACCGCTGCGCGCAAAAGCTGCCCATGATATTGCTCCAGCTTTTTTTCCAGCCGATCAAATAGGGAAAAGGCATCGGCTGTCGCGCCGGCAAAGCCAGCAATCACATCGCCATTGCCCAGCGGGCGGACTTTGCGGGCATTGGGCTTCATCACGGTTTGACCCATGGAGACCTGACCATCGCCCGCGATGATCACTTTTCCGCCCTTGCGCACGGAAACGATGGTCGTGCCATGCCATTTAACTGTATCGCTCATGACGTCGATATGGGGCGCGCTGGCAGGTAATTTCAAGGGCTTCTCTAAGGTAGGTTTGTGCGCGACAAGTTTGATCGCGCGTAATATTCTTCTTCACACACGCAAAATCTCCGCTAGTCTCTGGCGCTTATGCGGCCGGTCAACCGGCCCGATCATCTTCAAAGGGGAGCTTCGCCAACATGGCATCCGCACATCCCGTCAATGGATTTGACGATAAGACGTTATTTGGCCATCCGCGCGGCCTGTTCGTTCTGTTTTTCGCAGAAATGTGGGAGCGGTTTTCCTATTATGGGATGCGCGCTCTGCTCATTTTCTATCTGACGAAACATTGGCTGTTTTCGGATGGACAGGCGAACCTTGTATATGGGGCTTACACCAGCCTTGTTTACATTACGCCAGTTCTGGGCGGCTATTTGGCGGATCGTTATCTTGGGCAACGCAAGGCGGTGCTTTTTGGGGCGGTGCTTTTAACAATCGGCCATTTGCTGATGGCGGTTGAGGGCGATGGCGGGCAGGGCGATGCCGCGATTAACGTCTTCTGGGCGGCATTGGCCTTCATCATTGTTGGCTCTGGCTTTTTGAAGGCGAATATCTCCGTGATCGTTGGTCAGCTTTATCCGCGCACGGACGTGCGGCGCGATGGTGCTTATACGATTTTCTATATGGGCATTAATGTTGGCGCTTTCATCGGGACGCTGGTCGCCGGCTATCTGGGTGAAGTCTATGGCTGGTCCTATGGCTTTGGCGCGGCAGGCATTGGCATGTTGCTTGGCCTGATTGTCTTCGTGCTCGGCAAGCCCCTATTGCTGGGTAAGGGCGAAAGCCCAGATCCGGAGCGCCTGAAGAAGCGCGTTGCAGGCCTGCCCTTTGAATGGCTGCTCTATGGCCTCAGCCTTGCTTCTATTGGCCTGATCTGGCTGCTGATTCAGTATCAGAACCTGATTGGGAACTTGTTGTTGGCGTCCGGCGTGGTGCTGCTCGGCTATATTGTCGTCAAGGCGCTTCAGCTTCCAAAGGAAGATCGGGATCGCATTTTTGCGATATTGTTCCTGATCGCGCTCCAGCCCGTCTTCTGGGGTTTGTTTGAACAGGCGGGCGGATCGCTCAACCTGTTTACAGATCGTTATGTGGATCGGGCGGGGGTCCCTGCATCCATTTTTCAGTCGATCAATCCCTTTTACATTGTTGCACTCGGACCGATTTTTGCGTGGCTATGGACATGGCTTGGCAAGAAGGGGCTAGAGCCATCGACGCCCGCCAAATTCGGTCTTGCCCTGCTGCAGATCGGCTTTTCCTTCCTAATCCTTGTCTGGGGTGCGCAGACGACGGGTATGGAGAATATGACGCCTGTTATCTTCATCTTCCTCATCTATCTTTTCCAGACCACGGGGGAGTTGTGCCTCTCCCCGGTTGGCCTGTCGGCGATGAACCGGCTGGCCCCGGCGCAAATGGCGAGTCTCATCATGGGGGCTTGGTTCTTTGCAACTGCGGGCGGCAATTTTGTGGCTGGTAAGATTGGCGAAGCAACTGGTGGCCATGATGGCGAGATGAGCAAAGAGGGCACCATTGCCATTTATTCACAGATTGGGTGGATCACGATCGCGGTTGGCATCGGCGTTCTTCTGGTGTCGCGGATCGTCAAGCGTTGGATGCACCTGGATACACTCAAGGATACGACAGAAGGAAACACACTCTAATGCGTCTCACCGCTCTTCTCACAGGATCGGCGATGGTGCTGGCGTCCATGACGACGCCTGCCCTTGCCAAGAAAAAGGATGAGGATGCCGCCAAGGTAGAGGCGAAAGCCCCGGCCTTTAACAAGGATCCCTATCCGTCCACCTATCACGCTTACCCAAGCGTGCCGACAGCCGTCACCAACGTCACAATTTATGATGGGGAAGGCGCAAAGTTTGTGAACGCCACCGTCTATTTCCGCGATGGCAAGGTTGAGGGCATTGAGGCCGCTGGTGTGGCCAAGGATGGCTACACCGTCATTGACGGCACCGGCAAATGGGTCACGCCCGGCATTATCGACGTGCACTCGCATTTGGGGGATTATCCCTCCCCCGGTGTTGACGCGCATTCCGATGGCAATGAGGCGACGGGCGCTGTCCGCCCCGAAGTTTGGGCGGAACACAGCATCTGGCCACAAGATCCCGGCTTTTCCCGCGCACTGGCCAATGGTGGGGTGACTGCCCTTCAGATTTTGCCCGGTTCGGCCAATCTCTTTGGCGGCCGCTCCGTCACGATCAAGAATGTCTATGCGCGTAATGTGCAGGGCATGAAGTTCCCGGGCGCACCTTATGGCCTGAAAATGGCCTGCGGCGAAAACCCGAAGCGGGTCTATGGTTCTCGCGGACAAATGCCGCAGACGCGCATGGGCAATATGGCGGTCAATCGCCAGACATGGGCGCGGGCCGTTGAATATAAGCGCAAGCTCGATAAGGGTGAAGCGGTTGCCCGGGATCTCGCCATGGAAACTCTGGCGGGCGTTCTGTCCGGCGAAATCCTTGTCCACAACCATTGCTATCGCGCCGACGAAATGAGTCTCGTCATCGATATGGCAAAGGAATTTGGCTATAAGGTCTCAACCTTCCACCACGCGGTTGAAAGCTATAAAATTGCTGACCTTCTGGCGAAGGAAGGTATTTGTTCGGCCATGTGGGCAGATTGGTGGGGCTTTAAGATGGAGTCCTATGACGCCATCAATGAGAATATCCCTCTGGTGCATAAGGCCGGGGCATGCGCCATCGTGCACTCGGACGATGCCAATGGCATTCAGCGCTTGAATCAGGATGCGGCCAAGGCAGTCGCCGATGGCCGTCGCATTGGGATTAATGTCTCTGATGAGCAGGCTTGGACATGGCTCAGCTATAATCCAGCCAAGGCGCTAGGCATCGCGGATAGGACGGGCAGCCTAAAGCCCGGCAAGATGGCCGATATTGTGCTTTGGAACGGCAATCCGCTGTCGGTCTATACGCGTCCGGACAAGGTCTGGATTGATGGCGCGCTGATGTATGATGCGGCTGATCCCAAAAAACGGCCTGTGGCTGATTTTGAAATGGGCCAGCCCGGTGAAGGAGACGTGAAGTGAAGCATCTTCTTCTGGCTTGTGCCGCTCTTATCGCCGCCCCCCTTTCTGCCCAGACGGTCGCCATTACAGGCGGCAAGGTCGTCATTGGCGATGGATCTGCCCCAATTGAAAAGGGCATTGTGATTGTCACCAACGGCCGTGTCGTCGCAGCAGGTGCCGCTATTGCCATTCCGGCAGGGGCGACGCGCATTGACGCGACGGGCAAATGGGTCACGCCTGGGATTGTTGCGGGCTTTACCCGTATGGGTTTGGTCGGTGTCGATGCTGTTGATCCGAGCAATGACACAGAAGCGCGTAATTCGCCCTTCAACGTGTCGCTGGATATTGCGCCCGCAATCAATCCGGATGTTTCGGCTGTTGCCGTCAACCGGGCAGCCGGTGTGACCAGAGCCATTGTCTCGCCAGATGCGGGCAATGCCATTTTTGGCGGCCAAGGCGCTGTTATGGATACGGGGGCAGATTTTGATCCCGTGACCAAGTCGCGCGCTTTCCAATTCATGGAATTTGGCGAAACGGGCGCGCGTCTCGCAGGCGGTTCCCGGCCTGCCCTGATCGCGGCCTTCAAAACCGCGCTGGCCGAAGCCAAGGACGCATCTGTGGGTGTGTTCCATGAGGACGCCATGCTGAAGCGGCCGGATGCCTTGGCGCTGGTGCCCATTCTGAACGGCACGATGAAGCTGTTCGTGCATGTCGAAAGCGCGGCAGACATCTTGACCGTGCTGGGGCTTAAGAAAAGCTATCCGACGCTCAGCCTCGTTTTGGTGGGTGCTACAGAGGGATGGCGGGTGGCCCCTCAAATCGCGGCCGCCAAGGTGCCCGTTATGGCATCTGCGCTGAACGACTTGCCCGACTCTTTTGAACAAATCGCCGCCACCCAATCCAATGTCGGCCGCATGAAGGCGGCGGGCGTTGAAGTGGGCATTGGCATGATCAACGACAATGAAGCGCGTCAGGCGCAGTTGAGCATGCAATATGCTGGCAATCTGGTTGCCCTGACCAAGGTGCCGGGGGCAACGGGCCTATCATGGGGCGATGCCTTTGCCGCGATCAGCTCTGTTCCGGCATCCATCGTCGGACTGGGCGGCGAAATTGGGTCGCTCAAATCGGGGCGACGCGCCGATATTGTCTTATGGGATGGCGATCCGCTGGAAGTCACCTCTGCCGTTGTTAAGGTCTGGATCGACGGCGTAGAGCAGCCGCTGTCTACCCGGCAGACACGCTTGCGGGATCGGTATCTGCAACCGGGCGCAGGGCCGCTTCCCGACGCGTATAAGCATTGAGAGTGCGCCGTCGGTTGGCTTTTTCGCCGACGGCGCGCCTTCTGTTCATCTGAGCGTAATGAAAGCTTCTTAACGAAGCGATTGATATGACACAAAAAACAACTTGCCCACGCCGCGCCCTTGCGGCCTTTGCCCTGTCGGCTGTCTGTGTGCCTGCATGGGCCACTCAGTCTGTTCCTGAGGGCATGGGGGATCAGGCGCATGATATTGTCGTCACCGCACCCGCTCTGGCGGGATCGGTCAATATTGCCATTCCCGCTGATGTCGTGCTCGATAGCGCGGCAATCCAAAGCTATGGCGTGTCAAGCGTTGCCGACCTCCTCTCGGCCTTGTCAGCACAGACCCGCTCTGGCCGCGGTCGCGGCGATGGGCGGCCAGTTGTTCTGCTCAATGGCAAGCGGATTTCGGGCTTTGCCGAACTGCGCGACTTGCCCAGCGAGGCTATTCAGCGGGTCGAGGTTCTGCCGGAAGATGTAGCATTGCGTTATGGCTATGCCGCGGACCAGCGCGTTATCAACTTCATTCTGCGGCCGGGTTTTAAGGCCGTCACTCTGGAAGGGGAGATTGGCGGGCCGACATCTGGCGGGCGCACTGATCTTGAATTTGAAACAGGCCTTGTGCGCATTGGCCAAAAGGGCCGGGTAAATCTGGATGCGGAATATACCCGCACGGGATCAATCCTTGAGAGCGAACGGGGGATTGTGGCAAGCGGAACCGATCAAACGGCGTATCGCACATTGTCCCCAACGCTTGATGCGCTGAAGCTGAATGCCGTCGTCAGTCAGACGCTGGCAGGTGATGTGGGCGCAACATTCAGCCTGCAGCATGATCGGACGGATAATCAGGCGCTTTTGGGGTTGCGCTCCGACGTGGTGGCAATTGATCCGCTGGAACGCGATACCCGCGCCAGGACTGTCTCCGGCGGACTGTCTTTGGATGGGCGGCTTTCCCAGTTTAACTGGACGGCAAACGCCAGTGGCCAGCGCACCACAACACGCACCCTCACGGATCAAAATCGACCCAGCTTTTCGGGCCGCGATGAGGCAAATTCCCGCCTGTCGGTTGGAACCGCCGTGCTGTCGGCAACTGGCCCGCTGATTGCCCTTCCAGCAGGCCCGGCGACGGTCAACCTGACGGCAGGCGTTGACACACGCGATATTGAGAGCCGATCGACGCGATCAGGCGTATTGACCAATGGCTCCATTGGCCGGGATGACCTGAATGGCCGGATCAATCTGGACATTCCATTGACCAGCCGCAGGCGCGCTGTCGCCGATGTGGTTGGGGATGTTTCCATCAATCTGAATGGTGGCATTCGAGATCTTTCCGATTTCGGCAGACTCACCAGCTATGGCTATGGCCTGACATGGTCGCCCGTTCGGGGTGTGACCTTGCTGACAAGCTTTGTGTCGGAAGAAGCGGCTCCCTCTCCGTCGCAATTGGGCGATCCAGTGATCATCACCCCCAATGCGCTTGTCTTTGATTATGTGCGCGGCGAAACGGCTATGGTAACGCTCAGCTCCGGCGGCAACGCTTTGTTGCGCGGCGAAAAGCGCCGGGATACGAAATTGGGCCTGACTTATGAGCCGCAATGGCTGGAGGGCCTGACGCTCACTGGCAATTATTTCCGCAACCGTAGCACCGATCCAGTGGTGTCATTCCCTGCGCTGACACCTGTCATCGCTGCGGCCTTTTCGCAGCGCGTGACGCGCAACGCCGCGGGCCAGCTCGTTGCGCTTGACCAGCGCGCCCTAAATTTTCTGGCAACACGCAGTGATCAATTGCGCTGGGGCCTAAGCTTTCAAAAACAATTTGGCCAATTTGGCGGCGGCTCTGGCGGAGGGTCGGGCGGGCCTGGCCAGCGGGGCGGCGGCTTTAGCTCCTTTGGCGGCGGACAGGGTGGCCGCTGGTCGGTGTCCCTCTACCATGTGGTCAAATTCCTCGACGAAATTGATGTGGCGGCTCATACGCCTACGCTCGACCTCTTAGGCGGTGATGCCATTGCCCAAACGGGCGGTGCCCCGCGCCATACGCTGGAGCTGGAAGGCGGCTGGTTTTTCAAGGGCATTGGTTTCCGGGTGAATGGGGCTCATCAAACCGCCACCAATGTCCGCATTGGCAGCGCGTCTGACGCGTTGCAGTTTTCGGATTTGACGACGTTCAATCTGCGCATGTTCATCAACTTTGATCAGCGGCCATCTGTTCTGAAGTCAGTGCCCATGCTCAAGGGTACACGCCTTGCGATCAGAATAGATAATCTGCTGAACGATATTCAAAATGTGCGCGATGCAAATGGATTGGTGCCGGTGCGCTATCAGCGCGGCTATCTGGACCCGGTGGGTCGGCGCATCGAAGTGAGCCTGCGGAAAATCTTCTAGCCTCAGCACGGGTTCAAGGGCACACTCTTTCAAAATAGGGAGAGGAGAGGCTTATGCAGGACCTTATCATTGCCATGTCGGCCTTTGTCGGCACGCATTTCTTGATGTCGCACCCGTTGCGCGCGCCCTTGGTCGCAAGGCTTGGGGAAGGGCCGTTTCGCGGTGTTTACTCGCTTGTGTCTTTGGCGACCTTTGCCTGGGTGTATTTCGCGTTTCGGGATGCGCCGCGCGGGGATTATGCTTGGCAAGCTGGTGAGGGACTTTGGGCCATTGCCTCTGGCTTGATGTTGATTGGATCTATCCTCTTTGTCGGGTCGCTGGTTGGCAATCCGGCCCTTCCCGCCCCAAATGCAGAGGCCGCCGCCGCGCGCCCGGCGCATGGCGTGTTCCGCATCACGCGCCATCCCATGATGTGGGGCTTTGCGATCTGGGCGTTGGTGCACGCGCTGGTTGCGCCTTATGCCGCCAGCTTTGTTCTAACCGGCGGCATTTTGCTGCTCGCTTTGGGCGGCTCTGCCGGGCAGGATCGCAAAAAGGCGGCCTTGATGGGCGATGCTTGGAAGGGCTGGGCACAGCGGACGAGCTTTTGGCCCTTTGGCCTCCAGCTTTCAGGCAGGGCGCCGGTCTCAACGGTCTGGCCGGGCCTCACGGTCGTCCTGCTGGGCATCGTGATCTGGCTTGGGGTGACCTATGTTCACCCCATGCTCGGCGCGCCAGTCGCGGGCATCTGGGTCTGGCTTTAACGGTCTTTGGGGCTAATGGGCGGCAGTCTTTTCCGGCGCGTCGCCTGCCCGTTCCGAAATGGTTGTGGTCACCGCCATGTCCATTGTGACATTGCCCAATGTGCGCATGATATCTGGGAAGGTCTCCACCGCAATCAGCAAGGCCAGCGGTTCTACCGGCACGCCCATAGCAAGGGAAATGGGCGCGATTGAGGTCACAAAGCTGACAGTGCCGGGCAGGCTGACGGCCCCCAAGGTTGTCGTGGCGGCTGCGGCAACACCTGCCGCCAGCGCCCAGGGGGTAAGCTCAACCCCCATCCAATGCGAAACATAAATCGCGACGGCGAGGTTCATAGCCGGACCTGTTGCGCGGAAAATGGCAACGGCAACAGGCATCACAAGATCGGCCGTGGCTGGCGGCACACCAAGGGCGGCCACCCCGCGGAGCATCGCGGGGAGCGACACCAAAGAGGACTGAGTTGAAATGGCCACCGCTTGCGCCGGAATGGCCGCGCGGAAAAAGCGGATCGGGTTGCGTCGCCCACCAATGGCGGCAAGCGCAAAGGAGAGAATCCAGACAACGCTGCCCGTCGCCGAGACAATTGCCACATAATGGGCCAGCGCCCCGAGTGCTGCCGCCCCGGCCTTTGCTCCCACAACATAGGCCAATGCAAAAACACCAATTGGGGCCAGCGCCAGCACCCAGTTGATGACAATCAGCATTGCATCCGACACCGCTTCAAAAAAGCCGCCGATCAGGCTGCGCTTCTCCTCTGGCAGGCGGGTGACGGCAAAGGCAAAGGCGGTGGTAAAGACAATCAACGGCAAGATGGCGTCGCTGGCTGCGGCATTGACCGGATTGGTGGGCACGATGGCGCGGATGAAGTCGGCAAAGGGCTTCACCTCGCCCGTATCTGGGGCCGTCGAGAGTGCCGATTTGAGCGCGGCCCCCGCTTCTGCTGGCATCGGAAAGGCGGCGAGCAGCGCGGGCGTGACAAAGGCGGCCATAGTTGCCGAGGCCCAAAGAATAACCATCATGGTGATGACGGCCCGCATGGCGAGCTTACCCGCGCGGGCCGCGGCCGCAGTTTGCGCAATGCCCGTGATCAGCAGGGCAACGACGAGGGGCACCACCGTCATCCGCAAGCCATTGAGCCATAAGGTGCCGATAATATCGGCCGCTTCCGTCAGCCCATGGGCTTGGCTATCCAGCAGGATGCCAAGTCCCAGACCCAGAATAAGGGCCGCCAGAATAACCGATGCTTTTGACATGCTTGTGTTCCCCGATCAGCTTGGTGATACACAACCCATAAGGAGAGGCCAATATGACCGATAATCTGTGTGCCCGATTGGGCATTGAATTTCCGCTTTTTGCGTTCAGCCATTGCCGCGATGTTGTGGCCGCCGTGTCTAAAGCGGGCGGATTTGGCGTGTTGGGGGCAACCGCCTTTAATCCCGAACAGCTTGAGGTGGAGCTGCAATGGATTGATGCCCATGTGGACGGCAAACCCTATGGCATCGACGTTCTGATCCCAGAGAATCTCAGCGTGAAGCATGAGAAAGATTTGACGTCCAAAAAACTCGCCGAACGCATTCCGCAGGCGCATCGTGACTTTGTCGACACTCTGTTGAAGTCGCACGGCGTCGACAGCGCAGGTGCGCATGCCCGCGCGCAAAGTGATGATGCGCCGCCGCCCTTCTGGCCGGAAGAAGCGATGGAGCTTTTGCGCGTTGCCTTTAATCACCCCATTCGGATGATCGTGAACGCGCTGGGCGTGCCGCCTGCTGAAATGATTGAGATGGGCCGGGCGCATAATGTGCCTGTCGGCGCATTGGCGGGGGCGAAGGAGCATGCCTTGCGTCTTGCCGAAGCAGGCTGTGACGTGATTGTGGCACAAGGCGGCGAGGCCGGAGGACATTGCGGCGAAGTGTCGACCATCGTCCTCATCCCAGAGGTCGTGCGTGCCCTGAAGGTCGCCGGGCATGATGTCCCTGTGCTGGCGGCAGGTGGAATCATGACGGGGTCGCAAATGGCAGCTTGCATGGCCATGGGCGCGGCCGGTGCCTGGACCGGGTCTGTCTGGCTGGCCACGACGGAAAGCGAATGCTCCCAGATTTTCCGGGAAAAGATGGTGGCCGCGCGGTCGCGTGACACGGTGCGGTCCAAGGGCCGGACGGGCAAATATTCCCGTCAGCTTGTTTCCGCTTGGACGGACGCTTGGGAAGGGCCAGACAGCCCCGGCGCGCTCCCCATGCCGATGCAATCGCTCATTGCCGAACCCGCGATCCACAAAGCGACCAAATCTGCCGAAGGCGGCAATGTCGATGCCTGTCCGCTCGTGACCTATTTTGTCGGCCAAGGCGTTGGGCTGGTGGACAATATCGTCTCCGCCCGCTCGGTCGTTCAGGATTTCATGTCTGACTATGCCGAAGCAGTGGAGCGGCTGAACGCGTCGGTCGGTTAGTGGGGCTTTGCGTGACAGGCGCATGTCCCTATATCCAAATACAACTATGAACCGCACAGCAGAAAGCGTTTGAATGTCCACTTATGAAGCCCGCCTTGCCGCTCTCAGAGATCAGCTGAAGGCTGATCGTCTGCACGGATTTGTCGTCCCCATTTGCGATGAGCATATGTCGGAATATGTGGGGGCCTATGCGCAGCGTCTTGCTTGGCTCACAGGCTTTGGCGGGTCTGCCGGAACGGCAGTCGTCCTTTCGGAGGATGCGGCAATTTTTGTCGATGGCCGCTACACCATTCAGGTGCGCGAACAGGTGGATGGACGCCATTGGTCCTATCAATCCACGCTGGACACCAGCGTGTCGGACTGGCTGGGGGCTCATGCGCCAGACGGTGCACGCATCGGCTATGATCCCTGGGTGCACACCAAGACGTGGGTTGAGGCTGCGACCAAGGCGCTTGCCGCCAAGGGGGCAACGCTTGTTGCGGTGGATCGCAATCCTGTGGATCTTGTCTGGGCGGATCAGCCTGCCCCCTCTGTCGCCAAGCTGAAGGTACTGGATGGTCAATATACGGGCCGCAGTTCGGCCGAAAAGCGCCAAGATGTTGCCGATTGGCTGACCAAGCAAAAGCTGGATGCCGCCATCATCAGCGCGCTGGATTCGGTGGCCTGGACATTCAATGTGCGCGGCAGCGATGTGGATCGCACACCCGTCGCTTTGTCCTTTGCTGTGCTGCATAAGGACGGCACGGCCGATCTTTATGTTGATCCGGCCAAGATGGATGAGGCGGTTGCCAAGCATCTTGGCAATGCCGTGCGCATTCATGATCGCACGTCCTTCACCCCGGCGCTCGCCGCCTTGTCTGGCAAGCGTGTGGCGGTTGACCCAGAACGCGCCGTCGCCGCAATTTTTGATCATCTGACGCAAGGTGGGGCGGCTATTGTCGAAGCGCGTGACCCGACGGTGCTGCCCAAGGCGGTCAAAAACCCGGTTGAACAAGCCGGCCACCGTGCCGCGCAAAAGCGCGATGGGGCAGCCCTAACCCGCTTTCTCCATTGGCTGGCGACCGAAGCGCATAAGGGCGGGCAGACTGAGTTATCGGCAGCGGCTGCGCTTGAGGCATTTCGTGCAGCTACGGGCAAGCTGGTTGATCTGTCGTTTGATACAATTTCCGGCGCTGGCGCCAATGCCGCGATTTGCCATTATCGCGTGGATGAAAAGAGCAATCTGCCGGTTCAGCCGAACAGCGTCTATCTGGTCGACTCCGGTGGGCAATATCTGGATGGCACGACCGATGTGACGCGGACCATCTGGGTTGGCCCCGGCGACCCAGATGCCGAAGTGAAGGATCGCTTCACCCGCGTACTCAAAGGGCATATTGCGCTCTCCCGCGCCGTCTTTCCGGAAGGAACACGGGGCAGCCAGCTCGATAGTTTGGCGCGCATGTTCTTGTGGGAAGCGGGCCTCGATTACGCGCATGGCACGGGCCATGGCGTCGGCGCGTTTTTGTCGGTGCATGAAGGGCCGCAGCGCATCGCCAAAAGTGCAGGCGGACAGGCTGGTACCGAAGAGGCGCTGCAAGCCGGTATGATCCTGTCCAATGAGCCGGGCTATTACAAGGCCGGGGCCTATGGCATCCGCACCGAAAACCTCGTTCTGGTGGAAGAGCGGACCATTCCTGGTGCGGAAGGTCGCTATTTCGGGTTTGAAACGCTCACCTTTGCGCCCATTGACAGGACTTTGGTCGATACCAGCCTGATGACGCGCGATGAATTGCGCTGGTGGGATGAGTATCACGCCAAGGTGCTAGAGTTGATTGGCCCGCAGCTTGAGGGCGCGGCGCGTGACTGGCTCACACAGGCCTGCCGCTCGCTTGGCTGATCAGGTCGGTTGATTGGGGTCCACTGGAGGCGTTTCAGCCTCTGGCGTCTCGCGGTGTTGGTCCTTGCGTTTACGCAGATTGGCGCGCAGGGCCTCTGCTAGGCGGCGGTCTCGGTTGGGATTGTTCTTGCTCATTTCGCCTCCATTTGGCGTGATGTGCTTGACCCGTCCATAGCTTTTGTCCATAGGCCCGCGGCACTGCTATGGCCCGATCGGTCCCGCCATAGCGTTCATGGTCATGCTGCTGTAGCTCAGTGGTAGAGCACTCCCTTGGTAAGGGAGAGGCCGCGAGTTCAATCCTCGCCAGCAGCACCATTCCCTTTTCGATGGCATTGACCCTGAGGCGCTGGCCCGCCAAGACGCGGGGATGCGCTTCTTTTCTGACAATGCCGCCTCCGTCCACCCTGCCGTGCTGGAGGCTATGGCGGCCGCCAATAATGTGGATACCGCCTATGATGGCGACGCGATCAGCGCATCGCTCAACAGGGTCATGTCAGACCTGTTTGAAACAGAGGTAACGGTCCTTTGGGTCGCAACCGGAACCGCCGCAAATTCGTTAGCGCTGGCAAGCCTCTGCCCGCCTTATGGCAGCGTGTTGTGCCATAAGGATGCCCATATTCAGAATGATGAATGCGGCGCGCCAGAATTCTACACCCATGGGGCCAAACTTTCCCTGATTGAGGGGGGCGGGGCCAAGATTACGGCGGACGCCCTCTCGGCAAAGCTGGGGGCAACGCCGGGCGGTGTTCATTGGGCACAGCCTCATGCCCTCTCCATCACCAATGCCACAGAATATGGCCGGGTCTATGCGCCTGCCGAAGTTGCGGCGCTGGGGGATGTCGCCAAAGCGCATGGTCTGGGCGTTCATATGGATGGTGCGCGCTTTGCAAATGCGATCGCGCATCTGGGCTGTGCGCCTGCGGACGTGACTTGGCGGGCGGGCGTGGATGTTCTCTCCTTCGGCTTTGTTAAAAATGGCGGCATGTCGACCGAATGCCTTGTTTATTTCGACAAGGCGAAGGCGGCAGGTGTCGTTGAGCGGCGCAAGCGGGCCGGACATCTTTTGTCCAAGGGGCGCTATCTTGCCGCGCAGATCGTAGCGCTTTTGAAAGATGATGTCTGGCTGGCCAATGCGCGCGCCGCGAATGACGGGGCGCAGAGACTGGCGCAGGCGTGCGGCCGCCGCCTGTTGCACCCGGTAGAGGCCAATGAAGTCTTTGCGCGCCTGACGCCGGATGAAGCGGCAGAGCTTCGTTCGCAGGGATTTGATTTTTACGATTGGGCGGAAGGCGAAGTGCGCTTCGTTGTCAGCTGGGATCAACCCTTGGCTGAAATCACCGCCTTTGCCGCAGCGATTGCCGCCTTGTGACACAGCAACCGTCCTTTCTCAGCCCGCGGGTCCTGGTCCCCTTCCTCACCATTACGCTGATTTGGGGATCAACGTGGTTTGTCATTCGGGGTCAGATTGCGGAAGTTCCCGCCAGCTGGTCCGTCACCTATCGGTTTTTGCTGGCGGGCCTTGCCATGCTGGCGGTTGCGCGGATCAATGGTCAGCGCATCCGCTTTACTGGGCGAGAGCTGGTCTTTGCCGCCCTCGTGGGCAGCTTGCAATTCACCTTCAACTTCAACCTTGTCTATGAGGCGGAGCATCATATCACGTCTGGTCTTGTCGCCGTGGTTTTCGCGCTGCTGGTTGTGCCCAATGCGCTGCTGGGGCGTATCTTTCTGGGGGATCGCTTCACACGGCGGTTTATGATTGGCGCGGCGCTTGCCATGTCTGGCGTTGCTTTGCTCTTCGTGCATGAGGTGCGGGCCGATCCTGCCGGGGCGTCGGACACATTCTTGGGCGTAGGGCTGACTTTTGCTGCGGTGATGACAGCGTCCGTCGCCAATGTGGTTCAGGCGGGCAAGCGCGCCCGCGCCTTGCCGATGATGAGCCTGATCGGTTGGGCCATGTTGTTTGGCACAGCCATTAATGCGCTGTGGTCATGGATCACTGTGGGACCACCCGTTTTGGGAAGCAGCCTTGGATTTTATTTTGGGCTTTTATACTTATCGCTGGCGGCAAGTGCGCTTACCTTCAACTTTTATTTCGGGCTGATCCGGATCATCGGGCCGGGCAAGGCGGGCTTTTCCAATGTGCTGATTCCCATCATCGCCATGACAATTTCCACCTTGTTTGAAGGCTATCACTGGTCGCCTCTGGCGGCATCAGGCGGTGTGATTGTGATGATCGGGATGATCATCGCCCTTGCCCCGCCGCGCGGCTCAGCGCCGCGTACTGGCGGAAAGGCAAGCCATCAGGCCTGATCGATAGTCCGGGTGACGCGGTGTCCAGCCAAGGACGCGCTTTGCCTTGCCATTGGCGACCCGGCGGTTCTCATCGTAAAAGGCGCGCGCCATGGGGGACAGGCCGGCCTCCTCCATTGTCTGCAGCGCAGGATAGGGAAGACCCAGCAGATCACAGGCCAGTTCGATCACCGCATTTTGCCCGCAGGGCAGATCGTCCGACAGATTATAGATGCCGGGTGGTCCTTCAAAGCCTGCAATCACGCCCGATGTGATGTCATCGACATGGACCCGGCTGAACACCTGATCCGGCAGGTTGATCCGATGCGCCCGTCTTTCGGTCACTCGATCCAGCGCAGAGCGGCCGGGGCCATAAATGCCCGGCAGGCGAAAGACACGCGCACCAAGATCTTGCCAATCTTGATCGGCGGCATTGCGGCTTGCCCGTCGCCCCTTAATTGGCGCGCTTTCATCAACCCATGCCCCATTGCTGTCGCCATAGACGCCAGTTGAGGAGAGATAGCCGATCCAGGCATCGCGCCGCTGCTGCACCACATCGCCATAGGCCGTGAGAACTGGGTCGCCATCGACCATAGCGGGAACGGACGACAGAATATGCGTGGCATCCGCCAGCGCCAGTCGCACCGAGGCGGCGTCTTCAAAGCGCAGGCTACCTGCAGAGCCAGTTGAGACGAATTGCCCGCCCTGTTGGGTGACGGCACGTGCAATATGGCTTGCCGCATAGCCAAGGCCAAAGATGAACAGGCGGATCATAGTCCCCGCGATGCCTGCAATGCACCGCATGTTCAACACCCGATATGGATGGGCGCACTTAGGCCGCGATCTTTTTCAAGCTTTCCGACATGTTGGCAAAGGCGGCGACCAGTCGATCCAGACGACCACTATCCTGATCTGTGCGGCCCGGATGCATCCCACCCGCAACCGGGCCGCCTTCTACTATAGTCTCCCCTGGAAAACCACTTTACCCCGCAGGCTCTGTCCTGCGGGGTATTTTGTGTGTGCATCATGTTGCTTTCGCCGGCCTTTGACCCTAGTCGCACAGGCACGTTTTATTGCAATCAGGAAAATCCTTCGCCATGATCCTTGCCCCCGCCCAAGATATCAAGCGCGTCGTTCTCGCCTATTCAGGTGGGCTGGATACCAGCGTGATCCTGAAATGGCTGCAGCAGACCTATGGCTGCGAAGTCGTTACCTTCACCGCAGATTTGGGCCAAGGCGAAGAAATTGAACCCGCCCGGCAAAAGGCGCGTCAGGCTGGCGTTAAGGAAGAGCATATCTTCATTGAGGATGTGCGCGAAGAATTTGTGAAGGATTTTGTCTTCCCAATGATGCGCGCCAACGCGCTGTATGAGGGTTTATATCTGCTGGGCACATCCATTGCCCGCCCGCTCATCGCCAAGCGGCAGATTGAGATTGCGAAATTGGTCGGCGCCGATGCCGTCAGCCATGGTGCAACGGGCAAGGGCAATGATCAGGTTCGGTTTGAACTGGGCTATTATGCGCTCAACCCGGAAATCAAGGTCATCGCCCCCTGGCGCGAATGGGATTTGACAAGCCGCACCCGCCTTATCGAATTTGCCGAACAGCACCAAATCTCAATCCCACGGGATAAGCGCGGCGAAAGCCCGTTTTCGACCGACGCAAATCTGCTGCACACCTCATCAGAGGGTAAGGTTCTGGAAGATCCTTGGGAAGAAGTGCCAGACTATGTCTATTCGCGCACCGATCACCCTGAAGACGCGCCCAATACGCCGGAATTCATCACGGTTGATTTTGAGCGGGGGGATGCCGTCGCAATCAATGGTGAAGGCCTGTCGCCTGCAACCTTGCTCGCCAAGCTCAACGACTATGGCAAGCGGCATGGCATTGGCCGCCTTGACCTTGTTGAGAACCGTTTTGTCGGCATGAAGTCACGTGGCATGTATGAAACGCCGGGCGGCACGATCCTGCATCTCGCCCATCGCGGTGTGGAGCAGATCACGCTTGATCGGGGTGCCGCGCACCTCAAGGACAAGCTGATGCCCGAATATGCGGAGCTCATTTACAACGGCTTCTGGTTCTCACCAGAGCGCGAGATGCTGCAAGCGGCCATTGATCACAGCCAGGAACATGTGACCGGCACGGTGCGACTGAAGCTCTATAAGGGCGGCGTCTACATTGTGGGCCGTAAATCGCCCAAGTCGCTTTATTCGGAAAAGATCGTGACCTTTGAAGACGATGCAGGGGCTTATGATCAGCGTGATGCACAGGGCTTTATCAAGCTCAACGCGCTGCGCTTGCGTCTGCTTGGGCGGCGTGGCGGGCTCTAAGCCCGGACCCGGCTTTGCGCCTGTGACGGGGCGGCCTTGGTGGGGCCACCCGCTTCTGATCTTCGCGCTTATTCTCGTCTCTGGTGCACCGCTCTGGTGGCCCGCCATTGCGCCGCTGACGGATCTGCCCGGCCATATGGGCCGCTATCTTATCCAGCTTGATGGCGGGCAGACAGCGGCTCTCTCCGGCTGGTACAGCTTTGATTGGCAGTGGATTGGCAACCTTGGCGTTGATCTGCTCGTCCAATTGCTGGGGCCTGTGCTGGGCGTGGAGGCGGCCACCAAGCTGATCATCATTGCCATTGCGATGTTGGGCACAGCGGGTTTTCTGGCCATCGCGCGCCAAGTGCATGGGCGCATTCCGCCGACCGCTTTTTTCGCCCTGCCCCTTATCTGGTCGCTGCCTTTCCTCTGGGGCTTCGTCAATTTTGCGCTCTCTATGGCCTTGGCCTGTTTTGCCTATGTCCTGTGGTTGCGGCTGGCAGATGCGGGGCGCTTTGGGCTGCGGGCTGCTTTGTTCGTGCCGCTGTCGCTGCTGCTCTGGACGGTGCATATTTATGGCTGGGCGGTGCTCTGCGTTCTGGCGGGAACGGCGGAATTGGATCGGCAGATTCGAGCGCGGGCCAAATTCTCTTCCGCGCTTGGTGCAAGTTGCGTCTCTCTTCTGTGCCTGTTGCCGCCCATTCTCCCAATGCTTCTGCGCTTTGGGCAGGGCGGGGCAGGCGGCCAGCCCTTTGGCCACACATGGTTTCGCTCTGACTTAAAGACACGCTGGCTTCTGAGCGTCTTCAAGGATCGCTGGGAGGTGTTCGATATCGCCAGTGTCGGCGTGATCGCCTTGGTGCTGATCCTCGCGCTGGCACATTGGGCCGTGCGGCGCACTCGATCATCCGGAACGCCTCTGGCGCTGGGCGCTGGGGTGCTTGCATTTCTGTTTCTGATTCTGCCCCATGCCCTGTTGGGCTCGGCCTATGCCGATATGCGGCTTGCCCCCTATGTGCTCGCCTTTGCCCTATTGGCGATCCATGACGGCTATCGGCAGGCGGGCCTCGTGGCGGCGGCTGGTCTTACCTTCTTTGCCGCGCGCACCACGGGGTCGATCCTGAGCGCCAAGGCTTATGATGACAGCTATCGGGTCGAACTGGCCGCACTCGACCATCTGCCCACAGGTGCACGGCTGATCAGCTTAGTTGGCCGCCCCTGTGCTGAGGGCTGGTCGGTGCATCGGCTGGATCATCTGCCCAGCATCGCGCTTGTGCGCAAAGGGGCCTTCTCCAATGACCAATGGCAGGCGTCCGGCGCGCAGCTTTTGACAGTCACATACCAAGCCGCAGGGCAGTTCCGGTCAGACCCGTCGCAATTCGTCGTCGCGCCGCGCTGTGAACGGCATGAACGCATGGCCATCACCCGTGCCCTCACCACCTTCCCGCGCGATGCGTTTGATTATGTCTGGATCATCCGCCAGCCCGCAGGGCCAGCCGACATGCGTGGCCTTGTTCCCGTCTGGAAACAGGGGACGAGCGGCCTCTACCGGATTGTCAGGACAGGATAGCGACCAGCGAGACGCCTGCGGGAAGCGGCACTCGGCCCACTAAGCTGGTCTCAAGCCCAAAGACCTGCGTCAGCACGGCATTGACCGGGGCCGAAGGCATCTGATCATCGCTCGTCGTCTTGCCCATCAGCTTGCCAACCAATCGTGCGGCGGCTGCGACCGGGAAGAGCAGACTGTTAAAATGCGAGAGCAACTCAATCTTCAGTCCGGCGGCCTTAGCCACTTTGGCGAGGCCAGCCTTGGTGTAGCGGCGATGGTGGTGATGCGCGCGGTCATGCGCGCTCCACATCCAAGGGTTGGCAGGCACCGTGAGCAAGATCTTCCCGCCGGGCTTCAGCTTGGTGCGCATGCTGGCCAAAGAGGCCTGGTCTTCGCCAATATGTTCCAGCACATCGAGCAGCGCGATCATGTCATAGCTGGCATCGGGAATGCCATCGAGGCCGGGCAGGGGCGCTGTCAGGATCGGGCGGCCAAGCCGCGATTCCGCAACTGCGCGCGCGCCATCATCAATCTCAATGGCATCAACAGTGCCGAATGCGCCGAGCATGCCGAAATTATGCCCCGTGCCGCAGCCAATTTCTAAAATGCG
Organism: Chakrabartia sp.; assembly: GCA_040398565.1. GTDB lineage: Bacteria > Pseudomonadota > Alphaproteobacteria > Sphingomonadales > Sphingomonadaceae > Aquisediminimonas. Next base: position 22,094 of record JBBATU010000008.1, read on the forward strand.
GGCGGGCGGCCGCGGCCTCACATAATTTGTGATGAGATTGGCAAGGATTTTCCGGCGCGCGACATACCACCAATGCGTTGCATCGTGCTGAGCCATGCGTTCATAAACAGCGCGATCCATGTCAGGGCCTTTCCGTCGCGCGTTCGGCATCTACCTCTGACAGGCCGATCGTATCGCGGATAATGTAGAGCGGGCGTTGTTTAGTTTCGATCATGATCCGACCGACATATTCGCCCAAAATGCCAAGCGAGAGCAGTTGCAGCCCGCCGAGAAAAAGAACCGCAACCATGATGGAGGCATAGCCCGGCACAGCAATGCCAAAGATCAAGGCCTTGGTGATGATGAACAGCGCATAGAGGAAGGAGAGCATCGCAACGCCGCCGCCGACATAGGTCCAAATGCGCAGCGGCAATGTGGAGGAGGAGGTGATCCCATCCAGCGCCAGCGTCCACAGCTTCCAGGGTCGGAATTTGGTCGTGCCCAGTGTGCGTTCGGCCCGTTCATATTCGACCGATGCTGATTTAAATCCGCTCCAAGCGAAGAGGCCTTTCATAAAGCGGTTCCGCTCTGGCAGGCTGCGCAACACTTCCACAACCCGGCGGTCCAGCAGGCGGAAATCGCCCGCATGATCGGGGATTTTGTCGCTGCTCAAAAGATTATGCGCTTTATAGTAAAGATCAGCAGATAAGCGCTTGGGCAGGCTGTCGGTCGCCCGGTCGCGGCGCACGCCATAAACCATGTCGCACCCGGCGCGCCATTTGGCGATCATGTCCCCCAAAACTTCGGGCGGATCTTGCAGATCAACATCCATGGGCACAACCGCCGACCCGCGGGCATGATCCAGCCCTGCAGAGAGCGCAGCTTCCTTGCCGAAATTGCGGGAGAGGGACAGCGCCCGAACGCGCGAATTGGTCAGATGGGCCTGCGCGATGGCGGCCATTGTCCGGTCTGTGCTGCCGTCATCAATGAACAGGATTTCATAGGACTGCGCCGCTGCATCAGACAGGCTTTCAATCACCGCACAGACGCGGGTGACAAAGGCCTCGATGGCGACCTCTTCATCCTTCACCGGAACGATGATGGACAAAATGGGGGATGCGGGCATCAATTCCATGAATACACCAACCTTAATTTGGTTCGGTTTGGCAAGGTCCAAATCATCCGAACACCCACTTCCTGTTGAGAGTGAAGGTTAAAACGGGTGTTACAAAGATGATCGGGATGACTGGCCACCATGTTGGCCCACCGAGATGCTTGACCAGAAGCCAGACGAAAGACTGGTTGGAGATAAAGCCCAATGTATTGGTGATGAAGAACCGCATGGTCCGTATATGGGCCTGATCGCGTGCCCCGTGGTCGCGAAAGCTCACCCGGCTGTGGAGAATATAGCCGACGCCAGTGAATACCAGATAGACCCCTGTCATCGACAGCATCGGGTCAACATGCAGGAATTCGGCCACCGCCCAATAGGCCGCTGCCACCAGCACTGTCAGCAATAGACCGACCATCCCGAACCGGATGACCTGCCCCAGAAGCTTCAGCCTGTCTTGATGCGGTTGTGCGGCCACGATTGCCCTTCTTGCCCTTTGCGTGGGAGCCTTTAAGGCCCTTCTTCGCGCATGGAAACGGGCAATCCACATAAGGACGCGCATTGGTCGCGCTGGCTCCTCCTCATTTGGGGGGTGATGAGCGCCCTTTTGATTGCCTTTCGCTGGCAGAATATCGACTTTTTCATCCTTGCTGACACCGACGATAATCTGCGCCTTGCGCAGGTGAAGGCTTGGCTTGGTGGACAGGCCTGGTCTGATTTGCGCCAGTATAAGCTGAACCCGCCCATGGGTGCAGATATTCATTGGTCGCGTATTCCCGATCTGCCGATTGCCGGGATCATGCTCTTGCTGGAGCCGTTCATAGGTTGGATCAATGCGCAGAAGGCCGCGCTTGCGCTTGCGCCTTTACTGCCTTTTGGGCTTGCACTTTATGCTCATGCGCTGACGGTCCGGCGCCTTGTTGATCCCCGGGCTTGGCCGCTAGCTGCTGCGATTTTGATGTCGGGTGCGTCGCTCCTGACCATGTTTGCGCCGACCCGGATTGATCATCACGGCTGGCAACTGGCCTTTTTGGCCCTGACATTGACGGGCTTATTCGATGAAAAGCGTCTGCGCGGCGGGTTAACCACCGGATGTGCAACGGCGCTTAGCCTATCGGTCGGGCTGGAAATGCTGCCTTATCTTGCCTTGTGCGGCGGGGTGATCGGACTGCGCTGGATCATGGATGCGGGGCAGGCGCTGCGCCTGCGCGCTTATGGCGTCGCACTCGCCGGGGGAACCGCGCTTGGCTTTGCTCTGTTCGCGTCGCAAGCGAACCATGCGCTGCGTTGTGATGCGCTCACGCCTGTCTGGTTGTCGACCATGGTGTTGGCTGGCGCGATGTTGACGATCTTGTCATATCTGCCGGCGCGCCACTGGGCGATGCGGCTCGTCTGCGCGGGGGTAGCCGCCCTTGGGCTGGCGGGGTTTTTCTATGCGGCATGGCCGCAATGCCTTGCTCGACCAGAAGGGATTTCCGACGAACTTTATCGAACATGGTTCGTCAATATTACAGAGGTGCGCCCGCTTTATGTTCAGTCGGTAAAGACGGCGGTCACCGCCGCTGCCCTGCCGGTTGCAGGATTGTTGGGTGCTGTGTCGATGCTGTGGTTTGATCGTGATAAGCGGCTGCTCTGGATGCAGGTTGCGCTGCTTTCACTAGCATCGGTTTTGATGATGTTCTGGCAAATGCGGGCCACTCCCGCCGCACAATTGCTGGCAGTGCCCGGTGCGGTTGGTCTCGCTTGGACGCTCTTGCGGCCGCTGGTCCGCGCCCGGCATTTGGCGGTGCGGATGCTTATGCCGCCAATCATCTTCCTCCTCCTGTCCGGCCTGATTGGGCAGCTTGTCATGGCCGTCTGGCCCGCGCCAGAGGTGAAGACCAATGGCCGGGCCGTCATTCGCAATGCGTCGGCCCGGTGCGCGACCTTATCTGCCTTGCGGCCCGTGGCAGCTTTGCCGCCCGCGACCATCTTTACGTTTGTGGATCTCAGCCCGCGCCTCATCAATGTGACGGGGCACAGCGCAATCTCTGGCCCCTATCACCGCAATGGCGATGCCATTCTTGATGTGTTCCGTGTGTTTCGTGGAACGCCTGCTGAGGCGCGGCGGATTATCACCGCGCATGGCGCCAGCTATCTTTTGATTTGCCCCAATATGGCGGAAGGCGCGAACCATAAGAAATTCGCCCCCAAAGGCTTTCTTGCGCAGCTGGAGCGCGGGCAAGAGCCGGATTGGCTGACGCCCGTTGCGCTGCCCGCCACGTCGCCGCTGCGCTTGTGGCGGGTCGTGCCGCCAGAGGGTGGCCAGAATTAGGGGGAAGTGGGGGTTTCTGTTGCCCGGCACCCCCAAGCCGCTGGTTTCTGCTTCTGTTGCCCGGCGCAGTCCGTGCCGCGTTCTATTTGGGTAACTTTAAGCCACGAAGGCCCTTAGTTACGCAGCCAGAGCAAGTGCTTCGTTATCGTTGGCACTTATAGGTTTTGAACGGTTTAACGGCTCATTCAGGCCGGGCAAAAATACCGTCTTTCAACACACGTCGATCCTAGTTCGGCCCCGTCATGCACCCCGTTACTGCGGGGAATATGGTGGAGCCGCCGGGTACCGCCCCCGGGTCCGCTGCATCTATTACACGGCACAATTTATCGCCATAGCCGGGCGAACCCGGCACAACTGATATAGGGCGGCTTGCTCGGAATTGAAAGGCTTGCTCAGGCGTTGGGGTGTATTTTGGCATCGAAGCCTGTGCATCGCGGGCTTGTTCTAATCTCCACTGCCCGCTAGGGTGTTTAAATGCTCACCCAACGATCCCGCTATGGCTTGCGTGCCATGATCCTTTTGGCGCGGGAGCCTATGGGTGGCGCGCCTGTCCCGATGAGCCGGATCGCGGCCGAAGCCGTTATTCCCCGTAAATTTCTAGAGATTATTCTCGCAGAACTGAAAGGCGCAAAGCTCGTCGTCAGCACAAGGGGCAAGCAGGGCGGCTTTCATCTGGCACGGCCTGCCAATCTAATTTCCTTTGGGGACATCATCCGCGTGATTGAAGGGCCACTTGCGCTTGTGCCGTGCGTCAGTCGCACCGCCTATAAAAAGTGCAAGGATTGCCGCGACGAGAATACCTGTGAAATCCGCCGAGCAATGATGATTGTCCGCGATGATACGGCGCGAATTCTCGATGGCACCAGCCTTGCGGGTGCTGTCGCGGGTGAATTTACGGTCTAACGCCCCCTAGGCTGCGAGCAGCGACCCTTCGCCCATAAAGTCGACGCAGCCGGATCGTTCGTCCAACTCAAGGCAATAGTCAATTTCCAGCGCCTCGCTTACGCGAGCCGAAGATGTCATGGGCTTGATTTTCCCAGTCCGCGTAAAGCCAAGCTTCGTTAGCACATGGCCAGAGGCAGTGTTGTCGACGAAATGCGATGCATGCAGGCGGGGCAGGCGCAAGCTATGGCGGGCCATGTCGACGACGGCACGGCCAGCCTCAGTCGCAAAGCCAAGGCCCCAATGGCCTGGCGTAATCCAATAACCAAGCTCCGCCGCATCGCCCTGAGGGGTAAGGCCAATGCCGCCAATGAGGCGCGGCTTACCCGCCGTCCGCAAGAAGATCAGGAAACTGGGTGCCGCTGGAGTGTGCGGTCGCGATAAAAAGTCCCGCGCATCGGCCAGTTCATAGGGCCAAGGTGCGCGTGTCAGCATCCGGGCGACCGGCGCGTGGCTGATCGCATCGACAAGGGCCGAGGCATCATCTGCCCAGCCGGGTCTTAAGAGCAGGCGTTCGGTTCTCACGAACATGATCGTCTCCTTCATTCGTTGTCCCCTTAACGACCGGATGTGACGGCCATGGGACAGTTAGGTGTCGGTTTGCGGGCAATGGGAGCCCGCGTGCGACGGATGGAACGAAGGGAGAAAAGAAAAAGGGAGCCGAACCGTCCCGTGGGGGTGGTTCCGTCTCCCTTCATGTCCGGTCAGGCCGGACGTTCGGGCCACCCCAAGGGCGACCCGATATCGGATCGCCGATTATTCGGCCGCAATCGCCAACATATCGACCGACACATATTTGCGGCCAAGGCGGCCTTCGTGGAACCGCACGCGGCCACCAGACGTGGCGAACAGCGTGTGATCCTTGCCCAGGCCCACATTCACGCCCGGATAGACGCGGGTGCCGCGCTGACGGATGATGATGTTGCCAGGAACGACGGTTTCGCCGCCAAACTTCTTAACGCCAAGACGACGGCCGGCAGAATCGCGACCATTGCGTGACGAACCACCTGCTTTTTTATGTGCCATGGTTCAAAACTCCTTATTCTGCCGCTGCGGCTTTTTTGGCCGCGGGCTTCTTGGCGGGCTTGGCGTCGGCTTCAACCGGCGCTGCTGCTGCCTTTTTCGGGGCGGCCTTTTTGGCATCGCCAACGGCGAGGATCTTCAGAACCGTGAGGCTCTGGCGATGGCCATTGCGGCGACGATAATTATGCCGACGACGCTTTTTGAAGACGATGACCTTGTCACCGCGACCTTGCGTCAGAATTTCGGCCGAAACGGCCAGACCGGTCGTCGGCTTCACTTCGCCTGCGTCACTCGCAAAGAGGACGTCATCCAGCGTCACCGTGTCGCCCGCTTCACCAGCGAGCTTTTCAACGACGATCTTGTCTCCGGCGGCGACGCGGTACTGCTTGCCGCCCGTGCGCACAATTGCGAACATGGCTATCTATCACTTCTTCTAAAAGCTTCGAGACCGCGCAAAAAACATCGCCAAAGGCACTGCCTCGGCGCGGAAGGAGGCTCGCTATAGGGCACAGTCGATTCTGTCAACCTGGCTCAAGCCGTTTTCCGGCGCTTTTCGCCCGAAATGGAATTAATGGCGCAGTTCGCGCTTCAGCTCATAGCGGCCATCTCGAAAATCGGTGAACAGCTGGCGCACCTCTGGGTGGTCAACGGGGCCTTCCTCTTCATCCGGCAGAAGATTCTGCTGGCTGACATAGGCGACATAATTATTGTCTCCATTCTCTGCCAGCAGATGATAAAAGGGTTGGTCTTTGGCAGGCCGGATTTCTTCGGGGATCGACTCATACCATTCTTCGCTGTTCGCAAAGACGGGGTCGATATCGAAAACGACGCCCCGGAATGGGAAGACTTTATGGCGGACAACCGCGCCAATGCCAAACCGGGCATGCGCCACGGGCGGGGCTTTAACGTCATGAGTCTGCTGGTCGGGATGTATCATGAGATCAAATTTAGTGCGTCTGGCAAGAATCGCAAGGCTGCCCTTGCACTGGATAGCCCCCTCGGCTAATCGCCCCGCTTGACTGGCTGGACGGGCTTTGCTCCCGTCCCGACGCCTCTGCGGAGAGGTGGCTGAGTGGTCGAAAGCACCGCACTCGAAATGCGGCGTACGGGCAACTGTACCGAGGGTTCGAATCCCTCCTTCTCCGCCACACAGTCCAGCGAACTGGTCTCCCCACAATCCAGCCCCCCGAAACCCGAAGGTTTCTGGGCGTTATCCGCGTTCTATCCGGAGTATTTTGGCGTAAATTCTAGGCGATTCCAGGACGAAATCAGCCAATTTAACCGCGAGTCTCCAGCGTGTAGAAAATGACTCCGGTTTCCAGCGGCGACGTTACCAGACTGGAAATGCCGGCCGATAGGAAGCTCTATGGTTTGAGTGATGCACCAAGCGTTTTCAGCGAGCCATCATTCGGTTCTGCCGGAAGCTTAAGTAGTTTCATGATGAGCGGATAGACATCGACATTGTCGAATACCCCAATCTTCTGTGCTCTAAGAAAATCAGTTCCGGCCGCAAGAAACATCGCGCGCATCTCCAGCGCGCTCGGGTCATAGCCGTGGGCGCCACCGGAGAAGCCTGGCTGCGGCGCTCGGTCTGAGATCTGCCAACCTGTTTGAGCTAGGCAGATAAATGCAGGCACGCGCGCATTACGACCGTAATTAAATCGGCGCGGGATCTTTTCCTTAGGCCAACACTGCATATGCGGATTGGGCTTAAGGAGTGCGCTAGCAAGTGCCTCTTTTTGCCCTTCCGTCGGCACAAGTGCAGCGTAGGGGCCGCCATAGAGCATGCGATAACTGCTGGTCGGAGCGATCTGGTCGAGGCGAATTGTGCGCTCTGCGCTAACCGCGGCCATCCCATGATCGGACACGATAACTACATCGACTTTCAGATTGAGCTTAGAAATGGAACTCCAAAGATCACCGATGGCGGCGTCCACTTTAGCAATGGCCTCGTTCGTCTCCTTTGCCTCGGGACCGTGGACATGACCTGCATGGTCTACATCATCGAAATAGAGCGTCACAAATTGAGGGCGCTCACCGACCGGACGCTCCAGCCAATCGATCACTGTTTGCACCCGCTTTTCAGCAGAAAATGAACCATCAAAGATGCGCCAGTCGTGCGGGCGCACCCCACGGATGGGCGCTTCGGATCCCGGCCAGAACATGGTCGCAGTCCGCATGTTATTTTTCTCAGCTGTAACCCAGATCGGTTCAGCCTCATCCCACCAGCGTCTATCGATCACGGCATCGCGATTTGACAGGCTGAACTTAACGCCAGGGATCGAGGGATCTTCCATTGAATTGCTTACAATACCATTTCGATCAGGCCTCTTGCCTGTGACAAGCGTGTAATGGTTTGGAAAAGTGATCGAGGGGAAACTAGGTCGCATGCCCGCCGCGCGCACACCAATTTTGGCAATAGCGTTGAGATTGGGCGTAACACCACGATCTAGATAGTCAGACCGAAAACCGTCTATACTGATCAGGATAACGGCATCAGCCACTTGCGCAGAAGCCGGCTGAGCGCTCGCAAACACCGCGAAAAGGGCAAACAGAATGCGGTGCATTTTAACAACCTTCGTGAGTGTTTAAATGCGTCTTAAGCTAAAAGACATCGCATTGCCAATTGGTGACAAAGGAAGGTTAGGCCGCCCCTAACGCTATACGCCGAATAATATCAATGGCTTACTGGGATCAGATGAAATCACCTAACTCTCTACCGCCTTTGAGCAAGAGCCAGTCACCGCTGTTTCGCACCAAAGACGCTCTTGTCCCCAAAAAAATCGGACCGACTAGTCCTCACACCCGTCGTTTTGCGCAGATGGCAGCCGAGCTTAATTCTTAATTACCATTTTGTTCAATTGATCTCGTTATCGTTGGACCAGCAACCGAACAGACCTAACCAGCAAGCTGTCCTGCCGAAGTGTTACCTGTACCGGCGTTGACTGCGCTGCTTCCAGCCGCCAATTGCCCAGCGGCACGCCATCGAAAAAGGCCATGCCTTCGAAATCGCTACGCGTTACCGCAAAACGTTTACCCTTTTCATCGATAAGCGCCACTTCGATCCCGGGTAGCATCCGGTACTGATCGCCGCTGATGCGTTCGACGGCAACCTCGATTTCGCCCGTCTGGCGCAAAGGTATCTTCACATCGAGGACCTGCCCTGGGCGCACCACCGCACTGAAACCGGGATCAACCGGCCGCAGCCGCAGGTCTTGAAGAGAAGCTAGTTGCAGTTCCATATCGACAGGTGAGCCCGGCATCAGACCGCTAATACGCGCCCTGCCATCAGCGGCGGTGGTTTCGCGACGAATGCTGCTGTCAACTAGAAAGCTTGCGCCAGGGATATTCGGCTCACCCGGCCCCTGCGCGCCATCCCCATCGCTGTCTTCAAAGACATGAGGTTGCAGGGTACCGCTACGCCCGATGCCGGTCGGGCCTATACGATAACCGGCGTCGGCATCGTGAAATAGTGACATTGACAAGTTGAAACCAACACGCCAGCCGTTCGGCACAACGCTGGCACTGGCACCCAGCGAAAATGAACCGAAATGCCGTTGTGCAGTCGCAGAAATTGTGGAGGCTCGACGCCTTGCATCCCAGCTGAAATCCAGACCAAAGCTTCCGTTCCCCGTCGCCCGCGCCACTGATGCGCCGAACTGGTACAGCCCAAGGCCGCCGGCTACGCCATAATCAACCCCGCCACGCAGCCGCCAACCGCCGATAGTGCGCGCGACCGCCAAATTCCCTAGCAGGATAGCGGACGAATCACCCCGCCATTCAAGGCTCGCGCCATGCCTGAAACGCCATTCGTCTATGGCCAGTGCCAAGCTTGAATCGACCCGATCGATCGCATTACCGCCTAGGTCCATACTGTGGCGCCAGTCAATCTGCAGCGGCACGCTGCGCCTGCCAACGCCAATCCTGGTAGCTGCCGAAATACCATATTCTCGGGCCAGATAATTGACGGCCCCGGGCCGCGAAGGCTTGGTCATGATACCATAATCAGTGAAATCGAATTTCACATTCGCACGACCCCATTGCCGAGCGCCGCGCAATGCCATTGCAGGCCGACCAACACTATCGCCCGCCATCAGCACGCTTCCAAAACCACCAAAGATCGAAGCATGAATGCCTGCGGCAAGCGCTGGGGTTACGCCATTCATAGGCGCGCGCAGATCGAGCCGCATCGAAACACTGTTAGTCAACCCTTGCTCCAGCGTCACAAAAGCAAATCTACCGATTGCCGTCTGCATTGGCGCCGGCAGCCCAAATAGCGGCACGCCACTGTCGACGACGCCGGCCGAATAGACGAATTGATTTTCCGGGTTCAGTTCGTTGCCGATAAACCGGCTGAAGGCACGTTCCTCGATTTCGCCATGCGGGCCGAATAGCCGGACGATATAATTATTGGCGTCGGCGCGCAGCGGAACATCGAAAAAAACATAATCGCCGCCCGCATCCGGCTTGTCACACACCGCCACCAAACGGTCATCACGATGCAATTCGGCTTCCCAGCCCCGCGGCAAAGGACCTCTCAATTCAATCTGATCGAAAAGATCGGCGCGCCATTGTGGACGGTTGGAGACCACCAGCCCGCGGCCGCTAGTGGCAATCCCGATCAGAGGCTGCGCAGGCACATTGATGTCTCCCAAGTTAAAACTGCGGGCGCGCAGCGAACCAAGCTGATCAGCTGCATCGCTCTCACGGCCCAGGGATATTCGCGCGCCAGACGGGCCGCCGTTTTCCGCCACCAGACGGGCGCGCGCTGTCATGTCGGCCAGATCGGCTACCATTTCAGCCTGGCCACCGATTAAATGGCCTCCGCTCCCCGATTCGGTAGCAAGCGTCAAATCGATAGTAGGAAAACCTATAACGTTCCAAGGATTGGCGACACGCGGGAATTGGGGCTGCTCAGCTTCCACATCAGAAAGCGCCTGGCGGCGACGTTCAGCTCGATTGAGGCGCGCTGCAACCGGTAAGGGCTCGCTGCTTTCTATGGTGACACGCAGATTGGCTTCGTCGTACCGCAGTGTAACTGGCAGAATGCGCGCAAAAGCAGCCAGCGCCAGGCAAGGCCCGTCGGGGGATTGCGTCAGCGCCTCTGGGGAGACTGACAGTCGGCGTTCGGGGGCGTGGAGTTCGACTACTGGATGGCCATCCACTTCGCCGTGACCGACCTCCAGCGCATCGAGCACAGAGCTGAGCGGCAGGCACAAACCAGCCGGTGAGGCATAGGCTGGCAGCGTCTCACGCAGCTGAAAGCGGCCCAGATAAAGAGCCACGATGCTTAGGTCGTCGCGTCCTGCGCGCGGGGTGCGACTGCCGCTGATATTTGCAGGCTCGGTCCCGAAAAGATCATCGAATACCTTGTAGCTATCCCGCGATTGGGCAAGCGCCGGGGCAGCTAGCAGCGACGCTGTCATCGTTAGCAGGAAAATCCGCATGACCCTGCACCAGTCGCTCGCGATTAGCGCGTCAAAGCTGGACGCGCCGCGACGCGATCAGGCCCGGTGCCTTGGGATCGGAGGAGACATAATCGATCCGGACATCATGCCCAGAAAGCTTAGCCTTGATATCGGCGGGCAGCGGCAGCATAACATCCCGGTCAGCGTTGGGGGTATAAATGGCAACGCCGCGCACACTGTAGATCGGGTTCGCATCGCCGACTATGGTCAGCCGCAGGTCGCCGTATGTCGATCGAGTGCCGACGCGGGTCATTTTTACGACCAGCATGTTGTCGCCTTTGCTGGTCAGGGCAGCGGCCTCCACGCTGGCGCTAGCATTTAGCGTACCGACCCGGATGATGACTGGAATGGTTACCGATCGCACCGCGATCAACTCGATCGACAGCGCACCATCATTGGCATCATCTGCTTTGCCGTTGTCGGTGCTGGTCGGTGCCGACATCAACCGCAAATGGCTGCGGTATTCACCAGGTGCTAACCCAGCGGGTATAACCACGGACACCCGCAACGATTGCCGGGCTCCTGGCTCAAGTAAAACGCGGCGCGGCGAGAACCGTATCATGTCAGCAGCAAAAAGCTCGCCCGAACGGGCGTTAGTTGCAATTTCAAGCGCTCCATCAGCGCGCATCCGACGGTTTTCGATGTCGATGCGGAAGGCCATCTGTTCGTCACCCTTGTTTACCAGGATCAGTTCGGCGCTGCGTTCTGCTCCGGCAAGGACAATGCGGGTCGGAGCTATCATCAATTCGGCAGCCGCAGGCCTGGACAAACAGGGGATGACCAGCGCAGCAAATAGCGCGGCGACGCGGGGAAGATTAAATTTTGAAAAGCGCACGGGATAGGCTTTCCTTATAATAATGGTGGGATGGGTCGGGTTGGAACTCGGACAGCGAAGCAGCTGTCCGAGTTCCAACCCCTGTCAGATTTGATTACTGATATTCGACGGCGACGACGAACCGGCCGGTGTACTTGCCAGCAGCTTGGCGGACGCCAACGTCCAGCGTGCCGCCTACTGTGAAGCTGTCTTGACCTTTCACCAGACGACCGCTGTCCTGCGAGCCAGTGAAATCGAAGACTTTCATCGCATCACCCTTGTCGTTGGTGATTTCGATGCCACCTGGCAACGAGATCGTATAAACGGCGTCGGCTTCACCCTTTACTTCGAAGGCAGCTGCAGTGTGGTCGGCGGTCAGACAGGTCAGTGCGGCGCCGCATTTCTTGTCGCCAGCCGGCGAGACAACCACGACGTCACCCTGCGTTAGAGACGGGGCGATGGTGCCGAAATACAGAGGATTCGCGTTGTTGATCTGCAGCGGCGCAATGATATTGGCACCGGCACCTGCTTCAGCGCTAATCGGTGCTGCGTTGGCCGCGACGGCCGACAGGGAAACAGCCGCGAGCACCGCGGCGACAAAAGTAGTCTTCATGGGTATGGTCCTTTTCATCATGATTTGACGCAGTGGTAGGACACCGCTGCAGGACTCTAAATGCATTGCGCAGTAGGCATTTGTCGCGTCGGCATACGGCTATGATTTGAGGAAACCGGCTAATAATATTGGCCAAACGAACAAACTGGAACAATTTTGCCTTCGGTTTGAAGCAAAAGAAGAGATATCGGGCCACTATGGCCTATTGGTCGTTACTAATGGATGGCATTTGATCCGAAAGGATAGGAGACCCTATCCCAAAGCTTGCTTGCCATTGTGGGCCATTGAAGGTCATGGAGCACTATCCGAAAGTATAGCGACCATGCGTCGCCACCATCACTGGAGCAGGGCAGCTTGAGCACAAATATAAACAGCAAAGGTTACCCCGGCAGCGATGAGCCGGCGCGCCTTGCTGCGCTTGCCGCACTCGATGTGCTCGACAGCCCAGCCGAGCGTGAGTTCGACACGATCGCCGAACTGGCGGCTGATCGGTTCGACGCGCCGATAGCCTTGATCAGCCTGGTGGCCGAGAACCGGCAATGGTTCAAGGCGCGCGTCGGTCTCGATGTCCCGGAAACAGCGCGCAATGTGTCGTTCTGCACCCATGCCATCAACGACGGGGATGTGATGGTGGTGCATGACGCCACCACCGATCCGCGTTTTAGCGGCAATCCGATGGTCATCGGCGAACCTAGGATCCGATTTTACGCCGCCGCCCCGTTGGTGCTGGCGACAGGCGAGCGCATCGGAGCATTGTGTATAATCGACCGCCGGCGCCGCGCAGATCTAAGCGCGCGAGACCGCAGCGCGATGAAATTGATGGCCCAGCAGGTCGTAGACCTGCTGGAATTGCGGCGCTTGCGTCATTCACAGCAGATTTCACAAATCATCAGTGAAACCACTAGTGATGCCTTTGTCTGCACCAACGCCGAAAGCCGGATCATCTACTGGAACCGCGGTGCGGAAAAGATGTTCGGCTGGACAGCCAGCGAGGTGTTGGGCAGCAGCCTCGATGTCATTATCCCCGACCAGCACAGACAGGCTCATAACGGCGGCATGGCCAATGTTAACAAGACAGGCCAATCACGCCTCGTCGGACGCATGGTCGAAATACCAGCGCTGCGCCGGGATGGCAGCGAGTTTCCGGTCGAATTATCGCTCGGCATGTGGCCAGTCCGCGACAATGCGATGCCGACGGGGTTTGCCGCCATCATCCGTGATGCCAGCCAGCGCAAGAAGCTGGAAGGAGAACGTGACGCGAGTAGGGAGCGACTAGCAGAGCAAGTTGCCGCTATCGAAACATCAAACGATGGCTTTGCCATCACTAACGCCGTCGGCCAGTTCATTTACATGAATGAGAGCCACGCCGACATGTTTGGCTTTGCACACTCATCAGAACTTATCGGTTTGCATTGGTCGACCCGTTATTCACTGGAGGGTCGCGAACGTCTAGAACGGGAGGCTTTTCCATCCCTTACGGCGAAAGGCCGGTGGCGCGGCGAAGTGATCGGGCTAAAGCACGACAGGTCCGCAATCCGTCAAGAGGTCTCGCTCTCTCTTAGGTCGGACGGCGGGCTTGTCTTCGTCTCGCGCGATGTCGGCGAGCGGCACGCTGCCGAACGCGAAATGGCACGGCTGCGCGAACAACTCCTGGTGTCTCAACGTCAGGAAATCGTCGGCCAGTTAGCATCAGGAATTGCGCATGATTTCAACAATTTGATAGCAGCAATTGCAGGGTCGGCGGCGTTACTCGCGGCCCATCCCGGCTCGGGCGTGAGACGGCAGGCCGAACGTA
>JBBATU010000008.1:36162-50408 GCA_040398565.1 Chakrabartia sp.
AAACTGCGGCGGCCAGCGCGGCTTCGCTAGTGGCCAAGATGCTATCGCTTGGCAAGCGCACGCCCGACCTCCGCGAGATTGACCTGTCGGCCAAGATCCGCAGTGTCGTCGATCTGCTGCGGGCGAGCCTAGCGCCTGCGCACAGCTTTGTCGTTAAATTGCCGGAAGAGCCATTTCATCTGACAGCAGATAGCACTGAAGTCATGCAGGTGCTGCTCAACCTACTTGTCAATGCGCGCGACGCCATTGATCCCGAATTACCGGGGCGGATTACAGTCACGGTCGATCGGCTACTGCCGGGTGATCCTGCGTTGCACCCCGTCGTCGGACGTCGGCCCGCCGGGCCTGCGGCGTGGGTGCGGGTTGAGGACGATGGCTGCGGGATTGCCGAACAGGAAATGGCCCGTATTTTCGAACCTTTCCGTTCGGGCAAGGGACGCTATGGCTCGGGCTTGGGGCTCGCGGTAGTCAAAAGCATCGTTGAATCGGTCGGCGGCGGCATCGCAATCGTCTCAAACCCCAGCAAAGGCACGAGGTTCGATGTCTATTGGCCACTCAATCCATCAGAACAACAATTGCGGCCGATGCTGCCGGCGTTGCCAGTTTCCAATAATGTACTGAGGGGCCGCGCCGTGCTAGTTGTCGACGACAATCCGGCGGTGGTCGATGTGCTGACTGAATTGTTGGAAGGCGCTGGTGCCGAAGTTGGCCCCTGCCTTGAAGCACGTGATGCATTGGCGGCGATAGACGAAGACCCAGAAGCATGGGCGCTTTTAATCACCGATTTTGATATGCCAGACACCAATGGCACCGCGCTCGCCGCAAAGGCCAGGCGATTAAAACCAGGTCTGCCCGTGCTGCTGTGCACTGCACTTCCTGAACATCATCAGCTACAGGATCCGGTCCATGCGGTTTTCGACGCGGTGATTGGGAAGCCAGTAACCATCGACAGTCTTCTCGCCGGCGCTGAAGCCGCGATACTGGCGAGTGCAGCAAGGAAGAAATCATGAAGATCCTTATCGCTGACGATCATGACTTGTTGCGCGACGTGCTTCGATCCTATCTTGAGGCAGAGGGTGGATTTGATGTCGCGCTGGCATCAGATGTCGATGGCGCGATAGCGGCGATCGCGGCTAAGGGCCCGTTCGATATAATCCTACTCGATTACACCATGCCTGGCATGAACGATTTCGAAGGCCTAAAGCGCATTATCGCCGCGAGCGTCAATAAGCCCGTGGCGATCGTATCGGGAAGCGTATCGGGCGGCCTTCCCGAACGTGCTCTGGAGGAAGGAGCCGCGGGTTTTCTGCCCAAGACGCTACCAGCTCAATCGCTGGTCAACGCCATCCGGTTCATGGCGGCCGGTGAACGCTACGTGCCGATCGACTTGCTCAAATCGATGCAGAAAGACGGTGTCGCGACGCCGTTCGATGACCGGCTGTCGCCACGCGAGATCCAAGTCTTACGCGCCTTGTGTAAAGGCAGGGCCAATAAGGAAATCGCCCTAGATCTTAAATTGCGCGAGCCGACAGTCAAACTTCATGTGAAGCTGGTTTGCCGCAAGCTTGGTGCTCGAAACCGCACTCATGCCGCCATGCTGGCCCGCGACGCAGGTTTTCGCTAACGTTTGCATATCCAGTGGCGCAAAAATGCACTTGATGAGTTTCAATCTCTTTTTTCTCAATATTTCGCTTTTCCTGCGATAGATCTGCCTGTTGGAGACTAGTTCCGGTTAGACTGCACCCACCGCCATTTTCAACTCTCGAAACACGAAGCTTAAGTCTCTTCGGGCAATTCAGGCCTCCGCTTGCTGGAGGCTAGTCGTGCTCGGCCATCGGCCCTCATCTGGATAATTTGGTCGTTTTTAATGGAACTATATCGTGCTGGGCGTGTTCACATCTATCACGCTCTCATCGCAAAGGTTATGGCCATGATTTGGACAATTGCTGTTATATTGTTTGTCCTTTGGTTGCTCGGTTTCGGCGTGTTTCACGTCGCCGGAGGCTTAATTCACCTTCTTCTGATCCTTGCTGTCATCGCCATTATCTATCAACTGATCACTGGACGAAGAATGGTCTAGCGAAGCGGCTCGTCGCGGGGCTGACTGTTAAGACTTTGTTGCCAGGCTGACCTTATCCTGGACGCTTTCGGGAGATCGATCATGGCAGGCACCGATGCACGTGTTTTGGACATTGGGCCAGAACCACAATCATTCGACATCGAAGGCGCGACAAACCAAAACCCTGATTACCGCGCAGTTGCCTGGAGCGGCCGCTATTTGCAGGTGACGTTGATGTCGATCCCGGTTGGTGGCGACATCGGCCTAGAAGTCCATCCCGAGACAGACCAGTTTCTCCGTCTCGAAACTGGCAAGGGGCGCGTCCAGATGGGGGTTACAAAAAATCATCTGACCTTTGATGAGACAGTCTCCGACGGTTGGTGCGTGCTTGTTCCGGCGGGCACTTGGCACAATATAACGAACATGGGCGCGACGCCCATGCAAGTTTACGCCATTTACGCACCCGCGCACCATAGGCCCGGCAAGGTGCATTCAACGGCGGCTATCGCAAACGCCGATCAGGACGATGGGCCAGCGGACTGGTCTGTGCAGCCTCTTTAGGTGCGCAGCACATGCGTCATCACCGACCTTGTCAGAGTATCACCGACCTTGTCAGAGTGAAATTGCCTGAGGGCTGTCGCTGCCTAGGCATTGATTGACCTAGCGCTGAATGGAGGGCAACAGGTTGCCTTGGCGAGGGGGAAGCGCATGAGGAATTTGGGTCCGGCTTTAGGCGCGTTGGTCGCAGCGATCTTATTGGCTATCGCGGCGACGACCCCGCCAGGACCACGTCCCGCCGATGCACCAGCAACCAGCTTCTCCGCCATTCGCGCCATGGCGGATGTGCGCATCATTGCGCAGCGTCCTCATGTGACCGGTTCTGTTGAGAATGCGATGGTGCGTGATCATATTGCCCGCCGCATGGCGGCTCTGGGAATGGAGGTCTCGACCAGCACAGGCCTGATCGACGCGAAGGGGACAAAGCGTCTCAATCGTTGGAGCGGGCGCAACGATCCTCCTGCTCGGCTGGTCAATCTGATCGGCATTCTTCACGGAAAGAACCGCATTCTTCCAGCGGTTGTCCTGATGTCGCACCATGATAGTGTTTGGGGTTCACCCGCTGCGGCGGATGATTCAGCGGGCGTTGCTGCAAGCTTGGAGGCTGTGCGGGCGATCCGCGCGGCGGGGCAGCCAGAGCGTGATCTGATCATGCTGGTCACCGATGGCGAGGAACTTGGCCTTCAGGGCGCGCGACAATTTTGGGCGACCCATCCACTGCGCAATCAAATTGGCGCGGTGATCAATATGGAGGCCCGCGGTGGCGGCGGACGCACCACATTGTTCCAGACATCGCATGGGAATGGCGCTGCGGTGCAGGTCTATGCCGATGCCGTCGACCATCCCGGCGCGTCTTCCCTGGCAGCCTTCGTCTACTCGGTGCTGCCCAATGATTCCGACCTCACGCCTGTGATCAAGCATGATTATGCGGCCTATAACTTTGCCTTTATCGGCCGATCGGGGCTTTACCACTCACCGCTTGCGACGCCGGAAAATCTTGATCAAGGGTCGCTGCAGGACATGGGTGGACAGGTTCTAGACCTGGCCAACGCTCTCCTCAAGGCGCCGACATTGCCGGGTAAGACTGTAGACGTTGTGTTTTTCGATCTCTTCGGCAGGACGACACTGGCCTATCCGATCTGGCTCGGCTGGGTCATGATGCTCCTAGCTGGAGGCGGTCTATTTTGGATCGTGCGTCAAGATGGTCGGGCTGAACTGGGTGCAGGTGCCGGGCGCATGCTGGCGCTGATCTTGGGAAGTGCATTGGCGTTCTTTGTGCTCAACCGCTTATCCCTTGGACTTGAGCCTGCCAATTATTACGACCGATTGGCCGCGATCCCGCGGTTAGAGGTTATGGTCGCGCTTGCTGCACTGGCGGCGTTTCTTGCGCTCTTTGGGGGTTGGCGGCCCAGTCGCGGTGGTGTCGTCGGTGCGGCGCTGCCGCTGTTCATCATCGGCCTTGCAGCCCAGATACTGGCCCCCACTGCGGCCTATGTCTTAACCCTACCGCTGGTGCTCACGGCGCTTGCGCTGTTGGCGCGTCATGTCGCGGTGCGGATTGGTGTTGCGGCGCTGGTTGCTGGCTATCTGTTGTCGTTGGGGCATCAGTTGATGCAGGGGGTTGGGCCGACCATGCCTTTTGCCGCTGCATTGCCGCTGGCGCTGGCCGTGTTGGCACTTCTGCCGCTCTGGCCGGGCGTGGCGGCGCGCAACGCCCGGGCGCTTGCTCTGGCATTCTTGCTGGGTGCGATGTCCATGTCCCTATGGGTCTTGCTGGATCAGCCTGCGCCGAGCCGCGCAGTTTATTCTGACAGCAAGAAATAAGGGTCCGTCTTGGGGTCTTGTTAGGCTTTCAAGATGCTGCACATTGCCTCTGTTACCTGAGAAAAAACACGTCAGCACATTTCTGTCTTCAGATGGCCTAAACAGAAAATCTTTGATCAAAAGGCATCCTGCGATTATCCGACGGCAATCATGAGTCTTTCGAAACCTTTTTATGAGACGGACTATCGCACGCCTCTTGCCGACGGAAGACGTGAGCGCAGTCGGTCTAATCATGCGAAGATTATTGCTGCTGGCATCGATTTGCTGGGCAAGGGCGAATATGCGCCGAGTGCTGCCCGGGTCGCCGAAGTGGCTGGCGTTGGGATCCGGTCGGTCTTCCGGCATTTCGAAGATATGGACACGCTCTACCGCCAATTGGGTGCCGAAGTTGAGCTGAAGGTTTGGCCCATCATGCTCCAGCAGCTTGAGGGCGTGACTTGGAAGGAGAGGATTGTCTCCTTAGCGAAGCGTCGCACGACGATCTACGAGATCATCTTTCATTATCGAATAGCCGCAGACTTACGGCGTTTTGACTCACTGTATCTGACGCAGGACAATCTGCGGGTGCTGCGGATCGAGTTTGAAATGATAAATGCATGTCTTTCTGAAACGGCACGTGCTGACACCATTGGTACGGCCGGGATTTATGCTCTTTTGAGTTTCGCCAATTGGCAGTCGCTTCGTCAGGACCAGGAATTGTCGGCAGAGGAGGCCCGAGACGTGGTCTTGAGATTGCTAAACAGCGCCCTCTCGCGGTTTTCAGATAGCTAAATGCCCCGTTGCGCCTGAGCGCAACAGCATCCTCATGGGCAGCGAAGGCCGCCGCCCCAGTTTCAAAGCAAACCTAGTCTCTGCCGCCCGGGATAGCCAGCGTCGGCCCCCGAACAATCATTTGGCGCGGTGCGCCTAACGCCGCAGCTGCACCCGCTCAAGCCTGATTTTAACCGCTAAATGAGGCGAGTTGAGGCGCGTCGCATTGACCGACATAAAATTATATGGCATTTAAAGTGCCAAAAGATTTAACTCAAAGTGGCATAGCTTGTGAAAATTATAGTTGGCTCGAGAGTGGAAGATCTTCAAAAAAAGATATTTATTTTAATAATATTAAACAGTAATTTAACGACGCAATCGTCAGAATTCAGGAGAGTTTCACTCTTTCCTGAAGATTGTTGATGCGTCGAGCATGACACAAAGATGAGATAAAATGGCACTAAAAATGCCATTAAATAGATGCTGAATTCGACAATAAGGATTTTTTATGCGCACGGTTTCGGAAAAATTCGCAGTGACCATTTCGGCTGTTGTGTTGGCGCTTACCGGCGCTTCAGCGGCGGGAGCCCAGACCCAGCCTGAAAATGCGGGTGCAGAGGTGCTTCGACGGATTGAGCCGTCCGCCATTCCCGAGCAAAAGGTCAAGCCGCGCGCCGAAATCAAGATTGCCGAGCCGACAGAGACCAGTGGCGCAAAGGTGACTGTTCAGAGCTTTTCCTTTGACGGAAACCACCTGTTAAGCGCCAATGAGCTTGCTCTGCCGCTTAAGCGGTTTATCGGCCAGCAGCTGACTTTGGCGGAGCTGAATTACGCGGCTGACCTGATCGGAAAACTATACCAAGACCGCGGCTTTTTCGCCCGCGCCGTGGTCCCGGCTCAGGATGTTGCGAATGGCATAGTCCAAATCCAAATCGTTGAGAGTCGCCTTGATCGCATCGAGATTGATGGTGCGGTGGCCACACCCCAGCAAGACCGCATTCGGGCCTATGTCGGGGCTGGATTGAAGCAAGGGGATCCGCTGGATTTGCGCCGCATTGAGCGAGGCACCCTGTTGCTCAACCAATTGCCCGGTAGCTCCTATCGCGCCGTTTTGCGCGCGGGATCGGTGGACGGCACATCCTCTGTAGTGCTGGTGCCGGAACTTGGCGAGGGGAAGAATTTTAGCGCCTTGATCGATAATGCCGGATCGACGCGGTCCGGCAAGGAACGGATGCTTGTGAGCGCCAGTTTGCACCCTTCGGTGGCCTTTGGAGATGATCTGACGCTGGCGGCGCTGGCGTCGCGCGGGGTGCAATATGGTCGGGTCGGATATAGCTTGCCCATCGGCTCCGATGGCCTTTCTGCAAGCCTGTCAGTGTCTGGCCTCAACTATAAACTGCTGAAAACGCCAGTGACGATTAAGGGCAACAGCGAGGCCGCGATCGCCGGCCTTCGCTATCCTTTGGTGCTCCAGTCTGATCGCTCGGTCCAATTGAGCTTTGAAGGGGGCTATCGTCGGTTTTCGGATAGCGTCGCCACTTTGGTTACCAAGCGGTCGCTTGCTTATGGGTCAGCATCGATTGATGTGAGCCGCGCCGATGCCGTTTTGTCCGGCGGTAATTCAGGTTTTGGGATCAGCGTTCTGGCGGGCCGCACCAGCACCGATGGCGGCCATGTTCGCGTTTCGGGCTATGCTCAGCGTCGCCAGAGGCTGACCCAGCGCGACAGCATCACTCTCCGCGCAATGGGGCAGTCTGGATCGACCAAACTCGATCCCTCGCAATTTCTGATGATCAATGGCTCCAACGGTGTTCTGGCCGCCAGCAATGACGATGACGTCTCCGGCCGTTCGGGCGTGATCGGGCGTGCGACGCTTGAACATGAGTTCGTGCCCGCGTTCAAATTGTCGGCCTTTTACGATATCGGCAAAGTCTCTGGCGTGTCTGCCAATCGTCCGAAGACGCTGCAAGGCTTTGGTGCGGGGGCAGTTCTGCAAGTGGCGCGCACGCTCGTGATCGACGCCTCCATCGCACGACCAATTAATTCGCCAACTGGTTTTAATGGCAAAATGAAGGCGTGGATCAACGCCAGGGTAACATTCTAATGTCTGGGAAAAGTATGTCACATCTTGACCATTTGGCCAGGTTAGGACGCCGAAGCGCGTTCTGGCTAAAGGGCCTATTCATTGTCGCAGGGGCGCTGGGGTTAACCCTAGCCTCTCCCGCGCTGGCAAATGACCTGCCCACGGGCGGCGTTGTCGCGTCGGGCGGTGCGGTTATCTCGCAAACCGGCTCGGCAATGGACATTAATCAGTCGACCAACAAGGCCGTTATCAATTGGCAGTCATTCGACATTGGCTCAGGCGCAAGCGTTAATTTCAAGCTCCCAGACAGCAGCTCAATTACGCTCAACCGTGTCATTGGCGAAGACCCCAGCAAGATTTTTGGTTCGCTCACCTCAAACGGCCAAATCTTCCTGCTCAATCCACACGGCGTCCTTTTTGGTGCGACCAGCCGAATTAATGCGGCTGGGATTGTGGCCAGCACTTTGTCCTTGTCCGATGATGATTTTAACGCGGGTCGTTATGTCTTTAAGAATAATGGGTCGGACGCATCGGTCATCAACGAGGGTGAGATTGTTGTCACCGGCTATGCCGCGTTCCTCGCGCCAACCGTGCGCAACGAAGCGATCATATCTGGCCGCATGGGCACAATTGCCCTTGCCGGCGGTAATCAGCTGACCCTCAATCTGACGGGCACCGATCTTTTGTCGGTGCAGGTTGATCCTGCGCTCGTTGGTCAGTTGATCGAAAACCATGGGATGATTGCGGCGCAAGACGGGCAGGTCATTATGACGTTGTCGTCTGAGCGTAAGTTGGTGGACAGCGCCATCGCGTCAAAGCTGGAGCAGGCGCAGGCCATTATTGAATCTGGCGATGGTAAGATCAGTCGGATCGTGGCTGGCGGTCAAATCGAAGCGGCTTCGATCAAGATCGACGGCGGCGTGACCGGTCGGGTTGACGCAATCGGATCTGTCTCAGCGCAAAATCCGTCTGGCCTTGGTGGCCAGATCGACATCACCGCGGGAGATGTGTCGATCGGGAGTACCGCCAAAATTGATGCCTCGGGCATTTCGGGGGGCGGCGCCATCAACATAGGCGGCGGCTTCCAGGGGGCGGATCCAGACCTTGTGAACGCCCGCACCACTTCGGTGGACGCGGGCGCCTCCATCAACGCTGACGCAGTGCGCGCCGGGGACGGCGGCACTGTCGTTTTATGGTCGGATAAGACAACGCAATTTGCGGGCAGTATTTCTGCACGTGGCGGTGCCGATGCCGGGCAGGGTGGATTTGTAGAAGTCTCTGGCAAGAGGCGTCTCGATTTCACCGGGACGGTCAATCTGCGTGCGCCGATGGGGCGCGCGGGGACGTTGCTCCTTGATCCCTATAATCTGACGATCGCATCGACGGACGGCAATATTGCAGGCACGGATGCCACGATGGACGGTTCAGTCCTGACCGTATCCGCTCTGCAAAGCGCGCTGGATGCAGGCAACGTCCTTGTGACGACAGGGTCGTCCGGATCGCAGTCTGGCAACATCACCGTTGCCAATTCCATAAGCTGGCTGTCTGAAAACACGCTGACCCTGCGGGCGGCGAATGATATTGCGATCAACGCCAATATCCTCGGCCTGACCGGCTCGCTCGTGCTGCAGGCGGGCCAGTCGCCCGACGGCACCGCGACATCGGCCGGCAGCATCAGCTTGATGACCGGGAAATCGGTCCGCATGCTCACGGGCAGCCTGACGGCATCTGCCGTCAACAACATTTCCTTCATCGGCTCTGTCCAGTCGCAAGCGGCATCGACGCTGACCGCGGGTGGAAGCATCACGGCATCCAATACGGCCAACGTCTTTTCATCTGGTGTCGCCATCACGTCTGGCGCGACGGGTGCGATCACTCTCAAGGGAACGGGCAATACAGAGCTGAAGGCGGTCAGCGCCGGAACGGGCGGCATCGCAATCGACATTGCCGGCAGCATCACCAGTACGGCGAACTTTATGTCGGCGGGCGCGGTCTCCGTCACGACCTCGACAGGCTCTGACGGCAATATCGATTTAACGGGGGCCTTCTCCTCGACGGGTCTGGTTACACTCTCGGCGGATAAGCCGGGCTTTATTCGCATCAACAACATTACGAACGACACGACGTTCAGTTCGATTTCGGGGGGCGGCGCAATCACGCTCACCAGTGCCACCAAGACGATTACGCTGGGCAGTACCACTCAGGCGATTACAGGTGTCGGCGGTGATGCCGGGCAGGCGAGCGGCCTCGTCTCCATTTCGGCTGCGTCCGTAAACATTGCAAAGTCAATTGTGACAGCCGGCGGTAATGTCAGCATTACCTCAACCACGGGTGCCGTGACGGCAAGCGCAGGCGCCAACATCACAACGACGGCAGACGTCAATACGGGGACAACCTCTGGCTCTGTCACCATTGCAGGTGCCTCCGGCGTCACGCTGAATAACGTCACCACGACAGGCGCGTCCAATAATCTGGCATCGGGCAGTAACGCTGCAACCGTCAACATCAGCTCATCGGGCGGGAATGTTTCGGTCTTTGCAATCACGACATCGGGCGGTGAGCCGCTGCGCAAGGACGCCAGCAATGTTGGATTGGACAATGGCGGCAACGCGGCGTCCATCACGCTGACAACCTCGGGTGCCAATAAAAGCATTCTGCGCGGCAATTTGACCGCAGTGGGCGGTAACTTCAGCGGCACGAGTACGGCGGCTCAGGGCTTGGGCGGAAATATTCTGACCAATGGTGCTGTCACGCTTGCCGATCACATCACCCTCGATACAGGTGCGACGACAGGTTACGTCTTCTTGCTTGGAACGGTTGATTCTGAATCGTCTTCCGCACTCAAAGCCCTGAACATCACGGCAGGCGCCGGCAATGTCCGCTTTGGCGGTGCAATTGGTCAAACAACGGCTCTCTACTCGCTCGATGTGGGCTCTGCCGTTACGACGGATATCTTCTCCAGCATCAAGACGGATGGAAGCGTTTCGCTTTCTGGCAAGACAACGGGTATCCGGATTGCCACGACGACCAAGCTCAATTTTGGCAATTTGACGACCGAGAGCAACAACACCGCGGTGGTTATAGATACCAGCGGCGGCAATGGCGTGTTTACTCTCAACAACGGCGTCTACACCACGATCGTCGCGGAAATGCATGCGCCGCTGGTCTTCACGCGCGGCACGGGTCAGGTCTATTTGAACTCGACGCTGTTCAGCACCACCGGCGAGTATAACAACCTGACGTTCAACACGGCCAGCGGATCAGGTGGCGCTGTTACAGTTGTCAGCACAATTGGCGGCGGCACGCAGGGCAGCACGTCTGGCCTTGGCGATATCTCCCTCTCCAGCGTCAGCAACCTCAGCCTCCAAGCCAGCATTGCGGCTAAGAGCTTGGTCTCGCTAGGCGGCACGGGCTCCATCACGCTGGCGACCAATAGCGGCGCCTTCCAATATTATAATGGCGCAAACGGATATCAGCTCTCTTCAAGCTCTGCCTCGGCCCTGTCTATCAATATGAACGCGACACTCACACAGAGCGGCGCGCCCGTCTCCGTTTCGACAACCGCGGCTAATGTTGGCCTGACGATCAGCGGCACAACGACGACGGCCGCCGGTGCGGTGACGATTTCAACCAAGGGGGCGTTGTCGGCGACACAGAATAACAGCAGCATCCTGACCAATAACGGCGCGATCACGCTGACGGGCCTTGGCGGCATTGACAACCAGTCCCACTCGTCGACCAGTGTCTATAATGCAGGGTCAGGTAAGATCCGGATGTTCGGCGGCGGCAATACCATCACGCAATATGCGCTCATGTCGACGACCAATGCGGATACCAATGGAACGTCTGCGGTTCTCATTAACGATGCGGGAACGGTTAATCTCTCCACCGTCAACATCAACAACGGCACTTTGGGTCTTGGCACGCTTCAGGTCGGCATTGTCGACTCCGAGACGGCCGTTGCGCCTGCGCAAAGCGTTGGTGCGGGCGGGTCTTTGACACTGCTTGCAAGCGGTTTGCGCCTGCGCACGAGCCAGACCTTGAAGCTCAAATTCACAGGCGATGAGACGAGCAATAGCTTTGTTATCACGGGCACCGATGCCAGCGGCAATGTTCAGACTGAAACAGTCTCTGGCGCCTCTGCGACCAGCGTCACATCGACCAAGTCGTATAAGTCGATCACCAGCGTTGTGGCCACAAATGCGACTTCAGCGAACGTGTCAGTCGGGCTCGCCGCCTCCGACACAATTTCTGGTGCTCTGAACCAGCAGGACGTCTTCAACCAGACGGATAAGATCGATATCGCAAACCTGACGGTGTCGTCGGCAAGCTCCATTTCCATCACATCGACGGTCAATAAAATTGACACGCTCGGCGATTTCGATGTGGGCAGCAGCCTGACCGTGAAGGCCGTTGGCCACACGGCGGGTATGGCGCTGACGGGCAATGTGACGGCCACATCGGTCGATATCGGGACCGGCAATGGCGCGCTCATTCTTGGCAATTACAATATTACGGGCACGTCGGGCAACGTAACGCTCACCGGTCTTGGCATTACGCAAGGTGCCGCATCGACCGTCACGGCATCGGGCCAAGTCTATCTCTATGGATATGACTATAATAACGGCAACAACCGTGGCGTTATCGACTTTAAGGGTAACATTGTTGCTGGGAACACATCGACCAATTCGGTTATGGTGCATGGGTTCACCAATGCATTCCTAGGTAACATCACTGCCGGCACTTTGGCGTCACGTGGCGGCTTGGTCATCGGTGATGACAGCTATTATTGTCTTGCTAGCGGCTGTAACTATTGGACCTGGTACACAGGCACCATTTCGCAAAATGTCGGGACGACGATCAAGGTCGGCCAACTCTACATAAGAGCGCGCGATGCCTCTGCAGGCTCCGGCACGATCACGCTGACCAATCCCAATAACGAGTTTGGATCTATCAACCGCGTCCTGCGCTATGGGTCATTCTCGCTCTTCGATGCGGATACCGAAGCCAACAACCTTCAGCTGACCAGCAGCCTTTATGAAGGCAGCAATACCTCAGCCGTGAGAATCAAGACGATGGGGACTCTCACTGTCGGCGGGATCGACCTTCAAGGCTATGGCGTCATTCTTGAGGGCACCTCAATTACGAGCAGCGCTAATATCTGGTCCGGCAACGGAGATTTGATCCTGCGTCCAAATGGCGGCAGCGTAACTCTGACGGGAACGCAGCGCTCAAATTCGAGTGTGGGAACCTATTACATCCAGAATTCGAACAATATTCAGCTCGGTTATACCTATGACTTGGCGAAGCTGCAGTTCGGTTTTGACGCGGTGGCCGCAGCAGTATCTGCTAGCCAGTCTGTCGCGGCTCAAGGCGGCGCGATCACGATCAACGGAAGTGCTGCCGCAAGCAACGTTGCAACGTCTTCCACGGGCAACCGCATTGTCATCACCAGTGCTGCTGATGATAGCGCGCGCACCTTTACGGTGACTGGTACCGATATGTTTGGTCGCGCCTTGACCGAAACGATTACGGGCGCAAATACGGCTGCCGCTTCGGGCAGTAAATATTTTGCGACGGTGACATCTGTTTCTGCAGGCGCTGGGGGCAGTTCCTCCGTGGCTGTTGGCTGGGCGACAGAAAGCGTCGCCGGCAACGTCACCCAGCAAAACCAAGTCGATTTGTCGACCCTTTCCGGTAAAGTTGGCGGATCGATTACGCTGGATCGATCAGACAACAGCTTTAGTTCCGTGACGAATTTGACCGCGGGCGGCGCGATCAGTCTCCGGACGGATAACATTCTTACAGTTTCAGGCGCGCTCACCTCAACAACGGGTGCCATGACCCTGATGAGCAATTCGACGCAGACGGTGAGTTCGACGGGTTCGGTGACGGCGGCTGGTAACATCGCGATGACGTCGACCGGGAATCCCATCTCGATTGTCGGCGCGGTAACGTCAAGCGCGGGCGCGATCACCCTTCAGACCAACAACTCGAACGGTTCAATCAGTGTTGCGTCGACAGGCTCAGTCACCACGCTTGGCACCGCTCAGTCGCTGACGATCAACGGCTATCGCGGCATCACGATTGACGGCACGCTGAGTGCGACCGGCAACATCTCGATTAGAACCGAATACACAAGTGGCGCGACAGGGGCCTTCTCCAACACGGGCAGCATCACCTCTTCTGGCGCGTCTTCCTCTGTCGTTGTGACCACCTACCAGGGCCAGACCCTGACGGTTGGTGGCGCGATTTCTGCCGCGGGTAGTATGCAGCTTCTGGCGGGCGGAACCTTTACCAGCACAGCGGCGGGCGCGATTTCCACGGGTACATCGGGGTCGATCGCGATCAGATCTGGCTATCAATTCGCCACAGTAAATACCTATAGCGTTAACATTGCTGGCAACATCACCGCAGGATCGGGCGGTGTGCAATTCTATTCGAATGACAAGATCACGCAGACAGCGGGTATCATCACCAGCACGGGCAATCTTGTCGGCATCAACTCCAATGGCGGGACGCCGAGTTATTCCTCGCCATCGGCGCAGGGCAATATCACCCTGAACCAGAACAACCAGGTCGCCGGTATTGGGTCGTTCTACATTAAGGGTGAAAATGGCGACAGCGACTTTAGCTTTAACAATACGGGCGGCGGTCTCCGGGTTTCGGGTGATATCAACACATCCAATGGCAGCATCACGCTCAAGACTGCGGGCGGATTGCTCGACCTCCAATCCTTCAACATCAAGGCAGGGGAATATCTCGTCAACGGCGGCGGCAATATCACCCTGACGGGTCGGGGAATTAACCAGAGCCTTGGAACGATTAACGCCAACGGCTCAATCAGTGGTTCCGTGGCTGGTGACGGAACGGCAGGCGGCAAGATTTCGCTCACCGGTCATGATGGCACCGCCTCTGGAGTCATCACGCTGAATGGTTCGCTCAATACGCTCAACAACACGACCACCGCGC
>JBBATU010000008.1:50418-52281 GCA_040398565.1 Chakrabartia sp.
GATCATTCGCGGCACAAGCAATTTGACGCTTCCCAGTATCGTTGTGCCAAATGGCACGCTGATCCTTGGGGATGACACAGCGACTATCGGCCAGATTACGGGTAATATTTCGCAGGCCAACGCAACAACCATCAACGCAAAGGCGCTGTCGATTGGGTCGGCGACGAATGCGATTGGCGGTTCGGTTGTTCTCACCAATTCCGGCAATAAGTTTGAAAGCCTTGGTATTTCCAAAGTTGGGGATGTCGGCGCGACGCAATATGATCTGGATATCGCCGATTCAACTGCAGGTCTCTCGATCACGGGGGCGCTTACCAGCGCTGGCGGTGTTCGGATCACGACAACGAAAACAGGCGGGGATGCCTCTGGTGTTCTGGCCATCGGCGCCAATTCTGTCACCGCGCAGGGCGATATCTATCTCGCAGGCGCCACTGTAAGCCAGTCTACTGGCAGCTCGATTAATGCTGGCAGCGGCCTCATCGCCATTAATGGTGGTGGCGGTGCGGGCAGCAACAGCATCACGCTGAGCGGGACTGTCATCACGACAAGCACCGACGCGGCTGCAATCCAAATCGTCTCTGCGGCCAACGCGACGGTCAATGTCGTGACCGCCTCCAGCGGTGGAGTTGTTCTCGGCACCACCGCTTTGCCATTGTCGGGGACCGTGTCACAAACGGCATTGACTGGCTTGATTAGCGCCGCAACGCTCACTGGTTCTGCGGGCGTGCTCACGGCGACCAACATTGCCATTGATAATCTGGGCACGCTGACAACCACGGGCGCGCTTTCCCTGAAGGATGTTGGCGGAGCGGGGGCTGCGGGCCTTGTAGTTACGGGCACTGTGACGGCTGGTGCGGCCTCGACGATTGAAACCACAGGCGGTGCATTGACCATCGGCGCGCAGACACTGAATGTCGCCGGCTTTAACCTTGTGCTGAAGGGCGTGGGGATTAGCCAGACTGCGGCTTCGGCTATCTATTCATCGACGGCGGACATTAATGCGGGCGCGTCGACCATCAACTTGGCGAGTGAGCTCAATAACTTCACCGGGCAGGTAACGCTTAACAGCACAGGAGCATCGGTCAGCATTGCCGATATCAACCAGCTCAGCCTGAACTCGCTGACCGGGAAGCTTGCCAATACCACCTCGATCCGTGCGGTCGCGGGCACCAATTTGGTGCTGACACCGGAAGATCTGACCACCACGACAGGCAGCATCTATTTCCAATCGAAAAATGGCGATTTGTCGACGCCGGGCAATCTGACCACAGGTTCGGGGGGCATTACCCTGATTGCCAATTTTGGCGCACTGACAACGGGCGATACGCAGGTCAACAACACGCTCACGACGACGTCCGGCAATATTGTCATCACGGCTGACCGCGAGGTCAATCTTGCGAAGAGTGTCCTGTCAACATCGGGTAACATAACCGTATCTGGCCAGACCATCACCCACTCAACCGGGTCGTCCTTAGATATTCTCAAGCTCAAAACAGGGTCGACGGGCAACATCTCCGTCAGCGCCACGGAGCCGGGTGGCCTGACCATGGGCCCATTTTATTACTATGAATCGGGCACGGGCTCGATTTCCATCGCGGCTGGCGGGACGATCCGCCTGTCCAACATCACAAGTGGCGGCTTGCTCGACATTAGCGGCGTTGGACTCATTGAGCAGTATAATGGCGCGGCGATCAGCGTGTCTCAGATCAGCGTGACAGCGCGCGATAACGCGACGGCTGGGTCTGGTGCGATTACGCTGGCGAACCTTTTGAATGACGCAGCCACCGTAAAGCTGGTCACCCGTAACACGGCCAATACAGCCGCGGGGACAGGCGCCATCAGCTATTTCGATGCCAATGCCTT
>JBBATU010000009.1:0-51093 GCA_040398565.1 Chakrabartia sp.
ACAATCGATGATGACAGACATTGTGCCATCGATCCGCTCCTTCAAATATAATATCAAACAGCTTGATCGCTGGATGAAGCCCGAGCGCCGCAAGGTCGAATTCCCGCTTGGCCTGTTCGGGGCCAAGGCAGCTGTGGAATATCAGCCCATGGGTGTTGTTGGCATCATCGCGCCTTGGAATTTCCCGGTCCAGTTGACGACCGGGCCGATGGCGGGTGCCTTTGCTGCGGGCAACCGGGTCATGATCAAATCCTCTGAATATACGCCAACGGTCGCAGCGCTCTTCGAAGAGATCGGTCCCAAATATTTTGCCGAAGAAGAAGCCGCCTTCTTCTCCGGCGGGCCGGATGTTGGCCAGGCCTTTGCCGGGCTGCCCTTTGACCATTTGATTTTCACGGGGGCCACGGGCGTCGGCAAGCACATCCTGCATGCCGCCGCTGATAATTTGACGCCGGTCACGCTGGAATTGGGAGGCAAGTCCCCCACGATCATCGGCCGATCCGCCAATATCGAGACTGCAACACAGCGCATTGCCTTGGGCAAAATGCTGAACGCTGGGCAGATTTGTTTGGCCCCTGACTATTTGATGGTCCCGCGCGAAAAAGAGGCAGAAGTTGTGGCAGGCATGACCAAGGCTGTGTCGGTCATGTATCCGACTTTGCTCGAAAATCCGGACTATACCTCGGTCGTCAATGCCCGCCATCGGGATCGGCTGACCAGCTATTTGGACGACGCGAAAGCGAAGGGTGGAGAGGTGATTGAGATCAACCCCGCCAATGAAGATTTTGGCGCGTCCAACCGCCATAAAATGCCGCTCTATCTCGTGCGCAACCCGACCGAGGATATGAAGGTGATGCAGGAAGAGATTTTCGGCCCTGTCCTCCCGATCAAAACCTATGAGCGGATTGAAGAGACCATTGACTATGTGAATGGTCATGATCGTCCGCTCGGCCTTTATTATTTCGGCGAGGAAGAAGCCGAAAAGCGGCAGGTGCTCGATCGGACAATTTCAGGTGGCGCGACCGTGAACGACGTGATTTTCCATATTTCGATGGAAGACCTGCCCTTTGGCGGTGTCGGGCCGTCGGGCATGGGCTCCTATCACGGCTTTGATGGCTTTAAGACGTTCAGCCATGCCAAAGCCGTCTATCATCAGCCAAAGATCAATGTGTCCAAATTGGCCGGGCTGATGCCGCCTTATGGCAAAGCCACAAAGAGCTCCATCGCGCGCGACTTTAAGGCATAAAGGCTCTGGAAAGAGCCAAGGGGGGGATAGATCATGACGATCACGCATTTACTGACGACCAATGCGGTTGTGCTGGCCGTGAGTATGACGGCCTTATGGGCCTATTGCGTCCGCATCAAAGATGTATCGGTGATCGACAGCTTTTGGTCGTTCGGCATGGTTTTGCTGGCGGCGACCAGCTTTGTGATGCTGGGCGCGCAAGGGACGCAGGCCACCATCCTCTTCGGCCTCACCGCCATTTGGGGGCTGAGACTGTCATTGCACTTGTTCACCCGCTGGCGCGCCCATGGCGTCGACCCGCGCTACACCGCCATTCTTGGCCGGCTGATGGCCAAACGGGGCTGGAGCTTTGCCAAAGCCTCCTTCATCCAAGTGTTCCTGATGCAATATGTGCTTCTGTTCATCGTCTGCCTGCCGGCACAATTGGGGGCAGCATGGGGCGACGATACGCCGCTCAGCATAATCCAATGGGCGGGCGTCGCCATTGCGCTTATCGGCATTGCCTTTGAGACGATTGGCGATGCGCAACTGACCGCTTTTCGCAACAATCCCGCCATGGACGGCAAGGTGCTGGACACGGGGCTATGGCGCTATACGCGGCACCCCAATTATTTTGGCGATGCGTGCACATGGTGGGGGATTTGGCTGGTGGCTGCAAACACCCCGCTCGGCGCTGCGACCATTATCGGGCCGATTCTCATCACCTTCCTGCTGATGCGGGTATCGGGTGTACCGATGCTGGAGCATCGGCTTAAAAAGAACAGGCCCGGCTATGAGGACTATCTCCGCCGGACCTCATCCTTTTTTCCCATGCCCCCACGCCGCTAGAGGCAGAAGAGATCAGCCGTAATTGGGTTCGTCCATCCAGGGCGAGAAGTGCGGCATATCCTCCGTTACGCGATCAGGGTAAACGGCAGGACGCTTTTCCAGGAAGGAGACAACGCCTTCCTTAGCATCCCCTGCCGCCCCGCGGGACCAGATGGCGCGGCTATCCAGCTTATGAGCTTCCATCGGGTGCGACGCGCCCAACATGCGCCACATCATCTGCCGCGTGAGCGCGATGGATACAGGCGCGCTCTCATCCGTCAGTTCATGCGCCAACGCGCGCGCAGCGGCGATCAGATCTTCCGGTTCATGGATGGAACGGATCAGGCCGCCCTTCAGCGCTTCCTCAGCGCCAAAGACGCGCCCAGAATAGCACCAGTCCAAGGCCTGACTAATCCCCACCAGACGGGGCAGGAACCAGCTTGAGGCGGCTTCCGGCACAATCCCGCGCCGGGCAAAGACGAAACCAAAGCGCGCCGTGCGGCTGGCCAAGCGGAAATCCATTGGCAGCTGCATTGTCACGCCAATGCCGACAGCCGCACCGTTAATGGCCCCAATGACAGGTTTTTTGCAGTTAAAGATCCGCAGCGTCACCCGGCCACCGCCATCACGCGCGCCCTCATGGCTTAAATCGACCTTGCCTTCAGCGGACACCGCCGACGCATTGTCAGCCCGGTCATCCCGATCTGCATAGTCAAAGGTTTTGGCACCTGCCGACAAGTCAGCCCCGGCGCAAAAGGCACGGTCGCCAGAACCGGTGACGATAACAGCACGCACATTATCATCGGCATCCGCCTGATCAAAGGCGGCGATCATTTCTTGCATCATCTCATTGGTAAAGGCGTTCATCTTATCCGGGCGGTGCAAGGTCAGCGTCAAAATACCTTCCGACACATCCACCTTGATCGTCTGATAATCAGCCATGTCTGTCTCTCCTGCTTCTTTGCCCGTTTTCATGGCGGCATTGGCGGCCTCTGGCAACACCCGAGGCGCATTGACAGGATGTGCTCCCATGCGCACCAAGGCAGCATGACAGATAGGATCAAGCTAGAAGAGAGTTGGAAAGCAGCCCTAGCCCCAGAATTTGAAACGGCGCGTATGCAGGCGCTCCGCCGCTTTCTGGTTGCCGAGAAAGCCGCTGGAAAAACTATCTTCCCACAGAGCACAGACTGGTTTCGAGCACTTGACCTCACCCCGCTGCCCAAGGTGCGCGTCGTCATTTTGGGGCAAGACCCCTATCACGGCCCTGATCAGGCGCACGGCCTGTGCTTCAGCGTGCGCCCCGGCGTTCGGCCTCCCCCATCACTCGTCAATATCTTTAAGGAACTGGAGACAGATTTAGGCATTTCACGCCCAAGCCACGGCTTTTTAGAGCATTGGGCGCAGCAAGGCGTGCTGCTGCTCAATAGCGTGCTGACGGTGGAAATGGGCCAAGCCGCCTCGCATCAACGTAAAGGCTGGGAAGAGTTTACCGATGCCGTGGTGCGCGCCGTCAATGACCGACCCGATCCCATCATCTTCCTGCTCTGGGGCGCTTACGCGCAGAAAAAGGCGAGCTTTGTCGATACCAGCCGCCATTTGGTGCTGAAAGCGGCCCACCCCTCTCCGCTCTCAGCGCATAATGGCTTTCTAGGGTGCCGCCATTTCTCAAAGGCGAACAGCTTTCTTCAATCGCGCGGGCTGCCGCCGATAGACTGGTCGCTGCCGGAAAATCCGACTTAAGCCCGCTTATTTGCGGACCAATGTCCCCGCACCACCACGCGTGAAGATTTCAAGCAGGGTCACATGCGGGACACGACCATCCAGAATAACCGCGGCATCCACGCCACCTTCGACGGCGGTTGTGCAGGTTTCCAACTTGGGGATCATGCCGCCCGTCACCGTGCCATCGGCCTGAAGCTCGGCGATCCGCTGCGGATCCAAATCGGTCAACAGATTGCCCTGCTTATCGAGCACCCCTGCCACATCAGTCAGCAGGAACAAGCGCGCGGCCTTTAAATGCGCGGCAATAGCCCCGGCCATCGTGTCCGCGTTAATGTTATAGGTGGCGCCCGTCTCATCCGGCGCAATAGGGGCGACGACGGGGATCACGCCATTGCTGGTCAGCGTTTCCAATATTGCGGGGTTGACCGCGACAGGTTCGCCCACAAAGCCAATATCGACATTGCGTTCAATGCCGCGATTGGCGTCCGGCTCACGCCCTTCAATCCGGCGGGCGGTCACAAGGCCCGCATCTTTGCCAGACAGGCCAACGGCCTGCCCACCGGCCTGCATGATCCAGCCAACGATTTCCTTGTTAATGGCCCCGGACAAGACCATTTCCGCGACATAGGCTGTCTCTTTGTCGGTCACGCGCAAGCCGCCGACAAATTTTGATTCAATCCCAAGCTGCTTGAGCATCCGGCCGATCTGCGGCCCGCCGCCATGAACGACAATGGGGTTAATGCCCACGGCCTTCAGCAAAACCACATCTTCAGCAAAGCTGCGCGCCGCCTCTGGATCGCCCATGGCGTGGCCACCATATTTCACGACAAAGGTCTGGCCCGCATAACGCTGAATATAGGGCAGCGCTTCGGTCAGGATTTCCGCCTTTGCAAGCGCGGTCTGGTCAGGTGCGTGATTGCTCATAATGATGGCGCGCTATGCGGTCTGGCCATCCCGGTCAAGCTTCTGACCAAGACGCACCATCCATGTGACGAGCAGTGGAACCATGATGATCGAGAGGATTATCTTCGCCGTCATCTGCCCAAGCATGAGATCCGCAATCTCCCGCTCCCCATAAAAGGAGATGGAAATGAACAAGACCGTATCCAAAATCTGCGACAAAACGCTGGCAATCCCTGCACGCAGCCACAGCAATCCGCCGCCCGGCCGCTCCAACCGCGCAAAGACGTAGACGTTCAAAGTTTGCGACAAGCCGTAGGAAATCAGGCCCGCAAACATCATCCGGCCGCTTTGTCCCAAGATGATGGGAAAGGCCTCAATCGCAGGCGGATACATGCCTTCATCGACGGGCAGCGCAAGCACGACGCGGATCAGCAAGATCGACACGAGAAGCGGAATAAAGCCAAAGCGGACGAGCTTGTCCGCCGTCTCACGCCCATAAAGTTCCGCAATCGCGCTGGAGGTGATGACCAGCAGCAGGAAAGGGAAAATCCCGGCTTCCACGGCCAAGGGTCCGAGCGCCACCTGCTTTGCCCCCAAAACCCCCGCAATGCAGACCATGCCGCCGTAGAAGATTGAGAAAATAAATAAGGATTTCGGCATGTTGGCCCCTTCCAATGATGCTGATTGTCACTTCGGCGCGCCGTCGCGCTTTGTCAAATCATCGGGTTGGAACGGGCACTGGCCCGGAATAATCATAAAAGCCCCGGCCCGTTTTCCGGCCAAGCCATCCGGCCTCAACATATTTCACCAAGAGCGGCGCCGGGCGATATTTGCTATCTCCCGTCGTGTTATACAGCACCATGATGATATCGAGGCAGGTATCAAGGCCCACAAAATCGGCCAGCTCCAGCGGGCCCATCGGGTGATTGAGGCCGATGCGGCAGCCCTTATCAATATCCTGAATATTGGCCGTACCCTGCCCCAGCACAAAGACGGCTTCATTGATCATGGGCAGGAGGATGCGGTTGACGACAAAGCCGGGCTCATCCTCTGCATACACAATTTCTTTTTTCAGCGTGTCGCAAAACGCGCTGACCGTCTCAACCGTCGCCTTGGACGTGGCGAGCCCCGGAATGACTTCGATCAGACCCATGACGGGCACCGGATTGAAAAAGTGAATGCCAATGAACCGCGCGGGATCGGGCGAAGCCTGCGCCATGCGGGTAATCGGGATAGAGGAGGTATTCGACGCAAGGATCGCATCATCGCGCAGAGTTTTGCCAACGTCAGCAAAAATAGCGCGCTTAATGTCTTCGCGCTCTGTTGCGGCCTCAATCACAAGATCCGCTGCCCCAAAGGAGCCACTGCCTGCAACGGGCATAATCAACGCCAAAGCCGCGTCACGTGCCCCTTCGGTGATCTTTTCGCGGTCAACCAGCCGCTTCAGGCCCTTGGCGACTCCGGCTTTTCCAGCCTCTGCCCGGGCGAGATCGACATCAGACAATAGGACATGATAGCCCGCCTGCGCTGAAACCTGCGCAATGCCGGTTCCCATTTGACCAGCGCCGATAACTCCGATTGTCTTCACCCTATAATCTCCATTGTGACGTTTTCCTTAACGCCGCTCGTGGGGCATCTATCGACTCAACACGGCTTGGGCTAGTGTCTTGCCATGCTGATGCTGACCGCGCTCCTTTCGGCACTGATCGTCCCCAGCCCCGGCGAGTTAAAAAGCTTTGGGGATTGGACAATTGGTTGCGATAATGGCCGAGCCTGCCGCGCCGTATCCTTGATGGAAATGGAGACGAGCGAAAACCAATTGACCCTTCAAATTTCAAGAGGACCCTTGGCGGGGGATATCGCCCAAATCCGCATCGCAAACATCGAGAAGCGGGAACCGGGCCAGCCTGTCAGGTTCATAGTTGATGGCAAGAGGACGGTCGCCACAGTCACATTCCCGGCAGATGAAGACGCCATCATTTTAGCTTTAGATCAGAAACTATCGGCCCAATTCCAAACCGGACGCAGGCTTGAACTGAGGGATGCAGAGGACGTTCTGCTCGGCAGCACATCTCTAAACGGCTTTAAGGAAGCTGTGGCGGAGATAGATGCGCGCCAAGGCCGCAGCAACACGGTGACAGCCCTTGCACAAATAGGCCCAAATCCGGCCACTTCCATTCCAGCACCTCCTGCCTTGCCTTTCGTCACCCCCAAAAAGCCGCCGAAAGAAGACATTTTGAAACTGACGTTCGACGAAACGAAGCGACTTTTGAGCATTGGGGCGTGTGACTTGGGCGATGAGACACCGATTGCCACAGATGCCGTGCGCCTTGACCGGAAGACCTGGCTCGGCCTCGTGCCCTGCGCCATGGGAAGTTATAACATCATGACGGCCCCAGTGCTCATTTCAGGCCAAGGAAAGGCGCGAAAGGCAAAGCTTGCTGAATTTGATTTTCTGCCCTGCGCTTCGGTTTCTGTGACATCCCCGCTGCTCGCCAACGCCAACTGGAATCCAACAACGGGTGAACTTGCCAGCTATGCTAAAGGCCGTGGATTGGGCGATTGCGGAACGACGGAGACCTATATCTGGGATGGCAAGCGCTTTCGCCTCATCTCCCAAATAGCGATGGGCGAATGCCGGGGTGTGCTCGATTGGATTCCCACTTGGCGGGCAACGGTGCGCCGTCGCTAGAATCAGCGAGAGCCACCCGGAACCCAAAGAATGTCGCCAGCGCCCTTTTCATTGGCATGGCGCGCAGCGACAAAAAGCCAGTCCGACAAGCGATTGACGTAGCGCTGCGCCTCTGGGTTAATCGGCATGTCGCGTCGTGCGGAAACGAGACTACGCTCTGCCCTGCGCGCCACAGCGCGCGCGACATGGAGCGTGGCGGCAAGGGCACTGCCGCCGGGCAGAATGAAGCTGGTTAGCGCCGCCATATCGGCGTTCATCGCATCAATCTCATCCTCAAGGCGCCGCACCTGAGCCGAAATAATCCGTAAGACCATCTCAGACGGGGTGAAATCATCCCCCGGCGTCGCAAGATCAGCCCCTAGATCAAATAAGTCATTCTGGATCATGCGGATTGCATCAAGCTTGTCTGCAGTTGCGTGGAGGGCCGCAACGCCAAGGCAACTGTTCAGCTCATCCACATCGCCAATGACTGTCATCCGGGGATTATCTTTGGAGGCGCGGCTGCCATCGACAAGGCCTGTCGTGCCATCATCGCCTGTGCGCGTGTAAATTTTGGTGAGTTTGACCATGTTTAGCCGCGCGCGGCGAACAGCATTATGACGACAATCAAAATCGCCACAGCCTGAAACATCACGCGATGCATCATCGCCTTATTCTGCTTCTTGCTCGACTCGCTAGGACCATCGCCCATATTTTTCAAATCTTCTTCTGTCGTCCGCAAAAAGGCGATGATGCCGCGAACGAGAGCATAGACTGTCGCCAGCATTGCTGCGACCAAAAGGATGATAAGAGCTACGTTTCCCATAATGATGGCGGCATAGACCGATGCCGCGCGAGAGCAAAGGCTTTCATGCACAGCATGGCCGAAAGAAGGTAGGTGGCCCTAGTCCGACAGGCGATAGCCATCCGGCAACTGGCCAAGGCGGAGTGCCGCCATAAGATCACTCGGATTGACGCCCTCCGCCCGAAGATCGGCAATGGCAATCGACCCGCGACGTTTGGCCAGCCTGTCCCCTTCTGCATCCAGCACCAAAGGATGATGGTGGTAAAGCGGCGTCGGCAGATCAAGAACGGCCTGCAAAAGGCGGTGAATATGCGTTGCGTCAAACAGATCAGACCCACGCACAATGCCCGTTACCCCTTGCCAGGCATCATCCACCACAACCGCGATATGATAGCTGGTGCCGGCATCCTTTCGCGCGACGATAACATCCCCAAGGACTTCTGGCTTTGCCAGCACGCGGCCAGCCTGCTGATCCGCCCAGAAGAGCGGGCCTGTGCGGTCCAATGCCGCCTGAATATCAAGCCGCCAAGCAAAGGGCAGTGCATCGGGCGAGGCATCAGGGCGTTGCCGACAGGTCCCGGGATAGAGGCGTTGTGCCCCCTGCGGCGCTGACGCGGCTTGCGCTGCAATCTCTGCACGGGTGCACCAGCATTTATAGACCAGACCAAGGTCGATCAGCCGCAGGAGCGCATCATTATAGGCAGTGGAACGGTCTGACTGGTAGATCACTGCCGCGTCCCAGTTGAGGCCGAGCCAGCGCAGATCCTCCATGACACCGTCGACAAATTCTGCACGGCATCTGCCCTGATCAATATCTTCAATACGCAGCAAAAACTGGCCAGAGTTTGATCGCGCAAGATCATGCGATAGCATCGCCGAATAAGCATGGCCAAGATGCAGCCGCCCGGTCGGGCTTGGCGCAAAGCGCGTCACGCAATTTGTGTTCAATTGCATACTTGACCCCAACATATTGTAGATGCAGTCATAGAGATGCAATGTTCTTGGTCAAAGAAGGGCCAGTTGAAAAGAGGGGATTAAGAAGGGTTTATGGTTCACCCTGAGTTACTCCGTCACCCAGATAATTGTCCGGCGCTGGTCCTCAACGCCGATTACACGCCGCTTTCCTATTATCCGCTCTCGCTTTGGCCTTGGCAAACGGCCGTCAAAGCTATGTTTCTGGAGCGTGTGGATGTCATTGCCCATTATGAACGGGAAGTCAGAAGCGCCACGACACGGCTGCGGCTGCCCTCCGTTATTGCCCTGAAACAATATGTAAAGCCCTCTGCACATCCAGCCTTTACGCGATTCAACCTGTTCCTGCGCGACAAGTTTCAATGCCAATATTGCGGATCTCCAAAGGATTTGACCTTTGACCATGTCATCCCGCGCTCCCAAGGGGGGCGCACCACTTGGGAGAATGTCGCAACAGCGTGTTCCCCCTGCAATTTGCGAAAGGGCGGGAGAACGCCAAGGGAAGCGGGCATCCGATTGATGCAAACACCGCACCGGCCGACAACATGGCAGCTTCAGGATCATGGCCGCAGCTATCCGCCCAACCATCTCCATGAAAGTTGGCTAGATTGGCTTTATTGGGACATTGAGCTTCAGGCCTAAGCCAGTCTATTTCGGATCATACGGGTTTTTGCCGCCGCGCAGCGTCAGCCGGACGGGAACCGCACCGAAGCCAAGCTCTTTGCGGATGCCATTGACGAGATAGCGGCGATAGCTTTCGGGCAAATCATCCACGCGATTGCCAAAGACAACAAAGCTGGGCGGCCGCGTTTTGATTTGCGTCACATAACGCAGCTTAATCCGCTTGCCACCCGGTGCGGGCGGCGGATTTTTGGTCAACGCCCCTTCAAACCAGCGGTTAAGCTGGCCAGTTGGAACCCGCTTGCTCCATGCCGCGCGCACTTCAAAAGCGGCTTGCAACAGCTGATCAATCCCCTTGCCACTGGCGGCCGAGATAGTGAGCAAGGGCACGCCCTTGACCTGCGCAAAGCCTTCATCGAGCGCGGTCCGCACGCCTTGGAACAGCGCACTGCCATGTTCCACCGTATCCCATTTGTTGAGCGCGATAATCATGGCGCGCCCTTCGGTGAAAATCTGATCCGCGATACGCAGATCCTGCGCCTCAAGTCCGCGCGTGGCATCCAGCAAGAGCACCACGACTTCGGCAAAATCAATGGCGCGCTGCGTATCGGCGGCAGACAGCTTTTCCAGCTTGTCATCCACCTTGGCCTTGCGGCGCAAACCGGCGGTATCGATCAGACGCACGGCACGATCTTGCCACATCCAGTCAATGCTGATGGAGTCGCGCGTAATGCCTGCTTCTGGCCCGGTGATCATGCGATCTTCGCCGAGCATCCGATTGACCAAGGTTGATTTGCCCGCATTGGGGCGGCCAACAATCGCGAGTTTCAGAGGGGCCCTAGCGAGCGCCTCTTCATCCTCTTCCTCTTCTTCAGGTTCAAATTCCTCTTCTTCGCGCTCCACATGGGGGAGAAGTTCCTGAAACAGATCGTCCAGACCCTCGCCATGTTCCGCGCTGAATGGAATTGGATCCCCAAGGCCAAGGCTATAGGCATCCAAAATGCCAGACTGGCCCGCCCTGCCTTCCACCTTATTGGCGAGCAGCACGATGGGGGTGGACAGACTGCGAAGCCAATTCGCAATTTCTTGATCCAGCGGTGTGATGCCCGCCCGTGAATCGATCACGAACAGCGCGACATCCGCGCTTTGAGCCGCGGCCTCTGTTTGCGCCCGCATGCGACCGGGCAGCGTTTGTGCATCTTCATCCTCGAAACCCGCGGTGTCGACAATGCGGAATTCTAGCCCGAGGAGATTGGCCTCTCCCTCGCGGCGGTCGCGCGTTACACCGGGGCGGTCATCGACAAGCGCGAGGCGCTTGCCAACAAGCCGATTGAACAATGTTGATTTCCCGACATTAGGCCGCCCGATAATGGCAACCACGGGGAGCGCGGAGGCCATTTTCTGTGGCCCCCTCAACGCCAGGCGGTCAAGCGACCGTCATTATCGAGGATGTAGAGCGTGTTGTCTGCAACAATGGGGGACAGCAACACTGGCCCGCCAGCCTTCGTCTCGCTCTGGATCTTTCCATCCATTGGCGAGACATTGACCAGACGGCCTTCCGAGTTGGCGACGATCAGCCGATCCCCTGCCAGGATTGGCCCGACCCAATTGATCGGATCTTTCTTCTTCTTTTCAACGCGATAGCGGGCGAGCTGAGTAGACCAGCGCACCTTGCCGCTGCCGCGCGCGATGCAGAGAAGGCGGGCATCATCTGTTACGACAAACAGCCATTCACCAGCGACCCAGGGTGTTGAAATGCCAGCCAGGTTGATTTCCCAAAGGCGTTGACCTGTGACCAGCTCAAGGCTCACCATCCGGCCGCCCTTGCCGACTGCAAACACACGGCCCCGATCCACAACCGGACTTGCATCAATGTCTGCCAAGGCAGAAACAGAAGTGGTTGTGCTGGTGCGGGTCAGGGC
Organism: Chakrabartia sp.; assembly: GCA_040398565.1. Taxonomy (GTDB): domain Bacteria; phylum Pseudomonadota; class Alphaproteobacteria; order Sphingomonadales; family Sphingomonadaceae; genus Aquisediminimonas. The sequence continues at coordinate 11,670 of JBBATU010000009.1, forward strand.
ATCGCCCCAAAGAACACGACCATTTTCGTATCGATAGGCATTGAGCTCGCCCGAAGAGAAGCCCGCGACAATCGTGCCCTGCCCAATGGCAGGGGCCGCCATGCCGAACACGCCCGTCAGTTCACTTGCGCCCGATTCCTGCCACTCAATAGAGCCATCAGAGGCCCGTATAGCGAAAATCTGATTGTCCGCTGCCATGACATAGATATTACCAAGGCCAACAGACGGCGCGCCGCGCAAGGGACCCGCAGGACGCTTCTTCCATATGACACTGCCATCGGCTGCCTTTAATGCCGCAACATCGCCAAGACCATTTGTAACATAGAGAACATCGCCGTCGACACTGACCCCGCCGCCCCAAAGTGCGCGCCGATCCTTGCCACCATCGCCGAAGACAATACTCCAAAGCTGACGGCCAGACCGCGTATCAAAGGCAAAAACACGCGATTGCGTGTCCATGACATATAATTTGCCGTCGGACACAACGGGCGCAGATGCCAATCGGGCCTTCTTGCTGGATCCGGAGATATTCGCGCGCCAAACCGGGCCAAGGGACGCGCCCAAGGCCACATGCTCCATTGCCTTTCCAGCATTGCCACCTGGTTGGCTCCATGCGGCATTGGACTGAGCTGGTGGCAAAAGAACGTCGACAGACGCCAAAGCAGGATCTGCCTCCGCAGCTGCTTCAGACGTCAGAATTGGCACCCTTTGGCCCATCACAGGGGTCTTTGGCTTTTTGCCACCGCCGCCGCCGCCGAAGACGCTACAAGCGGACACGGCCAGCATGACCGGCAACAGGATGAGAAACTTGGTGCGCTTATGCGCCAATCGGATCATTTGGCTTGTCCTTGTTTGGCCAGAAGGGCCAGTCGAGCATTGAGCGACGCCGACATGTTTCTTGCCCTGCCCCGGATCGACTCCGGAACTTTGGGATCAGCCGCAATATCAGCAAACAACTTTGCTGCAGGCTGAACGCGCTGCTTTTTCAAATAGGCTATAGCCACCATTTCGCCTGCACTGCCGAACCATGCATTATCGCGAACCGCCAAAGGCGAGAGACGCGCAATCACTTCATCCGGCGCCAACCGATCATATTGAACGGCAGTCTGCCGGATCAGGGCAAGATCGCGCCAAGGCTGTGCGATCGTCTCATCCTTAGCGAGCTGACTATAAATCTTGGCGGCGCCATCCAAATTCTGCTTCTGTATGAGCAAAGCTGCCTCGGTCAGAAGCGCGGAAGCACGATAACCATCATTTGAGGAGGCTTTGAGCTTTGCCAGAGCAGCCGATGCGCCAGCCTCATTGCCTTCGCTGGCATTGCGCAATGCCTCATCAAAAACTTCGCTTTCAGCAGCAGATTGTTTGGACCTCTGCTCCTGCCAGACCAACCACCCCGCGAGTGCTACAAGTCCAAGGACAATCGCTGCCAAAACCCAGCGCCCATAGGATTTCCAAAAACCCGAGAGCCGGTCACGGCGCAGCTCTTCATCGACTTCGCGGATGAAGCTGTCTTCAGTGCTAATGATGGGCGGCAAAGCCAAAACAGGTCTCCCCAGTCAAATCTGCCTGATCCCTTAGCCGGGCCTTGGCCAGAGGGAAAGCGTCTTAGGCTTTTAAGGAAGGTAAAGCTGATCAGCACCCGGAAAGCTCCGGTTTCGAACATCTTTCGCATATTGCTCAACCGCTTCGGCGACAAAGCTCGACATGCCAGCATATTTTTTGACGAATTTGGGGGTACGTTCGAATAGCCCAAGCATGTCTTCTGTCACCAACACTTGGCCATCGCACTGCGCCGACGCGCCAATCCCGATGGTCGGACAGGAAACCTTACCCGTGATTTCAATTGCAATCGGTTCCAACACGCCTTCAATCACCATGGCAAAGGCCCCGGCATCTGCCATTGCAATCGCATCTTCCACGATGGCACGGGCCTCTGTCTCGCTTTTTCCTCGGACGCCATATCCACCGAGAATGTTGACCGCTTGCGGCGTAAGCCCGACATGCGCCATCACCGGGATACCGCGCGATGTCAGAAACTCGACCGTCGGCGCCAGCACCTTGCCGCCTTCAATCTTGACGCCAGCGGCACCCGTTTCCTTCAGCAGGCGCGAGGCATTGGCAAAGGCTTGCTCTGGCGATCCTTCATAACTGCCAAAGGGCATATCGACGATGACCGCGGCATGATAGCTGCCACGCACAACAGCCGCGCCGTGGGCCGCCATCATTTCCATCGTGACGGCAACTGTATGCGGCAGACCGTAAATCACCTGCCCCAGCGAATCCCCGACCAGCAAAAGATCGCAATGCGGATCCAGTATCTGGGCCATACGCACGGTATAGGCGGTCAGCATCACCAGTGGCTCACCGCCTTTACGCTGGCGGATGCGCGGGACCGTGAGGCGCTTCATCGGGGTCGGCATTGGGTTTGCGCGACTGGTGGAAGTGTCGAGTGTGAAAGTGGTCGAGGTCGTAGACATAACTTCTCCTTACCCCGCATCGTCCCATCGGAAAAGCCCGTGCCCGATACTGCTCGTTTTATGACAGTTCTGCGACAAAAACTTGCTGCACCGCAAGAAATTGGATAGGCGCGGCAAATTGCGCGCGGTGCGGCGTCAAAATGCCCGCTTGTGCAAGAAGATTAAATTTGGGGGCTTTTACGCCAAATGACGGACGCGACGACATATTCTGGCATGCCAGACAGGGCCGCTTGGCGTGCATTTGTGCCGACGCAAAAAAGCCTACGCTTTCAACGCGATTTGCCCGAAGGAGAGAGGCTGTTTCTCTCCTCAATGCTTGCGTTCATTGGTGTTGCGGGTCTTATCCTCTACCTTGTTACCCCGGTTCCATTCGCGTCGCTCGCCCGCGGGATGAGCCTGTATCTCATGCTTCCCGTAGTGAGCGTTTCACTCGTTTGGGGCGTGATTCGGGTGGCAGAAAAAATAGCGGGCCATCGCTTTTCCATTGTTCACGCCCGCGGCCAATGGATGTTGGCGACAGCTGTTGCAACCAGTTCATTCATTCCGATTTACGGCCTGTTCAAGCAATATGTGCTCAAAGCCAGAGGCTTTCCGATGGATGCCGCCCTTGCCGAAGTCGACCGGTTTTTTCTGTTCGGCTATGATGCTTGGGAAGTAACGCACCATCTCTTCCCCTCCGTCTGGGCGACCGTAATGCTTGACCGGGCCTATGGCGTATGGCTGCCAATCCTCATGTTCTGCCCGGTTCTCTGGGCGGCACTGGTTGCAGACCCAATTGTGCGCGCGCGGCTCATCGCGTGCTGGATTGGCGTCTGGGTGATTGTCGGCGGTGCCGCCGCTTGGATATTGGCCTCTGCTGGCCCCATGTATTATCCCCATTTTATTGGCCCGGACGCGAGCTTTTCGGCCCTCCATGACCAGATTGTCGCTCAAGGCCAGCTGGTACGCGAAGCGGGAAGCATGGTCGCGACACCCGCTGGTCATATATTGCTGATGAAACGCTATGAATCAGGCATTTACATGCCCGGCTTTGGCATATCGGCAATGCCGTCCGTCCATGTATCCATGTCTATAATGTTCGCCATTGGCGGCTTTGCCTTGCGCCGCTGGATCGGCTGGGCGCTGACGGCTTATGCTGCCATCATCTGGCTGGGATCAATCCATCTGGGCTGGCATTATGCAGCTGACGGCATTGTTGGCGCCGCTTTGACCATAGGGATGTGGAAAGCGTCTGCACCCATTGCCAAGTCGTTTGAACGGCGTCGTTCTGCTCTAGAGGAAGACCGCCTCTAATCAGTCAGAAAGCGCCGCGTGCGCTTCGGCTGAATGGTCGGAAAAAATCCCGTCCACGCCCGCCGCAACAAAGGCCTTAACTTCCGACGCAAGATCGCCCTTTTCTCTGGGATCAGAACTCGTTTTGAGCCCGGCTGGCAGGAAATAATTCTCCGCCCGAAACGTCCAGGGATGAACCTCTAAGCCAACGGCGTGCGCCTGCTCCACAAGCTGGGTCGGATCCCCCAAATGACCGTCGGCCGTGCGCGTAATGACCAAGTCCTTGAACGGACCAATCCCATCAGCATAGGCCGCAATAGCACTCAGCCCATCTGGCGTGATCATATCGGCATAGAGCGTGCCTGGCAGATCAGCCGGCCCGGCCTCAGAATCGATCAGCTGGATCATCCGGACCTTCGTCTTGGTCCGCAGTGCCTGAAGATTTCCAACTTCAAAGGACTGAATGAAGACGGGCGATCCCGCCTCTGTCAGCCCATAGTGCGCGAGGGCGGCCAACAGAGGCGCCTCATGCGGCAGGCCAATGGACGTGAAATAGCTGGGATGCTTGGTTTCGGGATAGACGCCAATGACGCGGCCCCGCGCCTGCCCTTCGATCTGTGCAAGGTCTAAAATCTCATCGAAACTGGGGATCAGAAACTGGCCATCATAGGCGGTGTTGGCGACGCGCAATTCGGGCAGGCGTTCCCGCGCTTTCAGCGTCCGCAGCTCTGCGAAGGTGAAATCTTCGGTGAACCAGCCCGTTACGCTTTGCCCGTCGATCATTTTCGTGGCGTGACGCGCCGCAAATTCGGGCCGCTGCGCAACATCGGTTGTACCCGAAATCTCGTTCTCATGCCGAGCAACAAGAACGCCGTCTTTGCTCAGCACCAGATCAGGCTCGATGAAATCTGCGCCCATTTCAATCGCTAGGAGATAGGCCTCAAGCGTATGCTCAGGTCGGTCACCGCTCGCGCCACGATGCGCGATCAATATGGGACGTTTAGCCATGGTGATCATCCCAGAGCCTTTTGCCACTCATCGGGCTTGAACCCGAGGAGAACCCCGCTGGGATACTCGGCAATCGGTCGTTTGATGAGAGACGGCTGCGCCACCATAAGCGCAATGGCGCGCACCTGATCAAGGCCGACTTTGTCTGCATCCGGCAGCTTGCGAAAGGTCGTCCCCGCGCGGTTGAGAACCTTTTCCCAGCCCAGCACACCGCACCAAAGGGAGAGCTTTGCGGCGTTTACGCCCAGTTTTTTATAGTCGTGAAAGTCAAAAGCGACGCCCTGCCCCTCCAAAAAGGTACGGGCCTTTTTCACGGTATCGCAATTGGGGATGCCATAAAGTGTGACGGACATGGACTTATTCCCACTCAATCGTGCCGGGCGGCTTTGATGTGTAGTCATAGACCACACGGTTAATGCCCTTCACTTCATTCACGATGCGGGTGGCAACGCGGCTGAGAAAGGCGCTGTCAAAGGGAAAGACATCGGCCGTCATACCGTCTGTTGAGGTGACGGCGCGCAGCGCGCAGACATTGTCATAGGTGCGGCCATCACCCATCACACCCACAGTACGGACGGGGAGCAGCACGGCAAAGGCCTGCCAAATGGCGTCATACAGCCCCGCATTACGGATTTCTTCCAGATAAACGGCGTCGGCCTTGCGCAATATGTCGCACCGTTCCTTCGTCACTTCGCCGGGGATGCGGATGGCAAGGCCCGGCCCCGGAAAGGGGTGACGGCCAACAAACACATCTTGCAAGCCAAGCTCACGACCGAGAGCGCGCACCTCATCCTTGAACAATTCACGCAGCGGCTCAACGAGCTTCATGTTCATGCGTTCTGGCAAGCCGCCCACATTATGGTGGCTCTTAATCGTGACTGACGGGCCACCCGTGAAAGAGACGGACTCAATCACATCGGGATAGAGCGTGCCTTGGGCCAAGAAATCGGCTCCGCCAATTTTCCGGGCTTCTTCTTCAAACACATTGATGAATTCGGCACCGATAAACTTGCGCTTCTTTTCGGGGTCGGTAACACCGGCCAGCCCTGCCATGAAGCGGGCTTCGGCATCGACCACGACCAGCGGAATCTTATAATGTTCGCGGAATAGCTCTTCGACCTGACGGCGTTCATCCAGACGCAAAAGCCCGTGATCGACGAAGACGCAGGTCAGTTGATCGCCAATGGCTTCGTGGATCAAAATGGCAGCGACCGAGGAATCCACCCCGCCTGACAGACCGCAAATAACGCGGCCAGCGCCGACTTGTTCGCGGATCTCAGCAATTTTGGTCGCGCGGAATTCCGCCATCGTCCAATCACCCTTAAGCCCGCAGACTTTGTGAACAAAGTTCGCAATCAGCTTTGCACCATCGGGCGTATGGACGACTTCTGGATGGAATTGCGTGCCATAGAGGCGTCGCGCATCATCGGCGATGACGGCAAATGGCGCGCCCTCCGTGGTTGCAACAACGCGAAAACCGGGCGCGAACGATGTCACCTTGTCGCCATGGCTCATCCAGACCTGATGGCGAGAGCCCTTTTCCCAAAGCCCGTCAAACAGCAAACATTCATCCGCTATGTCGATAAAGGCACGGCCAAATTCACCGCTGTCCCCCGGCTCCACCGTGCCGCCCAATTGCTGCGACATGGTCTGCTGGCCATAGCAAATCCCTAAAATTGGAAGACCTGAGTCAAACAGGCATTGCGGTGCGCGCGGGGACCCTGCTTCGGGTACGGAAGCTGGGCCGCCTGAGAGAATAATGCCCTTGGGCTTCATCCGGTCAAAAGCGGCCTCCGCCGAGTTGAAGGGCGCGATTTCGCTATACACACCGGCTTCGCGAATACGACGCGCGATGAGCTGCGTCACTTGGCTACCGAAATCGACGATGAGGATGGAATCAGAAGGCTGAACAGTCATGGCCAGCCGATAAAGAGCGCGTCGTCCGCTGTCTAGGTCACGAGACCTAAATAGAAGAGGAGCCGACCCTTTCGGACCGGCCCCCCGTTTAATAACGGCTACGCAGGCCGTATAAATCAACATTCGAAACGCCACCATATCGCGTCACGCAGCTGAAGGGACCCTTGTCACGGCCATAGTCGTCTTTGACAACAACACGGCCACGGACTTCATAACCGCCACGGATACGATCAACCCGCATCACGTCGGTCACCCGAGCCCACCCGCCATAACGGCTGGCTTCTCGAAGGGCGGCGCTAACGCACTGATCAACCGCTCTGCGGCTCTCATAGCCGTTATTGTCATAGCCGTTATGACCATAGCCGTTATGACCATAGCTGTTCTGATCATCATCCCAGTTGCGGGGTGAGGAAGACGCCACGGCGGCGATACCACCGAGGATGAGCGCACCAACAAGCACATCGCCAGCGCTGATGCCCTTATGGTCGCGTCGATCGGGCTTGGCATTGGCCGGCATGGCCGTCATTAGCATCGCACCCGTCGTCGCTATTAGCGCGGCCTTAGAAAGCGTCTTCATGTTTCGTCTCCATCTCCCTACCGACAAGAAAGGGTCGGCAAAGACGAATATGCGAATCGCTCCATGACAAGTTGCTGAACCGGTTTGTAATCTGAGGTTAAGGATTTTTCGCCTGATATGAGATGGTTAGCGCGGGCGCACGTCCAGCCCGGTCCATTTCGCAACGAATGACCAAAGATCAGCAGTTTCAGAGACAATCTTGTCCGTCGGCTTGCCCGACCCATGCCCGGCGCGAGTTTCAATGCGGATGAGACGCGGCTTTGTGCCCAAATCTGCCGCCTGCAAGGCCGCTGTATATTTAAAGCTGTGGCCGGGCACGACCCGATCATCCGTATCCGCCGTTGTCACAAGGATAGCCGGATATTGCTTGCCAGCCGCGATGTTATGATAGGGCGAATAGGCCTTTAAGACCCCAAAATCTATAGCCTTTCCGGGATCGCCATAATCATCCACCCAATAGCGACCAGCGGTGAAGCGATTAAACCGAAGCATATCCATAACGCCGACGGCCGGCAGGGCCGCGGCAAAGAGGTCGGGCCGTTGATTCACAACCGCCCCAATCAGCAGCCCCCCATTAGACCGCCCTTCAATCGCAAGTTTGCCAACACCACTAATGCCCTCGGCAATCAAATATTCACCGGCGGCAATGAAATCATCAAACACATTCTGCTTGAGCGTGAGACGCCCGGCATCATGCCATTCTTTTCCATATTCGCCGCCGCCGCGCAGGTTCGCGATGGCATAGACTCCGCCCTGTTCCAGCCAAGCAATGCGGGTTGGGCTGAAGGACGGCGTCATTGAAATGTTAAACCCGCCATAGCCATATAAAATGGTCGGTGCGCCAGCGGGTGTACCCTTACGCTTGATCACATAGAGCGGAATGCGTGTGCCATCCTTTGACGAATAGAAAAGCTGACTGGTTTCATAATCGGCCGGATCAAAGGCGAGTTTCGGTTTGAAGAACGCCTCCATCTGCCCCGTTGCCGTATCAAACCGATAGACGGTCGGCGGGGAGGCAAAGCTTGAAAAGGTAAAGAAGGTTTCTGGGTCACCGCCCTTCCCGCCAAAGCCTGCCGCAGTCCCGATAGAGGGGAGCGTCACCATCGATACAGGCTGACCTTTGAGATCGCGGACCTCAACCTCTGAGCGCGCATCCCCCAAATATGCGAGGATCATTCGGTCTCCGACCAGCGATGTGCCCACCAGTGTCGCCTTTGCCTGCGGCACAATTTCCGACAGCGCACCGGGCTTCGCCACATCCATCGCGACCAGTCGACCCCGCGGTGCATCTTTGTTCGTCAGAAAGTAAAAGGTTGAACCAACTGAACCCGCCAATTCCCAATTATGGTTCAGCCCTGGCACCAGCGGACGAAAGCGGATGGGCTTGGTCACGCTGCCGGCCTGCTCAAGCGACCCGATTGTCAGCTCATAGCGATCATCCGTCCCTCCGGAACTGGTGATCAGCAGATATTGACCATCATCCGTTACTTGCGCTGAATGGCCGAGCAGAGGCCGATCTGGCGTGACATAGACCTGGCGATCTTCCGCCTGAGACGTTCCCAGCTGATGGTAAAACACCGTTTGATTGGTGTTCACCGACTGAAACTCTGCGTTCGAATCCGGTTCTGCAAAGCGGGAATAGAAAAAGCCCTTATTGTCCTTCGTCCAGCTTATGTTGGAGAATTTCACCCAGCGCAGCTCATCTCCCAGCTGCACCCCGGTTTCGACATCCATCACGCGCACGATCCGCCAATCAGTGCCACCGTCTTGAACCGTGTAGACAAGGTAGCGGCCGTCGCCCGAAGGATGCCATTCGGCGAGCGCCGTTGCACCATCCTTGGCCCAGCTATTGGGATCGATCAGAACACGCGGTGTGCCCGTCAATCCATCCTGCACCATCAAGACAGACTGGTTCTGGCGGCCATCATTGCGTGAGAAGAAATAGCGGTTGCCCGCCTTGCGCGGCGTTCCGATCCGGTCAAAATCAAACAAGATCTTCAGTCGTTCGGCAAATATATCGCGTCCGGGCAGAGTTTTCAGATAGTCTTGTGTGATCTGGTTCTGGGCATCCACCCAGTCGCGCACCTCTGAATCAACCCGCACGTCATTTTCCAGCCATCGATAGGGATCCGCCACCTTCACCCCAAATTGGTCTTCGACAAGATCGGTAGCGCGCGTTGGCGGATAGGCCAGTCGCGGCGCAGAAGGCGCAGGATCAGGAATGGCAGCCAAAAGAGATGTCGACATGAATAGGCTCACAATAGCAGGAACAAGACGCCGCATCTCCACAAACCCCCTGAAATTAAATCAAAAAAACCATAATTCTGTCCTAGCGGTTGCATTCACGCCATTGCAAGCGGGCACGGCATGAACGAAACTGGTTCCAAAGGAGATAAACACCATGCGCTTTTTTGCCACTGCCCTTTTGGTTGCGGTTTCGACGCCTGCCGTTGCGGCCCCTTCGGATGATTTGAAGGCTGTGATCAGCGATCATTGGCAGTGGTGGCTTAAAGAAAATCCGGTTGCGGCAACGTCGCTGGGTGTGCGGGATTATGATGACAAAGTCTCCGACATCAGCCTTGCCGCGCAGGATCGATCAGCCAAGGACGCCCAAGCGCTGCTCGACCGTTTGACGGCGATTCCAGAAGCCGACCTATCCGATACGGAGCGCGCGAATAAGGGCGTGCTGGCGCGCATCCTGTCCGAACAAATTGAGGGCAATCGTTTCGGCCAGCGGACCATGTTGTTCACGACCTATGACAATCCGTACCAGAGCTTTGCCGGGCTGGGGTATTATGTCCCTCTGTTCTCCGCACGCGATTATCGCAGCTATCTGGCCCGCCTCGCCCAGTTCCCGAAGATGAATGCGGACATTATCGCCATTACGAAACAGGCCATTGCGCGGGGCTTTGTTCAGCCATGCGACGCCATGGGCGCATTTGAACGGACAATTGACGGTGCCGTTGCAGGACCTGCTGAAGAGACGCGATTTTACGGGCCGTTTAAGCGCGCAAAACCGACCGATCTGTCGGACGCCGAATGGGCCGAGATGAAGGCTGAGGCCATCCGCCTGATCCGCGATGTCTTAACACCTGCTTATCACCAGTTTTCGGCTTTTTATGTGAAAGAGTATCAACCCAAATGCGCCAAGCGTGTGGGGGCCTCCTTCCTTCCCAATGGTCCGGCCTATTATGCCTTTCGCGCCAGAACGCACACCACGACCAATTTGACGCCAGATCAGATCCACCAAATCGGCCAGTCCGAAGTGACGCGCATTTTGAAACGGATGGACGAGGTGGCCAAATCGGCCGGCTATCCCGACCGACAGACGATGATTGCCAAGCTGCGATCTGACCCGGCATATTATGCGACAACGCCGGAGCAATTGATGCAGGCCGCCGCGCGACAGGCCAAGCTGATCGACGGAAAGCTGCCCCAATATTTCGGCAAGTTGCCCCGCCTGACCTATGGCCTGCGCGAAATCCCCAAGGAAACGGCGGAAACGACGACCACGGCCTATTATGCCTCTGGCTCTTTGGCGGGCGGCATTGCTGGGTTTTACTATGTCAACACGTCAAAGCTGAACCAACGCCCAATCTACGAATTGCCTGCGCTCACCGCGCATGAGGCCGTGCCCGGTCATCATTTTCAAGGCGCTTTGCAGCAGGAAATTGACCTGCCCGATTTCCGCAAACACGCCGCATGGTTCACCGCTTATGGCGAAGGATGGGGGCTGTATTCCGAATATCTGGGCGAAGAAATGGGCCTATATGACACGCCGGAAAAGATGATGGGTCGCCTGTCGTACGAGATGTGGCGCGCCTGCCGATTGGTCGTCGATACGGGGATGCACAGCAAAGGGTGGACCAAGGCACAGGCGATAAAGTTCATGACCGACAATTCGGCGCTGAGTGCCGCCAATATTGAGGCAGAGGTCAATCGCTACATCTCTTGGCCCGGCCAAGCGCTCGGCTATAAAATCGGGGAGATTAAGATCCGCGAATTGCGGGTGAAGGCCGAAGCGGCACTGGGGCCGAAGTTCGACCTGCGCCGCTTCCACGATGCGGTGCTGGGCCAAGGCGCTGTTCCGCTGGATGTGTTGGAAAGTGCAATCACCCGCTGGATTGCAGCGGAACAGGCCCGATAAGGGGGAGAGTGCAAAAACCACTTTCCTGCATTTAACCGATCTGGTTATCTCTGATTCGCATTTTGAACCGGAGATAACCAGATGTCGCTCATCGAAGGCATATTGTCCCCCATCACCCAATTGCTCGACAAGATCATTCCCGACCCCCGCGCCCGGGATGCAGCGAAGCTTGAGCTGCTGAAACTTCAGGGCTCACAAGAAATGGATGCCCTGCGGGTGCAGCTGTCCGCCATTGTGGCCGAGGCTGGATCGACCGACCCGTGGACAAGCCGGGCGCGACCGAGCTTTCTCTATGTCATGTACGCCATCATCCTCTGGGCCACCCCCATGGGCTTAATCGCGTCCGTCCGCCCAGAAATGGCAAAGGCCATTGCGACGGGCATGAACGCCTATCTGGCGGGCATTCCCGAACCGCTATGGGCGCTGTTTGGCACAGGCTATCTTGGCTACACCGCCGCCCGCCAATGGGGAAAGGCCAAGGGGGTGGATAAATAGGCGCGGCTTGCCTTGCCCCCTGCCCGCTGATAGCGGCGAAGCCATGTTCAACGACACGACAACGCCGCTTTCGCTTCTGCTCTCCCGTCGATCGGGCAAGCCGCGCGATATGATCGCCCCTGGCCCGGATGCCACGCAGATGGGCAACATACTGCATGCGGCAAGCCGCGTTCCCGACCATGGAAAGCTTGCCCCGTGGCGTTTTATTGTGGTCGGCGCGGATCAGCGGGAGGCGCTGGCCGCTCTGTTGATCGAGGCCTATCGGGCGGAAAAACCCGATGCTGGTCGGCTGGAGCTGGAGGCGATGGAGCAATTCGCGCGGCAAGCACCTTCATTGGTCGTTGTGCTTTCTTCTCCCAAGAAGGAGAGCAAAATTCCGCTTTGGGAGCAGGAACTCTCGGTGGGTGCGGCCTGCATGCAATTGCTGAATGCCGTCCATGCCCAAGGGTTTGTCGGTGGCTGGCTGACAGGTTGGCCCAGCTATTCAGCGGCGGTTCGTGCAGCTTTTGGATCGGAGGAGGAGAGGATTGCGGGCTTTATCTTCATCGGCTCCCCCAGCAAAGCGCAGGAAGAGCGGCCCCGCCCGGAACCGGACGCCGTCATAAGTCACTGGATTATCTAACGCATTATTTTCGTGACTCGCCACTGCCTTGCTGTATTAAGGTGGCATGACAGTGGCAAGCTTTGACGAAATCCCGGTTTATCTCCGCCTGCGCGGGATGCTGGCGTTTGAGATTATTGAGGGCAGATATGCGGAGGGCGATCAATTGCCGTCTGTGCGGGCCTTTGCTGCATCCACAGGCACCAATCCGCTCACCGTCGCCAAAGCCTATCAGACCCTGCAGGATGACGGGCATGTGGTTGTAAAGCGCGGGGTGGGCATGTTTGTTGCCCCCGGTGCGGTCAATGCCCTTAAGGTGCAAGAGCGGGACGTTTTCCTAACCCGCATATGGCCGCGCATGCGCACCCTGATTGAGCGGCTGGATCTCGATCTCGTCGAGCTGATGGACAAAGAGCCGGCCTGAGCCGCTGCGTCGACGACCCTAGGCCCCGACAAGCAACCCCGCCAGCGCCGCGCTCATCAAATTGGCAAGGCTGCCAGCCAGCAAGGCCTTCAACCCCAAACGCGCAATGACAGCCCGCTGATTGGGGGCAAGCCCGCCTGTTACGGCCATTTGAATGGCGATGGAGCTGAAATTCGCAAAGCCGCACAAGGCAAAGGTGATGACTGCAACTGTTGTGGCGGAGAGCGTTTGCTTCATCGGGCCAAGCTGGGAAAAGGCGACAAATTCATTGAGCACGATCTTGGTGCCAAACAGGCCGCCTGCAGCCTGTGCTTCAGACCAAGGCACGTTCAGCATGAACATGACGGGTGCAAAGACCCAGCCCACAATCTGCTGAAAACTAAGGTCAGGATAGCCAAACCAGCTGCCGACGCCGGCAAGCAAACCATTGGCCAGCGCCACAAGGGCAACGAAGGAGAGAACCATTGCGCCCACCGCTACGGCCAACCGCACGCCCGTCTGCGCGCCTTCGGCTGCGGCCATGATGATGTTGGCTGGCTTTTCATCGCCAAAGCGAATTTCACCTTCGACAACGGGTTCCTTGCCATAATCGGCGGGATCATCCGGCATCATCAGCTTGGCCATCAAAATACCGCCGGGGGCAGACATGAAACTGGCGGCGAGCAGATAGGGCAAAATGTCATTGCCGAGCATCGATGCATAGGCGGCAAGGATCGTCCCCGCGACGCCCGACATACCGACCGTCATGATCGTGAACAATTGGGCTGGCGTCATGGTTTGCAAATAGGGCCGAATGACCAAAGGCGCTTCGCTTTGCCCCACAAAGATATTTGCCGCAGCGCCAAGTGATTCCACCTTGGTAACGCCCGTTGCCTTTTGAATGCCGCCGCCAATCCATTTCACAACAAATTGCATGATGCCGAGATAATAGAGGATCGACACAAGGCTGGCGAAGAAGATGATCACGGGCAGCGCGGAAATGGCAAAGCTAAACCCGCCCAATTCCGGCTTGGCGAGATTACCAAACAAAAAGTCCACACCGGCACGTGCATAGCTCAACAAATTGCTGACCCCTTGGGCCATGGTTTGGATGACGAGTTTGCCGGCGGGCACATAGAGAACGAGAACCGCAATGAGCGCCTGAAGACCAAAGGCCGCGCCCACGACGCGTGGGCGAATGGCCCGGCGGTTCGATGAAAAAGCAATGGCAATCAATAGGATGAGGGCAATGCCCGCAAAACCGATCAGCAAACGGTGCATTTCAAAATCCCCCCATGCCGGACGATAACGGCCCGACCTCCATTCTCATAACGTCTACCGCGCAACCCGGCGCCATGCCAGCGCGATTGCGATCAGATTGACCCTAATAGGTGCGCCCGATCAAAATACGCTCCACCGCCTTTTCCCCCGTGAAGAAGCATGGGCCATCGGCGGGCGCCGCATCCTGCGGTGTATTGCGCATGGTGAGCTTCAGCGCCTTCAGTTGATCCACGATCTTGGAGAGTGCCTCCCCCGTTGGCCGTGCCCATTGCACCTCAACCCAGCCGACAAATGTGTCATCCGCTGCAAAATGCGCCGCCAAATCGGTTACATCCCGGCGGATATTGGTCTCCATCCGCTCTTTTGCTTCGGTGAACAGCGCCTGTTCAATATCGACCAACGTATCGGCCACGCTGCCGACAAATTCGGCGCGCGGGATAAAAGCGGAGGCAAGCTTGCCATCATCCTTATACAGCCTGTCTCGACGCAAGACGGCGACATTGCCGCCCGCCACATCGCGCGGGCCAACTTCGACGAGGATTGGTGCACCCTTTTTGACCCAAGCCCAACGCTTATTCGAGGCCTTGGTCGCTTTGGTATCGAGAAGGACGCGCAACGGCTCTCCAAAGGCAGATCGGGCGCGCAGATCCGCTGCAAGACTGCGGCAATAGTCAAGGATCGCTTCGTCCTCATCTGTGTCGCGCAGCATGGGGATGATCACCACCTGTTGCGGGGACACCTGTGGCGGGCAACGCAGGCCATCATCATCGCCATGCGTCATGATGACGCCGCCAATAAGGCGGGTGGACACGCCCCAGCTGGTCGTGTGGCAATATTGCTGCGTGCCTTCCTTATCCTGATAGCGAATGCCCGCGGCTTCCGCGAAGCCCGTGCCCAGATAGTGGGAGGTGCCCGCCTGAAGCGCCTTGCCATCCTGCATCATCGCCTCGATGGAATAGGTGGCGACGGCGCCGGGGAAACGCTCATTCTCTGGCTTTTCACCCGCCACGACAGGCATGGCGAGCGGCCCTTGGGCAAAGGCGCGATACATTTCGAGCGCACGCAGCGTCTCTGTCATCGCATCGGCACGATCGGCATGGGCCGTATGCCCTTCTTGCCACAGAAATTCTGACGTGCGCAGAAACATGCGGGTACGCATTTCCCAGCGCACTACATTGGCCCATTGGTTGGTCAGCAGTGGCAAATCCCGCCAACTCTGGATCCAGCGGCTCATGGCCGCACCAATGACCGTTTCCGATGTCGGGCGGACAACCAGCGGCTCTTCCAACTTCGAGTCCGGATCAGGCACAAGCTTACCCTTGCCATCGCCAATTAGGCGGTGATGGGTGACGACCGCCATTTCCTTGGCAAAGCCTTCGACATGGTCAGCCTCTTTTTCAAAGAAGGACAAAGGGATAAACAAAGGAAAATAGCAATTTTCCACCCCGGCCAGCTTGATCTGGGCATCCATCAGCTTTTGGATGCGTTCCCAAATGCCATAGCCCCAAGGGCGAATGACCATGCAGCCCCGAACGCCGGATTCCTCGGCAAGGTCAGCTTCGGAGATGACCTCCTGATACCAAGCTGAAAAATTTTGGGCGCGGGTGGTGGTGAGTGCGTGCTTCATGCCTTGCGCGTTAGCCGAGGCGCGGGGCGCACCGCAAGCCTGTGGAACCCAAGCATGCCTCTGACAGTTAAACCGACATCACAAAAGGAGATGAAAATGGGCTGGCTTGGAGCATTGGTCGGTGCAGCAATTGACCGTAGGGATGGAGATAGCGGCCTTAAGGGCGCGTTGATTGGCGCGTCCGCGGGTCGGGTGTTGAAATCGGCCATGCCGGTTGCGGCCGCCGCGACATTGGGCTGGATTGCTCTTTCCCTTTTAAGGCACAGACGCGCAAAGCCAGATGACGGACAAGTGACCAGCTAAAGCGCAAAAAGGCCGAGCCGCTGCATTGAATGGTTGCGCTGAGCGTCAGCGCGCTTAAGCGTGGCCGCTGTGACCAGGGGGATTGCACATAGTCAGGATCGACGGCTGTTTGCGCTCGGGCTGCGCCTGCTTGCGATATTTGGCCTGTCGTCGCTATCCCTCTTGGTGAAGCTCGCCAGCGAAAGCGGCATCAGGCTTCCCGAAATCATGTTCTGGCGGCAATTTGCCGCCATGCCCGTCGTCTTGCTCTGGATTGTGATGACAGCGGGCCTGACTAGCCTGAAGACGCAGCGTTTCAGCGCGCATGCCCGTCGTTCTGTCTTTGGCATGATCGGTATGTTCTTTACCTTTGGCAGCGTCGTCCTCTTGCCCTTGGCTGAGGCGACGACTTTGGGCTTTACCGTCCCCATCTTTGCAACCTTGCTCTCCGCCTTGGTGCTGCGCGAACATGTCGGTGTGCATCGCTGGGGCGCTATCATCCTCGGCTTTACGGGGGTCCTTGTGGTGATCCAGCCCGGCACGGGCGGCTTTCCCCTAACAGGCGCGTTGGTTGGGCTGACATCTGCCTTCATGATTGGTTTGATCAGCCTCCAATTGCGGGAAATGGGCCGAACCGAACCTGCAGCGACCACTGTTTTCTACTTTTCGGTCATCTCCTCAACCCTGCTGCTCGCGCTGCACCTTGCGCCCCTGCCGCTCCAACTGGAACAGGCGGTTGCATGGGGCGGCGGCACGCATAGCCTGTATCAATGGGGGCTTATCGCAGGGCTTGGCCTATGCGGCGGGCTAGGCCAGATCGCGCTGACCGCTTCGCTGCGCTACGCGCCCGTTTCCACAGTGGTCGGCATGGACTATACCAGCCTCATTTGGTCAACGCTGTACGGATGGACGATTTGGGGGGCGCTGCCCGGCACCTCCACTTGGGCGGGCGCGCCGCTCATCATCGCAAGTGGCCTCTATATCGCCTGGCGGGAACACCGCCTCTCCATCCACCAGCCCAAAGAGGTTGCCCCATGACTTTGCCCATTTTGCACCATTGCGAAGGCGCACGATCCTTTCGCTGCCTCTGGGCCGCCGAAGAAGCAGGCTTTGACCTTGTTTTGCGGCAATGGCCCTTCCCGCCGCGTGTCTTTGCCAAAGAATTTAAGGATGTGAACCCGCTGGGCACCATCCCAGCCTGGGAAGAAAATGGCCATCTGCTGACCGAAAGCGCCGCCATCTGTCAGCGTATTGCACAGGGCAGCGATTTGGAGGTTCGACCGGAAGAGCCCGACTATCTGCCTTGGCTCAACTGGCTGCACCGGAGCGATGCGACCCTGACCTTCCCGCTCACCATCGTGCTGCGTTACACCCGACTGGAGCCGAAGGAACGGCAACTTCCCCAAGCGGTAGAAGATTATAAGGGCTTCTTCCTTGGCCGCGCGAAAAGCATAGAAGAGGCGCTGAGCGATGGCCGAGACTGGCTCGTCGCTAGGCGCTTTACGATTGCCGACATTTGCGTGGGCTATGCGGTGCACCTTGCCGCGGGCTTTGGCTTTGACGCAGAGCTCGGCCCAAAGACGCAAGATTGGTATGCGCGGTTAAAAGATCGACCCGGCTTTCTGGCCTCCCGACAGCGCGAACGCGACAATCGGCCAGACGGCGCCCGCGCGCCCGTTTGAGCCGGATCAGCTGGTAAAGGCCGTGTGTCTGCTCCTTAAATTTTGGGAAGCATTGACCGCAAAACATCATCCTTGCGGATGAAATGATGATAGAGCGAAGCCAAGAAGTGCAGCGCGATAAAGCCAAGGAACACCCAAGCAAGCGTCTCATGCCAATCTGCCAAGACATCGGCAAAATCGGGATCATGCGGCAAGAGAGACGGCAGCGTAACATCAAATAGCTTAAAATGCCGAGCGCGTGCGCTGGATTGCGCCCAGCCCAGCAGGGGCAGCGAAATCATCGCCAAATACATCAAAAGCTGACCACCGACCGACAGGACATGGAGCAGAGGCGTGGTCTTAACTACAGGCTCGCGCCCAAAGCGCAATCGAACCGCTGCGCGGACAATCACAAATGCCAAGATCGACAGACCAAAGGCCCGATGAATGTCGAGCCAAAACTTCCGCTGATCCCCATCATCAAGACCTTCGCGGTACAGAATGGCGGAAAAAACAATCAGCACCAAAAGCCCAGTCAGCCAATGCAACATCATGATCGAACGGTGATGCTTCATCTTCATTCTCCCCAAGAAATCGACACTAAAAATGGCTATTTCTCGGGCCTTAGGCAACGGAAATATTTTTTTGCATGGGCCTGAGGCGAGGGGTCAGCGGCTCCGTCTAACCCATAGAGCAGATTTTGTGCGGTATCGTTGCACAGGCTCAAAAAGACAGGGGATGTTATGCGTATCTTACACCATGTGACATTGAGTTGGCTGAGGCTTGCGTGCATGGCCTTGCTCCCATTCTTGTTCAGCGGGACAGCAAATGCCCTGCCCAGCTTTGCTCGGCAAACGGGCGAAACATGTGCTGCTTGCCACGTTGGGGCATTTGGCCCGCAACTCACGCCGCATGGCCGCGCCTTCAAAATTGGCGGCTATAGCGATGCGAAAGACAGCAAGGTTCGTGTGCCCCTGTCCGCCATGCTCGTGGGCAATTGGACACATACGAAGAAGGCCCAATCAGAACCGTTGAGCAACCATGACGGCGTCAATAACAACGTGGCGCTGCAAGAGGCTTCGGTCTTTGTGGCTGGCAAGATTGCGCCGCATCTGGGCGCTTTTGTGCAAACAACCTATTCAGAAATTGATCGTGCAACCGCATTTGACCATGCCGATGTGCGCTATACGCGCACGCTTCAGGCTGGCGGCAAAGACCTGATCATCGGCCTTGATATCAACAATAACCCGACGGTTCAGGATCCCTTTAACACGGTTGGGGCTTGGTCTGCGCCGTACACAGCTTCAGATTTGACGCCCGGCCATTTGACCGGCGCTTTTCTAACGGGTGGGCTTGAGCATCAGGTTGTGGGCACATCTGCCTATGCCTATTTCGATGACCATCTTTACGCCGAAATTGGCGGCTATCGTTCGTTAACTTCTGGCGCGCTCAACACGCTTGGCATTGGAGATGAGGCTGGCAAACTGAGCGGTATAGCCCCCTATTGGCGGCTGGCCTATAATCGGGAGTGGAACCGCCAATCGGCCTCTATTGGACTGATCGGTATGAGCGCCTCGATCCATCCCGGACGCGAAGCCGGGCCTACCAATCATTACCGCGACATTGGGGTGGATGCGAGTTACCAGTTCCTCGGCAATCGCAAAAATGTGTTCAGCGTGAACGTCGCCCATATTTGGGAGAGCCAGACGCTGAATTACGATGGGTTTGCCGACGAAACAGACAAGGCACATCAGAAGCTGCGTCAGTTCAATGCGGATATCAGTTGGTACCATGATAACAGCTATGGCCTGACGGGTGGCATCTTCCGCACCAGCGGAACGCGCGATCCCCTATTGTTCACGCCGGAAGCCGATGTGGGGAGCCGCACCGGCAGCCCGACGACACATGGCTATATGGTGCAAGCAGATTGGACACCCTTTGGCAAAGAAAGCAGCTGGGGCGCACCCTGGGCCAATTTGCGCTTGGGCGTCCAATACACAGGCTATAGCAAGTTCAACGGCGCCAAGAATGATTATGACGGATCCGGCCGTAATGCGTCTGACAACAACACCGTCATGCTCTTTTCATGGCTGAGTTTCTAAGGACCCCTAAATGAAGATCTCCCTGAACCTCGCTCCGGCCATTTTGGCCGGAGCCCTTTTTGTGAGCCAACCCGCCATCGCCGCAGACCCCGATAATGGCGGGGATTTGTTCGATTCCTATTGCAGCGATTGCCACAGCGTTGCGGCAAAAATGGCCAACCGCAAAGGGCCATCCCTGTATCGCGTTGCGGGGCGCAAGGCTGGCAGTGTGCCGGGCTTCGGCTATTCACCCGCCATGCTTGGTTCAAATATCATTTGGAATGCCGCCGCACTCAACGCCTATCTGGCAAACCCAAAAGCGGTTCTGCCGACAGGCATCATGAAGTATAAGGGGATGCCAAAGCCGAGTGATCGTGCCGATATGATCGCTTATTTGGCCACGCTGCGTTAATGCCCATCCGGAAAGCGGCTTCCGTACCTCCTTTTGCTCGGGCCTAAAGTCCCAGCACCATCTTCGCGATAATATTACGTTGGATCTCATTTGATCCGCCATAGATGGAGGCGGCGCGGCCGTTGAAATAGCGGGGCACGGCCGTCAACGCGATGTCGGGGCCGATAGCGGCTTCATTGCTGCCCGGTTGGCGGGCGGCAAATTGGCTGACGGCGGCATAATCTCCGGAAAGCTCCACCGCCAATTGCTGGACCTGCTGCGCCGTTTCTGTGCCCTGTATCTTCAACATAGAGGCGGCAGGCCCCGGATTACGACCGCGGGCGACCTGCGCCATGACGACATCCTCGCTCGCTTCAATCGCTGAAATCTGCGCGTCCAGGATGGAGATACGGCGGCGGATGCCGGGAGTATCCAGCAAAGGTGCGCCTGAATCATCGGTCAAGCTGCGGGCATGACGAACAACCTCTGCAAGTGCTGCTTTAAGCCCGGCCGAATGGGCGACGGCCCGTTCAAATTCGAGCAGATATTTGGCAACGCCCCACCCATGATCCTCTTCGCCCAGACGGCCGGAAACGGGCACGCGCACGTCTTCAAAAAAGACCTGATTAAAATCATGGTCATCGGCAATGGAATGGATGGGGCGGACGGTAATGCCCGGCGTGTCCATATCAAGCAGCAGGAAGGTGATTCCCTGTTGCGGGCGGCCGTCCCGATTGGTGCGGACAAGGCAGAACATCTTCGTTGCGAAATGGGCGTGCGTCGTCCAGATTTTTGAACCGTTCAGAACATAATAATCGCCATCGCGATCCGCCCGCAAGGAAAGCGACGCGAGGTCAGACCCCGATCCCGGCTCTGAATAGCCTTGGCACCAATAATCCTCGCCTGAGAGAATGCGCGGCAGATACCACGCCTTTTGCTCGGCCGTGCTATAATGCATGATGACGGGAGCGACCATGCGCAGCCCCATGGGGGAGAGCGAGGGAGCGCCTGCGCGCGCGCATTCAGACGCAAAAATATGGCGCTCGGCTTCGCTCCAGCCCGTCCCACCAAATTCCTTGGGCCATGTCGGCGCGACCCACCCCTTTTTGTGCAGGATGGCCTGCCATTTCAGGGTGTGCGGCTTATCGACAAAGACGCTGGTCGACTTGGTAGCGACATCGCGCAATTCGTCCGTCAGATGATCGGAGAGCCAGGCCCGCACCTCATCCCGAAAGACGGCCAGATCCGCCATCGTCAATTCACCTGCCGATCACGCCCGGCCCAATAGGGCGCGCGCAAATCCTTGCGCAAAATCTTGCCGCTGGCGTTGCGGGGCAGCGCCTCAATAATGTCGATGGATTTGGGAACCTTAAACCCGGCAATCTTCTCCCGCGCCCAAGCGATGACATCATCGGCGTCAATCTCTGTGCCCGGCTTTGGCACGCACACGGCCTTCACAGCCTCCCCCCATCGGTCATCCGGGACGCCAATTACGGCGACTTCGAGCACAGAAGGATGGCCGTAAATCGCGCTTTCCACCTCTGCTGGATAGACATTTTCCCCGCCGGAAATGATCATATCCTTCACCCGATCGTGAATATAGACATAGCCGTCCGCATCCACATAGGCTGCGTCTCCGGTATAGACCCAGCCATCGTTGGTCAGCGTCTTCTGGGTGGCATCGGGCAGGTTCCAATAGCCCAGCATATTGTTGGACGAGCGGGTGACGAGTTCGCCCACCTCTCCGGTTGGGACTTGCTTGCCCTCCCCATCCACAATCTTAATTTCAACGCCGGGCAGCGGCTTTCCGGCCGAGCGCATCCGCTGATTGCCATTGGGGTCATGGTCTTCGGGCGGCAGCATGATGATGGTGCCGGTTGTTTCCGTCATCCCATAATTCTGGATAAACTCACATCCAAACATCTTTATACACTGGCGCAACAGCTCCAGCGGAATGGGGGCCGCGCCATAGAGGATATATTTGAGGCGGCTATAATCGACCGTCGCACAGCGCGGATGCTGCAACAAAATGTGGAGAGCGGCGGGCACGATGAAAAAGCGCGTCACGCCGCCCGTTTCAATCGCATCAAACAGACCATCGGGCGTAAACTCCGCCAGAACATAGCCCGGCAAGCCACTGGCCAGCGCCATGACGCCAAGGCCAGTCCCGCCAATATGCGCGCATGGCATGGCGACAAGGACAACCTCATCATCCTCCCACTGGGTATAGGCAAGGCCGCTTTCAGCAGTGCCCTTGCGCAGCGCAAAAAGGTTGCGGTTGGACAATTCAACCCCTTTCGGGTTGCCCGTCGTGCCCGATGTATAGAGCTGCAACGCCGCATCATCCGGCCCGGCGGCATCAAACGCCACCCGATCCGTCTTGTCCAAAATCTCCCGCGCCTCAGCCGTGTTTATAAAGCGGGGGTTATGCGCCAGCTTATCCGCCAATGCGGCCTCTGCCCCTTCAAAACCCGGCCCGGTAAAGACCAGCTTTGATTGGGTGTCATTGACGATATAGGCCCATTCCGGGGCGGCCAACCGCCAGCCAATCGGGGCCATCACCGCGCCCAAGCGCGCCGCGCCGTAAAATAGGGTGAAATAGAGATCGGAATTCTTTCCGATCCAGCAAATCCGCTCCCCCTTTTTGACGCCCGCCTTTTTCAGGAAAGAGGCTACGCGCGCGGTGCGCTCCTCCAGATCAGCATAGGACCAGAACCGGTCTTCTTCCCGCAGGGCAAGCCGATCAGGCCGATCAACGCCCCAATGGCCGATAAACTCATCAAACGTTAAAAGCGCCGAAACATCGGGCATCCCCTATCCTCTCACGATTCTCTGTCGCGCGATGCTAGGCGAGGCTTTCCGCAAACGTAAAGCGCAGACTGCACTTAGCCCTTGAGAAATATGAGTGAGAGGTTGTTGGCGGGCATTTCAATCCGTTGATCGAGCAGCAGGCCATGTGCGGCGGCAAGCGCTGTAACCTCAGCCAGATCGCGTAACCCCCAATCCGGGTTCTGCGCACGCAGATTTGCGTCAAAGGCCAGATTGCTGGGTGCAGTCTCCACGCCCGGCTCGATATACGGCCCGTAGAGGATGAGCGGCGCCCCTTTGGGCAACAAACGTCCAGCCCCTGCCATCAACCCCTGTGCCGCAGCCCAAGGGGCGATATGCACCATGTTGATGCACAGCAGGGCATCCGCCCTTGCAACTGGCCAATCCGGCGCGGATGCATCGATCAGGACGGGCGGCAGAAGATTGGGCAGACCCGCCTCTGTCGACCAAGCAGAGATGGAGTCTAGCCCCAGCACATCATGATCACTCGGTTGCCAAAGCAGTTGCGGGAAGGCGCCTGCGAAATGAACGATATGCTCCCCCGTTCCGCTCGCAATCTCAAGGATCGTGCCGGACGCGGGCAGACTAACCGACAGCATGTCTGCAATCGCATCCCGATTGCGGGCCGTGGCCGGCGCATGGCGCTTGGCCTCTGGCCCTGCATTGAGCGTGAAGGGTTGTGGGTCGGTCACTCTGCCGCTTCTGCCAGTTCTGGGGGGTGCCAGACAAGCACGGGTTTGCGGGCGGCGAGCGTTTCATCGAGCCTATGGCGCGGCGCGAAGTGCGGTGCGCTCTTCAAAGCGGGGTCGCCCTGTTTGGCGCGCAGCGCAACAGACCGCAGCGCGCCAATAAACTGATCGAGCGCCGCCTTAGACTCTGTCTCGGTTGGCTCAACCAGCATTGCCCCATGCACGACCAGCGGAAAATAAACGGTCATCGGGTGGAAGCCCTCATCAATCAGGCCCTTGGCGATATCGAGTGTCGAGAAGCCCTCGGCCAGATTGGCGTCAGAGAACAAGGCTTCATGCATGCAGGGGCCAGAGCCTGCAAAGGGCGCATCCAGCACATCTTCCAATTGTCTCAGGACATAATTGGCGTTGAGCACAGCATCTTCGGCCACCTGCCGCAATCCATCTGCCCCGTGGCTGAGGATATAGGAAAGCGCGCGGGTGAACATACCCATTTGACCGTGGAAGGCCGTCATGCGGCCAAAGCTATGCGGCAGAGCGTCGCCCGCCATTTCTTCTTCGATCAAACGCAAGTTGCCGTCGGCCAGCCGTGTAACGAAGGGAATGGGCGCGAAGGGGGCCAATGCTTCTGACAGCACAACCGGGCCAGAGCCGGGGCCGCCACCGCCATGCGGGGTGGAGAAGGTTTTGTGCAAATTGATGTGCATGGCATCCACGCCCAAATCGCCGGGGCGCACCCTGCCGACAATCGCGTTGAAGTTCGCGCCATCGCAATAGACATAACCGCCGGCTGCATGAACCGCATCAGAAATGGTCTTGAGATCGCGTTCAAAAAGCCCGCAGGTATTGGGATTGGTGATCATCACACCCGCCACATCGGGGCCAAGCCGCGCCAACAGGGCGGGCAAATCCACCCGACCTTGGGGCGTTGCGGGAATGCTCTCCACCTGAAATCCGGCGAAGGCCGCTGTTGCCGGATTGGTGCCATGCGCCGATTCCGGCACAAGGACGACCGGGCGATCCTCCCCGCGTGCCTCAAGTGCTGCCTTAATGGACAGGATACCGCACAATTCCCCATGCGCGCCCGCTTTGGGCGACATGGCAACGGCGTGCATCCCGGTCAGCTTCACCAGCCAATCGGCCAGTTCATGGATCACCGCCAGCGCGCCCTGCACCGTTTCTTGCGGTTGCAGCGGGTGGACATCGGCAAAGCCCTTCATCCGGGCGATTTTTTCATTGAGGCGCGGATTATGCTTCATCGTGCAGGAGCCGAGCGGGAAGAGGCCCAGATCAATTGCGTAATTCTGACGGCTTAAGCGCGTATAATGGCGCACCGTTTCCGGCTCTGACAGGCCGGGCAGGCCAATCTCCCGAATACGGTCTAACCCGCCAAGCCGCGACGCGACCTTTGGAGGTTCGGCCAGATCGACTCCCGTGGTGGTGCTGTCGCCAATCTCAAAGATCAGGGCCTCTTCGAGCATCAGCGCCCGGTTTCCGGTAAAGCTGCTCATTGGGCTATCGCTTGCGTTCCCCATTTCGGGACGCCATCCGCTTTGGTTCAGGGTCATGCCAGCACCTCCGAAAGCGCCTGCGCCAGCGCCTCTATATCCTCATCCGTCACTGTTTCGGTGACCGCCACGACCAGCCCATTGGCCAGCCCCGATACCTCTGGATAGAGCCGCCCCAACGACACGCCACCAAGCACACCGCGATCCGCCAGCGCCCGCACGACCGGCCGCGCCTCTTGCGGGAGGCGCAGGGTAAATTCGTTGAAGAAGCTTTGCGTCACCAGCTCGATACCCGGAACCGCCTGAAGCCGCTCTGCGGCCTGCACCGCCTTGGCGTGGTTGAGCGCCGCCAGATCGCGCAGGCCCTTTTCCCCCAACAGCGTCAGGTGGATGCTGAAAGCGAGCGCACACAGGCCGGAATTGGTGCAGATGTTGGATGTCGCTTTCTCGCGGCGAATATGCTGTTCGCGCGTAGAGAGTGTCAGCACAAAACCGCGCTTCCCTTGCGCGTCGACCGTCTCGCCACACAGGCGTCCCGGCATTTGGCGCACAAACTTTTCCTTGCAGGCAAAGAGCCCGACATAAGGCCCGCCAAATTGCAGGCCAACGCCCAGCGCTTGACCTTCGCCAACGACAATATCCGCGCCCATCTCTCCCGGCGCGCGAATGGCCCCTAGCGCCACGGGCTCAGTCACAACAGCGATCAGGAGCGCGCCTTCTTCATGCACGCGCGCCGCAAGGGCCGACAGATCGTCTATGCGGCCCAATATGTCGGGATATTGCACGACGACACAGCTCGTCTCTGCGTCCACCGCCGCCATCAGGCGATCCACATCTGTTTCAGCCGAGAGTTCCGGCGTCGCCATATCGAGCCTATCGCCCGTGAAGTGCGCCATCGCCTTGGCGACGCTCACATAATGGGGATGCAGACCGGAAGAGAGTACGGCCTTGCGACGGCGCGTGATGCGCCCGGCCATGGAAATCGCCTCCCAACAGGCGGTTGAGCCATCATACATGGAGGCATTGGCCACATCGCAACCAAAGAGGCGCGCCACCTGCGTTTGAAATTCAAAGAGCATCTGGAGTGTGCCCTGCGCAATTTCCGGCTGATAGGGCGTATAGGCGGTCAGAAACTCCCCCCTCTGGATCAGATGATCCACCGAGGCGGGCACATGATGCTTGTACGCCCCTGCCCCAAGGAAGAAGGGATAATCGCTAGCCGCGCTGTTCTTCTGCGCCAGCTTTGCAAAATGCCGCTCCACCGCCATTTCGCTCGCATGATTGGCAAGGCCCGCAATGGGTCGATCCAGACGGGCATGGTCGGGCACATCCACGAACAAATCATCAATTGAACGCGCGCCAATGGTCGCCAACATCTGCTGCCGGTCACTCAGGGTCAGGGGAAGGTACCGCATGGGGAAAGTTCCTTCGTTTAGATTAAAGGGTGGCGACAAAGTCCTGATAAGCAGCCGCATCCATCAAGCCGTCCAGTTCTGAAGGATCGGCCAAAGTCAGCTTGAAGAACCAGCCTTCGCCTTCCGGATCAGAATTGACGAGGGCGGGGTCATCGCCCAGCGCGGTGTTTCCTTCGGTGACGGTGCCAGAAACAGGCGCATAAACATCAGACGCGGCCTTTACGGATTCGACGACTGCGGCATCGCCGCCCTTTGTCACCTGCGCGCCGACTGCGGGAACATCGACAAAGACGATATCGCCCAATTGGCTCTGGGCATAATCGGTGATGCCGACCAGGGCCTCGTTGCCGTCAACATCAATCCATTCATGTTCGGACGTGAAATAACGTGTCATTTGGCGGCTCCTTTGCGATGATAACGGTGGGGAACAAACGGCATGGCCGTGACGGTCATCGGAACGCGCTTGCCGCGCACTTCGGCCTCTAACCGTGTGTCGGGTGCGCTATAGTTGGCAGAGACATAGCCCATGGCGATGGGGGCATTGACGCTGGGCGCAAATCCGCCCGAGGTGACGACCCCAATATGTGTATCGCCCGCAAAAATCGGCGCGCCTTCGCGCACGGGCATCCGCCCATCGACCGTTAGGCCAACGCGACGCCGGCTAGGCCCCGCTTCATGCTTGGCAAGGATGGCCGCAGCGCCGGGAAATCCTCCAGTGGCACGGCGGCGCTTCGAAAGCGCGAACATCAGATTCGTCTCGACCGGATCCGTTTCCTCATCCAGATCATGCCCATAAAGCGGCAGGCCTGCCTCCAGTCGCAGCGAATCCCGCGCGCCAAGGCCAATGGGCTTCACCTCTGGCTGGCGGGACAACAGCTCTGCAAATTCGGCCACATGTGCAGCGGGAATTGAAATCTCAAAGCCATCCTCTCCGGTATAGCCCGACCGGCTGATCCAAAGCGGCTCCAGCCCCCAAAAGAAGGAACCAGCCTCCATAAACGAGAGACCTTCCACGCCCGGCACAATCCGGTTGAGCGCATCCACAGCTTTTGGCCCCTGAAGCGCGAGCAGCGCGCGATCCTCAAGATGGGTCATGGTGATTTCATCGGGCAAATGTTCGCGCAAATGGCCCATATCATCCCATTTGACCGCGCCATTGACGACGATAAACAGCCCCATCGGCGCGCGCGCGACCATCAGATCATCGAGAATGCCGCCGGTGTCATTGAGCAGCAGGGCATAACGCTGCCGTCCCTCAGCCAGCGCACCAAGATCAGCAGTGATCAGCGTTTCAAGGGCGGTATCTAGCCCGTCGCCGGACAGGATCAACTGGCCCATATGTGACACATCGAACAGGCCGGCGCTCTCTCGCGTCCAGAGATGCTCGGCGATAATCCCGTCATATTGGATGGGCATCAAATAGCCCGCAAAGGGCACCATGCGCGCGCCCTTTGACCGGTGCCAAGCATCCAGCGGCAAAGTGCTAGGTTCAGCCTCCAGCCAGTCTTCAGGTTCGGGAGAAAATTCGCTCATCACATTGGGTCCATTCACAAAGAGAACCAATGCCGCGCCCAAAAGCGATGCACCGGACCCCCTCTGTCACGGAACCTGAGAGCTTTCGCGCAACCCTTTCGGGACGCTTACCCCTTCGGTGGCTTCGACCAAGGCCGAAACGCTTTCCAGAGTGTCGCAACTGCCAGCGCGGTCCTTTTGCCTGAGAGATTCCGGGGCGGTTGCTCCTTCGGCGGGTCTGGCGAAGCAGACCCCTCTCCCGCGCTATCAGCGACTCGAATTAAATGACGGGGCCAACGGCCCAAGTCAACCGTTCAAAAATTGGCGCGCCCGCACCCGCCAGCCTTCGAACAGGACATCCATCTCTGCAAGGACGGCCAAAGCCGCCCGATCTTCCTTATGTTTGCCGCCCACAAGCAGATCAAAAACCCGGCGCGCCGTCCAATCGGGAAAGGGCCTGTCCATGAGGATCAGATCATCCCCCGCTTGTGCCTGACCGGCTTCAATGACGCGATAATACCAACCAGATCGCCCTTCCCGCACCATCAGATCGGGAAGCGCTGCCCATGCGAGACGATCCCCTTGTTTCCAGCAGGGCTGGCGCGCCTGACTAACCTCTACCACTGCCGAGCCAAGCCGAAAACGGTCGCCAATGCACACCGTGTTTTCGTCCAGTCCAGTGGTTGAAATGTTTTCGCCAAAGGCCCCTGCTGCGCGCAGCAAAGCCGTATCAGGCGCGTCCTCTTTCCAGCGTGCGTAATGATCAAAGGGATAATGGTGGAGCGCCTTGTCGCGCCCGCCATGATGCACCTGATCGGCCTGTTCATCCCCCATTATGCCGAAAAGACCAATCTGGACTGGGCCAGATAAGGGCAGTTTGGCAATGGCGCTCCCCTCACCGCGCGACAATGGCTGAACTCGGCCAGCCAGAAGGGCGCGAATGGGAAAGGACATTAGCGGGTGGCGTTATACTGAAGCTGGGCGTCGCTCAGTTGAAAGCCAACCAGAAGCTCAAAGCTCGCCTTTTGCACGGCGGCACGGACGTCGGGATCGGCAAGCGGATCAACAGCCGCATCAGCATCGCCCGCTTTGCGCTTGCGCGTCAAACGCTGTTCAATTTCGGGCGGCAGAGTGGCCGCCGCACGGTTCACATATCCTGTCGCCGATCCGCTTGCTTCGGCGCGGGTCTGACCGTCGGCGAAATTCAGTCGGATCGTGCCAAGACGCTTGGACACAACGACACGGCCACCCTGAACCACTGTTGCGAAATAGGGCAGATCAACCTGCCGCGCGCCTGCGATCTCCTGGCGAGTCGCGCGGACATCAAATGTTGCATTGGCAACAATATCAGCACCCTGTTGTGTGCAATTTTCCCGCAAATTGGTGATCGCGGCCACGATGTCAATCGCGGTGGCATCCCGCGCCTCTGCCGGATCAAAAACGGTAATATCACCTGTATAGGCCGGAATAGCGACCGCCGGGCACGCCGAACGCGTGACAGAAATACCGCCAGTTGCGTCAATATCCCCATCCTTTGCACAGCCCGCCAACAGAACAGAGGCAAAGCCAAGCGAGGCAAGAGCGGGCAAACGGGAAAAATTACGCAGCATGGTCAAGGGATTCCTCAAAGATCAGAGGTGCGGTATAGGAAGCGGCTTTCCCGGCTGCAAGCAATCGCGTAGGGGCAAAATTAATATGAGTGAGACAAAACCACCCCTACGCCTGCTGATTGCCGCCCCACGCGGCTTTTGTGCTGGCGTTGATCGCGCCATTCTGATCGTTGAAAAGGCGATCGAGCAATATGGCGCACCCGTTTATGTCCGGCATGAGATTGTGCATAACCGCTTTGTTGTGGACAGCTTGAAGGCCAAAGGCGCCGTTTTTGTTGAGGAGCTGGATGACGTCCCCGACGGGGTTCCCGTTGTCTTTTCAGCGCATGGCGTGCCCAAGCTGATCCCCGCAACCGCTGACGCGCGCGGGATGAATTGGCTGGATGCGACCTGCCCCCTTGTTTCGAAGGTGCATCGGCAAGCCGAGCGTCTGGTTGAACAGAATAAACATATCATCTTTATCGGCCATGCTGGCCATCCAGAGGTCATTGGCACTTTTGGTCAAGTGCCCGATGGCTCCATGACATTGATCGAAGATGTGGCCGATGTGGCGCAGCTTCCCCATATGGACGCGGCCCAGCTTGGGTTTTTGACGCAAACAACGCTGTCAGTTGATGACACAGCAGCCATTGTCGATGCACTCAAAGCCCGCTTCCCCGGCATTCAAGGGCCAAAGGGCGAAGATATCTGCTATGCCACCAGTAACCGGCAAGAAGCCGTGAAGGCAATTTGCAAACAGGTCGAAAAGCTGATCGTGATCGGCGCGCCCAATTCCTCCAACTCTTTAAGGCTGGCCGAAGTGGGTGAGCGGCTCGGCATTCCAGCCCGGCTCGTTCAACGGGGCCATGATGTGGATTTTGACTGGCTTGGCGGCGCAGCAACGCTTGGCCTGACAGCCGGGGCCTCAGCGCCCGAACTGCTTGTCCGCGAAGTAGTTGATCGCCTGCGGGATCGCTTTGATGTGACCGAAGAGCAGGTCAAAACAGCGGACGAAGACATGGTCTTTAAGCTTCCCCGCAAGCTGACGGAATAGGATGGCCGTCTATACCCATATCGCTGCCGAAGACATGGCAGACTATGTACGCGCCTTTGACGCGGGCGAACTCATCTCTGCCAAAGGGATCGCTGAAGGGGTTGAGAATAGCAACTATCTGGTCGAAACGGACAAGGGTCGATTTATCTTCACCGTTTATGAAAAACGTGTCGATATCAATGATTTACCGTTCTTTCTTGGGATGATTGATCATCTTGTGGCGCGCGGATGTCCGGTGCCAGCGGCGCTCAAGGCGCGGGATGGCAGCGGCACGATCACGCGTCAGGGAAAAGCCATGGCGATGATGGCCTTCATGCCCGGCCTCTCCGTATCGCACCCCACGCCCGCTCAGGCGCTGTCAACGGGCAAGGCCTTAGGTCAGCTTCACCAAGCATTGGCGGACTTCCCGCTTGATCGCGCAAATACGCTTGGCCCTGCGGGCTGGTATGATCTGGCCGAACGGTGCGGGAATGATCTTGATAAAATTCAGCCTGGCCTAAAGGCCCGAGTTGCGGCGGAATGCGCGTTCTTGCAGGCACATTGGCCCAAAGACTTGGCGCGCAGCGTGATCCATGCCGATCTGTTTCCCGACAATGTCTTAATGTCGGGGGATCAGGTGTGTGCGGTCATTGATTTCTACTTTGCCTGCACGGAAATCCGAGCATGGGACCTTGCCGTCACGCACAGCTCTTGGAGCTTTGATGCCGCCAGCAACATCTATGTGCCCGCTATCGGGGATGCACTCGTCGCGGGCTATGAAGCAAGCTTCGGTCTGACCGAGGCTGAACGGTCGGCCTTTCCCATATTGGCGCGCGGGGCGTGCCTGCGCTTTCTTCTGACGCGTGCGTGGGATTGGCTCAACACCCCGGCAGATGCGCTTGTGACCCGCAAGGACCCCCTCGCCTATCTGGCCCGTCTGGAGCATTACGCCCAGCCGTGAGCGATCTACCCAGCGTCAAAATTGCCACAGATGGCGCCTGCAAAGGCAATCCCGGCCCCGGCGGCTGGGGGGTCTTGATGCGCTTTAATGGTGTGGAGAAGGAGTTATCGGGCAGCGATCCTGCAACGACCAATAACCGAATGGAGTTGATGGCCGCCATTCAGGGCCTCAAGGCGCTGAACCGACCTTGCCATGTCGTTCTGGAAACCGACAGCGCCTATGTGCGCGACGGGATCACCAAATGGATCCACGGCTGGCAGCGCAATGGCTGGCGCACCGCCGATAAAAAGCCGGTCAAGAATGCGGATCTTTGGCAGGAGTTATTGGCAGCCAGCAAGGCGCATAAGATCGACTGGCGCTGGGTGAAAGGCCATTCAGGCGACCCCGATAATGAACGCGCCGATCAATTGGCGAGCAATGCCGCCCTGTTGGAAAGCGTCAGCTAAACCGCGCTGGTCGATAGGGCGCGGGATTAATCCCGTCATAAGGCACATCTAGAGACACACCCAAAATCTCTGCCGCAAGAAGCGCGGCAATGGCGGGAGCCGTTTGGATGCCAAAGCCCCCTTGCCCGGCGCACCAGTAAAAACCGGGGCAGGACGGATCTTCTCCGAACACGGGCGCGCGATCTGGAGCAAAGCTGCGCAGCCCGGCCCAGCGGCGCTCCACCGCCTCAATTGGCCAATCCACAACGCGCTGCAATTCATCAATGGCGCGGGCGACATCGACTTCCTCTGGCGCGGCATCACAGGCGACTGAAGGCGTTTCATCATGCGGACTGAGCCAAAGCCGCCTTGGCCCTTCTGGCTTAAAATAAAACCGCCCGGCCAGATCGATGGTGAGCGGCAGATCCATGGGGATATCGCAGCCCAGACGCAGCTGAACCATTGTTCGGCGCAAAGGCTGAATCTGAATGGGCAGCGCACCTGCCATCTGCGCCACATCGCTGGCCCAAGCCCCCGCTGCATTGATTATGCGTGCCGCACGCCATGTGCCGTTTGGAGATGTGATCGTCCAAACGCCCTTCGCGTCGCGCTGGAGCTCAGACACCGGTTGGCGCAGCGCGATCTCCACCCCACCCCGCTGTGCGGCGCGCAAATAGGCTTGATGAAGTGCCGCCACATCCACGTCGGCGGTATTGGCTTCCCAGACCGCGCGGTCCCAAGACGGACGCAAACCGGGGATTCTCTCTTCCATCTCGGACCGACCTAAAGTGGAGAGGTGAAGGCCTGACCCTTCAAAATCCTTATGAAATTGTGTCTCTAACGCTCCGTCCCCGGTTCGGCCAATCATCAATGCGCCGCGGCGCAGAAGAAATCCGTTATCGGCAAACGCAGCAGGTGGGTTTTCCAGAAACGGGCCGGATGCCGTCGTGAGCGGCTGAACCAGCGGGCCGCCATAGGTTTCATTCCAAAAGGCCGCAGATCGGCCCGTGGCGTGATAACCCGGCCGCTCCTCCATCTCGATGATGAGGACGCGCATCTGGGGCGCAAGCGCTGCCGCCAGGCTTGCGCCTGCCATGCCAGACCCGATAATCGCGACATCATAAACCATCGCCCGGCAGTGGCGATGCTGATCCAAGCGGTCAAGCCTGCCGCTTGGATCAGGTTACACCCAAGCCCTTAAATCGGTTTGCAGGTCGACTGCCGACGAAGGGCATCCAAATCCTTGATTTCAGAGGGTGATTTCAGCAACAACCGCAGGAGTGCGATGCCGCGGTCATAATCGACACGCACCGTCTCTACCCCTTCAGGAACCTTTTGGCCCCTGCGCGCCAGCGCAATCTGGAAAGGCCTGCCATTGGCTTGCGCATCATTGCGAACGAACACGACATCGGTGCGTGCATCAAAAATGCTGAGCGAGGAATAGCGGCCCGGTGCTGGCGTCACCGAAATCAAAACAGGCCCTTTGGACAGATCATAGGGACAGGATGAATAGGCAAGATCCGGGCTGGGGCGCACCACAGGCTGGTTTTCCGGCGTGGGCAGCGCGCCATAAAGCATCGTATTCATCCCTCTATCGCTGGAAATCCGGCGAATGGCCACCTCCATCAGGCCATAGGTCGACAAGGCCAATCCGCCATAATAGCCACCTGCTGCAGCAATCAGCGCAAGCGCTGCTGGGCCAATCCATTGTTTCATGCGCAGGACTCCTTGACCAGACGGGGCAACTCTGCGGCGGTCGGATCCTCCATGAATGCGGCGCTCGGGTTATAAACGCGCAAGGTCAGCTCAAAGCCCTGCCCCGCTGCGCTTGGCAACCAATGGCCGCTTTCAGGCTTATTGGGACCAATTGTGACCTGCCAGCCGGATTGTTCCGCCGGGGTCAAAGACGCCCCACTAAACGACCAGATATTGGCCTTATTGGCCACGAGATAGCCCGCTTTGTCGTAAAAGGTGACGCTCCACCAGCGGCTGTCGAGCGCCTTTCCGGTCATCCGGTAGGTGCAAGACCCATCCAGAAGCGCGCCGCTGCTATCGCGTGTTGCGGCCCAATAGACGGTTTCCGTTTTGGGTAGGGCCAGAAGACCTCGACGGGCAACAGCCGCCCGCGTCAGGGTGTCTGTGCTGTTCGTGCCGTAATTTAGGGATGTCGACCAAACGCCATTGCGCACATCGCCATCGGCAAAGCCCTTTCCGGTCGCATGCCAAGCAACGCCCGCCCCCAGGGCAAGACCCAAAATGGCCCCCAATCCGTATCGATAGCCGGTCTTCATCGGCACCCCTCCTTCTCTCTTTGCAAGAGGCTAACCCGCTGCATCGCCCAAAGAAAGAGGTAAATGCGCGTTACGGCTGCAGGGCCGCCTGCGCTGCGGCCAAGCGGGCAATCGGCACGCGATAGGGAGAGGCCGACACATAATCGAGCCCGGCGGTCTCACAAAAAGCAATCGACTTTGGGTCGCCGCCATGTTCGCCGCAAATGCCAAGCTTGATGTCTGGCCGAGTCGCCCGCCCGCGTTCCACCGCAAGCGAAATCAATTCGCCAACGCCTTCTACATCCAGGCTGACAAAGGGATCCTGCGGGTAAATGCCCTTATCGACATAGGTTGTCAGGAAGCGGCTGGCATCATCGCGCGACACCCCGAGTGTCGTTTGTGTCAGATCATTGGTGCCAAAGCTGAAAAATGCGCCGACCTGAGCAATTTCGCCTGCCTTCAGCGCGGCGCGCGGCAGTTCAATCATCGTCCCGACCAGATAATCGATGCGCTTGCCTTGTTCTGCAAAAACGGCCTCTGCCGTGCGATCCACCACATCCTTCATCAATTCCAGCTCGCGCTTGGTCGCGACCAGCGGGATCATGATTTCGGGAACGGGGGCCACGTCCAGCGCGCAGGCGGCTTCAAAAATGGCGCGGGCCTGCATTTCATAAATTTCGGGATAGGTGACGCCCAAGCGACAGCCGCGATGGCCCAGCATGGGGTTGAATTCAAACAGTTCTGCCGCGCGGCGTTTCAGCTTTTCTGCGTCAACACCCGCCGCCTCGGCGACTTCGGCAAATTCGCTTTCCTCATGCGGCAAAAATTCATGCAGCGGTGGATCGAGCAAACGGATGGTCACGGGGAGCCCGGCCATCACCTCAAAAATCTGACGGAAATCTTCCCGCTGCTCGGGGAGCAGCTTGGCGAGCGCAACGCGCCGTCCCGCTTCATCTTCGGCAAGGATCATCTGACGCACGGCGGTGATCCGGGCGGCATCAAAGAACATATGTTCGGTGCGACACAGGCCAATGCCCTCTGCGCCAAAATCACGAGCGGTCTGGGCATCGTTCGGTGTTTCGGCATTGGTGCGCACCTTCATGCGGCGCACGTCATCTGCCCATGCCATTAAGGTGCCAAAATCGCCCGCCAGTTCTGGCTGAACAGTATCAACAGCTCCGGCCATCACCTCGCCCGTTGCCCCGTCCAGCGTGAGGATATCCCCTTCGTGCAATTCACGGCTGCCGACGCGCAGCAGCTTTGACTTGCCATCAATCACAATGCCGCCCGCACCAGAGACGCAGGGACGGCCCATGCCGCGCGCGACAACCGCCGCATGGCTGGTCATCCCGCCGCGTGCCGTCAAAATACCCTTGGCCGCGTGCATGCCATGAATATCTTCCGGGCTTGTCTCAACCCGCACCAAAATGACGCTCTGCCCATCGGCCGCCGCCTTTTCCGCGCTTTCGGCATCGAACACGATCTTGCCAGAGGCCGCCCCCGGAGAGGCCGGCAGCCCTTTGGTCAGGACATCGCGCTTCGCCTTCGGATCAAGCGTTGGGTGCAGCAGCTGATCAAGCGCACCGGGTTCCACCCGCAAAATGGCTTCGTCACGAGTGATCAGCCCATCATTGGCCATATCCACCGCGATTTTGAGCGCAGCTTTCGCCGTGCGCTTGCCAGAGCGCGTCTGGAGCATCCAGAGTGTGCCACGCTCCACCGTAAATTCAATGTCCTGCATATCCCGATAATGGGTTTCGAGAATGTGGAAGACATTGGCCAGCTCGCCATAAACGTCGGGCATTGCCTCTTCCATCGAGAGCGGCTTGGCATTGGCCCGTTCGCGGGCGGCCTTGGTCAGATATTGCGGCGTGCGAATGCCCGCGACCACATCCTCACCCTGCGCATTGATCAGGAATTCGCCATAATAGGCATTCTCGCCGGTGGCAGGATCGCGCGTAAACGCAACGCCCGTTGCCGATGTATCGCCCATATTGCCAAAGACCATGGCCTGCACGTTGACAGCCGTCCCCCAATCCCCAGGGATCGCATTGAGGCGGCGATAGACTTTGGCGCGCTCCGACTCCCAAGAGCCGAACACAGCGCCCACCGCGCCCCAAAGCTGATCCTGCACATCCTGCGGAAAAGGCTTGCCCCATTGTTTTTCGACGAGACCTTTAAAGTCCGCGACCAGCGCCTGCCAATCTTCCGCCGCCATTTCGGTATCGAGGAAGATACCACGATCTTCCTTCGCGATTTCCAAGGCTTCCTCAAAGGATCCATGATCAAGGCCAAGGACAACATCAGAATACATTTGGATGAAGCGGCGGTAGCTATCCCAGGCAAAGCGCGCATCGCCCGAAATCTCCGCCAAACCCGCAACAGTTGCATCGTTCAAGCCGAGGTTGAGGACAGTATCCATCATGCCCGGCATGGAGACACGCGCGCCGGAGCGCACCGACACCAGCAACGGATTGGCCGGATCGCCAAAGCGCTTTCCCGTCACCGCCTCAATATGCACAACACCCTGCGCCACTTCGGCCCGGACATTGTCAGGAAAGCTCTGCCCTTGCGCATAGTAAAGGGCGCACATCTCGGTTGTGATCGTAAAGCCGGGTGGAACAGGCAGGCCAATCGCGGCCATGCCGTCCAGATTGGCACCCTTGCCGCCCAACAGATTTTTATTGCTGCGTGTCCGCGCGTCTCCGTCCGAAACACCCCCGCCAAAACGGTAGACAAACTGAGTCATGAATCCTCCATTGGGGTTGGCTCAGGCCGCGAGATCACCCTTCAATCTTCGAAAAATCAGCTACCCTGTGCACCGCATCACGGAACCGGGCCAGTAAGCCAAGCCGGAAGGCCCGTTTTGCAGGGTCTTCATCATTCACCATGACGCCTTCAAAAAAGGCATCAATCGGCGCGCGTAAGGAGGCAAGTGCGGCCATGGCAGCTTCAAACTGCTCGCTCTCAACGGCAGACGCCGCCTTGGGTTCCGCCGTATCCAGAGCGGCGAGCAGGTCAGCTTCTGCAAGCAGCAGGGTCGACCCAGCGGAGGCTGGAGCCGCATCTTGTGCTGCCTTCAGGATATTCGCTGCCCGCTTATAGGCGGCGAGCAGATTGGTACCATCTTCGGTGGTGACGAAGGATTGAAGAGCCGTCACCCGTGCCAATAGGCGGACCAGATCATCCTCCCCACCCAGCGCGATGACGGCATCGATGAGGTCATGACGTACCCCCGCCTCACGCTGTTGGACCTTCAGGCGATCTACAAAAAAGTCGAGCAAGCCATGCGTCTCAGCAATGGGGTAGCGAATGCCATTCTCAACCAGCAATCGGATGACGGCCAGCGCCGCGCGCCGCAGGGCAAAGGGATCTTTTGATCCCGTTGGTTGCATGTCCACGCCAAAAAACTGCGTTAACGTATCCAGCTTTTCGGCCAAACTGACAGCCAAGGTGATTGGTGCTGACGGCACATCATCGCCCTGCCCGACTGGCTTATAATGATCCCGAATGGCCGCGGCGACGGATGCATCCTCTCCTTGAGCAGTTGCGTAATAACCGCCCATAAGCCCTTGAAGTTCGGGGAATTCTCCGACCATGCCCGTCACAAGATCGGCCTTGCATAGCCGCGCGGCGCGTACTGCCAGATCAGGGTCTGCCCCGGGAACCACGCCGCTTTCCGCCAAATGCCGTGCCAGTTTCGCAATGCGCTCCACGCGTTCGGCTACAGTCCCCAGCTTTTCGTGGAAGACAATATCCTTCAGCTTTTCCGCCTGCTGTTCGAGCGGAACCTTCAAATCCGTTTCATAAAAGAAACGTGCGTCGGACAGACGCGCGGCCAGCACCTTCTCATTGCCCGCGATGATCGACGCCCCGCCATCATGCGCGGCGATATTGGCGGTGCAGACAAAGGCGTTGGCCAGCTTGCCTGCAGCATCGCGGCAGATGAAATATTTCTGGTTCACGCGTGCCGTAAGCTGAATGACCTCTTCGGGTACGCTCAAGAAATCGGCATCAAAGCGCCCGAGCAACGGCACGGGCCATTCGGTTAGGCCCGCATTTTCGATCACCAGCCCTTCATCGGGAACCAGCGTCAGGCCCGCCGCCGCAGCCGCCTTTTGCGCGCCATCCCGGATGATCGCCCGGCGTTCATCTTGATCCAAGATGACATGGGCCGCGCGTAATTGTGCCGCATAATCACCCGCATTGGTGATGGTGACTATGCCCTTGTGGTGGAAGCGATGGCCAAAGGTCGTCGCGCCGCTTTTCAGTCCATCAATTTCACACGGGACGAGGTCATCGCCCAGCAGCGCAATAATGCCTTGCAACGGGCGCACCCAGCGCAGGCTCTCGGTCGAGCGCGAAGCCGCGCCCCAGCGTTGGGACTTGGGCCAGGGGAAGGCACGGATGATCGCTGGAATGGCTTCGGCGATCACATCTGCCGTCTTGCGGCCCGGCTTTTCGACAATTGCAAAATAGATGCCGTCGCGCGCTTCCAGCTGATCCTGTGAAAGCCCAGTTTTGCGCAGAAAGCCCTCCAACGCCTGAGGTGGCGCACCA
The DNA here is from genome assembly GCA_040398565.1 of Chakrabartia sp. Taxonomy (GTDB): domain Bacteria; phylum Pseudomonadota; class Alphaproteobacteria; order Sphingomonadales; family Sphingomonadaceae; genus Aquisediminimonas. The sequence continues at coordinate 50,681 of JBBATU010000009.1, forward strand.
ACTTTTGGCCCTTTTGTTTCTTCCCGAACCGCCTGAGTTTCAATTAGTAAATCATTGATTATCAATGATAATCTACGGGGCGTCGCATAGGTCGTGATCTTACCCGGCGTCAGCCCGGCACGTTCCAATTCCGCAGAAAACAGACGCGCCAGATCCTCCCGCGCTTTGTCTTGCATGCGGGCCGGAATTTCTTCGGACAAAAGTTCAAGCAGGAAGTCGGTCATGTTATGCCGCCCACCCGTTCTTTTCCATCCAGGCCTGACAGCTGCCTTTGGCGAGATCGCGGACACGGCCCATATAGGATGCGCGTTCTTGCACGCTGATCACGCCGCGCGCTTGCAACAGGTTGAACAAATGGCTCGCCTCGATCGCCTGATCATAGGCCGCTAAGGGCACACCGGCGTCGATGCAGC
>JBBATU010000010.1:0-49278 GCA_040398565.1 Chakrabartia sp.
TTCGCCCACAACGACCTCAACGTTGCGCGTCTACCAATTCCGCCATGGCCGCACGATTTGTCGCATGTTTTGAGCCTGAAAGGACCGAAACAAGCAACAGGAGCGCGCCTCTAGCAGAGGCGTATGCGCCAAGCAATGGCTTTTGCCCCTTGGGCAGAGCGGCACTTTAAAAGCTAATGGTCAGTCGCAGCGCGTTGCGGGGGACATTGACTTCGGCGGCGTTGAACTCAATCGATCCACGCGCTTCCAGCGTTCTTTGCGGCGGCGTTATTGTCCAACCATAGACCAGCTGCCCCTTTGCATCGCGCAACTCTGCCCGAATATCGGGAATTTTTTGTTCTTCGCTGGTCGGGTTCACAATCCGGCCGGAAACGGCGAATAACTCATTACCGCTTTCCAGAATGCGCCGCTCTGGCGGGCGCACAACGTCGAGCAGCAAGCGTGACTCAGGTGTGCTGGGCTGGGCAATCATTGCCTCAATCTGCGGTTCCAACCCCATATAACGCACAATGCCGACCCCGATCAGGCCAAGCGCAACAAGCGTCAGCAGGCCAATAAGAGCCCAGCGCCAAATTGGCGGGATATGGAGGCGCCAACGGGGGCGAGGCTCTGCATCCTCAGAGGGGGCCTCTGCCCCATCAGGACCTGCATCCTCCGCCTCAATCCGGTTGGCCGCCATCGAGGGCGCGGGCGCAACAGCAGCGACAGGTGGGGTGGGCGGTGGCAGGGGAAGCTGTTCGCTTTCGCGCTGGCTGTCCTCCGGTCCCGGTTGAAACCAGCTATGCTTGCACGAGGCGCAGCGCACCTGACGCCCGGCAGCAGAAATAGCGCCATCGGCAATCAGATAGCGAGTCTCACAGGCAGGACAGGTTAGGATCATGGAACGCAACAGCCTCTGGATCTGGCACTATGGCCTCTAAGCACCGATTGGCCGCCTCTGGCAATAGCCTGTCGGGGGTAATCAAGGCTGGATCGGCATCGGGCGTTGTTATAGGAGCATCTTTTGGCGATAATGACAGGGGCTGAATTGGGCCGATGATGATGCAACAGGCCGAGGTAAACCGACAGTGTCTGATCGGAAGCCAAGGCGGGTGGACAGGATGTTTTCTATGATCCGCCGCCTGATTGCTCTTGGCTTTCTGCTCTGGTTTCTAGGCCTTATCTGGTTTGCCATTTTCCTGCCGCAGCCTGCCGATGAATCCATAAAGACGGACGCAGTGGTCGTATTGACCGGCGGACCGGGCCGGGTTCAGCGTGGCATTGATATATTGTCGGCGAACGGAGCTAAGCGGATGATGGTGTCTGGCGTAGACCCCAGCGTGCGCCGGGCTGAGCTGGAAGAGGCGGTGAATATCCCCCGCAAGCTCTCGCGCTGCTGCATTGACCTCGACAAGGCATCGGTTGATACCATTTCCAATGCGCGCGAAACGGCCCGCTGGCTTTCGGGGCATGACTATCACTCTGTCCGGCTGGTGACGAGCGACTGGCATTTGCGCCGCGCGGAACTCGAACTGCGTCACAGCGTTGATGGTTCGATGAAAATTGTCGGAGACGCCGTGCCCAGTTCTTTCAGCCTGACCCAGTTGTTTATGGAGTATAACAAGCTGTTGGCCCGCTTCATCGCGCTCGAAATCGGCGGGCGGATCTGATGGCGGTGCTGCGGTCTTTATTGTTTGCGCTCATCTTCTATCCAGGCAGCGTAATTGTCGTTGGGCTGGCCTGGATCATGGTTGCCTTTGGCGAGCGGGCGACGATTAGAGGCGCGCGCAATTGGGCCTTATGGCATCGGTTCTGCGCCCGTCATATTCTGGGGATCAGCACGCATGTCATCGGCACGTTTGATGATCGGCAGGCGCTCTACATTTTCAAGCATGAATCCATGTACGAAACGGTGGAGACGCTGGCCTTGTTCCGCCGCCCGGTTGTCGTGATGAAGCAGGAGTTGCTGGATCTATTCGGCTGGGGCCATGCAGCCCGGGCGCATGGATCGATCGGGGTGGATCGCGATGCCGGGGCCTCGGCCATGCGGCGCATGATCGTAGAGGCAAAGCGCGCCAAAGAGTCGGGCCGACCCATCATCTTGTTTCCCGAAGGAACGCGTGTGCCGCATGGGGAGCAGCCGCCCCTGCGTGCGGGCTTGGCCGGGCTTTATAAGATTTTGGGGTTGCCCGTCATTCCAGTGGCGCTCGATTCAGGCAAGCTTTGGCCCCGCGGCCTCATGGCAACGCCCGGCATTGTGACGATGAAAGTGGGTGACGTAATCCCCGCCGGTCTTCCGCGTGAAGAGTTGGAAGCCCGGGTTCACGCCGCAATTAATGCGCTGAATGATTAAGGCTTAGCTGCCAATTGATCTGACCGGCCAAAGTCCGGTCGGTCATCATCCTGACCTTCTTCAATGATGCTGCGGCGCACGGCGCGGGTGCGGCTGAACAAATCAAACAAGGCATCGCCATCGCCCCAGCGGATTGCGCGTTGCAAAGCGGTCAAGTCTTCGGAAAAGCGCTGGAGCATTTCCAGCACGGCATCCTTGTTATTCAAGAACACGTCGCGCCACATGGTCGGATCCGAAGCGGCGATGCGGGTGAAATCCCGAAAGCCACCGGCCGAATATTTGATCACTTCCGATCGGGTGACGGATTCCAGATCAGACGCTGTGCCGACAATTGTATAGGCAATCAGATGCGGCAAATGGCTGGTGACCGCCAACACAAGGTCATGATGCGGCGCATCCATCAGGGCGACATGCGCGCCCAGCGCCTCCCAAAAGGCGGAGAGGTTGGCGAGCTTGTCGGCATCGGCCCCTTCGGGCGGCGTGAGGATGCACCAGCGATTGTGAAATAGGGAACCAAAGCCGGCCTCTGGCCCGCTGCGTTCCGTCCCGGCGACGGGGTGGGCGGGGATGATCGCGTGGCCGGGCAGCGCCTCGGTGAGGGCGGCCAGAACGCTGGCCTTGGAAGAGCCGACATCGCTGATGATCGCACCCAGCGCGACATGATCGCGAATCTCTGCGGCGACAGCGCCCATCGCGCCCACAGGCACACACAGAATGATGAGATCCGCGCCCCTCACGGCCTCGCCCGCCGTCTCGGCAATGCGGCTTGCAAGGGAAAGCGCGCGCGCCGTTGCCCGTGTTGCCGGGTCGGCGTCATAGCCGGACACAGCTAAATCAGGCAGGCGTTCTGCAACAGCGCGGGCAATAGACGACCCGATCAGGCCAAGCCCGATAATTGCGACATGGGAACAGGGTGCGGGCATCAAACGTCCGCCCCCACTATCTGACGTAGGGCCGCAATCACGCCGCGCGTCTCGGTTTCAGTTCCAATGGTGATGCGCAGACCAGTGGCCAGCCCCTGCCCGGGCAGCCAGCGCACAATATAGCCATGCTCCATCAGCGCCTTATAGGCGTCTTCCGCCGTGACTTTGCCTTCAAACAAAACCAGTTGGAAGTTGGCTTTGCTGGGGATGGCGCGCAGACCCTGATTGCCAAGTTTGCCAATTTCTTCGGCGAACCAGCCGAGCCATTGGGCATTGTGCGCGCGGCTGTGCGCAACGAAATCTGAATCCGCCAAGGCTGCGATGGCGGCGTCTTGTGCGGCAATGGAAAAGCCAAAGGGCGCCCGAATCCGGTGCATGGCATCAATAATTGGGGCAGCGGCATAGCCCCAGCCCACCCGCTCTGCCGCCAGCCCATAAATTTTGGAAAAGGTCCGCGTGATGAGAACATTGGCGGCTGATTTGGCCAAGTCCATTGCGCCATCTTCATCCTCATCGGCGAGATATTCGGCATAGGCATGGTCCAGCACGAGCAGGACATGATCGGGCAGGCTGGCGTGGAGCCGGGCAATTTCCGCACGCGGCGTATGGGTGCCCGTCGGGTTGTTGGGGTTGGCGATAAAGACCACCCGTGTCCGCTCTGTCACACAGGCGAGCACGGCATCAATATCGGTCGCATAATCGGTATCTGGCGCGATGATGGGCGTCGCGCCGACGCGCCGGGTGGCGATTTCATAAACGGCAAAGCCATAGCGCACGAAGATAATCTCATCGCCGACACCGGCAAAGGCGCCTGCGGCCAGATGCAGCACCTCATCAGAGCCGGTGCCGTAAATAATGCGGGCAGGGTCTAGATCATAGGCCGCAGCAATCGCCTCGCGAAGTGCTGTGGCGCTGGCATCGGGATAACGCTCCAGATCGCCTGCATGGCGCAAAAACGCATCGCGCGCCTGCTCGCTCGTCCCCAGCGGATTTTCATTGGACGAAAGCTTGGCCACAAGGCGGCCATCATCCGTTTTCGACTTGCCCGGCACATAGGGGGCAATGTCCATGATCCAGGGCTTGGGTTGGGGCGCAGTCATGCCTCGCGCCTTAGACGGGGCGGGGATTTGGGTCAAACCGCTGGGCATGGTTGCGGTTGACAATAGCCGCCTGTCGACCCTAGCCCCGCCTCATGTCTGACGCGCGCTTTGGCCTTGATCGGAAAATCACCCTGACCGAGCCGTTGGCGCTCGATGGCGGGGGCGTGCTTGCGCCTGTTGAAATTGCCTATGAAAGCTATGGCGCGCTCAATGCTGATGCGTCCAATGCGATCCTGCTTTGCCATGCGCTGACGGGCGATCAATATGTCGCCTCAACCCACCCCCTCACCGGAAAGCCGGGCTGGTGGACGCGCATGGTCGGGCCAGGAAAGCCAATTGATACGGATCGTTATTGTGTCATCTGCCCCAATGTCGTGGGCAGCTGCATGGGGTCGTCCGGCCCGGAATCCTTGGCGCCTGATGGGCAGCCCTATGCCATGCGCTTTCCCGTCATCACCATTCGCGACATGGTGCGCGCGCAAGCGATGCTGCTCGACCATTTGGGCATAGATCGGCTGTATGCTGTGGTCGGCGGGTCCATGGGGGGGATGCAGGTTCTGACTTGGGCGGCGACCTATCCCGCCCGGGTCGATGCTGCTTTGGTCATTGCCTCAACCGCCCGCCATTCGGCGCAGAATATCGCCTTTCATGAGGTTGGCCGACAGGCGATCATGGCTGACCCCAATTGGCGGGGCGGAGATTATTATGCGGATGGACAGGCCCCCGATTCGGGTCTGGCCGTGGCGCGTATGGCCGCGCACATCACTTATTTGTCGGAACATGGCCTGACGGAAAAATTTGGCCGTCGCTTGCAAGATCGTAAGGCCAAGACCTTTGGTTTTGACGCGGATTTTCAGGTTGAAAGCTATTTGCGCCATCAAGGGTTGAGCTTCACGGGCCGATTTGATGCCAATTCCTATCTCTATATCACCCGGGCGATGGATTATTTTGATTTGGCAGAAGATCATGGCGGGCATCTCGCCAATGCTTTTCGCGGATCGGCCACGCGCTTTTGCCTCATCAGTTTCGATACCGATTGGCTCTACCCCACTTCCGAATCGCGCAATATTGTCCACGCCCTCAATGCCAGCGGCGCGCCGGTAAGTTTTGTCGAGCTATCGGCCCCGTTTGGGCATGACAGCTTCCTTCTGGACGTGCCCGAGCTGGACCGGGTGGTAGACGGATTCTTAAAGGCGGGCGGACAATGAGCGGCTTGCGCGCGGATCTGGCGATTATCGCGGGCGAAGTGGCCAAGGGCGCGCGCGTGCTCGATGTCGGTTGCGGCGATGGCGCGCTGATGGCGGCGCTGCGCGATCAAAAGCAGGTCGATGCCCGCGGTATGGAGATTGACCGCGATAATGTGGCGGCCTGCGTCGCGCGCGGTCTTTCGGTGATACAGGGCAATGCCGATACCGATTTGGCCGATTATCCCGATATGGCGTTCGACTATGCGGTCCTTTCGCAGACATTGCAGACGACCATGCGCCCCGATCTTGTGGTAGAGCAATTGTTGCGGATTGGTGCGCGGGCCTTTGTGTCCTTCCCCAATTTCGCGCATTGGCGCACGCGCATCGCGCTGATGTTCGGGGGGATGATGCCCGTTACCAAGCAATTGCCCGCGCGTTGGTATGACACGCCCAATATCCACCACGTGACGATCGATGATTTCCGCGACTTTATCGCAAAGCGCGGCATCCGCATTGAAGGCCAATGGTTTTTGCGCGGGGATCGCCTGATTGGGGAGCGGGGCGCCAATCTTTTGGCGGAACATGCCGTGTTCCTGCTGGCGCGTTAGGGCCTTACCCTCCCCGCTGCGACTAAAGCGTGCTTCGCTCGCTCAAGTCTCACTCCCCTCCCACGCGCGGGAGGGGCTGGGGGAGGGCCTCGCCTATTTCCCTTGAAGCTTTTCCCGAAGCGCGGCCAGCGCACCAAAGGGGCCAGCCTCCCCTTCCGCCAAAACCCCGGCCTCCCGCAAGCGCGCTTCGGCACTTGCGCTGCGGGGATAGGGGTCGAGTGCAAGGCCAAGCGTCTGGGCCACGGCTTCGCCAATGTCGATGGCCTGACCATCATGCTCCATAATGTCGCAGTCTTCGGCGTTGAGCTCGATTTCCTCAGCCTCGGGCGCGGCGTCCGGTGCGACGAAGCGGACGGCAAAATCCTGCGACACAAAAGCGGGGACGGGCTCTCCCGTCACGACGCAGCTTTGCGTTGCCCGGCCTGTCATATGTCCAGCCACTTCAATGCCAGCGGCCATAGGCGTTACAGAGGCCTGTGCCTTGAGTTCGGCCACATCCTGAAGCCCGAACCGCTGGGCAAGGGCGGCCCGCTCTTCGGCTGAGGCCTCAATCTCTAGGGTTTTCAGTCCGCCCAGCGAATCGAGGCGATAGGATCGGGAAAATTCAGGCGTCATCGAATCTCTCCTGCCAACAAGGCGTCGAACGGAGTTGCTGCCAAACGCTGCCAAAAGGCGCGCAGGCTGGTCGCACCATGGGCAAGAGCGGCATCCCCGGGATGCTCGGTGCGATAGAGGTTGCGGACAAGCGCTTCTTCCAAATCTTCGCCTTCCAGACCCGTGCGATAGGCCTCCATACGCCCGCCAAGGGCGGCCATCATCCGGCCAATATGCTTGCCAACCACAAGATCGCCCACACCCTCCTGCCGAAGCTGCCCATCCATATCGTCGACGAAAATCTCGGTCAGCATGACGGCCGGGACGCGCCCATCTGCGCCCGCTGCATCCAGTCGGACGATGGCAAGCGCCGTCAATGCGGTGACCATTTCAAAGCGGCCATCCATCGTGTCGGCGACTTTGCCATCCTGATACCAATGGGGTTGGCGCGCCTCGGCGACGACAGCGCGATAGAGCGGCGCGAGCGCATCCCGCCCTTTATTTCGGGCAAAAAGCGATTTCAGCAATTTCAGCGCCATGCTTATCTTCCTATTGGGTTGTTGTTCTTCGGCTCCCGGCATATTGGGGGTTGTGACCCTTTCAGCAAGGGGTCAGGTCGCGTCATGGAAAGGTCGTCGTGCATGAACCGCAAAATTGTCCCCGCCCTCGCGCTTGTCGCCCTCGCATTGACTGCGTCTGGGTGCACGCGAATTGGCGGCCATCAGGGCTATATTACGGATCCAACGCTGGCTGATGCGATTCAGCCGGGCGTGGATAATCGCGACTCGGTGGAAAAGACGCTGGGCCGCCCGACCTGGATTAGCCAGTTCGGCGCGCAGGATTATTATTATTTTTCGCGCAACACGCGCCAATATGCGTTTAACACGCCTACAGCCTCTGAGCAGATGGCCATGCGGATACGCTTTGACGACGCGGGCAATGTTATCGCCGTTGAGCGCCGAGGGATGGAGCAGATTGCCAAGGTCGACCCGACCGGGAAGAAAACCCAGACGCTGGGGCGCGAGCGCAGCTTCTTGCAAGAACTCTTCGGCAATATCGGCCAGGTTGGCTCGGTCGGCGAATCGGGCGGGACCGCTGACAACCCTAATTAAGGTCTGGCTAAATTAAGGGTCAGCCATCCCGAACTTAGTCCGGGATGGCCAAATCCTTATCGCGCGATGCCGCTGGCGGCGAGAACGGCGAGTGTGACCAATTCCGACGCTGTGGACACCATCGGGGCGACCTGAACCGGCTTTTCCATCCCGATCAGGATGGGGCCTATCATCGAATCGCCACCCAGTTCGCGCAGCAGCTTGGCCGAGATGTTGGCGGCTTGCAGGCCAGGCATCACCAGCACATTGGCAGGCCCAGATAAGCGACTGAACGGATAGGCTGCGGCCATGCGCGGGTTGAGCGCGACGTCGGGGGCCATATCGCCTTCATATTCAAAGCTGACACCCCGGGCATCAAGAATGGCAACAGCTTCCCGAATCGGGTCGAGCCACGTTCCGCGCGGATTGCCAAAATTGGAATAGGAGAGGAAGGCAACGCGCGGCTCTTGCCCCATACGCCGGGCAACCGCAGCACTTGCCTCGGCAATATCGGCCATTTCTTCAGCGGACGGCCGTTCATTCACCGTGGTGTCCGCCAGGAACACCGTGTGATGCTGCCCAACCACAATGTGCATGCCAAAGGGCGTCATGCCCGGTGCCGGGTCAATGACGCGCCGCACTTCGCTCAGCGTCTGGCCAAAGCCGCGCGTGACACCGGTGATGACGGCATCGGCCTCGCCCATTTTCAGCAGCAGGGATGAAAAGACGTTGCGATCCTGATTGACGATCCGCTCACAATCGCGGCGCAGATAGCCCCGGCGTTGCAACCGCTCATAGAGCATATCAACCATTTGCGGGACGAGCGGGGAATTGCGGCTGTTATGCAGCTCAAAGCTTTCCGGATCTTCGACGCCAAGGGCGGCCAATTGGTCGCGCACGCTGTCGCGGCCGACCAGAACCGGGGTGCCACAGCCGCCGTCGCGAAAAGCAATGGCGGCGCGCAGCACAACTTCTTCCTCAGCCTCGGCAAAGACCACGCGCTTGGGATGGGCGCGGGCATTTTCATAAGCCATCGTCAGGACACCCGTGGTCGGGTTCATCCGCGCGCGCAGTGAGGTGCGATAGCCCGCCATGTCGAGGATCGGTCGTGTCGCCACGCCCGAATCCATCGCGGCTTGCGCAACGGCGGCCGGCACAATTTCCATCAGGCGCGGATCAAAGGGCGCGGGGATGATATAGTCTTCGCCAAAGCGCGGCGTTTTGCCGCCATAGGCTGCTGCCACTTCTTCAGGAACCTGTTGCCGCGCCAATTCTGCCAGCGCGCGGGCGGCGGCAATCTTCATCGCGTCGTTAATGGCGGTTGCCCGAACGTCGAGCGCACCCCGGAAGATGAAGGGGAAGCCAAGCACGTTATTGACCTGATTTGGATAATCCGAACGACCCGTGGCGACGATCACGTCGGAACGAACGGCCTTTGCCTCGGGCGGGGTAATTTCCGGGTCTGGATTAGCCATGGCGAAAATAATCGGGCGATCCGCCATCGACCGGACCATATCGGGTGTGACCGCCCCCTTGACCGACAGGCCAAGAAACACATCTGCGCCATCAAGGGCATCGGCCAAGGATCGACGATCCGTCTTGACCGCATGGGCGGACTTCCACTGGTTCATCCCCTCGGTGCGGCCTTGATAGATCACGCCCTTGGAATCGCACATCAGGATATTGTCATGCGGCACGCCGACCGCCTTGATGAGTTCGGTGCAGGCAATGGCAGCCGCGCCAGCACCGTTCACAACGATGCGGGTATCCTTCATCTCCTTGCCCGTCAGATAGAGCGCATTGATTAGGCCGGCTGCGGCAATGATCGCGGTGCCATGCTGGTCATCATGCATGACGGGAATGTTCATCCGCTCTTTGAGCGCTTGTTCGATGATGAAGCATTCAGGGGCGGCAATATCTTCCAGATTAATGCCGCCAAAGCTTGGCTCCATGAGGGCCACGGCATTGATAAAGGCCTCGGGGTCTTCGGTATCAAGCTCAATATCGATGGAATCGACATCGGCGAACCGCTTGAAGAGCACGGCCTTGCCTTCCATCACAGGCTTAGAGGCCAGCGCGCCCAAATTGCCCAGACCCAAAATCGCCGTGCCATTGGAAATAACGGCAACCAGATTGCCCTTGGCGGTATAATCATAGGCGGTTGAGGGATCTTCGGCGATTGCCTTGACGGGCACGGCGACGCCCGGAGAATAAGCCAAGCTAAGGTCGCGTTGCGTCGCCATCGGTTTAGAGGCGACAATCTCAATCTTACCAGGGCGTCCCGCCGAATGATAAAATAGCGCTTCACGATCTGAAAATTGCAGCTTTGAGTCGCTCATTGTCTCTTTTTCCCCGTTACTTAAGTCCCAAACCACGCCTTAGGCACTTCTTTTGGCAACGGGAAGCAGGGATTGCACCCAAGGGCAAAACACCGCTATCCGACCCCCTATGACACAGGCCGGCGCAGGGGGCGTCACACCCATGATGGCGCAATATCTTGCGCTCAAAGAGGAGGCAGGAGACTGCCTGCTCTTTTACCGCATGGGTGATTTTTTTGAGCTGTTTTTCGATGATGCGCGATCCGCCGCGCAGGCGCTCGACATTGCGCTGACCGCACGGGGAGAGCATCAGGGCCAGCCTGTTCCCATGTGTGGCGTTCCGGTGCATGCGGCCGATGCGTATCTGGCCCGGCTTATTCGCGCGGGCTTTCGCGTGGCGATTGCCGAACAGATTGAAACCCCGGCTGAGGCCAAGGCGCGCGGATCCAAATCTTTGGTCGCCCGCGCCATTGTGCGCGTGGTGACGGCGGGCACTCTCACTGAAGAGGCGCTGCTGGAGGCGCGCAGCGCAAATTGGCTGGTCGCAGTGGCGCCGCAAGGGTCGGCTATGGGGGTAGCCGCTGCAGATATTTCAACGGGCCGGTTTGAAATTTGCGAAACAACGCCAGAAGGTCTGGCGGCGGAATTGGCGCGACTGGACCCCTCCGAAATTGTCGTTCCCGAAGGGGCAGAGACAGAAGGCACAGAGCGCCGCCGGGGGGAGTTTCTCCCTGCCGATGGCGTGGCGCGTCTCAAAGCGCTCTTTGGCGTCGCCACCCTCGATGGCTTTGGTGATTTCTCAAAGGCAGAATTGGCGGCTGCTGCAGGCCTTCTCTCCTATCTCGATCATGTCGGGAAAGGCAGCCTGCCCTTCCTCTCCCCGCCGATACGGGTGCAGGCCAGCGATCATATGCTGATCGATGCAGCGACGCGCGACAGTTTGGAACTTGTCCGCGCAACCGGCGGAAGCCGGGCGGGAAGTCTGCTTGATGCAATTGACCGGACAGTCACGGGCGCGGGCGCGCGCCTTCTGGCGGCTGACCTTTCTGCCCCACTCATGAATGTGCGGGCCATTGAAGATCGGCTCGATTTGGTCAGCTGGTGTGTTGACCATGGCACGATGCGCGATCGGCTGCGAGCAAGCCTGCGCGCGCTTCCCGATCTGGGCCGGGCGCTGGGTCGGCTTGCGGCCGGGCGCGGTGGTCCGCGCGATTTGGGCATGGTCCGTAATGGCCTGAATGAAGCGCGTTCGCTGCGCGAAGGGCTGGCGCGGATGGACGATATTCCGCCCCTGATGCAGCAACTTCTCCCGGCGCTGGAAGGGCATGGCGCGCTGGTGGATCACCTGTCGCGCGCGCTGGTGCCGTCGCCGCCCATAGAAGCCAGCCAAGGTGGATATATTGCCGAAGGCTATGATGCTGCGCTCGATGAGCTTCGGTCACTCGGCGGGGATGGCAGGCGCGCCATGGCAATGCTGGAGGCGCGCTATCGGGATCAGACCGGAATTTCGGGCCTGAAAATCAAGCACAACAATGTCCTTGGCTATCACATTGAGGTGTCAGCCAAGAATGCCGATCCGCTGATGGCCGCAGACTCAGGATTTGCCCACCGCCAAACACTGGCGGGCGTGGTGCGCTTTAACGCGCCAGAATTGCATGAGTTGGCGATGAAGGTGACGCAAGCGGGCAGCCATGCTCTGGCAGCAGAAGCGGCGCATCTCGAAGAGCTGACGGCCCTCACTCTGGCAAGCGCGCAGGCTATTGCGGCAACCGCAGATGTGCTCGCCCGATTGGATGTGGCCTCGGCACTGGCCGACCGCGCGATTGAGGGCGATTGGTGTCGGCCCAGCTTTGTTGCCGATGCGCGATTTGATGTGACGGGGGGACGCCATCCCGTGGTGGAGGCCGCCATTGCGCGTGAGGGCGGTCGCTTTGTCACCAATGATTGCGACCTTTCCCCTGAGTCGCGCCTCTGGCTTGTGACCGGCCCCAACATGGGCGGAAAATCGACCTTTTTGCGACAGAACGCACTGATCGCGGTGCTGGCCCAATCGGGCTGCTTCGTGCCCGCCCAATCGGTCACCCTTGGGCTGGTGGACCATTTGTTTAGCCGCGTTGGTGCGTCGGATAATTTGGCGCGGGGCCGCTCCACCTTCATGGTCGAGATGGTCGAGACGGCGGCGATTTTGGCGCAGGCGACCGAGCGCAGCTTCATCATTTTGGATGAGGTTGGGCGCGGTACGTCCACTTATGATGGCCTCGCCATTGCCTGGGCTGTTGTGGAGGCGGTGCATGAGGCCAATCGCTGTCGTTGCCTATTTGCCACCCATTATCATGAGCTGACCCGGCTTGCGGAAAAGCTCTCGGCCCTGTCTCTCCACCATGTGCGCGCGCGCGAATATCGGGGGGATTTGGTGCTGCTCCATGAGCTGGGAAGCGGCCCTGCGGATCGCAGCTATGGTCTGGCCGTTGCCCGACTTGCGGGCTTGCCGCCCATAGTCGTCGCGCGCGCCAAAGCCGTGCTCGATAAGCTGGAGGCGGGGCGTGATGCGACGGGCGGGCTGGCCGCCGGGTTAGATGATCTGCCTCTCTTTGCGGCCACCAAGGTGGAAGAGGAGCGGGATCCGTTACGCGATGCTCTATCCGCGCTGGATGTGGATGGACTCAGCCCGCGCGAGGCGCTGGAGGCGCTTTATGCGCTCAGGCAGCTGATGCGGAATAGAGGCTGACCGATTCAAATAGAGCGGTCAGCGCGGCGCGTTCCTCAGAGGAGAGCTCCGGCCGCCAGATTTCGAACAAGAGGATGACACGATCATCATCGCTGTCATTCCAGGCCTCATGCTCAATGCTATCGTCAAAAATCAGAACCTTGCCTGCCTCAACCGAACGGACATGATTGCCCACGCGCAGGCGGCATCCCGGCGGGACAATCAACGGCAGATGGCAAATCAGCCGTGTGTTGAGCATGCCGCTATGCGGAGGGATATGTGTTTGGGAGCCCAAGATTGAAAACAGCGCCATGGGGGAGCGTTCTTTAATGATCGGCAGGGGCGCGGCACCAAGGGCGGCAGCAGTCGCCGGGCACCGCCCCATATTATCTGCGAGTGGCTGGCCATTTTCATAGAAGTGAAAGGCGCTCCAGCGGGAATCATTGAGCAGAGTATGGCCGCGATTGGGGCGCGCCGGGTCTGCCTGCACATAAGGCGCAACCCCCCTTTTATCGAAGAGCATCGCCTCTGCCTCTGCCCGGATCGCGGGATAGGCAGATTCCAATCCTGCCACCCAATCAAACGCGGACGTGTCGTAAAAGGCGGTTTGCGGCAGGCCCGGATAGTAAAAGCTTGTTGGCTGCTGAAGATAGACTTGCTGCCGGCCCGTCAAAATGCCGAGGGCCTCTTCAAATCGTGGCGGGAGGTTTTGGTCCTGCGTAGCGGCGGCCATTTGGGACTGCATATGGCGTTCAAATCGGGCGGCAGCCTGTTGCGCAGCTTCTTGGGCCTGGTCGAGCCGCGCGATGATCTCGGGGGGAAGGTCTGTCGCTGTCGCTGCATGGGCGAGCGCATTGTTCAGCCACCCCATGGCTGCGCGATCATCCCCTGCCTTTAGGAACAAATTCCCCTTCATGCACAGTGCCAGAAGGTCGCGCGGGTTTTCGGCAAGCAGCGCGTCGAGCGCACGATGTTGTGTTGCGTCATCACCGAGCGCTTCGCTGGTTTCCGCGATCATCACCCAGAGCTTAGGCGTAGCACGCCCGGCATCGGCAATCGCCAGAAAGGCGGCGCGCGCATCGGCGGTGCGGCCAGCCTGAAGCGCCGCCATGCCCGTTCGGGCCAAGTGCTCAAGATTATCCTGATCTGTCATATCGCTATCAACTGGCATAACGATCAAAGGGCAAAGCGCCAATCCGCCTTGTGACTTGATCAACAAACGCCCATATCCGGGCGATATGCCGCAGCTCTTCCATCTTGTTCCGCAACGCCGCGCCATTATTGAACGACGGCCCCTTTCTGATGCACTGTTGGCGTTGGAGGGGACGGATAAAGCGGCGTTGCGCACGGCCTCTGTTCAGGTGCTGCGTCCAGCACTTGAGGCAGGCCGGGCGGAAATTGCCCGCCGCCTTGCGCTGCGGCCCACCCAAGGGCGTGAGGCAGCGGCAAGCTACGCGTTTCTGACCGATCAGTTGCTGCGGCTCATCTTCGACTTCACCGTAGAGCGGCTCTACCCTTTAAATAATCCGACATCGGCGGAGCGGATCTCGCTCATAGCGGTTGGCGGCTATGGCCGGGGTGAAATGGCGCCCCAGTCAGATATCGATATCGCCTTCATCTTTCCCTATAAACAGACCGGCTGGTCAGAGCAGGTGGTTGAATCCATGCTCTACACGCTGTGGGATCTGGGCCTGAAGGTTGGTCATAGCAGCCGTTCTCTTGATGAAATGGTGCGCATGGCAAAGGAGGATCTGACGATCCGGACCGCCATGCTGGAATCGCGCTATGTCTGGGGCGATGAGGCGCTTTATGATGAGGCTTCTGCCCGCTTTGCAGCCGACGTCGTGGCCGGAACGTCGCGCAGTTTCATCACCGATAAACTGGCCGAGCGCGATATGCGGCACAAGCGCATGGGCGATAGCCGCTATGTGGTGGAACCCAATTTGAAGGAGGGCAAGGGCGGCCTTCGGGATTTGCACACGCTTTTTTGGATCGGCAAATATCTTTACCGCGTTACCACTATTCCCGAGCTGGTGGACAAGGGGCTGTTGACCGACGGAGAGCTGCGCCAATTCCAAAAGGCGGAGAATTTCCTTTGGGCGGTGCGCTGCCACCTTCATCTGATTGCCAAACGTCCGGAAGAACGGCTGACCTTTGATGTGCAGCGCGAGATTGCGGAACGGATGCGCTATAATGATCGCCCTGGCCGGTCCGCTGTTGAGCGGTTCATGCAGCATTATTTTTTGAATGCGAAAATGGTGGGTAATCTGACGGCGCTGTTCCTTGCGCATCTGGACGACACCCATGCCGCCAAGGGGCGCCGTTTCACCCTGCCAAGCCTTGCAGGCTTTCGCCGCAGCCCCAAAAAGCTCAACGGCTTTGTGCTGGACCGCGGGCGTTTGGCGCTGCCGTCAGACAGTTTTTTCTCTGAAGATCCGGTGCGCCTTGTTAATATTTTTGCGCTGGCCGATTCTCAAGGGTTGGAAATCCACCCGCAGGCTATGCGGGCGGCCGCACGCGATGCTGTGCTGATTGACACCAAGGTGCGCAATGATCCGCGGGCCAATGCGTTGTTCCTAGATGTTCTCACATCGCCGCGTGAGCCAGAGACCGTCTTGCGCTGGATGAATGAGGCGACCGTCTTTGGCCGATTTGTGCCTGATTTTGGCCGGGTCGTCGCGCAGATGCAGTTTGATATGTATCATCATTATACGGTGGACGAGCATTCGATTCGGGCCATTGGTTTGCTGTCCCGAATTGAGAAGGGCTTGTTGGGGAGCGATCATCCGCTGACCACCGCCTTGTTGCGGCAACTCATTTCCCGGCGCGCGCTCTATGCGGCCGTTTTGTTGCATGACATCGCCAAGGGGCGGGGTGGCGACCATAGTGTTTTGGGGGCTGAGGTTGCACAGAAACTATGTCCTCGGCTGGGTCTTACTCCGGCCGAGACTGAGGCGGTCTCTTGGTTGGTCGAACATCATCTTTTAATGTCTGCCACGGCATTTAAGCGCGACTTGTCGGACTTTAAGACGGTGCTTGATTTTGCCGAGACGGTGCAGTCGCCAGAGCGGCTTCGCCTGCTCCTCGCCCTGACCGTGGTGGATATCCGGGCGGTGGGTCCGGGGGTTTGGAACAGCTGGAAAAGGCAGCTGCTCACAGATTTATTTGAGTCGGCCGAAGAGGTTTTGCGCCTCGGGCATAAACAGCGCGGCCGGGCAGACCGTGTGCGCGCCAAACAGGACGCGCTTGAGGGCGCGCTTGGCTGGCCCAAGACGCGTTTCGCAAGCTTTGCCAAACGCTTGGCCGAACCCTATTGGGTGGCGGAGCCCGACGATGTTCTGGCCAGCAATGCCCGCCAGATTGAGGCAGCAGGCAATGCCAACCTGTCTATTTCTGCCACGGTTTACCCATCGCGCGGTGCCACATTGGTGACCGTCTATGCCGCCGACCATCCGGGCCTTTTTTACCGCATTGCAGGCGGTATCCATCAGGCGGGGGGCAGCATCATCGATGCACGTATTCACACGACCCGCGACGGCATGGCGCTCGATAATTTTCTGGTGCAGGATCCCTTGGGGCGCCCCTTTGACGACGCGCGCCAGCTGCAGCGGATTGAGCAAGCCATTGAAGAGGCGCTCGCCAACCGGGCGCAGCTGGTTGAAAAGCTGGCGGCGCGGCCCTTATCGCGCGCCCGGGCGGAAGCATTCGACATTGCTCCTAACATCCTCATCGATAATCGGGCCTCCAACCGCTATACTGTTATCGAGGCCAATGCGCGCGATCGCCCCGCCCTTCTTTATGACCTTGCCTTTGCTCTGTTTGAGGAACGGGTGACGATCCATTCAGCGCATATTGCAACCTATGGCGAGCGCGCGGTCGACACATTTTATGTGACCGATTTGACCAACGATAAGATTGAGAATGTCACGCGGCTGTCCGGGCTTGAAAGCCGTCTTTTGGCGGCGGCATCCGACACACGTGCGATCATTCACGCGACCTAGTCTTTGTAGAGCTAAAATTAGCCCTTCAGAGAGATTGACGTTAACGTAAACTCTTCCTATCCCACGCGTCACGAGAGGGTAAACCGGAGACTCACCCATGAATCTTGAATTCAGCCCCGAAGAATTGGCCTTCCAGCAGGAAGTGCGCACCTTCATTGCAGAAAATTATCCCGCCAATTTGCGCGGCAAGCAGGATGAGGGCGATGAGCTCTCCAAGGATGATTTCCTGAGCTGGCACCGCGTCCTGTACAAAAAGGGTTGGGTCGCCCCGGCTTGGCCAGTCGAATATGGCGGCACGGGCTGGACGGCAACGCAGCGCTATATCTGGTCGGAAGAAACCGCTCGGGCTGATTGCATTCGTCTGATGCCCTTTGGCCTGACCATGGTTGGCCCGGTGATCTACACATTTGGCACGCCGGAGCAGAAGGCCAAGTTTCTGCCCCGCATTTTGTCGGGTGAGGATTGGTGGTGTCAGGGCTATTCCGAACCCGGTTCTGGCTCTGACCTTGCGTCGTTGCGCACCCGTGCGATCCGTGATGGGGATGATTATGTCGTCAACGGTCAAAAGACCTGGACGACAATGGCCCAGCATGCCGATTGGGGCTTCTTCCTTGTGCGCACCAATACGGATGCCAAGCAGCAGGAGGGCATTAGCTTCCTTCTGATCGACATGAAGTCGCCGGGCGTGACTGTGCGTCCGATCATCACCTTGGGTGGTGAGCATGAAGTGAACGAAGTTTGGCTGGAGGACGTGCGCGTTCCGGCTGAAAATCGTGTCTATGAAGAAGATAAGGGTTGGACCTGCGCCAAGTTCCTCCTCGCGCATGAGCGCACGGGGATTGCCGGTGTGGCGGCGTCCAAGCGCGGCGTTGAAAAGATTAAGTCGATTGCGCTGAGCGAAACCGATGGGGATCGTCCCTTGCTGTTGAACCCGTTCTTCCGCCGCAAGGTGGCAGAACTGGAAATGGATCTGACCGCGCTTGAATTCACCGAATTGCGCACCTTGGCCGGCGAAGCCGCCGGCAAAGGTCCAGGGCCAGAATCGAGCCTGTTGAAGATCAAGGGCTCTGAAATTCAGCAGCGCATCACCGAACTCGCACTGGAAGCGGCGGGCCATTATGGCGCGCCTTATTTCCGCGGCTTTGGCGAAGGTGATAATGAACACCCGATTGGTCCAGAATACGCAAATCGCGCTGCACCAACCTATTTCAACACCCGCAAGACGACCATCTATGGCGGGTCGAATGAAATTCAGCGCAACATCATCGCCAAGATGGTGCTGGGGCTCTGATAAGCTGAACCAGAGCGGGGGTGCGCGGCTGCCGAGCGGCAGCGCACCCGCCTTTTGAAGGAACCGGCCCGGCGATGTGCTGGGGAGAGGACATAAGATGGATTTTAACTACACCGACACGCAGGACATGCTGCGCGATACGCTCGCCCGTTTCCTTGCTGACACCTATGATTTTGAAACGCGCAAAAAGATGATCGCCAGCGCCGATGGCCGCGATCCCGGCATCTGGCGCGCGCTTGCAACAGAGCTGGGCATTTTGTCCGCGCCTTTTTCCGAAGAGCAAGGCGGCCTTGGCGGCGGCGCTTTGGAAAACATGATCATGATGGAAGAATTGGGCAAGGTCATTGCGATTGAGCCCTATCTCCAGACCGTCGTGATCGGCGGCGGCGCTTTGAAGGCTGCTGGCGGCGCGCTTGCAGATGCTGTCATCCCCGAAATTGTTGGCGGCAATGTGATCATCGGCTTTGCCTATGCCGAACCGCAGGGCCGCTATGACCTCGCCAACCTGACGACAATTGCGAAGAAGGATGGCGCTGGCTTTGTGCTCAATGGGCATAAGGCGGTTGTCTATGCAGCTCCTTGGGCCACGCATCTGCTCGTCACAGCCCGCACCGGCGGCAGCCAGCGGGAGCGCAATGGCGTAGAGTTGTTCCTCATCGACGCCAACCTGCCCGGCATCACGCGCCGTGATTATCCGACGGTGGATGGCTTTCGCGCTTCGGAAATCTATTTTGAAAATGTCTCCATTCCAGCGGACGCGCATCTGCCCGGCGGCCTCGATTTGGTCGAACAGATCGTTGACGAAGCGACGATGGCCGTGTGCGCCGAAGCTTGCGGCGTGACGCGCAAGCTGCACGAAGGCACGCTCGATTATTCAAAGCAGCGTCAGCAATTTGGCCAGCCCATTGGCCGCTTTCAGGTGCTGCAGCACCGTATGGCGGACATGTTCCTTGAGGCCGAACAGATTATGTCGATGACTCTGATGGGCACGCTTCGGCTCGATCTGCCTGCCGATGAACGCAAAGCCGCGGTCAGCCTTGCCAAGGCGAAGGTTGCCCGGTCGGCAAATTTTGTCGGACAAAATGCCGTGCAAACCCATGGCGGTATTGGTATCACGCAAGAATTGGCAATCGGCCATTACTTTAAGCGCGCAACCATGATTGAGGGGCAGTTCGGTTCGGCGGACTGGCATCTGGATCGGTTTGAACAGCTGACCTACCCTAAGGGCTAAAATAGTTTCATGATTACCTATCGAGCGCCGCGGCGAGACGAGGCCGCGGCACTCGTGGCTTTGGGCCGCAATACTTTTGTCGAAACCTTTGGTCATCTCTATGCGCCAGAGGACCTCAGCTATTTTCTGCGCACCAGCTATGATGAGCGCACGGTCGCCGCACAATTGTCGAGCGACCGTTTTGTCATGCGTGTGGCCGAAGAGGCAGGCGAACTGATTGGCTTTTGCAAAATGGGCCTCGACATGACGCTCGATTATGATTCTGGATCCCATCGCGCGATTGAGCTGAAACAGCTTTATGTCTTTGGCACCTATCATGGGTCTGGCGTGGGGCAGACGTTGATGGATTGGGCCATATCAGAGGCCACGGCGCGTCAAGCAGATGAGATTGTTCTGTCGGTTTGGTCCGGGAATGCCAAGGGGCACCGATTCTATCAGCGCAATGGCTTTCGCTGGGTCGGCGACACCTATTTCATGGTCGGCAATCACCGCGATGATGAATATCTTTATATGCGGCCAATGCGCTGATTTTATTTGTGAATGTCATCGTGAATATAGGTTAATGCTGCACCGCACAAAAAATCCTTGAAATTGGCTTCGCGCACGCTTATTGTGCACCGCAACACAAGCGTGAGATGCTCAGTATGCGTGAAGCTGCAAAATCAAAAACAAAAGCAAAGCGCAAGGCGACCTCCCCGACGCCTGCAAAATTTGGTGAACCCAATTTAGTCGCAGCGCCTGCTGCGGATGAAAGGATTGTGACGATGACCAAAGACACAGTGACGCCCGCCCTTGCAGATATTGGCGCGAAGGCCGCCGAGATGCTGAAAGACGCAACGACCAAAGCCAAGGCTGCCTTTGAAAAGACAGGCACTTTGACCAAGGATGCGGCCGAGTTTCACAAGGCGAATTTGGACGCCGTTGTTGAATCGGGCAAGCTTGCCGCCAAAAGCATGCAAGACGTTGCCACGCATAGCGCCGAAATTGGTAAGAAGCGTTGGGAAGACGCAACAGCGCACGCCAAGGCCTTGGCCGCCGTGAAATCGCCCACCGATTTTATGTCGGTTCAGGCTGAGTATCTGCGCGCGCAATTTGACGCGACAATTGCAGATTTCTCAAAATCGACGGAGTTTTATCTGAAGCTCGCAGGCGAAATCGCCCAGCCAGTTCAGAACCGCTATGCCGCGGCTGCCGATAAGGTGAAGTCGCAATTCGCGGCCTAATTGCCAGAGCAACACTTCGAAAAGGGGCCGTCCGAAATGTCGGGCGGCCCCTTTTTTATGTGCCGCCCGCACAGGCTCCGCTTGCCCTTAGTCTCCAAAATCCTATATCCTCTGACAGTTATGCGCATCACGATGTCAGATAGCCCCGGCAAGGATGGCACGGGAACCGGCCTTGGCGTCGCGACCAAGACGCGTGACAAGACCAAAAAGCCACAGCCTTATCGCGTCCTCATGCTCAATGATGATTATACGCCGATGGAATTCGTCATCCACGCGCTGCAACGTTTTTTCAAAATGGATTTGGAACAGGCGACGCGCGTGATGCTGCATGTCCACCAAAAGGGTGTCGGCGTCTGCGGCACCTTCACCTATGAAGTCGCCGAAACCAAGGTGAATCAGGTGATTGATTATGCCCGGCAAAATCAACACCCGCTGCAATGCACGATGGAAAAGGCCTAACGCCTCTAACGCTTGAGGGATGCCTTCACGCTGGGCAAAATCCGCTGCACCAGCACCGACACGCCTTTGGCATTGGGGTGCATTTGGTCCGGCAAGAGCAAGGCTCGATTGCCCGCCACCCCATCCATGAAAAAGGGATAGAGGCGCACGCCATGTTTGCGCGCGAGCAACGGGTAGATGCCATCAAATTCCGCGCGATAGCGCCGGTCCAAATTATAAGAGGCTTTCATCCCCGCCAGCAAAACGGGGATTTTGCGGCGCTTCAGATCGGCAATCATCGCGTCCAAATTGGCCTTCGCCAATGCGGGCGACTGACCGCGCAGCATGTCATTGGCGCCCAATTCCAATATGACGAGATCAGGTTTTGCCTTTAATCCGGTCAGCACCCAACCCAGCCGACCGCGGCCCGCTGTGGTTGTGTCTCCCGACACCCCCCCATTATGCACCCGCGCCGCCACGCCCTGTTTGCGCAAGGTCGTTTGCAATTGCGCGGGAAAGGCGTCTTGCGGCTTCAGGCCATAGCCCGCGCTCAAACTATCGCCAAAAGCGAGGATCAACACCTCCCGCGCCTGCGCTGGTGTCGCCATGACTAAAAGCAGAGCTTGGAATAAAGCCAAACCCAACCCATATTGTGCAAACCGCTTCATCTGAAAGCTCCCTTGTGCCGACGCAAACGACCGAATCTTCGTCCCATATCATCATGCAGGCCCGCAATGTCACCCTTTCCCTTGGATCAGGGGAGGCGAAAGTTGCGATTCTAAAGGGTGTCGACCTGACTGTTTCCAAAGGGGAAACGGTGGCCCTGCTTGGCCCGTCGGGGTCTGGCAAATCCTCCCTCATGGCGGTGCTGGCGGGGCTAGAGCGCGCGAGCGGCGGTGAGATTATCATTGATGGCGTTGATTTTGGTCAGAGCGATGAAGATGCGCTGGCCCGCGCCCGGCGGGGCCGGATCGGCATCATCTTGCAGGCCTTCCATCTGCTGCCAACCATGACGGCGCTGGAAAATGTGGCGGTGCCGATGGAATTGGCCGGGATCGATGACCCATTTGGGCGCGCCCGGGCAGAATTGGAGCGCGTTGGCTTGGCCGCGCGCACGGGCCATTATCCGGTTCAACTTTCCGGCGGAGAGCAACAGCGTGTGGCGATTGCGCGCGCCCTTGCGCCGCAACCCATGCTGCTCTTTGCCGATGAGCCGACGGGCAATTTGGATGTCACCACCGGTACGCAGATCATGGATTTGCTCTTTGCCCGGCAAAAAGACAGCGGGGCCACGTTGTTCGTCATCACCCATGATGCCGCTTTGGCCGCCCGGTGTGCGCGCGTGATTGATATGCGCGACGGCCAGATCATCTCAGATACAGGTCAATCAAGCAGATAACAGGCCCAAAAAAGGCCAGAAAACAGGAGCTTACTTATGCGCCATTCCTTCCTTGCCCTTATGCTGTCGACCGCGACCGCAGCGCCTCTTTTGGCCGCCCCCGCGCCGGTGACCGCTCCGGCGCAAATGCCTGCAACGGTCGATATGCAAGATGCAGCCCTCGCCAAATTTTTTGCCGATTATGACGCAGCAGAACTTGCGCGCTCCCCGCTCGCCAAATCCTACCGGGGCATTGTCGATGCCGATTATGGCAAATGGGATGATTTCAGCGATGCAGCGGAAGCAGAAGATTATAAAGCCGATCAGGCGGCCCTTGCCGAGATGCGCCGCCGCTTTGACCCGGCCAAGCTGAGCCCCGATAGTCTCTTATCCTATCGCCTGTTTGAAAAGAAGGTTGCGCGCTCTGCCGCGTCCTATCCCTATCGGGATTATGGCTATGTGTTTGACCAGATGAATGGCGCGCAAAGTCAGTTGCCCGCCTTCCTGATCAACATCCACCGCGTCACGTCCACCGCGGATGCGCAAGCCTATATCAGCCGCCTTCAGGGCATGGGCCCCGGCCTACGTCAGGCCATTGCTCAGTCCAAAGCGCGCGCGGACAAGGGCATTATGCCGCCCAAATGGGTTTACCCCTATGTCATTAACGACGCGAAAAATGTTGTTGCGGGTTTCCCCTTCACCAAGACCAATGTCGAAGCGCCGCTTTATGCCGACATTAAGGGGAAGATTGAAAAGCTGGGTCTGACCGATGCGGACAAGGCCGCGCTGCTGCAACAGGCAACGGACGCTCTTTTGACATCTGTAAAGCCTGCCTATGCCGAACTGGTCGCAGAAATGGAGCGTCAGCAGGCGATGGCAGGAGCCGATGATGGCGTGTGGCGGTTCAAAGATGGGGCGGGCTATTATGCGCAACTCCTCAAAAACTACACCACGACAGATCTGAATGGCGATCAAATCCATGCGCTGGGCCTGTCCCAAGTCGCGCGCATCCATGGCGAAATGCGCGAGATCATGGCGAAGACCGGATTTCAGGGCAGCCTGCAGGACTTTTTTTCCTTCATCCGCACCGATAAGCGTTTTTATGCCGCCAACACGGAAGAAGGGCGGGCGCTTTATTTGTCGGAAACGGAAAAGGCTAAGCAGCAGGTCACGGCCCTCTTGCCCAAATATTTCGGCATCTTGCCCAAGGCCCCGTTGGTTGTGAAACCAGTGGAGCCGTTCCGCGAGAAGTCAGCCGGCAAGGCCTTTTACCAAGGCCCGTCGCCAGACGGCTCGCGCCCCGGCACCTATTATGCGAACCTTTACGATATGGCGGATATGCCGCTCGTCGAGGTGGAGGCCTTATTCTACCATGAAGGTCTGCCGGGCCATCACCTTCAGCGCACCATCCAGACCGAGCTGACCAATGTGCCGCCCTTCCGCCGGTTTGGAGGCTTTACCGCCTATACTGAGGGCTGGGGCCTCTATTCGGAAAAGCTGGCCAAGGACATGGGGCTCTATACCGACCCCTATCGCGATTTTGGCCGGCTCCAGCTGGAGCTGCACCGCGCCATTCGGCTGGTAGTGGACAGTGGCTTGCATCACAAAAAATGGACGCGCGAACAGGCGATCCAATATGTGCAGGATAACTCGGCCGATGCGCCCGGCGGGATCGTCAAAGCCATTGAGCGCTATGTCGTCTATCCGGGCCAAGCGACCGCCTATATGGTCGGCCGCCTGAAGATCAGCCAATTGCGCGATCTGGCGCAAAAGGAACTGGGGCCGAAATTTGAGTATCGCGCCTTCCATGATGTCGTTCTGAAAGACGGGCCGGTTCCGCTCGATATTCTTGAGGAACAGGTCAAGGCTTGGATCGCTAAAACAAAGTGAGCCGGATTTGGCGCCTTGCCCTTCGGGATTTGCGTGGGTCGCGTGCAGGCTTGCGCCTGCTTGCCATCTGCCTGTTTCTGGGGGTCGCGGCGCTGGCGGGCATTGGCAGCTTATCAAGTGCCATTCTCGGCGGATTGGCAGATCGCGGGCAGCTGCTTTTGGGGGGCGATGTTCAGTTTGAACTGGCGCAACGTACCGCCGCTCCGGAAGAACGGCAGGCGATTGGCCGACTGGGCCGCGTGTCTGAGGTGGTGCGGATGCGCGCCATGGCCGCCCTTCCAGACAATAGCCGCGCGGTTCTGGCGGAGCTGAAGGGGGTGGATCAGGCCTATCCGCTTTATGGTGCCTTGCGGCTCGAAAAAGGGGCGCTTGCCGCGCGCCCTTCGGGTTTGGATGCCGCCATCGCACCGGGCCTTGCCGATAAACTGGGCCTGCGCGTGGGCAGCCCCGTTCGGGTGGGTGAAGCGCAGTTTCGGGTGATGGGCATTATTGCCGAAGAGCCTGATCGGGCCGGCAGCGGCTTTACCTTTGGCCCGGCGATATTGGTGGATCAACAGGGGCTGGCGGCCACCAAATTGGTGCAGCCGGGCAGTTTGTTTTCCGCAAGCTATCGGGTCAAATTGCCACCCGGCGCATCGCCCGAGGCCGCTGGCAAATCAATCACCAGTCGCTTTCGGGAAGCGGGCTGGGAAGTGCGCGACCGCAGCAATGGCGCGCCGGGCACGCGCCGGTTTGTCGAACGGCTTGGCCAGTTTTTGAGCCTTGTCGGGCTGACCGCACTTGCCATTGCCGGAATTGGCGTGGGCAATGGGGTTGCCTCTTGGCTGGAAGGCAAGCGGACCAGCATTGCCATATTCAAGGTATTGGGGGCGGACAGCCGCACCATATTTCAGCTCTATCTGGCGCAGATCCTGATTGTGGCGCTGGTTGCCATTGCCGCAGGTCTGGCGGTCGGTGCGCTCGTTCCCTTTGCCGTGGTGGCACTTGCGGGGGATGCCCTGCCCGTGCCGCCCCAGCTTCAGGCTTATCCCATGCCCTTGGCGCTGGCCGCGCTTTATGGCGTGCTTGTGGCCCTGTTGTTCGCGCTGGCTCCTTTGGCGCGGGCACGCTCTGTGACTGTTGCTCATTTGTTTCGCACCGGGGTGGAAGGGGCGTCCCGGCCATCTCGCCCGGTGATGATTGCCTGTGCGCTCTTGGCCTTGGGCATCGCCGCCCTTGCCATTGCATCGGCAAGGGAGCCGATTTTTGCCGCAGGCTTTGTGGTGAGCGTGGTCGGTTTGCTGTTGCTGCTGACACTGCTGGGCGTCGCCATTTCCAAGGGGGCGGCGCGGCTCCCCCGACCCACATCCCCGCTGCTGCGTCTGGCCATCGCCAATCTCCATCGGCCGGGCGCGCAGACCGGGCGGCTTGTGGTTGCCCTTGGCCTTGGCCTCACGCTGTTTGCGACCTTGGCCGTCATCCAGACTAGCCTGAATGCACAAATTGAAAGCACCATTCCCAAAAGAGCGCCCAGTTTCTTCGCGCTCGATATCGCCAAGGAGGATCAGCAGCGCTTTATCGACACGATCCGGGCCGTTGACCCCAAGGCGCAGATCAACACCGTGCCTGCCTTGCGCGGCCCAGTCGTTGAGGTCGCGGGCAAGCGCGTTGCCGATATGAAAGATATCCCTGAAGAAGCCTGGTTCCTGCGCGGCGACCGGGGCCTGACCTTCGCCGACGATCTGCCCGAGGGTAGTCGCCTGACGGCGGGCGCATGGTGGCCCGCCGATTATGCCGGGCCGCCGCTTGTCTCGATGGATGAGCGTGCTGCCAAATCCATTGGGCTTAAAATTGGCGATCCAATCACGATTTCGGTTCTGGGCGTGGAGATTGCCGCGCGCATCGCCTCGTTCCGGGAAGTGAATTGGGACACGTTGGGATTTAACTATGTGCTGGTGTTCAACCGGACGGCCTTGGACTCAGCGCCCTATACCCTGGCCTCAACCATTGCCGTTGATCCAATCCATGAACCCGCCATCAGCCGGGCGGTCTCCGGGGGCTTTGCTGCCGTCACGATGGTTCGGGTGAAGGATGTCATCACCGAAGTGGCCACGCTTCTGAACCAATTGGCAAAGGCCATTGCGGCGGCGGCATCAGTTGCGGTTGCAGCGGGTATCGCCGTTTTGATTGGCACGATTTCGGCCGCGCGCCGGACGCGCAGCTATGATGCCGTGCTGCTCAAATTGCTGGGCGCAACACGCGGTCAGATCTTGCTGGTGCAGGCGATGGAGTATGCCGTGCTTGCCCTTTTGCTCTCTTTCATCGCGCTGGGGCTCGGTAGTCTTGCGGGCTGGCTGCTGACCACCCGGATGTTTGATCTGGACTGGATGCCGGATTGGCCGCTTGTCATCGCGACCGTGGCCGCGGGTGGTTTGGGCACGCTGGCACTGGGTCTGATCGGGGCCATTCCGGTCCTGCGCACCCGCCCGGCAGAGGCGCTCCGATCCCTATAAGGCGGGATAACGGCGTAAAGAGTGACACGCTTTCGCCACAGGGTTATGGGAAAGGCGCAGTTGATCGCGGTTTTTGCTTCCCGAACGCAGAGATTCAAGATAGATCGCGGTCCGAATTGCGACGACATATGGAGACACGCTTATCCCACCCTTAACCCCCCGGCGACCCATGGGCCCCGGCCCCGCGCCGATGAACGGCCCCCGGTTTAACCAGTTTATCACGTCGCCCAAGGTGCGCGTGATTGACGAAAATGGCGAAAATCTGGGCGTCATGTACACCCGCGAAGCCATTGATCAGGCAGCTGAGGTTGGACTCGACCTGGTTGAGATTTCGCCCAACGCCGATCCGCCCGTCGCCAAGTTTCTCGATATCGGCAAGTTCAAATATGAGGCCCAGAAAAAGGCCAATGCCGCGCGAAAATCGCAAAAGACGCAGGAGATCAAAGAGATCAAGATGCGTCCCAATATCGATGACCATGATTATGATGTGAAAATGCGCGCGGTGAACAAGTTCATCGAAGAAGGCGATAAGGTGAAAATCACCCTGCGCTTTCGTGGTCGTGAATTGGCGCATGGCCAATTGGGCATGAAGCTGTTGCAGCGGGTGCAGGAAGATGTGGCGGACGTTGCCAAGATTGAGCAATATCCCCGCATGGAAGGCCGTCAGATGCTGATGGTACTCGCGCCCAAATAAGGCGCATCCTTTTCGCAAAAAGGCGGCCCGGCAATGCTCGGCCGCCTTTTTTGTGCGCAGCATGGTTTACGGTGCAACCAAATATGTTGCAAAAAAGCACCATTTTGCCACGAAATTAAGGACAGATTGTTCACAGGCCTAGCCGCGAGTCCAAGGCGACATTAGCTAGGCACAATTAAAACATAACATATGTCATCAACCCCCCTTTAGAGGATGTCACTTATGACCCGTTCTATTCTTCTGGCGTCGGCAGCTTTTGCCGCCCTCTCGACCTCTGCCTACGCTCAAGACATGCAGCCCCAGGATACGGGCTTGGAAGAAGCGGAAATCATCGTCACCGCCACCCGCCGCGAACAGCAGCTGGCCGATGTTCCCTTGGCTGTCTCGGCTGTCACGGCAGAAACGCTGGCGCGCTCCGGCGCATCCGACATTCGCCAGTTGAATCAGCTGTCGCCCTCACTCTTGGTCTCCTCCACCTCATCAGAAGCGGCAGGCGGCGGTGCGCGTATTCGTGGCATCGGGACGGTCGGCGATAATCCCGGCCTTGAAAGTTCAGTCGCAACTTTCGTGGATGGCGTATATCGCAGCCGTGCAGGCGTTGGCCTGACGGAACTCGGGGCGATTGACCGGATTGAGGTGCTGCGCGGCCCGCAGGGCACGCTCTTCGGCCGCAACGCCTCGGCTGGTCTCATTCATGTCATTACAGCGCGCCCCTCCTCTGACTTTGGCGGCACGTTGGAGGCGAGTTACGGCAATTATGATGCCCTGCGCCTTGTCGGTGGCATTACCGGCCCGGTCTCAGACGCTATTTCCGCCCGCCTTGATGGCGTCTATTCAAAGCGCGATGGCTTTTTGAAGGATGTGACCTCAGGCCGCACAGTCAATAATCGTGACCGCTATATGCTGCGCGGGCAGATGTTGATTGAGCCGAACAGCGACTTTTCTGTGCGCCTGATAGCCGATTATTCGGACCGCAATGAAGAATGCTGTGCCGCACCCTATTACCCTGCCGCGCTCGTGACAGCGGGCACGGGCGGCACGATTAATCGTTCAGCCAACCCGATTGCCGCGACCCTGCGGGCGCTGGGCGGCACGATCAACGACACGCCTTATACGCGTCAGGTGTCGATCACGCCGGGCCAGTCCTATCGCGGCGATGTGCGCGATTGGGGCGTTTCGGGCGAAGCCAATTATGATTTGGGGGCAGCCAAGCTGACCTCAATCACCGCCTATCGCAACTGGCGCTGGCTGCGCGGACAGGATGCCGATTTCAACAATCTCGACATTTTGCACCGGGAGGATGACGGCACGGCCAATCAGAAATTCTCCACCTTCACCCAGGAAGTGCGGCTTCAGGGCAATGCGCTGGATGATAAGCTGGACTGGCTGGTTGGCGGCTATTTCGCCAATGAAATCCTGACGCTCAACGACAATTTGGCTTTTGGGGCCGACTATACCCGCTATGCCGATGCGATTTCGCGGCTCAGCAGCCCGACTTTCCCCGGCTATGCCGCAATTGGCACGTTGTTAAGCCCGACGGCGCCCTTGTCGCTCAACGGCGCTCAGATCACCGATAACTATCGCCAGACGAGCCGCAACTATGCGCTCTTCACGCACAACAGCTTTGCTGTCACCGATGCCCTGACCCTCACCTTGGGTGTGCGCTACACCAATGAGAAGAAGACGCTTGACGCAAGTTTTTCCGACACGAATGTGATGTGCCGGACCTTGTCGGCTCTGCCGACGACCAATGCGCTATATGGTGCGGGCCAACTTGCGTGCGTCATCCCGTCTGTCCCCAATGGCCGCATCAGCCAGAATGATTCGACCCGCAAGGAAGATGAATTTACCGGCACCGGCGTCATCAGCTTTAAGCCGAACGAAGATCTGCTGACCTATGCCAGCTTCTCGCGCGGCTATAAGGCGGGCGGCTTTAACTTGGATCGCAACAGCCTTTATCGCCTTGGCCGCACAGCGAACAGCAATGGCAACCGCGCGATTGACGGCACTGCGTTCGACACCAACGCCTTGCAGTTTAAGCCGGAAATGGTTGACGCCTATGAAATCGGCCTGAAATATGATGGCCGCGGCATCGATGTGAATGTCGCTGCCTTTTACCAGAAGTTCGATAACTTCCAGCTCAACACCTTTAACGGCGTGAACTTCGTCGTTGAAAATGTGCAGGGCTGCTCGACGCTGGCCGGCGGCGATGGGTCGGATGTGGATGCCATTACGGGCAATAGCGGCTGCACGGGCAAGGAAAAGAGCGGCGTGATCTCTAAGGGGATTGAGCTTGAAGCCGCCCTGCGCCCGGCGCGCAATGTGTCGATCAACCTCGGCCTGACCTATGCCGACACGCGTTATGCCGACAATCTGATCGGCAATAAGAACCCGACCAACACGACGGGGTCCTTGTCGCCCGCCTTCTTCCAATTGCCGGGTGCGCGCTTATCAAACTCCACCAAATATGTGGCGACCGGGGCGGTAAGTTGGACGCCAGATATTGGCGCGTCGGGCCTGAAGGGTCTGGCCTATATTGATTTCCGCTACACCAGCGACATCAACACGGGATCTGACCTCGACCTTGAAAAGGTGCAGGATGGCTATGCGCTCGTCAATGCGCGCATTGGCCTCAACAATGGGGATAAGGGCTGGGCCATTGAAGCTTGGGCGCAGAACCTCTTCAATGTTGATTATCAGCAGATCGCCTTTGACATGCCGCTTCAGGGAAGTGGCGCGACCAATAGTGTGCGTCGCGGCTTTTCCACCTCATCCTCGCAGCTTTACGGCTTGTTCTTGGGCGAACCGCGCACCTATGGCGTCACGCTTCGTCGGACGTTCTAAGCGGCTGATTAAAGACAGAAAAAGCCCGCTCCGGCACATCCGGGGCGGGCTTTTTTATGGGCTTAGCGGCGGCGGGCAGCGAAGCGGGAAATGGTGAGCATCTCGGCTTCGGCGAGAATCTCACCTGCCGTGCCAGAGCTTTTGAGCGCGCGTTCGGCCGCAAGCAGCTTATCCGCCAGTGCGGCCAGCCGATCGGCGGGCCATCGGCTCGCCTGATCGGTAATGGCGGGTTTTTCCTTAAAGAAAATCGCCTTGCCACGCGCCTCGACTGCGGCGGCGGGCGACTGCCCCCCGTCAATATCGCGCCGCAGCGCGGCCAACAGAATGAGGCGACGGAACAGCGCGCGTAACACCGGAATGCCGGCAATGCCCGATTGGCCGAGCCGGGCAATTTCGGCCCCCACACGGCCCGGCTGCCCGCCCATGATGGCATCGACAAGCTTGCTCAATTCCCCATCTGGGTTGGACGCGCCAATAGCCTCCAGCGCATCGGCGGTTGCTTCGGCTGGTCGGTCGGGCGCGGCGTCTAGATAGAGCGCCAGTTTTTCAATTTCCTGCGCCATGATGGATCGATCATTGCTGCATGATATGGCCAGTGTCCGGCCTAAATCGCGGGGCAGCCTCAGCCCCGCTTCGCGCGCCAGCGTCTCTGCAATTTGGGCTGCATCGCGGGCATCGGGCACATAGCTTGGGTGGGCCAGCGCCAGTTTATGATCCAGCGCGAGCTTGACCAAGGGAGAGCTGGGCTTGAGCGCCCCGGCCAAGGCGACAACAGGGTTTCCTGCGACGTCTGCTTCCAGCAGGCTAGCGACAGCAGCGGCGATTTCATCGCCCGCTGGTTGAATGCGGATCCAGCGCCGCCCGCCGAAAAGAGAGATGCTGGCCGCTTCATCCACCAGACGGGCGGGATCGGCTTTCAGCGTGCTGCCATCCAGATCAATCCGCTCTGCCTCTTGGCCCATGGCCCGTTCCAGCCGACGGGCAAGGGCGGCAGACCCCGCTTCATCCGGGCCATAGAGCAAGAAGAAGCGGACGGGCCCATTGGCTGCGTCCAGGGCGCGGGCAATCTCGTTTGCGTTTGCCTTCACGGGGCAGGCGCCGACCTTGCCTGCTGGGCAAGCCGGGCGACAATTTGATCCGCGACGATGCCGCTGAGATTCTCAAGCGCCGTGTTTTCTGCGGCAATAGTCGCATATTCCGACGACACGACATCAATACCGGCATCGGAGCCTGCGGTGGCATCCAGCACCATCGCCCCTGTTGAAAGATCAATCAGGCGATAGCGCGCACGCAATGTTCGCCGCTCTCGCGTGACGGAGTCATCGCGGCGCAAGCCAAAGCCCGTGATCTGATCATCCAATTCAATTTCCAGCCGATAGCGTGCATCATTTTGTCGCACTGCTCCCAGACGCTGTTGCAGCGCATCGCGCATCAGCCAGCCCGCCTTGCCCGCAATGGGCTGCACCTCAATGGAGCCTAGCATCTGGGCGGCCGCCCCCTGTGCGCCACCGCTATAGAGCGGCCGGAGCGTGCAGGCAGGCAGGGCCGAGAGAAGCACCAATAGGGCGGCGCTATGCAGCAGGCGGGGGAAAGCCAAGGTCATGCGACAATGTTAACCAGACGCCCCGGCACGACAATGACTTTCTTTGGGGTCGCCCCATCCAGCGTGCGGACAATCTTGTCAGAGGCCAGCGCCAACGCCTCTAGCCCGGCCTTGTCGAGATCTTTCGCCACGGTCAACGTATCGCGCAGCTTGCCATTGACCTGCACCGCAATCGTCACTTCATCATCCACCAGCAGGCTTGGATCATGCTCTGGCCAGGGTTGAGACGCGACCAGCCCTGCGCCGCCCATGCGCGCCCAGCCCTCTTCGGCCAGATGCGGCAACATGGGGGAGATGAGGCGAGCGAGTGTGCGGATGGCGGTGGAGCGCGATTGAGAGGCAGATGCTTTTTCCAGCGCGTTGACCAGTTCATGCACCTTGGCGACAGCCTTGTTAAAGGTCAGCGCCTCAATATCGCTGGCCATGCCGGCAATGGCGCGGTGCAACAGCTGATCAACGGATTTGTCTGCACCTTGGCCGTCTTCCAGCGTATCGAAGAGCCGCCAGATACGATTGACGAAGCGCCATGTGCCTTCAATCCCGCTTTCCGACCATTCCAGATCGCGTTCCGGCGGGCTGTCAGACAGCATGAACCAGCGCACGGCGTCCGCGCCATATTGATCGAACATTGGATCGGGATCGACAACATTCTTTTTGGACTTGGACATTTTCTCAATGCGGCCGCGGATCACGGGTGCGCCATCCAGGCTTGTCACCACATCTCCGGCAATCTTTACATCTTCAGGGGACAGCCAGGCCCCATCTTGCGACTTATAGGTCTCATGCGTGACCATGCCTTGGGTGAAGAGCGCGGCAAAGGGTTCTGTTATGCCAATTTTGCCAATGCGTTCCAGCGCGCGCGTCCAGAAGCGAGCATAGAGCAAGTG
This sequence comes from Chakrabartia sp., assembly GCA_040398565.1. Lineage (GTDB taxonomy): Bacteria > Pseudomonadota > Alphaproteobacteria > Sphingomonadales > Sphingomonadaceae > Aquisediminimonas. Next base: position 32,833 of record JBBATU010000010.1, read on the forward strand.
CAGAATCGCATGTTCAATGCCGCCAATATACTGGCCAACGGGCAGCCAAGCTTCCGCTTCTTCGCGGTCAAAGGGCTTGTCATCGGGCTGGCTGGCAAAGCGGATGAAATACCAGCTGGAATCGGCAAATGTATCGAGCGTGTCGGTTTCACGCCGGGCCGGTTCTTTGCAATTGGGGCAGCTAACATGCTTCCATGTCGGATGCCGGTCGAGCGGATTGCCGGGCTGATCAAAGGTCACATCTTCGGGCAGTTTTACCGGCAATTGGCTCCGCGGCACGGGCAGGACGCCGCAGAAATCGCAATGGATGATGGGGATGGGCGTTCCCCAATAACGCTGGCGCGACACGCCCCAGTCGCGCAGGCGATATTGCGTCTGGCCTTCGCCAAAACCATCTTGTTCGGCGCGCGCGATGACGGCGGCCTTCGCCGCGTCCACGTTCATGCCATTGAGCCAGTGCGAATTCACGATCTGGCCCGGCCCGGTATAGGCGGTGTCCCCTTCAAATTCGAGATTGGTTTGTTCGCCATCGGCGACGACGCGGCGGACCGGTAGGTGATATTTGCGCGCAAAATCCAGATCGCGCTGGTCATGCGCGGGGCAGCCAAAGACGGCGCCTGTGCCATAATCCATCAGGACAAAATTGGCGACATAGACGGGCAGATGCCAACTGGAATCGAGCGGATGTTCGACCGATAGGCCGGTGTTGAACCCTTTTTTCTCCGCCGTTTCAATTTCGGCAGCAGTCGTCCCGCCCCGGCGGCAATCTTCGATAAAATCTTTGAGGCGCGGCGCATTTTCAGCGAGGGCGGCGGCCAGCGGATGGTCTGCGGCTATCGCGACAAAGCTTGCGCCAAATAACGTATCGGGCCGGGTGGTGAACACGTCGATTGCGTCATGCGTACCGACCAGATTGAAGCTGAGATTCAGGCCCTTGGATTTGCCAATCCAATTTTCCTGCATCAGCCGGACCTTATCCGGCCATTGATCGAGCGATTTCAGCCCATCGAGCAGCTCATCGGCAAAGTCAGTGATCTTCAGGAACCATTGATTGAGCTTTTTCTTTTCAACCAGCGCGCCAGAGCGCCAGCCGCGCCCATCGATCACCTGTTCATTGGCAAGCACGGTCATATCGACCGGATCCCAATTGACCGTTGATTCCTTGCGATAGACCAGGCCCGATTTGTAAAAATCAAGGAACAGAGCCTGTTCCTGCCCATAATAGTCCGGCTCACAGGTGGACAGTTCGCGGCTCCAGTCAATGGCAAGGCCGAGCCGCTTCAACTGCTTTTTCATCGCCGCAATATTGGATCGTGTCCAATCGCCGGGATGCACCTTTTTTTCCATCGCCGCATTTTCAGCAGGCATGCCAAAACTGTCCCACCCCATTGGGTGGAGCACGGCATGGCCCGTCATTGCCTTATACCGGGCCAGCACATCGCCCATCGTATAGTTGCGGACATGACCCATATGGATGCGCCCAGAGGGATAGGGGAACATCTCCAGCACGTAGGATTTGGGGCGCGGGTCGCTTGCGGCAGGCGCGGTAAAGATGCCCGCATCGTCCCATGCTTTTTGCCAAAGGCCATCGGCCTTAAAAGGGTTGAAACGCGTCGTCATAGGCGTGTCAGCTCCGCATCTTCTTCATCACTGGGTTGCGTTAAAAGCGGGGCCAGCCGGTGCAAAGTTCTCCACGCGACCCAAGCCATCAGGCGCGGTGGTTCAGCCTGCGATGGCCGCGCGGCGCAAATCCCGTGCTTTGGTCAGGATGATTTCTTCAAGCTTCTGGACGGTCGCTGCTTGCACAGGCGCATCAACCCAATTGCCATTTTGGTTGACCTGACGGCTGGCAGCGACGCGCAAGGCATCGGCGCGCAAATCCTGATCCAAAATGCTGACCGTCAGCTTCATCCGCTCCCCCATATTATTGGGATTGCTATACCAATCGGTCAAAATGACACCGCCTGTGGCATCCGCCTGAACCAATGGCATGAAGGACAGGGTGTCGAGCGATGCGCGCCAGAGATAGGCATTCACACCGATTGTGGTGACGCGGGACGCCGCTTGATCGGATTGTTGCTTGGCCTTTGCCTTGCCGCCGCCAATGCCCAGCATGCTGCAGGCAGGAAGGGTCGCCAGAAGCGACAGGGCAAAAATGGCGGTGAGGGGACGACGCATGCAATTCCTCGTCAAAGAAAAATAGGAAGATGAGCGGCGTTATAGGCTGATATCCCTTGTCCGCAAGGGAGGAGCGCACAGGGTTGTTGAAGACATGCAACAGCCTTGAAACAATTTATGACTAGAGGCGCGATTTACTGACATAAAGCTATAGCTTGATTTTGCTTTGTGTCATGGAGACTCTATGACGACTCGGGCCTCCTTTTGGACGATTGGTGTTGTGGCCTTGGCCGCAGCGGCGAGCCTTATTGCGTCTTCCGTCGGTTTTGCGGCACCGCGTGGTGGTTCTGCCCAGCAAGCATCTTTGGGCCGAGCGCTCGGTAATTTCACGCCAGCATCTGCGGACCCGCGCCTTGCCATGGCGTTTTCGCGCAGCACAACCGCGACATCTGGTTTCCGGTTCACCCCGGCCTCGTCCGCCAAGACGAATCGCAAAGTGACTGTCGCTGTGCGCGCTCGGTCGACGCGCGCGCTTCCGGGTGCAGACCGTCCGGCAAGCGCAGGCAGTCTGGCCGCCATTGCCCCCTTGGCCTATAATTTGGGCGTTTCGGTTGGCTGGCGTCGCTTCGCTGTCTCTGGCGATATGGGCGAGGCGGATCTGGGCCTTGCCGGCGGTCGGCGTCAGGCAGCAGATCTGGGCCTGAGTTACACGGCGAAGCGCTGGTCAACGCGGCTTCAGCTGGCAGCAGAGCGTCCGGTGGGCACGGCCCCGCGTATTGTTGATTCGAGTGAGAGCGTTGCGCTCGATGTCGGCGGGTCGTACCGCCTGACGCGCAATATCGATGTGACGGCGGGTGTCCGCTATAAATCTCAGCGCGAACGGTTGGAGCCGCTGAAGGATAATCGCCGCGACAGCCAAGCTGTCTATCTGGGCACGGCCTTCCGATTCTGACGCTGCGGCGGGGCCAGCCCGTCGATCGCAGCCCATCCATAAAGTTTCGAGGATTTAAGCGTTGCAAAGCGCGCGGCTGTCATGCCGCCCAGCGCGATGATCGGGCGGCGGGATTGCTGTGAAATCAGGCCGAAGCGCACCCGGCCCAGTGGCTGCGCCCCGGCGTGACTGCGCGTCGCAAACAACGGGGATAAAAACAGCAGCTGCGCGCCCGCGCGTTCGGCCGCCCGCACCTCTGGCACATTATGCACCGGGGCGGTCAAGGCTCCGACATGGCGGCCATGGCTGCCCTCGGCCCGCCAACCACGCGCGCGCCGGGGCGTGTCTGCCAAGATCAGCATCAGTCGCCGGGCCCGTGCAATCCGGCGCACCGCCTCAAACAGCGCCCGGCGTTGCAGATCGGGGGTGGCGTAATGGCGAAAGATAATGCCCGCCTTTCCCTTAGGAAGTGCGGCGAGCGCGGGCCAAAGATCATCGCCCAGACGTTCGTCGGTCATGAACCATATGGGGGGCAAGGGGTGGTGGCGCTTCGGCATCCACACCTCTATAGCCGCGGCATGACTGAGAACGCAAAGCATCGGCTGAACGCCGTTCATCACGACATGGCCCGCGCCTGCAAAATCGCGGGGCGCGCGCCAGAGGCGGTGACGCTGGTGGCCGTGTCCAAGACGCAGAGCGCCGAGGCGATCCGCCCCCTCCTTGCGGCGGGCCAGCGTGTTTTTGGCGAAAATCGGGTGCAGGAAGCCCAGAGCAAATGGCCAGAGCTGCTGGCCGAAACGCCGGGCATTGAGCTGCACCTAATTGGCCAATTGCAATCCAATAAGGCCGAAGAAGCGGTGCGCCTCTTTGATGTCATTCATTCGGCCGACCGCCCCTCGCTCATCACCGCCCTTGGCCGCGCGCAGGAGAAGGCCGGGAGACGGCCCCGCTATTTCCTTCAGGTCAATATTGGGGAAGAAGCGCAAAAAGGCGGATGTGCCGCGGTTGAGGTGCCTGAGATGTTGGCCCAAGCGCGCGCGGCGGGGCTGGACGTTGTGGGCCTTATGGCCGTGCCACCAGCAGACACGGAAGCGGCGCCCTATTTTGCGCTGCTCGCCAAAATCGCCAAAGAGCTTGGCCTGTCTGAACTCAGCATGGGCATGTCGGGCGATTATGAAGCGGCCATCATGCTGGGGGCCACGCAAATCCGCATTGGCACCGCTCTGTTTGGAGCGCGCGCATGACGTTCGATGCGTTGATTTTCGACTTTGATGGCGTCCTGCTCGAAAGCGAGTTTATCGGCAATCGTCACCTTGCCGATCTCCTGACCGAACTGGGCCATGAAACAACGGCGCAAGATGCCGTCACGCAATTTGTGGGCCTGTCGGGCGATAATTTTTATGCAGCGGTTGCACGTTGGATTGGCGGAGAGGTGCCCGAAGCTTTCTTCAAGGCGCGGCAAGCCGAGGATGATCGCGTGATGCGCGAAGGCATAGAGGCGGTGGACGGAGCGATCCGCTTTGTCGAAACCTTGCCTGCGGATCTGCCGCGCGCCATTGCCTCTTCCAGTTCAACCCATTGGATCAAGACGCATTTGGCGCATTTGGGCTTGGAAGATAACTTTGCGCCGCACATTTATTCCGGCAAAGAACATGTGACGCGCGGCAAACCTGCGCCCGACATTTATCTTCATGCAGCGCAAGAATTGGGCGTGGATATCCGCCGGGTCGCCATCCTTGAGGACGCACCCGTGGGAGCCATTGGCGCTGTCGCCTCTGGCGCCTTTGTCATCGGTCTGGCGGCAGGGCGGCATTGCCATGACGGGCATGACCAGTTGCTGATGGACAAGGGCGTTCAGGCCATTGCCCATAATTTTGCCGAGGTCACAAAAATTCTGTTTGGTTAAAGCGCGTGGCCGGTGCGGTCGCGCTTGGTCTCAAGATAGCGGGCATTGTGCGGATTGGGCGGCAGCTTGTGCGGTACGCGTTCCACCACCTCTATCCCTTCGGCCTGAAGCCGCCCGACCTTTTCGGGGTTGTTGGTCAAGAGGCGGATCTTGTCTTGCCCCAAGAGCGTCAGCATGCGCGCTGCAACGGAAAAGTCACGGGCATCAATGGCAAAGCCCAGCCGGGTATTGGCGTCCACCGTATCAAATCCCTGATCCTGCAAGGCATAGGCCCGCAGCTTATTGATCAGGCCGATGCCACGACCTTCCTGCCGCAGATAGAGAAGAATGCCCCATCCATGCTCTGCCATCAGGCGCAGGGCGGCCTGTAATTGCGGGCCGCAATCGCATTTCAGGCTGCCCAACACATCGCCGGTCAGGCACTCGCTGTGCAGCCGGACGAGCGGCGGGTGGCCATTGGGGCTGCCGATCATCAGGGCAACATGCTCCAGCCCCGCCTCTGGCGTGCGGAAGGCAATAATTTCTGCCTGTTCCGCCGCTTCGACGGGAAGCCGCGCGCGTGAGACGATGCGCAAGCGATCGGACGATTCATAGGCCTGAACTGCGTCGTGTGACAGCGCCGTCGCGCCCGCGACTGGCCCCTTCACCACAAAAAAGGCCGGGAGGAGCCCCGCATGGCGCGCAAGGATGAGGGCGGCCGCCGCACTGTCAGGCGTGTGAACGGGGATCGCCTGAAACGGGCCTTTCATAGGCGTTGCAAGATCAAGCGCGGGATCGGCCAGCGCGGTGGCCGTTGCCAGATCAAGCCAGCGGTCGCGCGCGACCATGACCGGCGCGTCGGGGGCGGCGGCCTCCCGCTGATTGGCGAGTTTCAATGTCGCGGCCCGGCCCGCCGAAATGAGGATGTCGGCGCTGTGATCGGGATCGAAGGCGGCGAGACTTTCCTCATCTGCCGTTTCGACAGCCAGCAGGGAGAGTGCGCCGTCCAGCGTCACGGGCCAGCCGCGCCGCAGCGCATCCACCGCACGTGCTGCGTCTTGGGCCGGGTTCAAAGGCGAAACTCCGTCACCAAGGGCACATGGTCAGATGGCTTTTCCCAGCTTCGGCAGGGCTCGTGCACATGATGCGCCAACGCGGCTGCTGCCACAGCTGGCGAGGCCCACATATGGTCGAGCCGACGGCCCCTGTCGCCCGCCGTCCAATCCTTCGCCCGATAGCTCCACCAGGTGTAGAGCCGCTGCGGCGCGGGGATGAAGTGGCGGCCCAGATCGACCCAGTCATGGCTGTTCTGAAGGGCGGTCAAGGCGTCAATCTCAATCGCCGTGTGGCTCACCACATCCAGCAATTGCTTGTGGCTCCACACATCGCTTTCAAGCGGGGCAATGTTGAAATCCCCCACCAAAATTGTGGGATCATTGAGTGCGGCCGACCAGCGGGTCATGCGGTCCAGAAAATCAAGCTTCTGCCCAAATTTGGGGTTGGCCTCTCGGTCCGGCACATCGCCGCCGGCGGGCACATAGACATTTTCAAGCCGCCAGCCATTGGGCAGGCGCACACCGACATGGCGGGCCTCGCCATTATCCTGCCAATCATGGCGCGTGTCTTCGGCAATGGGGATGCGCGAAATGGTGGCGACGCCATGATGCATGGGCTGGCCATGCAACACGACATGTCGATAGCCGAGCCGGTGAAACATCTCCGCCGGGAACACATCGTCCATAGCCTTTGTTTCTTGCAGGCACAGAATATCTGGCGCGTGGTCGGTCAGGAACCGCTCAACAATGGGCGCGCGAAAGCGCACCGAGTTAATGTTCCAAGTCGCAATGGAAAGCGTATCAGCCATGAACCGGCTCTAATCTGACCGCGCGCAGGTGCAAGCCCCCTCTTTATGCGCCCCGGTTCCAGCCTGTGGCCCCTTCATGGGCCGGGTCGGCCCATTGGTGCCACATTTCACGCACGCGCAGGCGACGAATCTGGGCAAGACAGGCGACGCCACGCAGCCGGGACGCAAGGCCATGAACCCGCGGGCTGGCCAATAGGCGCAGGGCGTGGACAGGCGTGATTCCCATAAGGGCGGCCATGCGCGCCAGCCAAACAAGATCGCTGCGGCCCGTCTTGTGATGGTCGGCCAGATCATGCGCCGTTTGGCGGCGCCACTTGGCCGCCATGTCCGCCATGTCGGTGCGGGCCGGATGATAGACGATCATATTTGGCGCATATAGCGTGACATGGCCGAGTGATTGGGCGCGTCGGCCCCAGTCCCGATCTTCGGCAATGCCAATTCCGGCAAAAGGGCCGACGGCCTCAAACATCGCGCGGCGCATCGCCAAATTGCCCGCCCCGGAAAAGCCGAGCTTGTTAATATATAGCGCCTGTCGATAGGCAAAGACGCTCTCATAGGCTTCAAGCCCGGTCATGCGCGCGGGATTGGCGAGAGCAATTTGAACATCGCCGCCGACAATGCCCGTCGCCCCTAGTTGGCTCAGGGCGGAAACCGCGGCCTCAACCCATTGGGGGTGGGCCCGGCAATCGGCATCGATAAAGGCAAGCACATCCCCCGTCGCCAACGCAACCCCGGCATTGCGGGCGAGGCCCGGCCCCGGGCGCTCCTCCCGCACGAGGTGCATTTCTGGAAAGGCCGACCGCAAATCCCTGAGCGACACCGATGAGCCATTATCGGCAAGGATGATCTCTATCCTATCCGCTGGATAGCTTTGCGCGCGCAGGGAGAGGAGGCAGTGTTTGGCCGAGTCGATCTGGTTGAGATGCGGGATGATGATCGAGACGCGCGGGACGGGTGCAGCCATCAGGGGTCAGGCCGCTTGCCGCGTCGTGCCGCCGCCAAACTGATCCCGCGCTAGCCGCATCCAGATGAAGAAGGGGAGGGCCTCATCACTAAAGCGCACAACCTCGCCATCGGGCCCTTCGGATCGGGTCAACAAAGACAGGCCCTCTAGCCGGGTCAGTTCGGCGGGAATGGTGCTGTCGGGCAGAGCCTCGGTCAGGGCGGCACGCACATCATGCAGACCAAAGCGGCCATCCGGGGTGGAGGCGGCCTTGGCAATGGCCGTCAACAGGCTTGTCTGCGGCGCTGCAAATAGGGCTTCCGCCTGTGACCGGGCAAGCGGCCCAAGGCGTTGTTCGGCATCGCGCACAATGTCGGTCAATCCCCGGCCAATATCGGGCAGGTCCACGTCCAGCCGCCCGGCATTGAGCGCCGTCAGGCCCGCCTGATGGCAGAGCAGACGCACCAAATAGGGGGAGCCATTGCAAAGATGATTTACCCGGTCGACGGCAGCGGGCGTAAAGCTGAGCCCCGCCTCCCGTTCCCCCAAAGCGATCAGGGCTTCAACTTCGCGCCGTTCCAAACGCGGGACGGGCAGGCCAATCACATTGCGCCGGATGGAGGGGATATAGCCGACCAATTCCTGCAAATTCCCGGCAACGCCCGCGATCACCAATTGCACACGCGCCGCCCGGTCGGACAGATTCTTGATCAGTTCGGCGACATTATGACGGAACACCAGATCTTCTGTCCGGTCATATTCATCCAAGATGATGAGCAAGCGGGTGCCCGTAATGCTGGCGCACACATCGCCCAGCAGCCGGGCGTCAAATGTCTCTTGGGGCAGCAACGTGTCGAGCGTTGCCCCGGCGACCAGATCGTGCGACGCCGGGTCGACCGAGCTTGAATAGATGAGCGGCACTTCGGCCAAAATTGTGCGGAATATCTCGTCAAAACGGTTGCTGCCGCCGCAGGAGGCATAGGCAACATGATAGCGTGAGTCGCGGGCAATCTCGCTTAAGACATGGAGCAAAGATGTCTTGCCAATGCCACGCTCTCCATAAAGCACGACATGGCCGCGCTTATCCTCCAAAGCTGAAATGAGCTGAACCAGCGTTTCAAGCCGTCCGGCAAAACGCTTGCGCTCAGTCACAGGCTGGGCGGGCGTGAACACGTGATTCAGGGCCAGCCGTGCGCCCGACAGCGCCGATCCAGAGCCGGAGGCGGAAGGCCGATCCATAGCCGATGCGCGAAACATAGGCAGGGACGCATCCTCGGAAGTGCGCGGGCGGGCGCGGGCGCGGGGGGCTTCACCAAGGGCAACCGTGCGCTCTGGTTCAACCACACACGACTCCTCAGCTTCGGCGGTGATCGGACGCCTGCGGAACCGGGCCCAGAGTGAACGAAACCATCCCATAAATCTGCCTTCATGCTGTGTTTGGGGCTTGGCTTAGACGGGCAAGGACGGTGCGGTGCTGACAGTTCGGTTAAAACTTGGTCACGAACGCCCGGCAAAGGGTTTGAGGACGACCCAGCAATAGGCGACGGCGCCCAGAATCAGGACGATGGCAATGGCGTCATAGCCATTATTGCCAAATTGATTGGCCACTGCGCAGGCAATGGCCGGAGGGAAATAACTGATCAGCCGATCCTCCACCGGCGAATCGCCGACAGAGCGCTGGAGGAATAAAACGACGATCCCGGCGAAGATCGCAACCGTTATCCAATCATAGGGCGTCTGCATTGGCCACCTCATCCAATTAATTTGGGTTGATTTTGTTTTTCAACAATATTGATATGAACAGACATGTTCACACATGGAAGAATATTGTCGAAAACATGAATAATTATCCATAAATCAGCATGAAAGTGAGGATTTAAGCCATTTTTGGCGATTCCGTGCTTTTACGGGTTATTGTTTGATTGTCGATATGGCGATAGCTGCCCCGTCATTGCCCGATAATAGGGAGTGGCCCATGCCCCGCCGATCAAGACAGATGATCCTTCTGACCCTGCTGCTCACGACCAGTGTGGCGGCCCAGGCGCAGAGCCCGCCGACGCGCGATGCGCGCCGCATGAACGTCAGCTTTGGCGTGCACGGATATTATGACAGCAATATCTTGCGGGGTCAGGACGTGCAGATTTCTCAGCCGGATTCCCGCCAATCAGATTATGTCGCCGAACCCCGCGCGACGGCGGATATTGTGCTGCCCTTTGGCCGACAGTCCCTCTTTGCCAATGGCGCGCTTGGCTATCGCTTTCATGCCCATAACAGCTTTTTGGATCGCGAATCCTTAGACGCAAAGGCGGGGCTAAAGCTGCGACCGATCGCGCCCTGCACCACAATTTTGACCGGGGCCTATGCCCGCCAGCAGAGCGACCTTGCCAATATCTTTGATACAGCAGATCCGACCAATGTTGAAACCCTTGTCAGCGGGGCAGCCGATCTGTCCTGCGCGTCGGCGGCGGGTTTATCATCGACACTCGGCTACCGCCATTTGCGCGCAACCAACTCTTCCTTGGTGCGCCAGATTAATGAGTATGAAAGCAATCGATACACGACATCGATTGGCATAGTGCGGCCGCGTCTGGGCGTTGTGTCCATCTATGGCAGCTATGTCACCAGCCGCTATCCCAATCGCCAGCTTATCAGTGCGGGCCGTTTGGACGGTGTTGATGTCTATTCGGCGGGGCTGCGCTATCGGCGGGATTTGGGCACGCGGCTGACGGGGGAAATCTCCGGCGGCTATAGCAAGGTCAATCCGCGCCTGTCGGGCGTGCGCCCGTTCAAAGGGGCCAGCTGGAGTGCCGACCTCAGCTATGACAGCCGCAACCGCATCCGCGCCTCTGTTTCAGCGGAACGATCGGTTGAACAATCCAATCTTATTGGCGAAAGCTATGGCATCACACAGGCCTATCGATTGAACCTCAGCTATGCGTTGAGCCGTCGGTTCCAACTCACCACCGGCGCGGCCTATGTCCGCCGACGCTTTGAACAATCGCCGCTTGTGCAATTACCAAAGTTTAACTCGCATGACCGCACGGCGAGCGTTTATGCCCGTCTGACAGCAGGCACTGTCGGGCCAGTGGCCATCGCTTTCGATGTTGCCCGTGAACACCGCAAGGCTGCGGTGACAGATTTTAACTATGGCTCAACACGCGTTGGCGTGACCGCAACCTATCGGTTCGGTCGATAGTCCCGCACGTGCCCAGGCAGGGTGGTTCGCAATGAAAAACATGATGCATGTCGTCCTTCGGGTCCTCTTCGCGCTTTCGCTTCCCACGTTGGCGGTGGCGCAACAGTCAGACTTGGCAACGGCCACTCTGCCCGCACCGGAAGCGGCTCCGGCGCTGGTGGCCGCTATCCCCGTCCCCCCTTCAACCGCGGCCCCTCAGCCCGCCGATTCCAATGAGGGCTATATGCTGGGGCCGGAGGATGTGATCGAGGTGAATGTCCTGGGTCAGCCAGAGTTTCGGACGCAGTCCCGCGTGGAATCTGATGGCTCCATCGCCCTTCCCTTTATCGGCAAGCAGCAGGTGGCGGGGCAAACACCTTTGGGATTGGCAGCGGCTATTGGATCGCGGCTGAAAGCCGGCGGCTATTACACCAATCCGGTCGCGACGGTGGCGGTCATGGCCTATGCCAGCCGCTATGTGATCGTGCTGGGCGAAGTCGCACAGCCCGGCCTGCAGCCCGTTAACCGCAGCTATCGCGTGTCAGAAATTATCGCGCGGGCGGGCGGATTAAAGCCGTCGGGTGCGCCGCATGTCATCTTGCGACGGGTGGCCGGAGAGGAGTTGAAACTCTCCTTCAAAAAGCTCGCTATGGGCTCTGAGCAGGATGATCCGGTTGTCTATCCGGGGGACAAGATTTTCGTGCCCGAAGCCGAAACCTTCTACATTTATGGGCAGGTGAATGCGCCCGGAACCTTCGTCATTCTCGATCAGATGACGGTGCGCAAGGCGTTGGCACGGGCCGGTGGGTTGACCGCCATTGGCAGCCAAAAGCGGGTTCAGCTGTTCCGCAATGGGCAGGCCGTCAAAGTGCCGTTGGAGGCGCTTGTCCAGCCTGGCGATGTGATTGTCGTTGGCGAACGCATGTTCTGATTTGAAAGCCGGAAAAAGGAGATACGCCATGAGCCTGATGCAATTCTTAAGAATGCTCCACGCCCGGCGCATGATTGTTCTTGCGGCTTTCTTGAGCTGCCTGTTGACCGCGGCCATCACCGCCTTTGTTCTGCCCCCGCGCTATGAAGCGCGGGCGCGGGTAATGCTCGATGTGCTGAAGCCCGATCCCATTACCGGGCAGGTTATGACCAACAGCTTCATGCGGGCTTACACCATGACGCAGGTGGAAATGATCAAAGGCTCCGGCGTTTCGGGCCGCGTCGTTGATCAGCTGGGATGGGACACAAACCCTCAAATGCTCGCCCGCTACGCTCGGGAGAATAAAGACCCCGGGGCCGATGCCCGGCTCTGGCTTGCACGCCAACTCAGCGACAATGTGCAGGCCAATGTGATTGAAGGATCGAATATCCTTGAAATCATCTATGAAGGGCCATCGCCCGAGGCGGCAAAGCAAATGGCGGGTCTGATCCGCCAAGCCTATCGTGATGAGGCGCTGGAGGAAAAGCGGGCGTCGTCGCGCGAATCGGCAGATTGGTATCACCTGCAGGCAGATAAGGCGAAGAAATCGCTGGAGATTGCCGAGGCGGAGCGCACCGCCTTTGCCAAAGCGAATAATATTGTTCTGCCTGCCGACAATGTCACAGACCCAGAATCGACCAAGCTTCAGTCGCTCGGCCAGCAAAGTGTGGCCGCCGCCGCCCCTTCTATCATGCCGCAGATCAATCCCCTGCAAGCCCAAATTGAGGCGATCAACCAGCAATTGGCCCAGGCCGCCGCCACGCTTGGCCCCAACCACCCCAGCTATCAGGCGTTGCTGCGCCAAAAACAGGTTTATGAGACGATTGCGGCCAGGCAGGGCTCCGGCGGCGGCAACATGGCGGGTGCGGTTGAAGGGGCCTATGAACGGCAGCGTGCCCGCGTGATCGCAGAGCGCGACAAGGTCGATGCGCTGCAACGGATGCAGAATGATGCCCTGCTCAAGCGCGACCAATATTTGAAGGCAGCCCAACGCGCCGCCGAGCTTCAGCTGGAAGCCGCAACGACCAATGCCGGTATCTCGGATATGGGGCCGACCACCGGATCGACCACGCCGTCCTTTCCAAATCGTCCGTTGATCATTGGCATGGCCGCGGCCTCTGGCCTCGCGCTGGGCATATTGCTCGCGCTCCTTGTCGAGTTGCTCAACCGGCGGGTGCGCAGCACCGATGATCTGGAGGTTGCAGCAGATGCGCCCGTGCTCGCGTTTGTCGGCATCCCGCGCCGTCGCCCGTTGACGGAAAAGCTTATCACCCTTTTGGAGGGCCGCACCAAGGCGAAGCACCCAGTGCCGGAACCTGCGCCCAAGAACACGCTTGCGGAGGCAGCAGAATGACCATGCTCTCAACGGCCCAGCCGATCGCCCAGCCGATCAATCTGTCGCGGCGCACCTCGTCGCTGATGATTGTTGATCCCGCCAGCCTGGAGGCGGAGGCCATTCGGGGCCTGAGAACGCGGATCATCGCGCAGCATGTGCGCGAAGGGCGGCGCGGGCTTGTCTTTTGCACGCCCGCCGATGGATCGGGCTGCACCTTTACAGCGGTCAACTTAGCGGTTGCAATGGCACAGGCCGGGGTCAAGACCGTGCTGGTGGATGCCGATTTGCGGAGCGGCAGGATTGGCAGCGTCTTTGGCAGCCCTGCCGATATGCCGGGCCTTGCGGACTTTCTGGCCGATGATCAAATTCGTGCCGAAGACATTATCGAATCCGATGTCATTGCCGATTTGTCGATCATTCCGGCAGGCCCGCCAGCAGATACCGCGCAAGAGCTTTTGTCCTCTGCTCGCTTTGCCGCTTTTGCCGGGCAGTTGGTGCGTGAACATGATCTGGCGATTTTTGATACAACGCCTGCCAATAGCTGCACCGATGCCCAGCGCGTGGCGACTGTGGTCGGCCACTCGTTGATTATCGCGCGTAAAGATCGAAGCTATTTCAACGATGTGCGGGCGCTCTCCACGCTTTTGCGTGCGGACAAATCGACCGTCGTTGGAACCGTGCTGACCGATTATTAATCCATGGCAAGCTTCGCTCCTGCCTATATCGACAGGCCCGCCCGATTGGCCTTGGCACATGGCGCTTTGCTGCTTGGCCTTGCTGCGCTGATCATACCGACGCTCGTCACAGTTGCCGAGCAATTTTGGTCACGCGAAAATGGGGTGCATGGTCCGATTGTTCTGGCGACGGGGATTTGGCTGTTCCTGCGCCAAAGAAAGACGCTGATGGCCCTGCGCGCACCGGGCAATCCATGGCTGGTTTTGGCAAGCTGTCTTCTCCTAATGCCGGCCTATATTCTGGGCCGCGCCTTTGATTATCTCAGCATCGAGGCAGCAGCGCTTTTGGGCATATTGGTGTCGGTCTTCTATCTTTATTTTGGCGGCCGCGCCGTGCGCCATGTCTGGTTCCCGATCCTGTATATGGGCTTTCTCATTCCGCCGCCGGGCTGGCTGATTGATGCGATGACGGCCGGGCTGAAAACCTTTGTGTCGATCACGTCCACCCAGATCCTTGGCCTTATTGGCTATCCGGTCGCGCGGATAGGCGTCACGCTCTATGTCGCGCAGTTTCAGCTGCTGGTTGAGGATGCCTGTTCGGGCATGAACTCAATCGTTAGCCTGACCTCGGTCAGCCTGTTTTACATCTATCTGCTGCACGCGACATCCTGGCGCTATGCGGTGTTTCTCACCTGCTGGATTTTGCCCATCGCCATTGCCGCGAATATATTGCGCGTCCTTATTCTGGTGCTGATCACCTATCATCTGGGCAATGAGGCTGCGCAGGGCTTTCTGCACAACACAGCGGGCATGGTGATGTTTGTCGTCGCCTTGCTTGGCATTTTCGCAGTGGACCGGATCGCCGCCCCCTTGTTTCGACGGCGAGGATGGATGTGATGGACAGGCGCGCTTTCCTGATCGGCGCCGGGTGCCTTGCCAGTGCGGCAGGGGCAACGGCCCTACGCCCGCGGGAGCGTATGTCGCTTATGGGAAACATCAAGCTGGAGACAGCCATTCCAGATCATTTCGCCGGCTGGTCGCGCTTTGAGTCGAATCAGATCGTGGCCCCGGAAAGCGAAAACAGCTTGTCGCGCCAACTCTACAGCCAATCCGTCGCGCGGCTTTATGCCCGGGGGGACGAGGAGTTTGCGATGCTGCTCATTGCCTATGGCGACACGCAAAGTGATACGCTGCAGCTGCACCGACCCGAAATTTGTTACCCGGCCTTTGGCATGGAAATCACGGATAATCGGCTGGTGCAAATTCCAGTGACGTCACAAATTGCCATTCCAGGCCGGGATCTGGTGGCGATCAATGCCAATCGGCAGGAGTTTATCACTTATTGGACGCGGATTGGGCAGGCGCTTCCCACAAGCGGCGGTGAACAACGCGCGGTCAAGCTGCGCAATGCCATGGCAGGTATCATCCCAGATGGGGTGCTGACGCGCGTGTCCACCGTTGCCGAGGATCCGGCAAAGGCCTTTGCCAGCAATCAGCGGTTTATTGCAGATTTGCTCCTGGCCGTGCGCCCGGCGGTACGCCGGGTGTTGACGGGGGATGCCATCACGCGCGCCCTAAATGCGGCGCACCCCCGCCCCGCGGGCTGAGGCCATGGCAGGCCGCGCGCCGACCGATATTGTGCCCCCTGCACCTCCCCTGCGGGATGCGGCACATCCCCGTGCGCCCGTGTTGCTTGATCTGGCGGCGATCCTGCAGCGCATTTTGGAACCGCTTCTCCTTTTTGCAACGGGCATTGCCGCGCAGATGGTTTTGGATGCGCGCATGGACCCCGCCATTGAACCGATTTATGCCCGCGCCGCGATATTGGGCGCCGTCTTTTATGTCGGCATTGCCGAAGCCATTGGCGCCTATGATGCGGATGTCCGCTTTTCTGTGCGGCAGGCCACAGGCCGGGTGCTGACGGCGCTTTTTGCCACAGCCATGCTGGTGATGATGGCCGGGTTTTTCCTCAGGGTTTCGGAGGATTATTCCCGGCTTTGGGCCGTTTCTTGGGTCGCGGCCAGCGCAGTGACGGTGTCGGCCGGGCGTCTTGGTGTCACCTGGTGGATTATGGGCAAAAAGCGCGATGGGCTGTTCAATTTGCGCGTCGCCATTTTTGGCGCGGGTGAACAGGGCCAAAGGCTCGCCCGTTACATTGAGGGGCATGACAGGCTGACGATCGATCTGGTCGGATTTTTCGATGACCGCGGGCCGGAACGGGCCGGGGCCAAGTCCCACTCCTCAGGCTTGCCCATGTGCGGTGGGCTAGAGGCGCTGATTGCGATGGTGCGCGCTGGGCGGGTTGATCAGGTGATCATCGCGCTCCCTTGGTCGGCAGAAATGCGCCTTCAGGAAATTGTGGCGGCCCTTGCCATCACACCCGTACGCATCAGGCTGGCCCCCGATTTGGCGAGCTTCGCCTTTGCGCAGCGGCCCATCATGTTGTTGGGTGATTTGCCCTTCATGGCCCTGTTTGAACGGCCGATCAGCGGGCTGGATTCGTTGGTCAAGCGGATTGAGGATCTGATCCTGCTGGCGCTTATTCTTCCC
>JBBATU010000011.1:0-39310 GCA_040398565.1 Chakrabartia sp.
AAAAACCAGTCCATGCCCTTGGCCTCAACTTCACCTTCAATGTCACGATCCCGAAATTCTGAGATATATTGTGAGGCCGCGCGCTGATCCGCATCGAAAATCAGGGTCTTTTGAAACACATAGGGATGGGCCGCATTGCATTGGATCAGCCGGGTGACACGGTCTTGCGCCTTAAGCGCCGTCGCCCAAGCAACTGCCCCGCCCCAATCATGACCAACCAGAGTAAACTGCCGAGCGCCAAAGCCATCCGCCAGTGCCAGCACGTCTGCCACAAGAACGGGCACTTTATAGGCGGCGACTCCCTGCGGCTTATCCGAACGGGCATAGCCCCTTTGGTCGGGCGCGATGCAGAAATAGCGGTCCGATAGCCCGGCCATTTGGTGCCGCCATGTCCGGTGTGAATCGGGAAATCCGTGGAGGAAGATAATGGCCGGGTTGGCCTGGTCTCCCGCCGTCCAAACGTCCAATTCCACCCCGGTGGACAGGCGCATGCGCCGCGTCTGGCTCATCTTCAAATCGGGTCGCTGTTGGTGAGCGGCGTTTGCGGCAGGGGGATGAATTCCGGGTCATTCTCAACCATCGGGAAGCGCCCTTCTGTCCAGTCCATCACGGCTTGATCAATCCGGCTTTGACGCGAGGAAACGAAGTTCCACCAGACGCGCCGCGCGGTGGGGAAATCTTGCCCGCCCATCAGCATCACCCGCCCCCCGCTTTTGGACAGGAGGGTGGCCGCATGGCCGGGGCGCAGCACATACAGCGCATAAAGCTCCATTGCCTCGCCCGATATGTCGGCAGACCCGCCCACCAGCATCAGCGCGCGTTCATCGGCTTCGGCGTCAATGGGAATGCTGCCGCCTGCCTCCAGCAGGATATCGGCATAGATGGTGGGCGCATGGCAGGTGGTGGCGGCTGTCTGTCCCCAGAGATTGCCCATGATCACGCGGGCCTGAACCCCTGTGTCAGACACAATGGGCAGGCGGTCCGGCATCACCTGCTCAAAGGCTGGATCAATCTCTTCCATCCCATCCGGCAAGGCGAGCCAAGTTTGCATGCCATATATGGGCGCACCTTTATCGCGTTCGGATTGGGGGGATCGTTCTGAATGGACGATGCCCTTGCCCGCCGTCATCAGATTAACGGCACCGGGGTGGATGGTGGCAAAACTGCCCAGCGAATCGCGATGCTCAATCGCGCCTTCAAACAAATAGGTCACCGTCGATAGGCCAATATGCGGGTGCGGCCGCACATCCATGCCCTGCCCAATCTCCAAATGGCCCGGCCCAAATTGATCCACAAAACAAAATGGCCCGACCATCGTTAGGCCGCGCGCGGGCAGCACCCGGCGCACCTGAAACGCCCCCAGATCATGGGTGACGGGAAGCAAAGTGCCTTCAACCGGATGCGTCATCTTTGGCTCTCCTTAATTAGGCGGATGGTCTATTCCCCCGGCGCACGGGCGCGGATGGCAAGGGCGTGGATGCGTTGACCGGGCAAGTCGCCCAGCGCGCGGTTGACCATGCGTTGCCGTTCCAGCCGGCTCACACCTGCAAAGGCGTGCGCCTCAATCTCGACCGAAAAATGGCTCTCACCCGTGCCATCGTCGCCCAAATGGCCATGATGTTTGGCGCTATCGTTTGTCACGATCAGTTGGGTTGGGGAAAAGGCGGCGATCAGTCGATCGCGCAGTTCGGATTCGATAGAATTTTGGGTCATGACTTTTCTTCTAGCAAGACTATCGCCATGTGGAAGCCATGCTTGTGACGATCATTAAGGGGCAGTCGGACGACAAGATCACCATCTGCCGCGCAGATGGCACGACGGCGGCTGCCCAATTCCCCAAAAAAGGCCCTGTCCCACATGATGCGGTGCATCTGATTGTTGAGGAGGTGCTTGGCCTTACCCGTGGGTTTTGGGGCATGATTGCCGCCGGACATGATCCGGAGGACATTCAGGAGATCGCAAAAGCGGCAGGTCATGCCAGCGCCAAGCGCGCGACAGCGCCGGGCGCAGAGATATTGGAGCTTATTCAGGCGGAGCGCATCGTCGAAGCCGCAGAAGCCGCGCTCTGGTCTGGCGGGACGGATATTGAGGGCATGCGCGATCTGGCAGAGGCAGGCTGCCGGGCATCTTATGTCCCTGTGCCGCCGCTGTCCCAGACAGATGCGCAAGAGATTATGGCCCGTGTCTGCGCCCTGCGTGATGATTGGGCCAGTGCCGCGCTTGGCCATCAGATTGAGCATCGCTGGGCGCTCGCATGACGGACCACCAACGGCCTATGCGCGATCGATTCCATGGACGGATCGGGGATCATAGCCAGTCATGCAATCGGCGCGGCTGCCCAGAGGCGGGGGAGTTTCGGGCGCCCGACCCTTCGGGCCGCAGCCCGGGCGGAGACGGGCCGGGCGATTGGCAATGGCTCTGCCTTGACCATGTGCGAGAATTTAATGCGGGCTATAATTATTTTGCGGGCATGAGCCGCGAAGAAATTGAAGAGGCGCAAATGCCGCTCGCCGGATGGGCTCAGGAAAGCCGGGCCTTTCGGGCAACAGCGGGCGTTGATACACCTCCGCGCTGGGCCGATTTTCATGATCCGTTGGAGGCTATTTCCGCCCGCTTCCGCAAACGGGCGGAGGCCGCCATGCCCCGCACGCGTGCCGATGGGCGGCCTCTATCGGCTGAAGATCGTCAGGCGCTGGACGTGCTCGGCCTCGATATGGATGCCGACCGAAAGGCACTGCGCGCCCGCTATTCAGAGCTTGTCCGCACCTATCACCCGGATCGCAATGGCGGGGATCGCCGCCATGAAAAGCGCCTGCAAAAAGTGGTCGAAGCCTATCAGCATTTGCGCCACGCGCCTGCCTTTCTTTAAGAGAGTGTCTATGGTGAGACGTCGTCACTATTTTCCTGCACTCACAGCCTTTTTCATGGGCACATTGGCGCCAGCCTATGGGCAGGACGTTATCATTGTGACCGCACCTGGCGGTCCGGCAGATATGGATGATGCCCGGCTGCTCACGGCTCAAGATATTGAGGTTCTTTCCGGACCAGATGTGTTGCGGGCCTTGTCCACACAGGTGGCGGGGGTCTCTTTGTCTGAGGCGCAGGGAAGCGCCTATCAGCCGAGCCTGGTCTATCGCGGCTTTTCCGCGTCCGCGCTTCAAGGCAGTGCGCAGGGGCTTGCCGTTTATCTTGATGGTGGGCGGTTCAATCTTCCCTTTGGCGATACGGTCAATTTTGATCTCTTGCCCGATAGCGCGATTGACAGTGTTTCCCTGCGCGACAGCAACCCCATTTATGGTCTGAATGCCTTGGGCGGGGCCCTGGTGGTCGCCACGCATAATGGCAAGAGCGCCCCCGGCCTGTCGGCAGGGATTGGGCGGGGCGATCATGGACGGACAAAGGCAGATGTTGCCTATGGCGCGGCCAAGGATGGGCGGAGCCTCTTTGTCGCCGGGCAGGTGCAGCGTGATGGGGGCTGGCGCGATTATTCGCCCTCACGGCTCTATCATGGGTTTGCAGATATGGGTTGGGATGGTGCGCGGGCGGGCGTTCATATCAAGCTTCTGGCGGCCGATACCGATCTGACTGGCAATGGCGCTGCCCCCGTTGAGCTGCTGGCCGCAGACCGGGCGGCGGTCTTCACCCATCCAGACAGAACGCAGAACCGGCTCTTGCGCGGGTCTTTTCACCCTTGGGTTGCGGTGGGCGCGGCAAGCCGGATTGAGGCCAGCCTTTATGCCCAGACGCTGCGCCAGCGCACGGCCAATGGCGATCTGGCCGATATTGCGCCTTGCGCGACGGACAGCCGAATCCTGTGTTTAGAGTCTTTGGATGACGAAACATCCCCATTGGTTGGGCTGACGGGAACCATCCTCCCGGTGCAAGCCGGCGTGGAGGACTATGGCGTCTTCAACCGCAGCCGCACCAGCAGCGATGGCGGTGGGCTGGTTCTTCAACTTGTGACGCAGGCAGAGCTATTTCAAATCGGCCATGCGCTCACTCTGGGCGTGAGCCATGATCGCGCCAGCAGCCGCTTTTCCGCGGAGACAGAGTTGGGCGCATTGGAAGAGGATCGGGCGGTGACGGGCCTTGGCCCCATTTTGCGCCAGCCCGATGGCGCAATCGCTCCCGTCGGCGTGGATGTTCAAAGTCGCGCAACGGGACTTTTTCTGTGGGATGAGGTGGCCTTGTCCTCGCGGCTGACGGCGGAAATTGGCCTACGCTGGAACCAGGTCGCGATCGATATGGACGATCAGATCGGCACCTTGCTGGATGGCACGCACCGCTTTCGGCGGCTTAACCCGGGCCTTGAATTTGATTATCGGTTGGCCAAGGGGGCGTCGCTGCGCTTTGGCTATGCCGAGACGAGCCGGGCACCTACCCCGGCTGAACTCTCCTGCGCCGATGAAAATGCGCCGTGCAGCCTCACCAACTTCTTTGTCGCAGATCCCCCCTTGGATCAGGTGGTGGCCAAAAGCTGGGAAGCTGGATCGGATGGTGCTTGGCAGGCCGCGGGCTGGCAAGGCCGCTGGTCCATCGCGCTCTATCGAACCGCGATCTCCAATGATCTCCTGCTCACAGCGGCACAAACGCGCGGCCGGGCATTTTTTCAAAATATCGGCCAAACTCGTAGGGACGGCATAGAGGCCCATGGCACAGCGCGGCGGGGGCCGTGGTCGCTTGATATTGGCTATGCTTTCACCCGGGCGCAGTTTCGCTCTCCCTTTGTGGCGAACAGCCCGGGCAATCCAAATGCGGATGAGGAAGGGCGCATTCAGATTCTACCGTCAAATCATCTGCCCGGCATCCCGACGCATCGCGGCCTTGCTTCCTTGGGCTATGACGCAGGGCCTTGGACGTTCAAGGCGGATATGCACGCCCAATCTGGCCAATGGCGCATGGGCGATGAAGGCAATGTGGACCGCAAGCTTGCGGGTTTTGTCCGCTTTGATCTGGGTGCTGCGGTCAAGCTGGGGCGCGGGCTGACGGCCTATCTGGATGTCACCAATATCTTCAATCGCAACCATGCGACCTTTGGGGCCTATTCAGAAACTGACGAGATTGATTTCGACGAAGTGCCCGGCGCCAGTGATCCGCGTGCCAACTCCCCCGCTGCCCCCCGTCGCATTCTTCTTGGTCTGCGCTGGCGTCGCTAGTGCGGGTTCGCCATGTCCCCGTGCTTTTGACCATGGGCCTTGCCTTGGCGCGCGCGGGCGTCCTATGGGCACATCAGTAGAGATTTTAGAGAAAAGACGCGAAACTCCATGTCCGATCTGCCCAATATCCAGTCCGGTTCGACCACGCTGCTTGCGGCACCTGATATCAAGGTGAATGTGCGCGAAGTGTTCGGCATTGATGTCGATATGGAATGCCCCGCCTTTTCGCAGGCGGATGAACGCGTTCCCGATCTTGACCCCAGCTATGTCTTTGATCCGGATACCACGCTCGCGATTCTGGCGGGCTTTGCCTATAATCGCCGCGTCATGGTGCAGGGCTATCATGGCACGGGCAAATCGACGCATATCGAACAAGTCGCCGCACGCCTGAAATGGCCGTGCATTCGGATCAACCTCGATGCCCATATCAGCCGTATCGACTTGATCGGGCGCGACGCAATTGTCCTGCGTGATGGGCAGCAGGTGACTGAATTCCGCGAGGGTCTCTTGCCTTGGGCGTTGCAGACGCCGACAGCACTTGTCTTTGATGAATATGATGCTGGCCGCCCAGACGTGATGTTCGTTATTCAGCGCGTGCTGGAAACCGAAGGCAAGCTGACGCTGCTCGATCAGAATCGCGTCATCCGCCCCAGCCCTTGGTTCCGCATGTTCGCAACCGCCAACACCGTTGGCCTTGGCGATACAAGCGGGCTGTATCATGGGACGCAGCAGATCAACCAAGGTCAGATGGACCGCTGGAACATCGTTGTTGGTCTCAATTATCTTCCCGCCGAGGTGGAGACGCAAATTGTTCAGACCAAGGCGAAGGACTCAGATCCGCAGCTGATAGCCAATATGGTGAAGGTCGCTGATCTCAGCCGCCAAGGCTTTATCAATGGCGATATCTCCACCGTGATGAGCCCACGCACCGTCATCACTTGGGCTCAGAATACGGCGATTTTCAAGGATGCGGGCTTTGCCTTCCGCTTGTCCTTCCTCAACAAATGCGATGAGGCAGAACGCGCCTTGGTGGCGGAATATTATCAGCGCGTCTTTGGCAAAGACCTGCCGGAAAGCGTCGTTGGTAAAGCGGGCTAAGCCTCGTTCAGATTTTATTCTGTTGCAACACTGACATCCTTTCTTAATAAACTGAATGAGTAAGTCGGACGCGGACTTGCCGGGGCTTAGTAACCCTGAACAGAGACGGCTGGGTCGCCCGTTGCGGCCTACACTTGTCCCTATGGTCGGGGCGCCTGTGACGTATGTCCAGGGCGCTCCGCCTAAAGGTTGCAGGGACCGCGCTCTGTCGGTTTACTAACGCCCCGATCTCCAGGCGAAAAGTGAAGTCAAATAGCGGGGGCGAACCGCAAAGACTTCGTGAAAGCAGACCGCGATGGCCGCAGGTACCCGCCACGTGCTTGTCGGCATTTTAGGGCGAGACGAACAGGGTTATTATCTGCACCTGTCGGGTAGCGGGAAATGGCGGTTGAGCTTTGAGCAGCCGCCCATCTTCATCGGTGCCCGCATGGCTATTGAAGGCGTCTCGATGGATGAGCACCGCCTTTTCGTTTCCGCTTATCAGCTGATTGATATGGGGCTGGATTATCCCGCCGCGTCGAACAATAGCTCGGTCTGATCTGGGTCTTAATATTGCATTGCCCCCTTTTCGCAGCGCGCCAAGGGGGCTAGGACGCCTTCATGTCTTCACGCCCACGCACTTTGTACGAAAAAATCTGGGACGCCCATGTCGTCGATCGCCGCGATGATGGCACGTGCCTTATCTTCATCGACCGGCATCTCGTCCATGAAGTCACCAGCCCGCAGGCATTTGAAAGTCTGCGTTTGGCGGGCCGAAAGGTGCGGCGTCCGGATCTGACCTTGGCGGTGCCGGATCATAATTTGCCGACCACAGACCGGCTGGATGCGGCGGGCAAGCGCCTGCCGATTGCGGACCCTGAAAGTGCAGCGCAATTGGCCGCGCTGGAGCGCGATGCCCCGGCCTTTGGCATTCGCTATATTGGCCCGACGGATCTGGAGCAGGGCATCGTCCATGTGGTCGGGCCAGAACAGGGCTTTTCGCTGCCCGGCACAACCATTGTCTGTGGGGATAGCCACACGGCTTGCCATGGCGGGCTGGGCGCACTCGCCTTTGGCATTGGCACGAGCGAGGTTGAGCATGTGCTGGCCACGCAGACGCTGCTGCTCAAGCAATCAAAAACAATGGAAGTCCGCGTTGAAGGAGAAGCTGGCTCCGGTGTGACGGCCAAGGATATTGTGCTGGAGATTATCCGGCGCATTGGCGCGGCTGGTGGCACGGGCCATGTGATTGAATTTACCGGTTCGGCCATTCGCAATTTGTCGATTGAGGGCCGCCTGACCGTGTCCAACATGGCGATTGAGGGTGGCGCGCGTGCTGGCCTGATCGCGCCAGATGATGCGACCTTTGCCTATCTCAAGGGCCGCCCGATGGCGCCCAAAGGCGCGGAGTGGGATGCGGCTGTTGCCTATTGGCGGTCCCTCGCAACCGATGCAGGCGCTCAATATGATAAGACCATTATCATCAACGCGGCCGACATCGTCCCCAATGTCACCTGGGGCACCAGCCCGGAAGACGTGGTGCCGATCACTGGCGTCGTGCCCGATCCAATGAGCTTTGCTGATCCGTCAAAGCAGGTCGCCGCGCAAAAATCGCTCGATTATATGGGCCTTGTCCCGGGCCAGAAGATGGCCGACGTCGCGGTGCAGAATGTCTTTATCGGCAGCTGCACCAACAGCCGGATAGAGGATCTGCGCGCCGCTGCTGCGGTGCTCAAAGGCAGGCGCAAGGCGGATAGTGTTACATGGGCGATCATCGTTCCCGGCTCTGGCCTTGTGAAGGCACAGGCCGAGGCCGAAGGGCTGGACCACATCTTCATCGATGCCGGGCTTGAATGGCGCGAACCCGGCTGCTCGGCCTGTCTCGGCATGAACCCAGATAAGGTCCCAGCGGGGGAACGCTGCGCGTCCACCAGCAACCGTAATTTTGTCGGACGACAAGGGCCGGGCGCGCGCACGCATCTCGTCTCCCCCGCAATGGCCGCCGCCGCCGCTGTGACGGGTCGGCTCACGGATGTGCGGGATCTGGTTTAACCTTACGGGCGGGGATTACCCGCCCATAAAGCCGAACAAATGCCCAGCGACCTTGCGCATCTGGATCTGTTCTGATCCTTCGGTGATGCGATAGCGGCGGTGATGGCGATAAATATGTTCAAACGGCTTGTGGCGGGAATAGCCAATGCCGCCATGGACCTGCATCGCAAAATCAGCCGCCTCGCAGCACAGCCGGTTTGCGCGATAATTGCACATGGACACCTTATCTGACAGGCGAATGGCGACTTCGGGCTTGGTCATGGTGTCCATTTGCGCCGCTGTTTTCCAGATCAGCAGACGGAGCATTTCGGCCTCTGTCTGAAGCTCCACCAGCGGGAATTGGATGGCCTGATTGACGGCCAGTGGCTTGCCAAAGGGCTTGCGCTCTTGGGCATATTTCACCGACTCATCGATGCAATATTGCGCCGCACCCAGCGAGGAGGCTGCTTGACGAATGCGATTTTCATGGACGAAATGCTGCGCAACGGCGAGCCCCTCATCCAGCTTTCCAAGCACGGCCGTCTCCGGCACCCAGACATTGGTGTAGGAACATTTCGGGTGGTCGGTCGGCATGTTGAACGTCCACAGATATTCGCCAATCTGAAAGCCCGGCGCGTCGGTGGGCACGACGAAGCAGGTGATGCCGCGCGCCTTGCCATCATCGCCATTGGTGCGGGCAAAGGTCATGACATGCGTCGCCACATGCAGGCCCGTCGTCCACATTTTATTGCCATCAATGCGATAGCCGGGAATGCCGTCGCGCACTTCCGGCACCGCACGGGTATCCATATGCGTGGCGTCAGACCCATGGTCTTCTTCGGTCAGGCCAAAGGACCAGCGCATCCGCCCGGCGAGCATTTCGGGAATGAAGTCGCGCTTTTGCTGCTCCGTGCCAAAATCACGCAGCATCAGAACCTGCACCAAATTGCCGACGATGGAGCTTTCATTCTGCAAATCATTATGCAGCCCCAGCCCCTTGGCGGCGAGGTGGTGGCGGATCACCGCCATGGCGAGGTTGGACCCATTTTTGCCGCCAAATTCTTCTGGAATGGCAAAGCGATAATGTCCCGCAGCATCGGCCCGCTTGCGCATTTCGTGCAGCAGCTCTTCCCACTCATGCCGGGGTAGGCCCTGATTATCCCAATCGGTGCGGGCATGCTCGCGGCGATGATCGAAGAAGCGGATATTATCGTCGGCCTGTTCCAGCGGCGTGATCTCCCGCGCGATGAACGCGTCCAGCTCTGCCAGATAATCATTAATGTCCTGAGGGATCTCAAACAGCATCTCGTGGGCATCCTTTTCCTATTATGTCGTCGGGGCAGTCCATGCCTTGTGCGCAGCGTTTAGTGCTGCGTATTTTGGAACATCATTGGCAAGTTTGACGAGCGCTGTCTTGCGCAATCGCGCGAGGAGGCCGGGCGTCGCCAGCGTCTGCCGCCCGGTCAGCAGATCATCGGCCAGCGCCTTATCGTGCGGGGCAACCGGGTTTTCCTGTTCGCGGATCAGCATGCCGATGGCGTTCATTGCAACGGCGGCCATAAACTTGTCGCGACCTTCGGCCCGCGCCTTCACATCGCTGTCGATCCATTCGCGCAAGGCTTCCAACAGCTCAACGGACGATGGCTCGCCCTGTCGGCGCGCTAGCGCAGGCGGGTCGAGCGTCACTGCCGCCCGCTCGGCCTCTGGCGCATCTTCTTCCAGCAGAAGGAGGAGGTCGAGTTCATTCTCGCTTGTCCGGCGGCCTATCACCGCGCGCTCGAGGCTGCGGTCTACCCCCGTGCGCCAAATGTCACCCATCTGGATACACCCCAAGGCCCACCAAAGCGTGCGATAAACCAGCCAGAAACGGAACCGATCCACCTCCACCGTGCGACCACTTTCGGCCTCATAGGCCGCAAAATATGATGGAAGATCGGCACAACCAAAGGCGGGCTTGTTGATATGGCCAAAGCGCCAGACGGTCATGCAGCCATAGGCCAAATCCTCATGCGGATCGCCCCAATGGGCCAATTCCCAATCGAGTACAGCAGCAAGGCCATCGGGCGCGACCATCACATTGCCCATGCGCAAATCGCCATGCACAAGCCGCGGCTCGGCCGGGCTGGGCAGATTGTCTTCGCACCATTTAATGGCCAGTGCGATGATCGGCCTATCTCCGCCATAGGTTTCAAAACGGGCCTTAAGGTCGGCAAGGACGGCGGCTGTATCCATATGCGGCAGGGCAATGTCATCGCGCGGTTTGATATCGTGGATGCGCGCCATTTCGCGGGCGAGATCGGCAATCAGGCTGGCGGGCGGGTCGCCCAAAATCTTGGCCGGGCTCACCTCGGCTTCAATGCGGCGCATGACATAGCCCGTGCCCAGATCATCTTCGGCCGTCAGCTCACCCACCACTTCGGGCGCCAGCACACCGCCCGCCCGTGCGGCGCGCACCAAGGCGGCTTCGACATCATGGCCAAAGGGCCGACCGGCCATCATATCGGCAGAGGGTGCGCGACGCAGCACATAGCCCGCCCCGCCCCAATCAAAGGACCAGCTTTCCATATTGGCGCCGCCCGACAGGCGCGTCAGGTTGGAGACAGGCAGGCTCGCACCCCCCGCCATACGGGCTAATGCGCGGACGAGTGTGTCAGGGTTAAGGCTCACCTGTTTCTCCAATGGTCAAAGCTGCGCTGCTGAATGGCTGACAGAAATGCACGGGCTTCAGCGCCCACCCATTGGCCCTGATAATCGGTGCGGCCAATCCACCAGCCCTGTCCCGGCAATCCATCGCTCTCTCGCACAACAAGCGCCGCCAATTCAGGTTCCCCCCGGCTCATTGCGCGGCGGTCGACCTCATCCATTGTTCGGCACAGGGCGCGCATCTTGGGCCGCGAAAAGCGAAAGCCCAAATGGCCCAATATTTCCGAATAGCTGGCGGCCCGGCCTTCGGTGGCGAGCTGTTGCAGCATCACCTCAATGCGAGCGACATCGGACAGGATGGCGGCGGCATCTTGAGGATCGGGGCCAAAATCGTCGATCACGCGGCCAGCGCCTTTTCAAGGATGACGAAATAGAGATCATCACGCTTCGGCGCGCCAAAGCGACTGTCACCATAGGGGAAGGGCGCGGTCTTATTGGTCAACCGATAGCCGCGCCGTTCATACCAGGCGATGAGTTCGGGGCGCTGCGCAATCACCGTCATGCGCGCCAGCGTCATGCCCCATCGTGTCTCCAGATAGGCCTCCGCCTGTGTCAGCAAGTCGCGTCCCAGTCCATCGCCTTGCAGGTCTGGCTTCACCGAGACAGTGCCCACATAGCCATAGCCGTCCCGCCGTTCGAGGGTGACGCACGCGATGATCGCGCCGCCCTCTTCACAGGCGAGCATGATCTGGTTCGGATCGCCTAGGGTTTCTGCGAGCATGGCCGCGCTGGTGCGGTTGCCGCCGAGAAGATCGGCTTCGGTTGTCCAGCCGACGCGGCTGACATCGCCGCGATAGGCAGATTCGATCAGCGCGACGAGCGCCGATATGTCCGCTGCCTCTGCGTCGCGCCAATGCCGCATGCCTGCCTCAATCGGCAAGTTTGAGAAGACGACCGTGGATGATGTCATTGGCCTCGGCCATGATCCGGTCGATCAATTCCTGACAGGTGGGAATGTCATGGATCAGGCCTGCGACCATGCCGCAGCTCCAGGCCCCGGCATCCATTTCGCCTTCGGCCAAGATGAGCGGATAAACGCCTGCAACTTCCGGGGCGATATCTTCAAATGTGATGTCTTTGCCCAGCGTCCGCTCCTTCTCCAGCAGCCGCTCAACCGCCGCATTGGTCAGCACGCGCTCTGTATTGCGGAACGGACGCATGATGAGGCGGGTATCGAGTTCGCTAGCAGCGATCAGTGCCTGCTTCACATTGTCATGCACGGGTGCTTCTTTGGTCGCGATAAAGCGCGTGCCCATGTTGATGCCATCGGCCCCCAGCGCGAGGGCGGCAACCAAGCTGCGCCCATCGGCCATGCCACCAGAAGCCACAAAGGGAATGTCGAGCTCATCGGCGGCACGCGGCAGAAGGATGAAATTGGGAATATCATCTTCGCCCGGATGCCCGCCGCATTCAAATCCATCAACAGAAACCGCATCACAGCCAATGGCCTGCGCCTTCAGGGCGTGGCGCACGGCGGTGCATTTGTGGATCACCTTAATGCCTGCATCCTTCAAAAAGGGCAGCACGCTCTGCGGATTATTACCCGCCGTTTCGACAACTTTCACGCCGCCTTCGATAATCGCTTTGACCATGCCCGGATAATCCGGCTGATCAACAACAGGCAGGAAGGTGAGGTTCACGCCAAAGGGCTTGTCGGTCATGTCTTTGCAGCGGGCGATTTCATTGGCGAGGTCCGCCGCCGTTTTCTGGGTGAGGCCCGTAATAATGCCAAGGCCACCCGCATTGGAGACGGCGGCAGCCATTTCGGCAAAGCCCACATAATGCATGCCCCCTTGGATGATCGGGTGCTTGATGCCGAACAATTCAGTGATGCGGGTCTTCATGGCGTCGGGTCCTCTCTTATTGATCTCGCCCGACACTGTGGTTGATTGACGTGAACGTCAAGTCACAGTGCGGGCCAGAATTGGGGTCGCCTTATCGCGCGTTATAGCTGGCGCAGAGCCGGGCGATTTCGTCTTCAAACTCGGCAATTGTCTCCTCAAGGATCTGCTTGACGGGTTTCACCGAATCAATGCGACCGGCCACTTGCCCGGTGAGCGCGATGGACGATTCCAGATCACCCCCGAAATAAAGATCCCGGATATTGGCAAATTCAGGGCGCACATCACCTTGCGGGTTGAGGTCGAGCGCGGTTGTTTTCTCGGTGCGCAGGGCGCGCAACGCTGGGCCGGGGCCATGACGGTTGAGGAACACCGTGTCGGTTTCCTTCGCGCTGATGATTGCGTCTTTCCAATTATGGTGCACCGGGCTTTCGGCGGCAGAGACCATGCGGGTGCCCATTTGAATGCCCTCGGCCCCCAGCGCAAAGGCCGCCGCCATCGTCCGTCCGCAGACCATGCCGCCCGCCGCGATGATGGGGACATCCACCTTGGATCGGATCAGCGGCAACAACACCATCAAGGCGACATCGCGGGGGTTTTTGAACCCGCCGCCTTCGCCGCCTTCAACCACCAGCCCGTCGACGCCCGCCGCAATCGCCTTCAACGCGCCATCCAGCGTCGGAACAACATGGAACACAGTCAGGCCCGCTTCTTTCAGCGGTCCGCAATAACGATTGGGGTCGCCCGCCGAGGTGGTGACGAATTTGATTCCCTGATCGACGACAAAATCGACAATGCCGGGATCGCGGACAAAGGCTTGGGCGATGTTCACGCCAAAGGGCTTATCCGTCAGCGTGCGCATCTTGGTGATTTCAGCCCGCACTTCCTCCAGCGCGCCAGAGGATGTTTCGATAATCCCCATGCCGCCGGCATTGGACACGGCCGATGCCAGCGGCGCACGCGCGATCCAGCCCATCGGCGCTTGCACAATGGGATATTGAACGCCGAGCATCTGGGTAATACGATTTTGCATGAAACTTCCCTCTCCTGTCTTTGCGTCGGACGATCCCCGACTGGGCGGCTGAGGTCAAGCGGTCAGAGACTGCGCCACCATTTTTGCAAAGGCGGCACCATCATCTTCGGCAAAGCTGAGGAAGAGGGCAGGTTCAATCAGCTCCAACTCCATTAGGCAAAATTGGCCGCTATCGTCGCGCACCATATCAACACGCGCATAGGCAGCAGGGGCCGGTGTTGCAGCTAAGGCCGCTTCGGCAAGCCTCTGTGCCGGGGCGGGGGCAAGGACCGCCGTTTCGCGTCCGCCAAATTGCTCCTGCACCCGAAAATCACCGACGGCGGGTTTTTTCAGGATGGCGTGGCTGAATGTACCGCCAAAATAAAAGAGCGAATATTCCCCTTCTTCGGCAATGGCGGGCATCATCGGCTGGATCAGCATGACGCGCTCCAGCACATCGAACGGGATCGCATCCTCTTCCCCAAGCGCATAGGTGCCGTCTGCGCCTGCGGATATGGCGGGTTTGATGATCAGTTTTGAGCTGGCAAACTGCTGGCGCGCTTTGGCGATGTCAGCCGCGCACAGCGCATCAGAGCTAATCGTGGGAACAATCGTCACGCCCTTTGCCGCAAGATCGAACAAATAGGCCTTATCCGTATTCCAGCGCAGCAGCGCGCACGGATTGGCAACGGGCAGATGCTCTGAGTCCCATCGGTCCAGCGTTTGATACCAAAGTGCGGGATCGCGCTGATACCCCCAGGCGAGCAGTGGCAGGATCAGGTCAAAGTCCGTTAAATCCCCCGACGCCGTCCAGGGTCGAAAGTCCAATGTCGGACCGAACAACATGCGGAAGTGATCGGCCATGGGGACCCAATTTTCAGAATAGCTGGGATCGGGCGTCAAAATACACAGGCGGTGCATGTGTCCCTCTTGCAACGACTGGCTTGCGCTGACAAGCTTTGCACTCTGTTTATCAAGGAAGTGGGTTGGCCATGATTTTGTTTGGAAGTTCGTTTTCGCCCTTTGTGCGCAAGGTCATGGTCGCGGCAGCGGAAAAGGGTCTGGATTTGCCCGTCCGCAATGTCCGGATTGGGGATCAGAATCCGGATTTTCGTAAGGCCAGCCCCTTTGGGAAAATGCCCGCCTTTGCCGATGGCGATTTCACCGTTTCAGACTCCACGGCAATTGTGACCTATCTCGATGCCAAATTCCCCACACCCGCCCTGATCCCGGCGGATCCGGCACTGCGCGCGCAGGCGATTTGGTTTGAAGAATTTGCCGACACCATGATGTCGACCATCGTTTACAAGTGTTTCTTCAACCGCGTGGTTGGCCCGATCTTTATGAAGCAGCCGGGCAATGAGGCGCTGGCGGTTGAAGGGGAAACGAAAGATTTGCCGCCGCTGCTCGCCTATTTGGAAACGGTCGTGCCTGAGCCAGAGGGCTTTCTGGTCGGGGACACGCTCAGCATCGCGGATATCTCCGTCGCCAGCATGTTCGCAAATTACGACTATGCCCGGTGCGCGGTGGATCGATCTGCCTATCCGCGCACCTATGCTTGGGTCGCCGCCATGCACGCGCGGCCAAGCTTTGCGTCCCTTATCGCCAAAGATACGCAGGTGCTTGAGGGCCTGCGTTAAAAGGTGATGACGATCCCGGTCTGAGGATCTTGCTTTCCGGCCAGCGTTTTCTGAAAAATCGTGTCAGCCGCGCTCAGCCCGGGTTGATGCGCAACATGCGTCACAGCCTCCGTCCCCGCAACAAAGCTCTGCCAAGCCGATCCAACGGCCAGCGCAAAGCCCTTGGGGCCAAGCGCCTTGATGGTCTCCAAAGCCTCGGTGGGGGCGAAGAAGAGGATAGGGGCTGGCCCCGGCAAGGGCTCACCACTCCCGGCCCGCGCGCCCACATGCGTCATGCCGACAATGCTGGAATAGCGAAGTTCCGCGGCTAGGCGGGTGTGGATGGCGCGCATCACGGCGGCATTGCCTGCAAAATCGACCGATACACTTGGGACTAGGGCAAGGTTCGCGGCCCCATCATAAGCGACAACCTCATCATACAGCCCCGTTGCCCGCACAAAATCCATATTTGCGGGGGATGTCAGGCCGATCCGCCGGATATTGGGCGATGCTTCCTTTGCGCAATGCGCCAGCGCCATAGCGGTCTTGGAAGAGGCACTGGTCATCACCAATTGCTCGGCACCAAACCAGTCATTGCGGCGGTAAAAGGCCTCAATCAAAAAGCCGGTCTTGAACAAGGGGCCAAAAATCATCCGCGCATCTTCGCGGGCGGGGTCATGCTCTGGATCGGCCTGAATTCGGCTATATTGATTGTAAAATTGGCTCATCGGCTGGCGATGCTCGGCCATATCGGTGAATTGCCCGGCAGATATTTGGCCGGGCACGACATCCAAATGGGTCGCCATGGGCAGATAGCCATAAACACGCTCGCCCACCGCAATGTCCGGGCAGTTGGAGGCGTCGACCAAGGCATGCCCCCATACGGGGACAATGCCCCAACTCTCTGGTGCCGGGAAGAAATCCCAATAGCGCATCATGTCTCCGGCAACAGCATAGGTGACATTATTGGCGGTGACGGCAAAGCTCTCAATCCGCAGTCGAACAGCACCCGCGGCCAGCGGTGCGTCTGGCAGATCGGCCAGTTTTGAAACGGTGAGATCATCCTTTTTCACCCAAAGCACCTGCGCCATCACCCGTCTCCTCTTCGTGTCTATGGAACGCGATAATAATCGGCGATGCGGTCGAGCGCCAGCGTTAGGATGATGCGTCCAGATCGCGCAGGCCAGCCAAGCGCGTGTTCTGCATTTGGCATGGCTTTACACGCGCAGACCACGCGCCACAAAATATCGCTGAGGCCATTGCCAGCGGTGGACATAGCCGCATCAAATCGGTCGCGAGCAGATAGATGAGCGACACTGGCACCGGCCGGATTGGAGGCGCCTCGGCGGCCCTTTTGGGCAGGTGCCGCGTCCCAACGCATTGTCACGCGCGGCCCAAGCTGCGCCATCTCATAATCTCGCCGGAGCAACTCTCCTGCGGCAAAATGCCGATCAGAAATCAGCGCACGGGCGCGCAGCCACCCCAAGGGCGATTCGGCAAGATTGACCGTTACGGTGCGCCGAGAAGCTCGGTCTGGGGTAAAGTCCTCGGGCGGTGTGCGCTCAGCAAGAAGACGGGGCATCGAAACTCCTTTGGTTGGCGAATCGTCCTTGCCATTTCGGACCTTATGTAGGAAAGTGAAAAACCGATTTGGTTATTTTTTATCTGGAGGCCCGCCATGATCACCCGTATTCGCGAAGTTCGTCGGGCCAAAGGACTGACGCTGTCCGATGTTGCAGAACGGTGTGATCCGCCCACGACCGCGCAAACCATTGGCCGATTGGAAACGGGAACACGAACCGTATCGGTTGGCTGGCTCAATCGGATTGCTGAGGCTTTGGGGGTGGAGGCGGCCGACCTGGTTCAGCTGCCAGAGCGGGCTGACCTTCCCGTCGCGGCCCTTTTGGGACGAGAGGGGGCCTATGCTCCGCGCCATGAGCAAGTGGTGACCTTGGCCATGCCAGACGCGGGGGCCGTCGCTGTTCTCGTCGATGCAAGCGTGGGGGAGTATCGGGCGGGCGACCAGATTTGGTGTCGGCGCATCGGGCCGGAGGGTTTTGCGGCAGCGCTCAATTGCGATGTCCTCATACCCCGTCCGGCGGGCCGCTATGTTTTTGGTCGGCTGATCGGGCGCGAGGGCAGTCGCATTCAGATTTTGCCAATGGGGGCTGGAGCCAAGCAGCAGATTTTTGATGATCCTGCTTGGTTGGGGGTGGCGACCCATGTGTTCCGGACGCTCTGACCGCGCTTCCATGACGGGATTTTAAGGCGCAATTCATTTGTCCTCATCGCCGGGCGCGCATAGCCCTTGGGCCAGTCCAATGGGCAGCTCCGCCCGCAGCCCTGATGGGGAGTTTACATGCGCAAACCAATCTCCGGTCTTATCTTGGTCGGTCTGCTTACGGGTCTAGTCGCCTGCGATGCAAAGGGATCAGACAATATCCCCGCCGGGCAAACAATCGCCCGTGTCGATGGGCAGGATGTCACCATTCATGAACTCAACGCAGAATTGAAGGGGGTGCAACTGCCCTCGGGCGATGCCCGCAAGGCGGTTGAGCAACAGGCGTTGCAGCGGATTATTGATCGGCGCATTCTGGCGGGCCTCGCCCGGGAGCGAAAGCTCGATCAATCTCCGGAATTCGTCCTGTTGAAGGAGCGCGCAGAAGAAACGGTCTTGGTTGATCTTTTGCAGCAGAATATTGCGGGGCAGACCAAAAGGCCAACTCAGGCCGAGGCGCGAAATTTTGTGAATGCCAACCCAAGCCTCTTTGCCGGACGCACGCTCCTCACGCTTGACCAGCTTGTTTTTCCCCTGCCCAAGGATCCCCGCAAATTGCAGGAGCTCGGGCCGGTCAAATCCATGACTGGGGTGGAGAAGTGGCTGATCGAAAACGGCATTCAATATCGCCGCCAGCCTGCCCAGCTTGATACGTTGCAGGTTGAGCCGGCCATGGCCAAACGTATTCTCGCTCTCCCGATTGGCGAAGTCTTTGTGGTGCCGGCACAAGGAGCTGTTGCCGCCAATGTCGTGACCAACGCTAAGGCACAGCCCGTCCCTGCGGATCAGGCAACAACAATTGCGCTCAACATTCTGCAAGGCCGCGCTGTGATCGCGACCGCCACAAAGGAGTTAGAGGTTGAGGTGAAGAAGCGCCGCGACGGCGTGACCTATCAAACCGGATTTGCGCCGCTCAAGCCCGCTGGCAAGGCACAGGGTGGCAACCCCAACGCCAAGCCGTCGGCACCCGCCGTTCCGGCAAAGCTTTAGCGCGCTCGACCAATGGCCGCCGCCGTGCCGCACTCAATTTGGTCTGCATGATGCGGGGCGGTGGCATGGACGGATCAGATCCAGAGCTGTCAATTCTGATGGTCAATTGGAACACGCGAGAGATGACGCTCGCTTGCTTAAGGTCCATTTACGCCGAAGCGCGGACGACCAGCTTTGAACTCATCCTGGTCGATAATGGCTCCCAAGACGGATCGGTGGATGCCATCGCCCGCGCCTTCCCTCAAGTGCGCCTCATTGCCGAGACGCGCAATCATGGTTTTGCTCGCGCCAACAACATGGCGGCCGATAAGGCGCGGGGCCAATATCTCCTCCTGCTGAACACAGACACCCTCATTTTGGATGGGGCGATTGATCGACTGGTGGATGCTGCGCGCACCTTTCCGCAAGCCTTGATCTGGGGCGGGCGAACGCTGTTTGGCGATGGTCAACTCAACGCTAGTTCGGTCTGGGGGCGGATGACGGGATGGAGCGCGGTGTGCTTTGCTCTAGGTCTGCGGAGCCTGTTTCGGGGCAGCCATTTCTTTAACTCAGAAGGTTTGGGCGATTGGCAGCGCGACAGCCTTCGTCAGGTCGATATTGTCTCCGGCTGCTTCTTCTTGATCCCCCGTGCATTTTGGGTGCGGCTGGGCGGCTTTGACCCTAAATTCTTCATGTATGGGGAAGAGGCGGATTTATGCGCGCGTGCCCGCGCCTTGGGCGCGCGGCCCCTGATGACGCCGGACGCACGGATCATCCATTATGGCGGGGCGAGTGCGGCCAGCCATGCCACCAAAATCACCTATGTCATGGGCGCGCGCATGGGTTTGATTGATCGGCATTTGTTTGGGTTGGAACGGCAGATCGGCCGCCTGGCGACTTTGGCGCATGTGGCCCTCCGCGCTGGCGCCTTTTGGGTTATAGCGCGGCTCCGGCCCAAACGCTTTGCGCCTGCAGCACGAGAATGGGGCCTGGTTTGGGCGCAGCGGGCACATTGGGTTCACGGCCCATCGCCCGTTGAACTTGCGCGGCAGAATTAGCCTATGCCCTGGCACCGCCATGTCATTCTCACCCGCTTTAACGTGCCGACTAAGGGGCGAGAGGCCGATGTTCGCGCAAAGACGGGCTGGCTGGATCGCCGCTTTGATCTTTTTGAACGCTTTTGCTTATCTTCCGTCGCCGGACAGACACGACGGGACTTTTCGTGGCTCATCTATTTTGACACGAGGACACCCGCCCCATTTCGCGCGCGCATTGCCGAGGCGCAAAGGCGATTTCCCTTCATTGCTTTGTTCCGCGATGCTCTCCCGCTGGAAGATGTGCGGGCGGATGTCAGTGAACACCTTCCCACCGGCAAGGGCCGTGTTCTGACGACGCGGCTGGATAATGACGATGCCTTGGCGCGCGATTTTGTGGCCCGGGTGCAAGATGTGGGGGCGACACATCCCACCGGAACCGCCTTTAACTTTCCCACTGGCTTTGCCTGGCGCAAAGGCTGGGTCTTTGGCGCGCGGGATGAAAGCAATCCCTTCGCCTCTGTGGTGGAAGATGCCCTTGAGTTTCAGACCATCTGGACGCGGCCCCATGCTGTGCTGGGCGAGGCATTTCGGCTGATCCAGATTGAAGATGGACCCGCCTGGCTGCAGGTGATCCATGGCGACAATGTCACCAACCGGATCAAGGGGCGGCAGCGTCCCGGGTCTGCTCTGGGGGATCGGTTCTGCCTTGATCCGGGAGAAAGCATGCCCTTGCCGGGCCGGGGCGCGGTTCTTGCCGAAACGCTAGTTCATTATCCGCTGCGACAAGCGCGCGAGGCCGCTATTCGGGGCGTGAAGCCTTTTTTGAAGATCGTACGTTAAGAGAACCCGCGATCAGCGATCCTTTTTCTTGTACATGGCTAGCATGCGTTCTGTAACGGCAAAGCCACCGAAAATATTGACCGCGGCCAGCGCGACGGCGATCAGACCCAACCATTTGGCCGCACCCCATGCACCTGCGGGGGCTGCTGCAATCAGCGCGCCGACGATAATGACGGAGGAGATGGCATTGGTCACCGCCATCAACGGCGTATGCAGCGCAGGTGTGACCGACCAAACAACATAATAGCCGATAAAGCAGGTCAAAACGAAGATTGAAAGAATGCTGATAAAATCCATGCTTAGCGCTCCGCCGTCCAGGGGAATATGAAATTGCGATCTTCGGCCCAAGTTTGGCCAACCATTTTTCCATCAATCAGGCAAGCGGAACTATGGTAAAGACCTTGTCCGTCACTTGTTCGAAACGCGAGGCATAATCTGCCCCGCCCCCGTCCTGCTCGGCCCGCAATGATATCACTATTATAAAATGAGCCGGTCACCCGTCCGTCTGCCGCAATGCTGATATCCATTGGTTTGGAATAGGGCGGACTGTCGGCAGAGGGTCGCAGATCGACCATCCAATGGCCCGCCATGGGCGCGGTTTGGGCAACGAACTCCTCGGCGGTCAGGGGCGCTGAGATCAGCGCAAGGCCGAGAAGACCGATTTTCATCCGATCAGCCGGTCGTGCACGACCTTGCCATCTTTGGTGAGGCGAATGGCCTGTGTGATTTCGTCGTCATCGGGCAGAACGGGTCGGCCCGCATCCTTGTCCCAGAAAGCAGACAGGAAGTTATAGAGGTTGCGCGCGAACAGGGCCGAGGCATCGGTCGCCAAATGGGCGGGCGTGTTGCCATAGCCGATAATCTTGACGCCATGACGCACCACCAGCTCGTCGACCTTTGATCCTTCGACATTGCCACCTTGCGGGGCGGCCAAATCAAAGATCACGCTGCCCGGCTTCATGCTGGCAATTTGTGCATCGCTGATCAGACGCGGGGCAGCGCGCCCCGGGATTAGCGCAGTCGTGATGACGATGTCCTGCTTGGCGATATGGCTGGAAACAAGCTCTGCCTGCGCGGCCTTATAGTCATCCGACATTTCGGTCGCGTAGCCACCGGCCCCTTCGCCCTCAATGCCTTCGACTTGATCGACAAAAATCGCTTTGGCACCCAGCGATTCAATCTGTTCGCGCGTGGCAGAGCGCACATCGGTTGCCGAGACTTGCGCGCCAAGGCGGCGTGCCGTTGCAATTGCCTGAAGCCCGGCAACGCCCACGCCCATGATGAAAGCGCGCGCGGCCGAAATCGTGCCAGCTGCTGTCATCATCATCGGGAAGGCACGACCATAGGCGGCGGCTGCATCAATCACGGCCTTATAGCCCGCCAGATTTGACTGAGAGGACAGAATATCCATCGATTGCGCGCGCGTGATGCGCGGCATGAAATCCATCGCCAGCGCGTCAACACCTGCCTTGGCATAAGCATCCACGCGGGCGCGCTGACCAAAGGGGTCGAGCGACGCCACAACCCACGCGCCTTTTGGGGCAGAGGCCAGAAGCTTCGGCTCTGGCCCTTGAACGCCAAGGATGATGTCGGCCTTCGTTAGACAGTCAGCAGCTGAGCCAATTTTGGCGCCCGCAGCTGTATAATCGGCATCCGACACGCCAGCGCTCCGGCCTGCGCCTGTTTCAACCGAAACGGTCGCGCCAAGGCTCACGAATTTTTTAACCGTCTCTGCCGTTGCGGCGACGCGGGCTTCCCCGGCGGCACGCTCTTTCAGGACGGCGATCTTTGCCACGTCAGCCTGCGATCAGGATGATGACGAGAATGGCGAGAAGCGCAGATGCGATCGTCCCCCATTTCAGCATGACCATCACGCCTTCATAGGTCTGCTTGTGCGCCTTCATATCATTATTGCTGGCCATGGTTGATCAACTCCCAAGAGAAATGAATTTCTTTTGGCTTTATCCCGGCATTGGCCGGGCCTCAAGCGTCTTTCTTGCGTCCTTCTAGGCCGAACGGCCCAAGATGGCATTTGTGGCGGCCCATCCGGCAAGCGAAGCACTGCCCGTCAGCACGGTGCCCCACATGATATCGAGCAGTGTCACCTTCATGCTCCAGATTTTGAGCGTGGCAAAATTGGTGAGATCATAGGTGGCGTAGCACATAAAGCCCAAGACCGCGCCTTGGACCAAAGCGGTCTGCCAGCGACCATTGGCTAGTGCTGGCCCAACCGCAAACCACATCATTCCGCCAATATAGAGGAGGTAAAAGACAATGGCCGGGCCAAGCCGCAAACCGCCCAGAAGCTCGCCAATTTCTGGCTGATAGAGGCGGGTGTACATGGTGCGCAGCCAGATGCTGTCAATGAGGGCAAAGGACAGCCCTGTCAGAACATAGCCAAGGGCATAACGGGTCAGCATGGGGGGGGTCCTTCCCTCTAAATCGATCTAGGGCGCACCATGCGCGCAAAATAGGCTGCCGCAAAGCGGGTTTTTGGGGTTATGCCCTGCCCAAAGCGACGGCCCTGTGCCCGGCCCAGATACGGATGGCCTGCGCGCTTTCATAAACATCATGAACGCGGATAATCTGCGCGCCTTGTTCTGCCGCTTTCAGGGCCAACGCAATGGAGCCGCCCAAGCGCATATCGGTCGGCGCATCGTCAGACAGGGCCGCGATCATGCGCTTGCGGCTCGCCCCCAGCAGGATCGGCACACCCAGCCCATGAAAGAGAGACAAGCCATTCATCAGACGCAGATTATCCGCAGCGCTGGCTTTGCCAAAGCCAATGCCCGGATCGGCAATCAGCCGATCTCTGGCGATGCCTGCTTGGACGACGGCTTCGATCCGCGCTTCCAGCCAATCATACACATCGGTCAACGGGTCGTGATAAGCATCATGGGCGTGCGGGTTCTGAGCCGGCCCCGGAAAATGCATCAGGACAATCGGGCAGGTTGAATCCGCGAGGACTGAGAGCGCCTGATCATCATAGAGCAGGGCCGATACATCGTTGATGATCTGCGCGCCGGAGGCCAGACCCGCCTTCATGACGACGGCCTTGCGGGTGTCGAGCGAGAGGATCAGGCCGGACTCGCGTAAAGCGTCTATCACCGGCAGAATGCGAGACAATTCCTCCGCTTCCGAAACATCGGCAGCCCCCGGGCGCGTGGATTCACCGCCAAGGTCGATGATCGCGGCGCCGTCTTCTGCCATTTTTTTTGCAAGCTGCGCAGAGCCTGCCGGCTCGCCCAAATGGGCATGGCCGCCCGAAAAACTATCGGGCGTGATGTTTAGAATGGCCATGATATTTGGCCGATCCATCTCCAACTTGTACGCGCCCATCAGCAACGGCGCGCGCGGCGCTGTGGCACGCGCCATCATCTGAGTGAGTCGTTCTGCCTGTGCTGTTGAGAGGTCCGTGCACCAGCTTTGTGCGTCGCCGACAGGCACAAGCCAGCGCCCGGCGGGCCGTCCATCTTCTGTTGCCAGCATCTCCCATTGGGAGAAATATTGCAGGCCGCCTGCCAGCTGGGCGCAGCTTTCCCCGTCCGTTGGCGCGTCGATAAAGCCCGTTGGTCGGGCATAGAGCCGTGCAGACGGGGATAGGGCCATGGATTAGGGCTGGGTTGCCAGCAAATAGGTCTGGCGCAGGGCGTCAATGGGTTTCAACCCATCTTCGGCCTCATAATGCCAGAATGTCCACCCGTTGCAGCTGGGCGCATTTTGCAGGGTTGCCCCCAATTTATGGATGGAGCCATGGCCCGCATCCGTGATCAGCGAACCATCCGCCCGAACGGTGGCCGAC
This sequence comes from Chakrabartia sp., assembly GCA_040398565.1. GTDB lineage: Bacteria > Pseudomonadota > Alphaproteobacteria > Sphingomonadales > Sphingomonadaceae > Aquisediminimonas. The sequence goes on from JBBATU010000011.1 coordinate 24,366, forward strand.
CAGCGCCGTTTCAGATCATAAACACGTGTTCCGGGCTGAATATAGCCCGTCTCAACCAGCGTGCCGAACGGAACGCGCGGGGCGGCGGTATCCGCCTGCATTGTTTTGAGCATCGATTCATCAAGCGGCAGGGCAGCGGCAATCCGCTCCTCAGCGACCGAGACATAATCCGTTTCGCGTTCCAAACCAATGAAATGACGGCCCAGACGCTTGGCCACAGCGCCCGTTGTGCCCGTTCCGAAAAAGGGATCAAGCACAACATCTCCCGGCTTGGTGCAGGCCAGGAGAATGCGATAGAGCAAGGCCTCTGGCTTTTGCGTTGGGTGCGCCTTGGTGCCGTTGCGCTTCAGCCGCTCTGCGCCGCCGCAGATTGGGAAGGACCAGTCAGAGCGCATCTGCAATTCATCATTGAGCGTCTTCATCGCGCGATAGTTGAAGGTGTAGCGCGCATCTTCCCCCTTGGAGGCCCAGATCAGGGTTTCATGCGCGTTGGTAAAGCGCGTGCCCTTGAAATTGGGCATCGGGTTCACCTTGCGCCAGATAATGTCGTTCAGGATCCAGAAGCCTTCATCTTGAAGCACCGATCCAACGCGGAAGATGTTATGATAGCTGCCAATGACCCACAAAGTGCCATTGGGCTTCAAAATGCGGCGCGCCTCGGCCAGCCAGGCGCGTGAGAATTCGTCATAGGCCTTCAGGCTGTCAAACTTATCCCAATCATTATCGACGGCATCTACTCGCCCACCTTCGGGGCGAAACAGGTCGCCACCCAGTTGGAGATTATAGGGCGGATCGGCAAAGACCATGTCGATGCAGGCATCTGGCAGGGCGCGCATATTGGCAATGCAATCGCCCATGACGATCTGGTCGAGCGGCAGATCAAAGGCCTTCGCCTCTGCCTTCCGAACCTTTTCCAACACGCCCATATGACACTCCTTTTGAACCTAGAAATGCCGTGGTGAGTCATCCAGACTCCGCCGTCAAGCTTTACAGGCCCCGGGAATCCGTCATTTTTCAGACATGAATGGGAGAACGAAACGAGTCCGGCACGATATATGGCACAAACTTATCCACAGGGACTCAAGCCCTAGTGGTGTGGCGCTGAGGGCTCACAGGTCAAAAAAATGTTGCGCGACAGGTGCAAAGGAGCGGCGATGGAGGGGTGAAGGCCCAAGTTTGCCCAGCGCCATCATGTGCGTCGCGGATCCATAGCCTTTGTTCGAGGACCATCCATAGCCGGGATAGTCGGCATCGGCGGCGATCATGATCCGGTCGCGATGCTCCTTTGCGATAATGCTTGCCGCCGAGATGCAGGGGTGGAGCGCATCACCACCGATCACGGCCTCGGCGGGCCAGCGCCAACGCGGCAGGCGATTGCCATCGACAAGAATATGGGCCGGGTCAAAGCCTTTGGCGCACAGCGCCTCAACCGCACGGGTCATGGCAAGGAAAGTCGCCTGTAGGATGTTGATCTCGTCAATCTCCTCCGCGCTCGCAAGGCCAATACCGACCTGACATTGGGTAAGGATCAGCCCCTCCAACGCCGCTCGGCGCTTCGCACTGAGTTTTTTAGAATCGTCGAGCCCGTCTATGCCCTGCGGACACAGGATGACGGCGGCGGCGACGACAGGCCCCGCCAGCGGCCCGCGTCCGGCTTCGTCAACACCCGCAATGATCATCCAGCAAAGTCTCGCACCGCCTGATGCGCCATTGGGCCATGGCCTTGCCCAAGGTTTGGCGCGGCGATGAGTGCTGCCCGAACAAACTGGCGTGCACGGGCAATGGCATCAGTCAACGTCATGCCTTGGCCAAGCCCCGTCGCAATGGCAGAAGCTAGCGTACAGCCAGTGCCGTGGGTGCTCGTCGTCGCAATGCGAGGGCTCTCCCAGCGCGCGACGTCGCCCGACCGATCCACGAGTCGATCAACTAAGACATCGCCTTCGGCGTGCCCGCCCTTGATAAGCAAAGTGCCGGCTTGGCGCAGCGCCTCTGCTTCTCCGCCCAAGGCGGCCAGCTCCGGCAAATTGGGCGTCGTGAGCGTCGCCATATCCATCAAACGGGCAAAGACCGCGATTGTCGCGTCATCGGCAAGGGCCGATCCGCTGGTGGCAATCATGACAGGATCGAACACAATGGGCGCGCCAATCCCCGCGATCCGATCTGCCACCCGATGCGCTGTTTCAGCGGCCCCAATCATGCCGATCTTGATCGCATCGACGCCGATATCGCTGGCGACAGCATCAATCTGCGCAATAACCATATCCGCTGGAATGGCATGGACGCCTGTGACGCCCAATGTGTTCTGTGCAGTAATGGCGGTGATGGCCGTCATGGTATGGCCGCCAAGCATAGTGACTGTTTTAATGTCCGCCTGAATGCCCGCACCACCGCCGGAATCAGAGCCGGCAATAATCAGGATGCGCGCCGTCATAACGCCTCACTGTCATCCCCGCGAAGGCGGGGATCCATGGTCACTGATCTTGCAGGACGGGGGCGTGAGGTGTTCATAGATTCCCGCCTTCGCGGGAATGACGGCGTTTGGTCGACGCTGGGTGCTTGTCGAGCAACATCTTGGCGCGCGTCGGGCGGTCGAGCAATTCCCCGCCGCAATTGGGGCAGCGTTCGTCCATGGCCTCTGCACAATCTGCACAGAAAGTGCATTCGAAGGAACAGATAAAGGCACCGCCAACATGCGCCGGCAAATCCGTGCCGCAGCGTTCACAATCGGGCCGCATCTCGAGCATCAGGCCGCTGCCTTTCGCACGGCATCGCAAATGGCATCGACCAGTCGTGTCACCTGATCTGCGTCATCGCCCTCGGCCATGACACGAATGACAGGCTCTGTGCCGGATGGCCGGATGACGAGACGGCCAATCCCCTCAAGCTCTGCCTCGGCTGCGGCAATCACGGCCTTGACGGATGCATCTTCAAGCGGCTTTCCGCCCGCAAAGCGAACATTTTTCAAAAGCTGTGGTAGGGGTTCAAACAGGTGCAGAACCTCGCTTGCCGGGCGCCCCTGTCGCACCAGTTCGGCCAGCACCTGAAGCGCTGCGACCAGACCATCGCCCGTCGTGCCATATTCGCTCAGGATCATATGGCCAGACTGTTCACCGCCAACATTGAAGCCGCCCGCGCGCATCCGCTCCAGCACATAACGATCGCCAACCTTGGTACGCTCCAGCGTCAGACCTTGCGATTGCAGAAAACGCTCCAGCCCCAAATTGGACATAACGGTTGCAACAACCCCGCCGCCCGTCAGCGCGCCACGTTTGGCCCAGCTGGAACCGATCAACGCCATAATTTGGTCGCCATCAACGATCCGGCCCTGTTCATCGACGATGATCAGCCGGTCGGCATCCCCATCCAGCGCAATGCCGATATCGGCCCCGCTGGCGACGACCGTTTCCTGAAGCAGCATCGGCGCGGTTGATCCGCACGCATCATTGATATTGGTGCCATTGGGCGTGACGCCAATGGGGATGATCTCTGCCCCCAATTCCCAAAGAGCCGCAGGTGCCACGTTATAGGCCGCGCCATGCGCGCAATCGATCACGACCTTTAATCCGTCGAGCCGCAACTCTTCGGGGAAACAGTTTTTCGCAAAATGGATATAGCGTCCTCGCGCATCCTCAACGCGGCGGGCGCGGCCGATCTTGTTGGACGGGGCCAAAGAGGGGGTGCTGTCGATCAACGCTTCAATCGCGCTCTCATCCGCATCTGAAAGCTTATAGCCATCCGGCCCGAACAGCTTAATTCCATTATCTTCATAAGGGTTGTGGCTTGCGGAAATCATCACGCCCAGATCCGCCCGCATGGAGCGCGTCAGCATGGCCACTGCAGGCGTTGGCATCGGCCCAATCTGCACAACATCCATGCCGACAGAGGTAAACCCAGCGACGAGCGCATTTTCAATCATATAGCCAGACAGGCGTGTATCCTTGCCAATGACGACGCGATGGCGATGGTCGCCGCGCACGAAATGCGCGCCAGCTGCCATGCCGACTTTCATCGCCATTTCTGCTGTCATTGCAGAGGCATTGGTGCGTCCCCTGATGCCATCGGTTCCGAAATATTTGCGGCCCATCCGCCCGCTCTCCTCAACCTCATCTGATTTGCCCCTTCTGCGTCATATCGTCGGCAATGAGAAGCCCTGAGGGGCGGGCTATGTCCGCCCAAGGTCAGATCGGGATGGACAGCCGGATGCTCAGGCCCGGTTTGGCGTCGCCCAAGTCTATTGTGCCGCCGTGCAACCGGGCGACCGCTTGGACAAGCGACAGGCCCAATCCCGCGCCAAAGCCAGTGCGCGAAGGATCAAGTCGTCCAAAGCGGCGTAAGGCCTCTGCCCTTTGCGTAGGCGGAATGCCAATGCCCCTGTCGCTCACCTCTACCCAAGCATGGGTCACGCTTTGGCCTACGATAAGATGGATCGGGCTTGCCCCATATTTGAGCGCATTGTCGATCAAATTGCCAATGGCCTGCACAATCAGCTCACGGTGCGCGCGCACGGTGACATCTGGGGAAATGTCGGTTTTCAGCTCAAACCCCCGATCCTCGATCAAGGGAGCATAAAGCTCCGCCAGATCATGGATCAGCGCACTCAGGTCGACTGTCTCAAAATGATCCTGCCCAATGCCAGCCTCTGCGCGGCTGATCTGCAAGGCCGTTGTCAGCATTGCAAGCAGCCGATCTGCTTCCTCGTTTGCCAGTGCAATGGCGGTGCTGCGTGCCGCCGGGTTCTGCTCTGTCTCGGCCCGATCAAGCCGCACCTTGAGACGGGTGAGGGGGGATCGCAGATCATGGGCAAGGCCGTCAGTCACAACACGCAGCTCAGAGATAAGCGTTTCAATCCGATCGAGCATCGCATTGAGCGTAATCGCCAGCCGATCAAATGTGTCGCCACTGTCATCCAAGCTCACCCGCTGGGACAAGCGGCCTTCGCTCACCGCTTTGGCCGTCGCGTTGATATCGTCCACACGGGCATTGATGATGCGCACCGCCGCAAAGGCTGCAAAGAGGGCGAGTGGCAGGGCAAAGATCAATGTGGTTCCTGTTGCGCGATCCACAATTCCAGAAAGCCGCTGGTCATTTTCAAGAGCTTGTCCCGCCAGCAGCCTTTCCCCGCTGGGAAGGCGCGTTACGAGGACGCCAATGGAGTCGGCCTGATCAGACCCCGCCCGCGCTAGGGCAACAACATTCCATCCCTCATGCAGCCCTGCAGGCCAGCGCATTAAATTCCCGAGAAGGGGTCGACCTTCTTTGTCGATCATCAACAGAACAGGTACTTGCCCCTCAGAAAAAAGAAGGCGCAGGGCAGAAAAATTGCGCGCACCAACGCGGCCCTGCTCGGCATAGGCTGTCCGCACATCGCGGGTCAGACTTGATGCAAAGCTTCGTGCATCTTGTTCAAGCGCGACGCGGGTCAGGCTGCGCAGGGTCAAAGTCATGCCCCCTGCTAAGATGAGCTCAATGCCAAAAACGAGCAGGATGAACCGGGCGGTGGAGGAGCGCCAGAATTTGACCACAGTTATTCGCGTGCGCCCAGCCGGTATCCCGCGCCGCGCACGGTGTGGATGAGCGGCGATTCACCTTCGGCGTCAATTTTCTTGCGCAGGCGGCTGACATGAACATCGATCACATTGGTGCCGGGATCAAAATGATAATCCCACACGCCTTCCAACAACATGGTGCGCGTCACCACCTGTTCCTTGTGGCGGATCAGATATTCCAGCAGACGAAATTCGCGCGGCTGAAGGTCCAGCAAGCGGCCGTTGCGCCTCACCTTGCGCGACAATAAATCCATGTCCAGATCTTCGCAGGTGAGCGCCGTTTCAATCGCGTTGGCAGGCCCAGCAGTGGCTCTGCGCATCAACAGACGCAGCCGGGCGAGCAACTCTGCAAAGGCAAAGGGTTTGGTCAAATAATCATCGGAGCCAGCTGTCAGCCCCGCCACCCGGTCTTCAACCGCGCTGCGCGCAGATAGAATGACAATGGGTGTTGCGATGCCCGCTGCGCGGATCGCGCCGAGAACTGCCATCCCGTCCATGCCCGGAAGCATCCGATCCAGAATTATGGCATCATAGCTGCCGTCGGTGGCGTGAAACAGGCCGTCTCGGCCGGTCTTGGCATGATCAACGGCAAGACCTTGCTCATGCAGCCCCTTTACGATGAAGTCAGCGGTTGTGGTGTCGTCTTCGACCAACAGAATTTTTTGTGTCATGCCCAAAATACTGGCGCGCACTTTGGTCAGAAACCACAGGATTCTAAGGGAAATATACTCAGGTTACGAACTATACCCAAATTATGGGTGGGATCAGCCCGTCAATCCTAACCTGAGTTTATTTTGCTGCGCCGGGGTTATGCCGAGCACCTCTTCGCAATAGCGGTCAACATCACCAATCACGTCAAAGGCGGTGTGCAGAAAGGCGGCATCCACCGACATCATAGTGCGCACTGCAGCGTCGGTCATGTCCGCCCCAAAATTGGATCGAACGGCCTCCGCGCCTGCTGCCACACGACGATCTAAATCACCCGCAACGTTGGTCAGCAGATAATCTTCAAAAATATCGTCGCTATGCACACCCAATTGATGGTGGAGCAAGGCGACCGCCAGACCAGTTCTATCCTTGCCAGCAAGGCAATGGATCAGGCTGGGGCCATCCTGTTCGGCCAGCCGCTGAAAATAAAGTTGATAGCTTTGCTGCAGCACCGGGCGAAAGGGCATGGCGCGATACAGCTCGACCATCGCCCGATGCGCGTCGGCGGCGGTTCGCACACCCTTGGCCGCATCCAGATGAGAGGCGGCGCCGAGCGTATTGCCCGATGCAAAAAGAACGTCGCCTTGAAAATCCTCTGGCCGGGCGCAGGGATATTGGGCACGCTCCGAATCGCTGCGCAAATCAACAACCGTCGCCAGCCCGATTTGGCTGACCAGCGCCAGATCATCGGGTGTCGCATCGCAATGTTGGCCAGATCGAAACAGCTTGCCCAATGTCACATGACCACCGGTGTTCGTCCGATACCCCCCATAATCCCGAAAATTGTGGATGCCTTGGGTTGGGAGAAGTCGGCTCAGCACGGGGTGGAATGTCCTTTCAATCTGGGTCGGCCTCTAATTGAGATATCGGCAGAGTCCAAATGCCAAAACGAACGGCGACACCAATTAGATAGATCGGATCGTTGACGGCGGTTTGTGTGATCGATTTTGTCGATCAATCAGACCGGACAATCCAATTGGTCAAAACCCCGTGTCTTGGCTAGAGCGGTTCCCGGCTCAGTGCCTTTCTGCACATTATTTTTTAAAGGAAATACAGATGGCGATCATCAACACAGAAATTAAGCCGTTTTCGGCTCAGGCCTATAAGGGCGGCAAGTTCATCAGCGTCACCGATGCCGATGTGAAGGGCAATTGGTCCGTCTTCTTCTTCTATCCAGCGGACTTCACCTTTGTGTGCCCGACCGAGTTGGAAGATCTGGCCGATCATTACGCTGAATTTGAAAAGCTGGGCGTTGAAATCTACGCCGTGTCGACCGACACGCATTTCAGCCACAAGGCTTGGCATGACACGTCGCCCGCGATTGGCAAGATCCGCTATACGATGATCGGTGATCCGTCGGGCGTTGTGACCAACAACTTCGATGTGATGCGTCCGGGCGTCGGCCTTGCTGATCGCGGCACGTTCGTTGTTGATCCGCAGGGCATCATCCAGGTGATGGAAATCACGTCGGAAGGCGTCGGCCGCAATGCCGTTGAACTGCTCCGCAAGATCAAGGCTGCGCAATATGTTGCTGCTCACCCCGGTGAAGTCTGCCCGGCCAAGTGGGAAGAAGGCGAAAAGACGCTTGCTCCCTCGCTTGATCTCGTTGGCAAAATCTAACGAAACCCGAAGTCCCGCCTATTTCCTCTCCCCCCCTTTGGCGGGGCTTTACCGGGGCTGGTCATGCGGCCGGCCCCGGGCCCTTAAATCGGAATGTGACCCATGCTTGACGCAAACCTGAAGCAACAGCTCTCGGCCTATATGGCCAACATCACCATGCCCGTGGAATTGCTGCTGTCTTTGGAGGATGGCCCCAAGTCCCGTGAGTTGGACGAGCTGGCGCAGGATATTGCCGCCCTGTCGGACAAGGTGTCGCTGGCCCGCAGCGATGACGATGAGCGTCGGCCCAGCATGCTCATCCGTCGTGTTGGCACGGACATTGGCGTGCGCTTTGCGGGTCTTCCCATGGGGCATGAATTTACGTCTTTGGTGCTGGCCCTGCTGCAAGTGGGCGGCCACCCGTCCAAAGCCGCGAAAGATGTCATCGAACATGTCAAGGCTTTGGACGGCGATTACGTCTTTGAAACCTATTTCTCGCTCTCGTGCCAGAACTGCCCGGATGTGGTGCAGGCGCTTAACCTGATGAGCGTGCTCAATCCTCGGATCAAGCATGTCGCCATTGATGGCGCGCTGTTCCAGAGTGAAGTGACCGACCGCAAGGTCATGGCTGTCCCCATGGTCTTCCTCAATGGGGAGGTTTTTGGTCAGGGCCGGATGGATTTGGAACAGATTGTTGCCAAGCTCGACAGCGGCGCTGAGGCGCGCGCCGCCGAAAAGATCAAGGCGAAGGATGCTTTTGACGTGCTCGTCGTTGGCGGTGGCCCAGCGGGTGCGGCAGCGGCTGTTTACGCCGCCCGTAAAGGCATCCGAACGGGTGTGGCGGCTGAACGCTTTGGCGGTCAGGTGCTCGATACCATGGGGATTGAGAATTTCATTTCCGTCTCCCACACCGAAGGGCCAAAGCTCGTCGCGCAGTTGGAACAGCATGTGAAGGACTATGATGTTGACATCATGAACCTTCAGCGCGCCGACAAGCTGATTCCAGCCAAGAGTGAAGGCGGCTTCCATGAAGTTGTGCTCGCCAATGGCGCGAGCCTCAAGGCGAAGACGGTGATTCTCTCCACCGGGGCCCGCTGGCGCCAGATGAATGTGCCGGGCGAGGATGAGTATCGCAACAGGGGCGTTGCCTATTGCCCGCATTGCGACGGTCCCTTGTTCAAGGGCAAGCGCGTGGCGGTGATTGGCGGCGGCAATTCGGGCGTGGAAGCGGCCATTGATCTGGCTGGCATTGTTGCCGAAGTGACCCTGATTGAATTTGACAATCAACTGCGCGCCGACGCGGTGTTGCAGGCCAAGCTCAACAGCTTGCCCAATGTCCGTGTGATTGTCTCGGCGCTCACGACCGAAGTGCATGGGGATGGCGAAAAGGTGACGGGTCTGAGCTATCAGGATCGCACCAATGATCAGGTCATTCCCCTTCCGCTCGACGGGATTTTTGTTCAGATTGGGCTCGTGCCCAATAGCGAATGGTTGCAGGGCACGCTGGCCTTAAGTCCGCGCGGTGAGATTGAGGTGGATGCCAAGGGCGCGACCAGCGTGCCGGGTGTCTTCGCAGCGGGGGATGTGACAACGACCCCCTATAAGCAGATCATCATTGCCATGGGTGAAGGATCAAAGTCTGCCTTGTCGGCCTTTGATTATCTCATCCGCCTGCCCGCTGAACAGGATCAGGCGCTGGCCGCCTGATCCTCATCCGGGAAAGACAAGAAACCAAAAGAAGATGGCGGTTGCGGCCGCCATCACCGCTGTGGCTGTCCAGCCGAGCCATGTCGCCCGCTGAGGAAGAGTTAAATCCCCCATTGCGGCTTTGTTGCGCACGATCAGCATCATGACGGCCATTAATGGCGCGGCCAGCACGCCATTGACGACGGCCGCCCAATAGAGCGCCCGGGCAGGATCAAGGCCTGCAAAATTGATGAGGCCGCCCGCGAGGGTGGTGGCGGCAATCGCCCCATAAAAGAATTTTGCCTTGAGCGGGCGGGCGGCAAGGCTGCCGGTGCGGCCGAGCATCTCTGTGATGGCATAAGCGGCAGACCCTGCCAGAACAGGTACGGCCAAAAGCCCGGTACCAATAATGCCGAGTGCAAAGAGGGCAAAAGCGAGATCGCCCGCAATTGGGCGCAGCGCCTCTGCCGCTTGAGCCGATGTTTCGATATTGCGAATGCCATTGGCGTGGAGCGTCGCGGCGGCTGCATAGACAATGGCCAGCGCGATGATCGAGCTGAAGGCCATGCCTGTCAGTGTATCGATGCGGATCCGTTGCAGCTCTGGCCCAGCTTTTGCCGGTGTTTCATATAAGGGCTTGGAATGGTGGCGGTGCTGCTCTTCAATTTCCTGTGCGGCCTGCCAAAAGAAGAGATAGGGGCTGATCGTCGTCCCCAAAATGGCGACCAGCGCCGTTGCATAAGCAGGCGTCCATTCAATATCCGGGATAACCAAAGCGGTGACGGCCTCTTGCCAGGGCACGTTGGATACCAACACCACCGCGACATAGGTAAAGAGCGATAGGGTCGTCCATTTCAGGATGCCCGCATAGCGGTCATAGGGCACCATCACCTCAACCACGACGCATAAGATGCCAAAGCCGATGGTGTAGAGCGCGGCATAACCGCCGGTCAGCAATTGCAGGGCGGCCCCCATGGCGCTCAAATCCGCGCCAAGGTTGATGATATTGGCCACCAATAAAAGCAAGACAATGCCCAGCAGAAGCGCACGGGGGTAATGGCGGCGGACATTGGCGGCGATACCCCGCCCGGTCACCCTGCCAATTTGCGCGGCCACTTCTTGAATGACGACCATCAGGGGAAAGCTGAGGACAAATGTCCAAGCCAGGCCATAGCCAAATTCCGCCCCGACCTGACTGTGCGTGCCAATGCCCGATGGGTCATCATCGGCGGCCCCTGTGACAAGGCCCGGCCCCAATCGCCGTAAAAAGCCCTTGAAGCCCGTCTCGTTCTTCTTGGTCATTGCGGCAATAGTGACAAGCATTGCCGAGAAAAGCCAGCCGGCATCCTTACACGCTGATCCAGAAAGCAATTTCAGGGTTGACGGACGTGTCCCTTCAACGCAGTCTTTCACCATTGGAACATGGCAGGGGGATGTCGTGCCATAGAGGAGAGGGCGCTTAAACATGGGCAGCCTGGGGAAAGAAGGCCGGAAACCGGCCGTGCACATGCATATGCGCGCCGATGCGTCAGGCGCGGTCGATACCGATTCTATGAAGCATATGGTGATGGCGATGGTCGCCGTTGCGCTGGTGTTGGCCAGTGTCATTGGCACCTTGATCTTGTCTGATGTGCTGCATGCGCTGTCGGGAATTCTCTGCGCCAGCTTTGATCTGCCAGAGCCGATGCGCCTAACCTAATCGCAATCGGCCGGAAGGCTCGGCTTGAATTGGAATCAGCGGCGGCTTAAGGGCCGCGCAGATGATGGTGTTCCGTGCTCATAAGGTAACGCTTGGCGTATTTCTCGCGATGATCCTCGCGTTTCGGGCGCTTGTCCCGGCGGGCTGGATGCCGAGCGAGGCCAAGGGGCAGTGGATTACGATTTGTTCGGGTGCGGGCGTTACCGTTGCTTGGCTGGATGCCGACGGCAAACTGCATAAGGAAAGTGCACCAGCCGAGGCCTCTGACGGTCATTGCACCTTTGCTGCACTTGGCTTTGCGCTGGATGTGCCGCCCTTTATTGATGGGCTGCCGCGGTATGCAGACCTGTCGTCCATCGCCCCCATCCGTCCCTTTTCGGTGGCGGTTGGCCAAGGCCTTGCTGCACCCCCGCCACCAAAAACTGGTCCACCTGCGCTGAGTTGAGCTCGCGCAGCGGATGGGATGAATGTCCGACGCTGCTGACCCGTGCTCAGGCCAGGCCTGAGCGCGATTCAGGCCGTCCCTGTGGATGGCCGTTTCTCAGCGCATAGGTTTTACCATGAACAAAATGGCTTGGGCTCTTACGCCCAGCAAGCGGGCGGCCCTCCAACGGGCGTCCCTCATCGCAATGGCAATAGCGGCAACCGCCGATCCTGCATCGGCCAATGCGCTTGCCGATATGGCAAGTGACGCAGAGACCGACGCAACCATCTTTGTCATTGGGCAGAGAGAGGCCCCGATCACGGTTGTGCCGCGGGGCCTGTCCATTTCCTTAGGGAAGGATGAATTTGAGGCGGTCAACGCGCTGAATGTCGAAGATCTGATGAAATACACGCCCAATTTCTTCGTCCGCAAACGTTTTGCGGGCGATGATAATGCAGTGGTCGCGTTGCGCGGGGCCAATACGATTCAAAGCGCCCGTACCATTGTGATGTTGGATGGCTTTGTTGTTTCCAACTTCCTGGGCAATCGCTGGGACTTTCCGCCCAAATGGAATGTTGTGGGGCCAGCCGAAGTTCGTCAGTTTGACATCGTCTATGGCCCCTATTCCGCACGCTATGGCGGCAATTCCATGGGCGGCGTGATTTCTGTAACGACCCAAGAACCGAAGGAGAGTTCGGCTTACGCGACGGCGCAGACGATGATCATGCCATTTAAAGAATATGGCTTTGATCAAAGTTTCACGGGTTATAGCCTAGAAGGCGGCGTCACCTGGGCACAGGCAGACGGCCCTTGGTCTGTGCGCCTGTCGGGTCGGCATTTTGAAAATACCGGCCAGTCCATGACCTATAATTTGCTGACCCCGGCAACGGGTGCGGCAACCGCCGTGGTCGGGGCCTATGACGACACGCGTCTTGCGACGCCAGTTTTCGGCGCGGCATCCCCGGTTGATGTCACGCAGGATCAAGCGCGTCTTCGCATTGGCTATGCAACGGCCAGTGGGTGGCAGATAGATGCGCTTGGGATGATCTGGCTCACCCAGCAGGATTTCACAGAACCCAAAAGCTGGCTGGTCAATGCAAATACGGGCGCGCCCGTCACGCAAGGCCGGGTGAGCTATAAGGGGCGTGTGTGGAATGCCACGGGCCTCACATTCTCCAAAACCCGCCGCACAGAATATCTAGCTGGGTTCAAACTCGCCGGCCCGCTGGCGGATTGGAATGTCGCGCTCAACCTGTCGCGTTACTGGATCCCAAAATGGGACACCCGCACCTCGCGGGATTATGCGACGGGCGCATCCTTGGGGCAGGGCACACAATCCTTGGTCGATAGTCCCGGTTGGTCGACGGGTGATCTGACGGTTGAACGCGATCTTGCCGGGCATAAGCTCGCCTTTGGGGCAAGCGCCAACCTGTATGAAACCGCAACAGATAGCTTTACGACCACCAATTGGGATGCGGCGACGGTGCCGTCCTTCTCAACTTCGACCTATGGAAAGACGCGTCTTTGGGGCATTTGGGCGGAAGATACGGTCAACCTTGGTGCGCGCTGGGCGCTCACGGGTGGAATTCGCTATGATGGCTGGCGCGCTTATGCCGGGGGCATTGCAAAGGCCTATTCCGGGGTGCGCAAAGATGATGCCTATCCTGTGCGCACGGATGACTCTTTCAGCCCCAAGCTCAGCCTTCAGGGGGATATCAACGATGCCCTTGCGGTGCAGATCAGCCTTGGCACCGCCAAACGATTCCCGACAGTTGGGGAGCTCTATCAGGGGCGGTTTGACGATATTGCCCAAGCCATCGACCCACAAAGCTTTGATCCGAATCTCAAGGCGGAAAAATCAGAAGATGCCAATGTCATCGTCCGGCATCGCGCTGGCAGCATGCAGACGACGCTCAGCATTTTTTATCAGAACATACAGGACGCCATTTTCAGTTTTAGTGGCCTCAACCAATTTGGCACTGTTGTGACCAGCTACAAAAATGTCGATCAGGTGCGCCAATATGGGGTGGAGCTGATTGTGGAGGCCAAGGACGTCTTGATCCAAGGCCTTGATGTCGATGCCAATCTCGCTTGGATTGATGCAAAGACGATCAAGAATGCGTCCAATCCGGCGGCCGAGGGTGTGCAGTTTCCGCGCATCCCGAAATGGCGATCCAATGGCACGCTGCGCTATTGCATCGCTGACCCAGTCAAGCTGGCGCTGGGCTGGCGCTATGCGTCGCGGCCCAATTCGGATTTATTTGGTCTCGTGCGTGGAGATGCCTTTGGCTTTCAGTCTGAATATCTGACCGTTGATACCCGCCTGAACTGGCGGCTGACCCCGCGGCTAGAGCTGGGGGCGGGCATCGACAATCTGTTCAATGATAACGCCTACGTGGCCCATCCCCTGCCCCAGCGCACCTATATGCTGGATCTGAAAGCGACATGGTGACGCGATGACAATTTCTTCTGATTCATCTGAGAAGGCGGCATTTTACCGCATGATCTGGCGCTGGCATTTTTATGCCGGACTATTGGTCATGCCGATGGTGCTGATCCTGTCGCTCACAGGGGCCATGTATCTGTTCAAGCCGCAGATTGACCGGTGGGAGGAGCGGGCCTTTCGCAACTTGCCAACATTGGGGGCCGTCGCGCCCGATGCGCAGGTGGACGCCGCTTTGGCCGCATGGCCGGGGGCCAGCTTTCACTCCTACCGGCTGCCCGAACATCCGGGGGATGCGGCGATGGTGCATATTGCCCTGCCCGCGGGCGAAGGGGGGCAGGCCATGCGCGATGTCTTTGTCTCTCCCCAAGGCCGGGTCTTGGCCAGTCTCGACCCAGATTGGCGGATCACGGAAGTGGTGCAGAGGCTGCACGGCCAGCTTCTGATTGGCAAGGCGGGAAGCTGGCTGGTCGAACTCGCAGCGAGTTGGGCCATCGTCATGATCCTGACGGGGCTGTATCTCTGGTGGCCCAAAGGCCGGGGCGCGGCCGGGGTCATTTGGCCCCGCCTATCAGCCGGGCGTGCGGCGCTGTGGCGCGATGTGCATGCCGTCACGGGTTTCTGGGTGTTCGGCCTGGCGATGATTTTGCTGCTGACAGGCCTGCCCTGGACCGATGTCTGGGGCAGCGCATTCAAGGCGGTGCGTGCCGAAATGGGCTGGGTAAAGGGCGCGCAGGGTTGGACGATCGGCGGGCGAGCAGCCGGGGGTGCGGATCATGCTGAACATGATCATGCGGCCATGATGGCAAGTGGCCGTGGCTCTGCAATGCCGTCCGTTTC
>JBBATU010000011.1:39320-46759 GCA_040398565.1 Chakrabartia sp.
TCAACCAAATGGTCCGCCAAGCGCATCGGGCCAAGCTCGACTTTCCGGTGGTCGTCACGCCGCCGGGTCAGCCCTTACCCTTTGGCGGTGGGGTGAAATCGGGCTGGGCGGTGCGATCGGACACGCAAGATCGGCCTCGGCGTGTCACCTTGGTCTATGATGCCATGACGGGTCGGCGCGTCTCGACCGAGGGCTTTGCAGATAAGCATGTGATCGACCGGGTCGTAGGCTATGGCGTTGCTTGGCATGAGGGGCAGCTGTTCGGCATCGTCAATCAGATGATTGGCGTGGCGACCGCCCTCATGCTGATCACGCTGTCGATAACTGGTTTTGTGCTGTGGCGCCGGCGCAAGCCCTTTGACCGATTGGGCGCGCCGCCCCCGTTCCTCTCCCCGCCGCAGCGCAAAATGGTCGTTATGATCACGCTATGCCTTGCGATTTTTCTGCCGCTGCTCGCCTTTTCTTTGTTGGCGATCTGGCTTTTGGAGCGGTTGGTTTTGCGGC
Source organism: Chakrabartia sp. (assembly GCA_040398565.1). Taxonomy (GTDB): domain Bacteria; phylum Pseudomonadota; class Alphaproteobacteria; order Sphingomonadales; family Sphingomonadaceae; genus Aquisediminimonas. The sequence goes on from JBBATU010000011.1 coordinate 39,825, forward strand.
ACATCACGGGGCTGTCACGCTGGCTTGGTCTGGCCTCCGCGCGCGAAAACCAGTAACGACCCTAAGGCGTATCGCACTGCCCCATTTTGCCGGAGACCATCATTGGATAATCTTGCCCATAGTCTTGCCGGAGCCGCCTTGGGCGAGGCCGGCCTGAAGAAAAAGACGGGCCTTGGTATGGCGGCGCTGATCATCGGCGCCAATTTGCCGGATATTGATGTGCTGGGCCTGCTGGTGAATGAGAATCTGGCCTGGCGTCGGGGGTGGACCCACGGCCCCATCGCCATGCTGATTCTGCCGCCGCTTTTGGCCGCTGCTTTGGTTCTATTCGATCATGCGCAGGGTAAAAGAGGCACGCGGCCAGCAGATCGCTTGCCCATCCATCGCGGCTGGCTTTTGGCGCTGGCCTATGTCGGATGGTTTTCGCACCCTCTGCTCGATTATATGAATACTTATGGCATCCGCCTGCTCATGCCCTTTTCAGAGCGGTGGTTTTACGGCGATGTCTTGTTCATCATCGATCTCTGGATCTGGATCATGCTGGGGCTGGGGGTCTGGCTGTCGCGCCGCCGTCAGCGACAATGGTCTGCAAAGGCGGCGCGCCCCGCGCGGCTCAGCCTTGCTCTTTCGAGCGTCTATATTCTCGCCATGGGCCTGAGCAATGATGCAGCAGAACGCATGACCCGGGATCAGGCCAACGCCCAAGGTCTCGGTCCGGTAACCGATGTCGTGGCAAGCCCGGTTCCGCTGAACCCGTTTCGTCGGGATATCGCCTTTGTAACGTCCGATTCCTATGGATTTGGCACGCTCAACTGGCTGCCCGCGCCGCATATCCATTTGGAGGATCGCCTGATCAAAACCAATATGGGTGATCCCGCCTTGGTCGAAGCCCGCAAGGATAAGGCTGTAGCGGATTTCCTCTATTGGTCGCGCCTGCCCTTTGCGCAGGTGGCGCGGACGCCAACGACAACCACAGTCACCCTTGCGGATGCCCGCTATATGGGCCCGGCGATGACGGGGCCTTTTGTTGTGACAGTAAGGCTACCGGCCTCTGCTTCGGCGGAGCAAACGCAGCGTGGCGTGGATCGCCCCTAATCCAGTGATCAGCAGGACGCTCAGGGCGGCAAGATAGAGCGGCCCGGCGGCCTTTGCCGGGCCATGAATTTGGTGGGTTGCCGTCTCCACCAAGAGGACGAGCATCAGGCCAGAAAATGCGCCCCAAGCGACGAGATGTGGCTGCGCATCCTGATTGCGTCCCCGCCATCCCGCCCAGATCAACGCTGCCGCCACCAAAAGCTCATCCAGCGCCATTGGAATGAAGCGCGCATCGCCCCAAAAGCGGGCGACCTCACCAAGCGAGATCAAGCCAGCAAGGCCCCAGGCAAGCCAGTTCAAAAAACGCATATCCTGGCCCTCAAAGCCTCTCAGAGCCAAGCTATTGTGGATCGGGCGTGGTGGACGGATTGGCGTCTTTCAGCGTGTCTCGCACAGCGCCTTTCAGCGCCTGCCCATCCACTGCTTGGTCGACACCCTTGGCCAGCGCCTCTTCATCAATCACAGCGCCCGCCGCGCCCATAGCCTCTGGCGGTATCGCATCGCCAAGAGCTTCCTTCGCGGCCCCCGTCACCAGACCCTTAACAGCATCTTCATTGACCGCAGACCGCAGGCTGTTGGCAAGGCCTTGCTCATCAATGGCCGCTTCGGTTGCATTTCGAAAATCTTCGGCTTGCTGGACGGCGTCCCCGCAACCCGCAAGGCTCAGGGCAGCGCCCAGAGCGAACATCATGCGTCTCATCAGCGTCCTGCCCTCTGTGTCGGGCGGGTGGGCGTTAGGTCGCCGCCCCGCCAGACCGAAATGGGATCGGTCTCCGCGTGTTTCAAGCACAGGCAAAGGCGTGAGACTGGAAAGAGAAAAGATGGTGCCGCTTAGGTGACTCGAACACCTGACCCCCGCATTACGAATGCGATGCTCTACCAACTGAGCTAAAGCGGCATAGGTGGCGCGCTTAACAGCGGCTGGGGCGTCTGGCAAGGCCAGCCAGCCCTCTCTTCCTGACCTTTTTGTTGAAGCTGCGCGCGACGGTGCATTGGCGGCGCCATGCATCAATGGCGACCAATAATCCTGAGTCGATCTGCGCGATAGGGATCGGCAGGCCCTGGCCGGATTGGGCCTGCCTAACCCACAATCTGGTGTCTCGCGATTAGGTCTTCAGATGGTATTAATTTAACCTGAAAATTGATCTATATTAACCCACAGTTGCTAAAAATAACCATTTAGCTTAATATTATGCATCAATCGCGCATGACGATGGGGGCGGGCAGAGAGGCTTAGAACCTCCTTGACCGTGCAAAACAGAACACAAAAGAACGAAAAGGGGAATTTTCGTGAGACATACAGCTTTCTTGTCCGCCCTGCGCGGAACCTCCTGCTTGGCCGCTGCTTTTCTAACAGTCGCGCCCGCTTTGGCCCAAACACAGACGTCTGCTGACAGCACGCCAGCTCAGGGCGCCGGGTCCACCGCGTCTGAAGACGGTGACGCCATCATCGTCACGGGCTCGCGCATTGTCATTCCGAACCTCGAATCGGCCAATCCCGTTTCGGTTCTGACTGGCGAGCAAATTTTTGAACGTGGCGCGATCAACGTCGGCGATCAGCTCAACGATCTTCCGCAGCTGCGCAATACCTATAGCCAGCAGAACTCGACCCGCTTCCTCGGAACCCGCGGCTTGAATCTGCTCGATCTGCGCGGTCTGGGCACGGCGCGTACACTCGTTCTCGTCAATGGTCGTCGCCATGTCGCGGGTGATATTCTCGTCAACGGCGTGTCGCCAGACGTGAACACGATCCCGTCTGACCTGATCGAGCGTGTTGAAGTTGTGACCGGAGGGGCTTCGGCCGTTTACGGTTCGGACGCTATTGCGGGCGTTGTTAACTTCATCCTGAAGGACAATTACGAAGGTCTTGCGGCACGTGCGCAGGCTGGCATGTCCAAATATGGCGATGCGGGCAGCTATTATGCGTCGATTGTCGGCGGGAAGAACTTTGGTGCAGATGGTCAGGGCAACATTGCGCTGAACCTCGAATATGCGAAGAACGACCCATATTATGGGTCGGATCGTCCTGCTTTCGCCCAGAACAATGCATTTGTGACGACAGAAACCGATGCATCCGGTTCGCTGAACGGCGCAGCTGGCGGTTTTGACCGTACCTTCTTCCGTGACATTCGTTCAGCCACCATTTCGTTGGGTGGTATGGTTGCCATTCGTTATCCCAATGCTGCAAATCAGCCCTGCGGGAATGATTATCTCGGCAACTCCTTTACCTGCGCCTATTTGTTCCAGCCGGATGGATCGCTCGTCCAGCAGACAGGAACGGCGCGTGTTGGACTTGCGCCAAACGCATCCTTCATTGGCGGCAATGGCTATTCGGGTCGTGAAGGTAAGCTCCTTACCTTCCAGCCGAACCTGCAGCGTTATTCGGCAAATCTGCTGGCGCATTATGAATTCAGCCCGGCCTTCATTCCGTTTGTCGAAGCCAAATATTCGCGCAACGAAGCTTTTGGTTCGGTCAGCGGGCCGTTCTTCTCGCAGGGCACGACGCTTTCGGACGGTGTGGCTGTTTCCGGGCTGAACGATCAGTCGTTCGTCACAACGGGCCGCGTCAATCGTGAAGGTATCCGTCTTGATAACCCTTATCTGTCGGCCACTGCCCGCACCTTGCTGGCGCAGCAACTGACAGCTGCAGTGACGGCAGGCGCGAACCCCAATACGGGCAGCACGCTGTCGGCGACCAACAAGGCCATTTCGCTGACGCAGATCACGAACGGTAGCTACCGCTTCGCTCTGCGTCGCAACTGGGTCGATCTCGGTATCCGCGACGAAAAGTTCACGCGTGAAACCTATCGCGTCGTTGCGGGTGTGCGCGGCGAGTTCAACGATGATTGGCGTTATGAATTGTCGGCGAACTATGGCGTCCACAAGGAAACCAACTTCATCCAGAACAACATTAATCGTCAACGTTACTTGCTGGCTATCGACACGGTGCGCAATTCGGCAGGGCAGGTTGTCTGCCGTTCGCAGATTGACTCAGCCTATTCCGGCACGGATCGCGGGGGCGTCGCCTCTGTCCTTGCTGCCGATATCGCCGCTTGCGTTCCGATCAATCCATTTGGCGAAGGTTCGGTTTCTGCCGAGGCGCGTCGCTATCTGACGGTGGATTCGCTCGCTACGGGCAAGATCACGCAGTTTGATGCGCTTGGCTTTGTGTCGGGTGATACCAGTGGCTTCTTCAACCTTCCAGGTGGCCCCTTGGCTTTCTCGGTCGGTGGGGAATATCGCCGCGAAACCAATGCCTATGACCTCGATGATGTCACGCAGGCAGGTTATGCCTTCTACAATGCCATCCCAAGCTTCACGGCTCCTGCCTTTGAAGTGAAGGAAGCCTTTGGCGAAGTATATCTGCCGATCCTGTCAGACATGACGATGTTCAAGGAGTTGTCGGTCAAGGGTTCGGCGCGCGTCGCCGACTATAACGGATCGACTGGCACGGTTTACGCTTATGGCGGTGAGGCCATTTGGTCGCCGGTTCAGGATGTCACCTTGCGTGGCACCTATTCGCGGTCAGTTCGTTCGCCGAACCTTTCAGAACTCTACTCACAGCAGAGCCAAAACTTTGCTCCGGGCTTCAGCGATCCGTGTTCGGCGCGCAACCTGGCGCAAGGTTCCGCGAACCGTGCGGCAAACTGCTCGGCTGCTGGTCGTCCGTCCGATTATGACTATGTTTACTCGTCATCATTGGAAATCCTGAGCGGTGGCAACCCCGGCCTGAGCGAAGAGACCTCGGACTCTTGGACAGGCGGCGTGCGCATTCAGCCGCGTTGGATCCCGGGCCTGTCGATCTCGGCCGATTATTATGACATTCAGGTCAAGAACCTGATTGCCTCAATCGGCTCGGCGCAGACCATTGCCAACCTTTGCTATGACTCCGCATCGCTCGACAATCCGTTCTGCGGGCTGATCAAGCGTGCAGGCGCTGCGGGCGGCGCCCGCGGCGAGCAAAACTTCCGCATTTTGGAAGGCACGCTGCTCGTTTCGACGGCAAACTTCGCCAAGTCGAAGGTTCGTGGCGTCGACGTTCAGGTTGACTACAACCACAATATTGGCGTGGGTGACCTCTCGGTCGGTGTGATCTGGACGCACCAGCTGAAGAACGAATCCTATACCAATCCGACAGACCCAACATTCGTAAACGTTGCTGTTGGCGAACTCGGCGATCCGCAGGATCAGGTGAACCTGGAAACCAGCCTGAAGGTCAATAAGATGACCTTTGGCTATGGTGCGCGCTGGATTGAGGGCATGTATCTGAACACCTATGAAGATTATAACTCGGTGAACGGTCTTCCGCCGCAGAACACCGATTTTGCGCCGATCAAGAAGTACGGGAATGTTGTCTATCAGGACGTTCGCTTCGCTTATGACTTGAACGCGCAGACGAACCTGTATGTCGGCGTTGACAACGTGCTCGATAAGAAGCCGCCATATGGCCTGACCGGCGTCGGCGGTGGTTCGGGTATCTATGATATCCGTGGCCGTTACTTCTATGCTGGTGTGAAGAAGAAGTTCTAATCCAGCGGTAAACTGACCAAGGAAAAGGGGTGGGGATGCGTCTCCGCCCCTTTTTCTTTGACCTTCAGGGTGGAATGAATGTCCATGGAACATCCCGTCGATCAAGCGCAGCAAAAGCTGGCGTCAGGAGAGGTCGACGCGGCCATCCGGATCGCAGAAGGCGCGGCACAGTCTGGCGATGCGGAGGCTTTGGCGCTGCTCGGCTCTTGGCGACTGATTGGCCATCCTCTGGCTCGCGATCTGGTCTTGGCACGGTCTTTATTGGCGCAGGCGGCGGAGGCCCGGCATGGCTGGGCGGCCTTGGCCTTGATTGCCCTCACAGCCAATGGATCAGGTGCGCCGTCAGACTGGCAAGCGGCGCTCACCCTCTTGCGTAAGACGGCTCAATGGGATGCAGAGGCGGCAGAACATATGCGTCTTCTGCACGCGATGAATATCGATGCCGATGGCTATCCCACGCACCCGGTTAAGGCCGACACCATCAGTGAAACCCCTTCGGCCCACTGCTTTCCGGCATTTCTCACCCCGGACGAATGCGCCCATATTGCCCGTGCGGGCCAAGACCTGTTGGAACCATCGATGATTGTCGATCCGGTGAGCGGTAAATTTCTGCCGCACCCCATCCGCACATCGGCTGGGGCAACCTTGGGGCCAACGCGCGAATCCCTGCCCATTCAGGCGATACAGCGCCGTATCGCTGCTGCGACACACATCCCTGTTGCGCAGGGGGAATCCTTTTCCCTGCTCCATTATGCCCCCGGCCAGCAATATCGGCTGCATGTCGATACGCTGCCTGAGCCCTGTAATCAGCGGGTGGCGACCTGCATTTTGTATCTGAATCAAGGCTATGCGGGTGGGGAAACCTATCTAGAAGGGAATACGACCCGGTTTAAGGGTCGTATTGGCGACGCGCTGTTCTTTTTAAATGTGGACGCGGCAGGCCGGCCAGATGCCAAGTCGCGGCATGCCGGATTGCCCGTTGTGAAGGGCACGAAATGGATTGCCACGCGTTGGTTGCGCGCTGCGCCTTTTGATCCCTGGGCAGTTGGGGATGACACCAGCACCGGGCAGTAACTTTTTGAGAGATGCGCTGCCCGCTTCTGTGGCGATATGGAGGTGCAGGCACCTCTCAACCACTAGTCTCTCGGCGCAAATTCCCTGATCTGCGGGAATTATGAGCGAATTTTGTAATTTACGGGTCCTGAAACGGCTCAGGCGTCCTCAGATAAGCCCAGTATTTTCGGCATTGCACGTTCGAATCGGCGCTTTGCAGAACAGGGAGTTTAAACCTCAATATCAGGGAATATTCT
>JBBATU010000012.1:0-45871 GCA_040398565.1 Chakrabartia sp.
CAGCCTTGTAATCCAGAACCAAGTGCAGGGTGAGCAGCTCGATCTGATCTACAATCCCTTTGCGAATTTCAGTGATAAGAATGCTGGCCAGAACAAAGTGGTGACGATCTCGAGCATTCGCGTTCAAAGTTCGTCAACGGCACTCAGCACGGATTACGTGCCCCTGCCAACGACGTATCAGACAAGTGCAACGATCTTTAAGAAGGACATCACCGTCGTAGGTGTTGTCGCGACGGACAAGGTCTATGACGGCACCACCAGCAACATAATTAACACCAGCGTCGCTGCCTTGGCGGGTCAGATCACCACCGATCAGGTTGGAATCTCCAACCTGACCGGTACATTCGCGAGCAAGAATGTCGGAACGAATATCCCAGTTGTGGGAAGTGCAGTGACGCTTAGCGGCGTGGACGCGGGCAATTATAACCTGATCCAGCCGACTGGCCTGAGTGCAAACATTACGCCGCGGACACTTGTGGCTTCGGCAACCGGTATCAATCGCGCTTATGACGGCACAACGGATGCTTTGGTTAACCTGACCGATAATCGCATCGCAGGCGACATCATCGACTATAATTACTCGGCATCTTTCCTCGACAAGAACATCGGTACGAACAAGTTTGTCAGGATCTCGGTCTCAAGCTTGGGCGGTGCAGATGGCGGCAATTATGTTCTATCCGCCAACCCATCGACATTTGCCGATGTCACGCGTTTGGTATTGAGCTTCACGCCCATCGTCACCACCAAGGTTTATGATGGCGCAACCAATGCGACCGTAAGTCTCGCGACCAATATCGCAGCGGGAGATCTGATTTCAGTCAGCTTCAGCGATGCGCGCTTCGATACTGCGAACGCAGGGACAGGTAAAACGGTCACCGTGACGGGCATTTCAGTCTCTGGTGACCTCTCAAACTATCAGTTCCTGCCGACGGCGGTTACGGCGACAGGGGCGGGGACCATCACGCCATTCGTGGTCGATCTGACAGGGTCGCGGATCTACGATGGTTCCACTGACGTGGCTGCTTCTGCCCTTCGGATTGGGGCCTTGGTGGGCGGGCAGACGCTCACCCTTTCCGGTACAGGCTCGATCGCCGACCGTAATGTTGGAACCGGTAAGTTGGTGAATTCCAGTGGGCTTTCATTGTCCAATGGGACAGGGGTAAATGCAGGTATCGCGTCCAACTACACGCTGCTTGGAGGCAATCAGCGTGTTGACATTACGCCAGCCAATTTGGTGATCACAGCATCCGACACAGTGAAGACCTATGATGGCACGACATCTGTTGTCGGGGCCATCCAGGCACCTCTGGCAATCGTGCAGACGGGCAGCGGAACCCGGCTCTTCGGGGGCGATAATTTGACGGGCGGATCCTTCGTGTTTGACAATGTTAATGTCAGCCGCGACGCGGCCAATAATGTCCTGAGTAATCACGTCGTCACGATTTCGGCTGTGAACGTCAACGATGGCAATAATGGTGCAAACTACACCGTGACCTACAGCGACAATCGCACAAGTACGATCAACCCCTATGGCGTGACGGTTACGGCCCTGTCGCAGGCAAAGACATATGATTCTACGACTGCTGCAGGCAGCTCGGCCTTCTCCTTTGGGCCGATGATCGGCTCAGACGCGATTGCGTCTGTGACATTGGCTTATGCTGACAAGAATGCTGGCCAAGGCAATAAGCGGATCACGCCAAGTGAGGCTATTGCTGCACCGGGTACGATCATTGGCAATTACGCGATCAGCTATGTGGCTGATACGGCGAGCAGCATTACGCCAGCAGCACTTGCGGGCGTGTCGGGCATCGTTGTTTCAGATAAGGTTTATGATGGGACAACGTCGGCTACAGTGGCTTCCGCAACGTTCGACGGCATTTATGCGGGCGACGATATTAGCGTAGCAATCTCGGCAGGATCGTTCGACAGTAAGGATGTTGGTCTTCGCAACGTCGCAATTGCCAGCCTGACGTTGGGTGGTTCCGATGCACAAAATTACGTGTTGCTGAGTAGTTCGGGAACAGCAACGGGACGCATATTGCCCAAACCGCTGACGATTTCAGCTTTGGCACAGACGAAGGTGTATGACGCCGGCACGTTGGTGACGAACTCTGCAGGCTATGACGTTGTTGGGCTGGTGGGTTCGGAAAGCCTGTCTGCCGTGACGCTGGCCTATGACAGCAAGGATGCGGGCACGCGAACGATTACGCCGAGCGATGCTGTCGCGGGGAATAACACCCTGCTGAGCAACTATAATGTTCAGTATGTGAGCAATACGGCCAGCACGATTACTCCGTTCATTGTGAGCCTGTCTGGTACGCGCGTCTATGATGCGACGACCGATGTTGCGGCAGCAGTTCTGACCATCAACCCATTGGTGAATGGTGAGAAGCTGAAGCTTGGTGGTAAGGGCACGCTGACCGGCACAAAGGATGTCGGCACAGCGAAGACGTTCGACATCAGCACGCTGGTGCTGCAGGATGACACCGGTCTTGCTGCCAACTACACGCTGATGGGCGGGACGCGCACGGTCGACATCACGCAGGCAAATCTGACAGTGACGACCCGCGATGTTGTGAAGACCTATGACGGCACACTGAGCGTTGCAGGCGCCACGACGACGGCATCGCCGATTGTGCTGGCGAGCAGCAACACCCAGATGTTCGGCAGTGATACGCTGAGCGGGGGTAGCTATGCCTTTACTGATCAGCATGCGGGCAATGGCAATCGGACGGTCACGGTTGCAGCTGTGACCGTGAATGACGGCAATGGGGGCGGCAACTACTCTGTCACCTATGTCAGCAACACGACGAGCACGATCAACCCGAAGGCGCTGACGGTGACGGCGCTGTCGCAGACGAAGGTGTATGATGGGACGACTTCGGTTGCGAGCCGTGCGCTTGGAACGGGTTATAGCGTCGTGGGTCTGGTGGGCAGCGAAAGCCTGTCAGATGTCACGCTTGCCTACTCAAATGCCAATGTCAGCCGCAGCAGCAATGGCGCGGTTCTGAGTGATCGCACTATTGCGGCCAGTGGGGCCGTGGCAGGAGATGGAACCAGCCTTTCCAACTATGCGATCAGCTATGTCAGCAATTCGGCAAGCACGATCACACCAGCTCCGCTCAAGGTGACCGTGCTCGATCTCAGCAAGATTTATGATGGGACGACCGCAGCAACGGGCACTCCGGCGGTGGTCGCGGATGGAACGACCCGTCTGATTAACGCAGCTACATTGTCCGGTGGCACGGCCAATTTTGTCAGTGCCGACGCGGGCACTGGCAAGACGGTGGATGTAACGGGAGTGACCGTCAATGACGGCAACAACGGAGGGAACTACAGCATTGCTTATGTGCCCAACACAAACAGCACGATTACACCGCGTGTGGTCTCGCTGTCGGCATCAAAGGTCTTTGATGGCACAACGTTCCTTAAAGGTGCGGTGACGATCAATACGGGCATTGCTGGCCAGTCTCTCGCCTATGCGGACGCTCGATCGGTGTCTCCAGGCGTGACGGTGTTTGATAACTTCATCACCAGAGACAATTTCATCAGCAACATCGTGCTGATCGATAGTCAGACCGCAAAGGCCTCCAACTATAGGTTGCCTGAACTCAATGCGACGACAGCGCCGGTGCAGATTTATCTTCCTGCCACCAGCATGATGACCAGTCCAGCAACCTACGACAAGCTGGCTGTATCTAGCTCTCAGCCAGCCGCCATTGCATCGAATGAGCCTGTGGCCATCACACCCGCCGCAGCAAGTGGCACGGCTGCCAGTACGAGCCAGTCTGGCGCTGGTACGACGTCAGCAGGAGCCAATGAGGCCGGCACTGAGACAGTACCAAGCGCAACGAATGGATCGTCCCCAGCAGCTGCGGCTGATGACTCAGTCGCACCTTCTCAGGGCTTTATCTCCGTAGATCCTTTGGCGGTTCCAGCTATACAAAGCGGAACTGCCTTTGAGGTTGAAATTCCTGTGACGGCGTTCCGGCATAAGGATGCAAATGCGCAAATCACTCTGAAGGTAGAACTGGCTGATGGGGCTGGATTGCCGTCTTGGATGAGCTTTGATCCGGTCCGCAATATACTGTCTGGATCTGCTCCATCAGATGTCTCTGCCGTCTCTGTAGTCGTCACTGCCACCGACCAGCGCGGCGCCGAGATTAAGGCATCAATCAATCTTCAATTCGGGAAATGACGAAAGGAATGACCATGGCCAAATCATCGATAGGTCGAACGCTTGGGCTGTTCTCAGCTGTCTCATTGATCGCAAGTCCGCTTCTCGCGGCTAAACCCAAGGCGCTGAAAGTCCCAGTGCCCGAAGAGACACGTCAAGCCCCAGAAGCAAATGCGCCGCAATGGACGCTCAAGGCCACTCATGGCCAATGGGGGGTATTGTGCAATTCAGCGACCCCGAATGCGTGTCGGGCGGCACAAACCCAGAAATCTCTAGATGAGAAAAACCCCGGAAATCTGCTGCAAGTCTTGTTTGCTTCGGAAAAGGGGAAGATGTTTGGGGTCTTCACTCTCCCATTTGGGGTCGACCTGCGCGCAGGCATCGCTCTGCGGATTGACGAAGGAGTTGAGGTAAAAGGCAGCTTTATGACGTGCCTGCCGGATGGGTGTCAGTCGATCACTGAAGTTGATGAAGCTTTTCTCGCCCAGATACGAAACGGCAAAGTCCTTAAGGTTGGCTTCCGTTCTTGGGGTGGTGGAGACAAGACACTGGTGGTCGATGTTCCGCTGGAAGGCGCGAGCCAAGCCATAGATGAGGTAACGCCCTCACCTGTAGCAGGGGATGATCCTCAGGGTGGCGCTTCGCAGGAAAGCAAGAGGTTGAAAAAGCTATGATCTGCGAAGACTGTATGATTTTCTCATGCATTTCCAGCTAAGGTGAAGCTAAGCAATCTCAACCGTCATAAAGGGATGCTCTCTATGTACAGGATCAACGGCGCACTCGGGTCCCCCTATTCGATGAAGATGCGCGCCGTGTTGCGCTATCGCCGCATACCTCATCTCTGGGTTCATGGGCCAGATGCGCGGGATGCCCTCACCAAAGTTAGAGCCCCAGTGATCCCCGTTATGGAATATCCCGACGGCAGTTTCCAGAATGACTCCACGCCTTTGATCTATGATCTGGAGGCGCGGCATGCCGAACGCTCAATCATTCCGCCCGATCCTGCGCGCGCATTCATCGCGCATTTGATTGAGGATTTTTCTGATGAATGGGTCACTAAGGCGATGTTTGGCTATCGCTGGTTGCAAGAGGCTGACCAGATCCAGATGAGCCGTTGGCTCGCCTTTGATGCGTTGAAAGGCGGCGGATTGCAGGAAAGCCAAGGTTATGCGGAACAGTTCCGAGCGCGTCAGGTCGGGCGGATGGCCATTGTCGGCTGCACAGCCGAGAATTTTTCCCTGATCGAAGCCTCCTCTCGCGCGCTCCTTGACGCGCTAGAGGCGCATGTTGTTGACGGTCATTGCCTATTTGGGTCGCGCCCAAGCATCGCTGAGTTCGGCATGTTTGGACAACTTTCCCAGCTTGGCGTTGATCCCACCGCACAGATGATGATGCGCAAAGATTATCCCTATAGCTATCGCTGGCTCCTCCATGTGGACGACATGTCGGGGATTGACGGTGCATGGGATGCTGATGACGCGCCCTTGTCGCCGATCATCACTGCTTGGCTGCATCAGGTGGGCGAGATTTATATGCCCTTCCTCCTTGCCAACGCCGCTGCGATTGAGGCGGGACAAGAGACATTCCAAATTACCGCAATGTGCCTGCCCTACGCTCAGGGCGTTTTCAAATATCAGGTGAAATGCTTGGGCGACTTGCGCGCACGCTATGCAGCTCTGGACAGTGACGCCAAAGCCAAACTTGATCCCCTTTTGATGGAAGCAGGCTGCCTGACCGCCTTGCAAGCTGGGTGAGTAACACGGCTGGGGATAGGATCAGCCATTCGTTGAGGCGGCCATGTGCTCGGGTCAGTCTCAGTTTCTTTTGCGAACAAATTCGGCACGCAGAACAAGGCCTTTGATCCCGTCATAGCGGCAGTCAATTTCCTGCGGATCACCCGTCAAGCGGATTGATTTGATCAGTGTCCCGCGCTTGAGCGTTTGCCCCGCCCCTTTCACATCCAGATCCTTGATCAAGGTCACCTGATCACCATTGGCAAGAAGATTGCCAACGGCATCACGCACCTCAACCTGATCGGCTGAGGCTTGACGCTGTGCCAGTTGAGACGAAGGCATCCATTCTCCGCTGTCCTCATCATACACATAATCTTCGTCGCTCATGGATTTGCCTTTCAGTGGGTGGGCGCGTTTTAGCTTTGTTCCAGGAACTCATGCGCGCCGGGCATAGAGGGCACAAGCTGTGCCAATGAAGAAAATCGATATTCTGCCATTGGGAAACGTCCCGGCAGGCGGTGGTGGTGGCGTGTCCGTCCTGCTCCAGATTGTCGCGCGTCTAATGGGCGGAACAAAGCAGCTTCTCCTTTGTTTAATCACAACCTTCGCCTCGGCGTCCGCTCTCATTGGTTTTGTTACACCCAAGCGGCCCTCTGAAGAGCGGTCATTCGGGCTTTTGGGTATAGCCAATAGGAGACTGATGAACGTGCTGCGCGATGCCAATATGACCGCCTCGGCCCCCGGCCAGACCGCTCCCAAGGATAATGCCTCTTCCCGTCCCATTCTCATCTGCTTTTCCCATTTGCGCTGGAATTTTGTTTATCAAAGGCCGCAACATCTCATGAGCCGCTTCGCGCGAGATTTTGATGTATTCTTCTGGGAAGAGCCGCTCGACACGGAAACCGCCCCCTATCTTGTTGCCCATCAGGACATAAGCGGTGTCACGATCCTGACCCCCCATCTACCAGTCAATGTGCAAGGCGAGGAGCGAACACGCCATTTGCGGACCCTGCTGAATGAGGCTCTGGTTGGCAAGGCGGGCGATTTGGTGCGTTGGTTTTACACGCCAATGATGCTGCCCATTTCTAAGCATCTCAATGCTGCCTTCACGGTATATGACTGCATGGATGAACTGTCGGCATTCAAATTCTCGCCGCCAGAATTGCCACAGCTTGAAAAAGAGCTGTTTCAGGCGGCGGATATTGTCTTTACCGGTGGTTATAGTCTTTATGAGGCAAAAAGCGCGCAGCACTCCAATGTGCATCCCTTTCCCTCGGCCGTTGATATTCCTCATTTCGCTCAAGCTCGGGAAATGCACCCAAAGGCGGATGCGCCGCCGACGATTGGATTTTACGGCGTTGTGGATGAGCGGTTTGATAGCGACCTTATGGCCCGTGTCGCCGACCTGAGGCCTAATATCTATTTTGAAATTGTCGGCCCCATCGTAAAGATTGACCCTGCATCGCTGCCGCAGCGTCACAATATCCTGTATAGCGGCACGGCACGTTATGAGGAATTGCCGGCTTATCTTGGCCGTTGGCACGCAGCGATGATGCCCTTTGCTCGCAATGACTCGACGCGGTTTATAAGTCCTACGAAAACGCCGGAATATTTGGCGGCAGGGCGCCCTGTCGTGTCCACCGCAGTTCGGGATGTCGAGCGCAGCTATGGGCAATTGGCGGGCGTTCTGATCGCTGATGAGGCTGAAGGTTTTGCCGCGGCGTGCGACGCGGCTCTATTGCTTGCGCAAGACCTCCTAAATTGGTTGCCTCAGGTTGACGCGATGTTGGCCGAGGTGTCGTGGGATCGAACATATTGGGCCATGCTTGGCTTTGTGCAGGCCGGTCTTGTCCGCGCAGCGTCGCTCGCAAAAATTCGGGCACTTGCAAAACCGCATTATGATTTTCTGATCGTGGGAGCCGGCTTTGCAGGTGCTGTGATGGCCGAGCGATTGGCCGCAGACGCCGGTAAACGGGTTCTGATCATCGACAAGCGTCCGCACATTGCGGGCAATGCTTATGATGAACGCAATGCGGCCGGCCATTTAATCCACCGCTATGGCCCGCACATCTTTCATACCAATTCGGATGAGGTGTTCGACTATCTCTCCCGCTTCACCATGTGGCGCCGTTATGAGCATCGCGTTCTGGCGCATGTGCGTGGCAAGCTTGTTCCAATCCCAATCAACCGAACGACGATCAACGCGCTTTATGGCCTGTCGCTGACAAGCGAGGAGGAGGTGACCGATTTTCTGGTGCGCCGCCGCGAACCAGTCGACGTGATCCGTACCTCTGAAGACGTTGTGATTTCGGCTGTTGGACGAGAACTTTATGCCTTGTTCTTTCAGGGCTATACCCGCAAGCAATGGGGCCTCGATCCGTCCGAACTGGATCGATCCGTCACTGCGCGCATCCCAACACGCACCAATACGGATGACCGCTATTTCACAGATGTTCACCAGGCCATGCCTGCTACGGGCTATAAGGCGATGTTTGAACAGATGCTCGCCCATCCGAATATTGATGTTCGTCTTGGTGTGTCGCATTCAGATGTCGCGGATCTTGTCTCCTACGACCGACTTGTTTGGACCGGGCCGATCGACGAGTATTTTGACTGCTGTTTTGGTGAACTGCCTTATCGGTCGCTTAGATTTGAGCATCGTACATTGCCCCGATCTGAATTCCAGCCGACGGGCACGGTCAATTATCCTTCAGAGAATGTGCCCTATACGCGCATAACCGAGTTCGGCCATTTGACCGGAGAGGCCGGGGCTCAGACCAGCATCGTTTACGAATATCCAGAAGCGAAGGGTGATCCTTACTACCCCATTCCCCGCCCGGAAAATCAAGCTCTCTTCAAGCGATATGAAGGCCTTGCTCAAGAAACCGACACGATCTTTGTCGGGCGGCTGGCGACCTATCGCTATTTCAACATGGATCAAGTGATTGGGCAGGCGCTGGCCGTCTATCGACGCCTGCGCCCGTCACTTGTTCAAAGCGATACGCCAGCGGTGCAGCTGGCAGAAGCGAAGGCGGCAGTCTGAAACGGCGTCATCAGCCAAGCCCTGCCGTCCTAAGCAAAGGGCAAGGCCTGAGAAGAAGGAGTAAGGTTATGACGATCATCTACATCATCATCGTCGGCGGCGTTTTGGGCTGGCTTGCGAGCATCATGATGCGCACAGATGCCGAGCAGGGGATCTTTCTCAACATCGTTGTAGGAATTGTCGGCGCGGTGCTTGCCGGGCTTATCCTATCACCCCTTGTCGGGGCGGCGCCGATTACATCTGGCGCGTTTTCGCTTGCGGCATTGCTGGTTTCGCTCGCTGGGGCTGTGGCCTTGCTCGCCATCATCAATTTGTTTCAGCGCGGCCGTCCACGTTGATTGACGCTCTAACGGACCTGATTGGGCAATTGTCGCAATAGCCGAGACAAGAAGCGCGGCAATTCCCTTGACGATATGCCAAAAGGCGCTAATCCGCGCTTTCCCGTGCAGGGGGCGCTTAGCTCAGTTGGTAGAGCATCTCGTTTACACCGAGAGGGTCGGCGGTTCGAGCCCGTCAGCGCCCACCAGCAACGGCCTTTGGGAGAGGGCCTACCATGTTCAAAGACCAAGTTATCTGGATAACGGGTGCCTCATCTGGCATCGGAGCCGCCTTTGCGCGCCAATTGGCAAAGCAAGGGGCATTTCTCATTTTGTCGGGCCGTAACCTGAACGCACTAGAAGAGGTTGCCTCTGCCTGCGGACCAGATCGCTGCCTTGTCCTGCCTTTTGAAACAACCGATTATGCTGCTCTTCCTGCGCTGGTTGAACAGGCTTGGGGCTGGCGCAATGGCGTGGATTGCCTGATCAACAATGCCGGCATCTCCCAGCGCAGCCTCGCGATTGAAACGCAATTCCCGGTTTATCAAAAGGTTGTGGATGTTGATCTGCTCGCCCCCATCGCACTGACGCAGGAAATTTTGCCGCGCATGGCCACCCGAAAATCTGGACGGTTTGTTTTCATCTCCAGCGTGGCGGGTAAAGTTGGCTCTCCGATGCGCACGGCCTATTCTGCGGCAAAGCACGGCCTGATCGGCTATGCCGATGCCCTGCGCGTGGAAACGGCAATGCTTGGCCTGCAGGTCCATGTTATCGCACCGGGATCAATCCGCACCGATGTGTCGCGCAATGCTGTCACAGCAGATGGCAGCCGGCGGGGTGTCAGTGACGGCGCTATTGAAAAGGGCATGGATCCGGATCGGGCCGCACGCCTTATGCTCCGCGCCATGGCACGAGGCGAACGTGAGATCATCCTTGCGGAAGGAATCGAACGCACAATCGCGCGCGTCCGTCGGAAGTCACCCAACCGCCTGTTCGACATGATGGAACAGATGATGGCCTCAGGTTACGCCGAACGGATGAAGAGCCAAGACGACTAAAGCTGGCCGAAATCAACACTGCCCTGCCTTGGGTGGCGGGGCATGGTTTTCTGATAGAATTCCAGCACCTTTTCCATATCTTTCAGATAATCCCCCGTAGGCCAGATCGCGCCGGCCAGCCCAACCTGTTTTTTGGAATAGTCCATCAGGCCCAGCACCAGCGGCACCTTGGCCTGCATGGCGATATGGTAAAAACCTGTCTTCCAGCGTGCGACCTTTGACCTTGTGCCTTCCGGTGCGATGGTCAACATGAAGCTGTCTCGCTTGGCAAATTCATCCACCATAGACTGAACATAATTGCGCGAGTTGGATCGATCGATGGCGATGCCACCCAATTCGCGCATCGCGCGCCCCAATGGCCATCGGAAAAGCTGCTTCTTGCCCATGAAGGACAGCGGCACGTTCAGTTCGGTCGCGGCACCCAGAAAATAGATGAAATCCCAGTTGCTTGTATGCGGGGCGGCAATCACCACGCATTTGCGAAGCTCTGGATTGGCATTGATCTCTGTCCAGCCTTGCCGGTGGTAATACCACAGCACGACTTTGCGTATGAGCCGTGCCAGCCACGACAAGTTCGTGTTCTTGGTATCCAATGCATCCCCCATATGGCCGTTAAGGCCTTGATATATGATCTTCTTCGTCTGGCTCTGCCAAAGGGTCAAGTGGACTAATAGACCTTAGCCAATACGTCGGAATAAAACTGCCGCGCCCCAGCCCAAGAGCAAGGACAGGCCGACCGCGACCAACCCGTAGACAAGGGGATATTGTAATGCGCTTTCCGCAACAAAGCGCTCAAATCCAGACTTGTTGATTTGCACATCGCGGCTGGCCACAGCGAGGACTTTGCCATCCTTAACGAGAAAGGTCTCGGCGACATAGGCGCCGACCGGAACGCGCGCTGGAATGGAAATTCGCGCGCGGTAGAGCACGTCGTTGGTGATCTCAATCGTGCCCGGTGCTTCGGCATACAGGCGGGATCGCTTGAACAGGTCAATCAGCCCGCTTTCAAAGCGCCGCTGCACATCGGGCTGCTCTCCGCTGGCGGGCGACAGCTGAAGATTTTTGACGCCCAACTCGTAAATGGCAGCCGTGCGTTCATCGACAAGCTGATCAAGCGGCCGAGAGGAGGCAATGGCATAATAACCTGGCGGGGACATGAAGCGTGCACTTTCTGCATTCACCCAAATCAGCCCGCCTAGTTTTTGCTTTTCACGAACAAGAATAGGCTGGGTTGGCCCGCGCAGAACGACGACGATATCTGCCTTTTCATTGGGAACACGCCCCCCAGGGTATAGGATCGCCCCAAATAGGAGCAATTCTGCGCCCGTAAAGCTGTAGACAATGTCGATCTTGCGTTGTGACACATCGGGCACGAGCACCGGGTTGGATGCCGCTAAGGTCAGCAGCATGGCAGGTAAAAGGAATAGGTGGCGCAGCAGCTTCATAGCGGATGAACCGAATAAAGCTCGCGTGGCTGCCAACCCAGCCCAAGCGCCAGCCATATCGCAAGGCTGAGGATCAGGATGGATAGGCCCAAGCGCAGCCAATCTGGCGGGAGCTTTGCCGCCAGACGTGTCCCAAATTGTGCGCCGATGACGCTGCCAATCAACAACAGGCCCGCCAGAACAATATCGACCGCGTGAGTGGTGAGCGCATGAACCAGAGTGGTAATGGCCGTCACGAACAGGATTTGGAACAAGGAGGTGCCAACCACAACACGCGTTGCCATGCCGAGAATATAGATCATCGCCGGGACAAGGATGAACCCACCGCCAACGCCCAGCAAGACTGTGAGCATGCCCACGAGAAAGCCGAGCGCGGCGGGTGCGAGAGGGGAGATGTAAATGCCGGATGCGTAAAAGCGCCACCGCATGGGCAATGTCGCCACCAGCGGGTGGTGCCGACGTTTGCGCGCAGCCATTTTCAGCCCGGCCCGTTTTGCCGAAATGGCGGCCCAGGCATCTCTGGCCATAAGGCCCCCAATGCTGGTCAGAAGCACAACATAGAGGATTGCGATGATCGTATCCATCTGTCCCGCCTTTTCCAGCACGGAAAAGACGCCAGCCCCAGCAACCGACCCGAACAGCCCGCCTAGTACGAGAAGCGCGCCCATCCGAAAGTCCACGCCATCTCTCTGCCAATGAGCGAGCACGCCAGACACACTCGCCCCGGTGACTTGGGTAGTTGCAGATGCGGCTGCGATGGTGGGGGGGATGCCGTAAAGGATTAGCAGCGGCGTCGTCAGAAAACCGCCGCCCACGCCAAACATGCCAGACAAAATGCCCACGCCACCGCCGAGCAAGATCAGCACAAGCGCGTTCACCGACATATTGGCAATCGGCAGATAAATATCCATCACCAACAGCCCTAGCCGTTCATCCCGCCGGGGTGAAGCTTTGTCTCAGAAATTGCGACCTAAGGTGATGCTGGGGCCAGAGGCAGGGCGCGCGGCGGAAACTGGTTGCGATGCAGGTCAGTTCCAGCTTTTCCTTTGTTGGGGTGTCGTCAATGGCGCGGGTATCGCGGTTCTGCCGACCTATGCCCGTATCATTACGCGCCGCGTTCGGCCGATTAACCTGCCCATCCAATTGCGCTTTGAACTTTGGCTCTCTTATCGCAGAGAAGCCCGCCAGTCAGAGCCTGTGCAGAAGGTTGTTCAATGGCTTCGCGACAGCTTTGATCCACAGCTTTACCCTTGGTTTGCAGATCATTTTGTTCACCCCTATAGCTTTTTGACCACGCAGGAAGCCAGTCAGGTCGTGCCGCTATTTGACCAACTTATCGGAGATGAATAGCGTGCCCGCCTGATCTGAAAGGAAAGCCGCATGCCTAAGTTCTTGCCGAGGCCGCGTTCTGCCCTGCGAGAGCTTTGGCGGCACGAGGCTGCGGGTGGCGTGTTGCTGATGTTGGCTGCGGCCGCAGCACTCATCTTGGCAAATAGTCCAGCAGCTGACGCTTACTTTGGATTGCTCAAGCTGAAATTGGGGCCGTTATCTGTTCTGCATTGGATCAATGACGCGTTGATGGCGGTCTTTTTCCTGCTGGTCGGGTTGGAGATTAAGCGAGAACTTTTGGACGGCCATTTGGCAACCTGGCGGGATCGGACCTTGCCCATGTTCGCGGCTGTTGGCGGAATGGTAGCACCCGCTGCATTCTATCTGGCTGTGACGTCTGGAAACCCGGAATTGCGGGTGGGGTGGGCCATCCCGGCGGCCACCGATATTGCCTTTGCGATTGGCGTCTTGTCGCTGCTGGGCTCGCGCGTACCTGTCTCGCTCAAGCTGTTGTTGACGACGATCGCCATTGTTGATGACATGGGGGCGGTTGCGATCATCGCGATTGGCTACACGGACAGCCTGTCCGGGGCTTGGCTCTTGGTATCGCTTGGCGTGATGGCGCTGCTCTGGGGCTTGAATAAATTGGATATCGGGCATCCCGCTTTATGGCTTGCAGGTTTTGTCGTCCTCTGGTTTGCCGTGCTTCAATCTGGCGTTCATGCAACTGTTGCTGGTGTATTGGCTGCGCTGTTCGTTCCTGTCCATGTCGCTAAGGGACGGCCCGATGCCGCTGCATCGACTTTGCACAGGCTTGAACATGGCCTGCAGGCGCCCGTTGCCTTCTTCATTCTGCCGCTCTTTGGGCTTGCCAATGCAGGGGTCACGCTTGCGGGCGCAAATGTTGCAGCGACGCTCCCCATCGCCATCGCGGTTGGCTTGTTCTTTGGAAAGCAACTCGGCATTTTCGGGGCGATTTGGCTGACGGTTAGGGCGGGCTGGTCACCGAAACCGGCGGGCGCAAGTTGGGCGCAACTTTATGGCCTGGCCCTGTTGTGCGGAATTGGTTTCACCATGAGCCTTTTCATTGGAGAGCTGGCCTTTGACGATCCTGTTCTGGGCCCAGAGGTGAAGATTGGTGTTCTTTTTGGGTCGCTTTTATCCGCGGTGCTGGGCGCTACCCTCTTATATTTCTCGGGCACAAAAAAAGAGGCGGCATAAGCCGCCTCTTCTTGCCTGTCCTGATGGAACAGGTCAGATTTTCTCGACCATTTCCGGGACGATCTTATACAGATCGCCGACAAGGCCGATGTCCGCCACCTGAAAAATCGGGGCATCTTCATCCTTGTTGATCGCGATGATCGTCTTGGAGTCTTTCATGCCCGCCAAATGCTGGATCGCGCCGGAGATGCCGACAGCGACATACACATCCGGTGCCACGATCTTGCCAGTTTGGCCGACCTGATAGTCATTCGGCACATAGCCCGCATCGACGGCCGCACGGCTGGCACCAACTGCGGCACCCAGCTTGTCAGCCAGCGGGAAGATGGTTGCTTGGAACGTGTCCGAATCCTTGAGCGCGCGACCACCCGAAACGATGATCTTGGCGGATGTCAGTTCTGGACGCTCCAGCTTCACGATTTCAGCGCCAATAAAGGACGAAATACCGGAATCGCCATTGGCCGCAACGACTTCCACAGGGGCAGAGCCGCCCTCTGCCGCCTTAGCAAAGGCGGTACCGCGCACGGTGATGACCTTCTTCGCGTCGGTCGACTGGACCGTTGCAATCGCATTGCCTGCATAAATCGGACGCGTGAAGGTATCGGCACTCTCAACCGAGAGAATGTCGCTGATCTGCATCACGTCGAGCAGGGCAGCTACGCGCGGGGCAATATTTTTGCCATGCGCAGTCGCTGGGAACAGGACGGCGTCATAATTGGCCATCAGGCCGGAAATGAGCGGAGCCACATTTTCAGCTAGTTGGTTCGCAAAAATGGCATCGTTGGCGACCATAACTTTGGCCACGCCCGAGATTTTGGCAGCGGCCTGCGCTGCTGCATCGCAGCCATTGCCAGCGACGAGAACATGCACATCCCCCAATTGGCCACCAGCTGTCACGACAGCAAGGGTCGCATCCTTCAACGATGCATTATCATGTTCGGCATAGACGAGAACGCTCATGCGGTTACTCCCATTTCCTTAAGCTTGGCAACCAGTGCATCGGTATCTGCAACCTTGATTCCGGCAGAGCGCACGGGCGGTTCGGTAACTTTCAGCGTCTTCAGGCGCGGGCTCACGTCCACGCCGTAATCTGCTGGCGTCTTCTGTGTGAGCGGCTTGGACTTTGCCTTCATGATATTGGGCAAAGACGCATAGCGTGGTTCATTCAGACGAAGGTCGGTGGTGACGATGGCCGGAAGCTTCAGGCTAACGGTTTCCAGACCGCCATCGACTTCGCGGGTCACCTTGGCGCTGTCGCCGGCAATTTCAACTTTCGACGCAAATGTGCCCTGCGGGCGGCCCGTCAATGCAGCCAGCATCTGGCCTGTCTGGTTGGAGTCATCGTCAATCGCCTGTTTGCCAAGGATGACAAGACCGGGGGCTTCTTCGTCCATGACTTTGGCGAGCAGCTTGGCAACGCCCAGCGGCTCCACATCTTCTGCCACAATCAGGATCGCGCGATCCGCACCCATGGCAAGGGCTGTCCGCAGCGTTTCCTGCGCCTTATCCGGGCCAACGGAAACAGCAACGATTTCTGTCGCCACGCCGCTTTCCTTCAGGCGGATGGCTTCTTCCACCGCGATTTCGTCGAACGGGTTCATCGACATTTTGACATTGGCAAGGTCCACGCCAGAGCCATCGGGCTTCACGCGGGGCTTCACATTATAATCAATAACCCGTTTGACGGGTACGAGGATTTTCATGAGGGGTCTCCGTCATTCACTTTACGTTTACGTCAATGTTAGCTGCACTGCACAAAAATGCAGGGCTTTGCAAGGCTCAGGCGACCTTTCGGACTTCTGCGACAATTTTCTTGGCTGCATCGCCCAGATCATTGGCGGCAACGATCGGCAGGCCGGAATTCGCAAGAATATCCTTGCCTTGCTGCACATTCGTGCCTTCAAGACGGACAACCAAGGGCACAGACAGGTTCACATCCTTGGCCGCCGCTACAATGCCGTCTGCGATAATGTCGCACTTCATAATGCCGCCAAAGATATTCACGAGAATGCCCTTTACCGCGGGATCTTTGAGGATGATCTTAAACGCGGCTGTCACCTTTTCCTTGTTGGCGCCACCGCCAACATCCAGGAAGTTGGCTGGGAATTCTCCATTCAGCTTGATGATATCCATCGTTGCCATTGCAAGGCCCGCGCCATTGACCATGCAGCCGATATTTCCGTCCAGCTTGATATAGGCCAGATCATAATTTGATGCTTCAATTTCGGCCGGGTCTTCCTCGGTCAAATCGCGCAACTCAGCGAGATCCTTGTGGCGGAACATGGCGTTGCTGTCGAAGCCAACCTTGGCGTCCAACACGAACAACTTGTCGCCATCGGCTGTTGGGCAGATCGCCAGCGGATTGATCTCAATTTGCGAGGCGTCGGTCGCGACGAAGGTTTCGTAAATGCCCTTGAGCAAGACCTGCACCTGCTTGCCAAGATCGCCCGTCAGGCCCAGCGCCTTGGCGACGGAGCGACCATGATGCGGCATCAAGCCCGTTGCAGGATCAACGGTGATCGTCTGAATCTTCTCGGGCGTGTCATGTGCGACGGTTTCGATGTCCATGCCACCCTCAGTCGACGCGACAATCGCAATGCGGCTGGTTTCGCGGTCCACGAGGAGGGCGAGATAGAATTCTTTAGCAATATCCACACCATCGGTGATGTAGAGGCGCTGTACTTGCTTGCCGGCATCGCCGGTCTGAATGGTGACCAGCGTGTTGCCGAGCATGTCTTTGGCGTGCGCTTCAACTTCGTCCAGCGACTTGGCAAGACGGACGCCGCCCTTGGCGTCTGGGCCCAATTCCTTGAACTTGCCCTTGCCACGGCCGCCTGCGTGAATCTGCGCCTTCACGACATAAAGCGGACCGGGGAGCTGCTTTGCAGCAGCAACGGCTTCTTCGACCGACATGGCCGGAATGCCCTTGGGCACAGCGACGCCAAATTTCGCAAGAAGATCCTTGGCTTGATACTCGTGAATATTCATCGGTTGCGCGAGTCCCTGCTAGAGTTGCAGGGCCTAAAGCATAGCCTTGAACATATGGGAAGCCCCAGAGTCCATCCACGCCCTGCTGACTATTCAGAAATTGCGCAACTTATACCCGCGCGCGCCGCAATGGAGAGAGTTTCCGGATCCCGAAGCGCACGCACCTGCCGCCAAAATGCGCCTACGCGCATCTCGCTTATCCGCTGCTCGCTGATCTTCGACAGATCGGATAAACGGCGCAATTGAACCAGCGACAGCCGGTCAATCATGCGGTCGGCCATGCAGGCCGAAGCGTCACGAGATAGCCCAGCCGACATCAGTCCATTGCGCAGCCGCGTTTCTGGTGTGGCACAGGCAGAGACGAGCCCTCCAAGCAAGGCAACAAGAAAAATTATGCGGTTCAAATCATATCCTCCCCAAAAGAGGGTGTGGCCCTAGCGCATAAACAATGACCAAAGTCTGAATAAAGGTGTAAAGAGGATCGCATGACGATTTGGGCCGGACTTCTCGTTCTTCTGCTGACCGTGGTCTTCATGGAAGGCTTTGCCTATGTTGCGCACCGCTGGCTGATGCATGGTCCCGGTTGGTTCCTACACAAAAGCCACCATGAGCCGCGCCACGGAACATTTGAACTCAATGATCTTTACGCCGCGATTTTTGCCATCCCGTCGATCAGCCTCTTCTGGTATGGCATCGGCCTTGGTCATGGTGCCCTTTATGCTTGGATCGGAGGCGGAATCGCGGCCTATGGGGCGATCTATTTCGGCTTTCATGACGTCATCGTGCACCGTCGCGTCAACATCCGCTACATTCCCAAAAGCGCCTATATGAAGCGCATCATTCAGGCGCACCGCCTTCACCATGTCGTCGAGACAAAGGCCGGAACGGTCAGCTTCGGCTTCCTCTGGGCGCCAAAGCCAGAAGAGCTAAAGGCCGAACTCGCCCGACGCCAGCGGGCGGGTGTTCGTGCGCCTGCAAACAAAGCAGTCGTCAACGAACCAGCTTAACGCGCCGTAAGTGCAGCCCCTGCTTCTTGGGTCAAGGTATCGAGAATTTGCTGCACGCTCTCTTCGGCCTTGACCATGCCGACGGACTGGCCCGCCATGACCGAGCCATTGTCGACATCACCTTCAATGACAGCCCGCCTAAGGGCACCAGCCCAGAATTTCTCAATTTCCAGTTGCGCCGTCGCCATATCAATGTCGCCGCGATCGAGCAGGCCGGCCACTTCAATCTGCTTGCGCGTAAATTCCTCGGTGCCCGCATTTTTAAGCGCGCGCACAGGGATAACCGGCAGGCGTGCGTCGATCTGCACACTGGCAATCGCGTCGCGGGCAGAGGCCCGTAAAAAGGCCTTTTTGAAATTGGGGTGGGCAATGCATTCTGTCGCGCAGACGAGACGCGTGCCGATTTGAACGCCGGCGGCACCTTGTTCTAGAAAGGCCGCGATCATCTCCCCCCGGCCGATGCCGCCCGCCACAAAGACGGGGATTTGCGCGGCCATTTCGGGAAGAATTTCTTGTGCCAATACAGATGTGGATACTGGACCAATATGGCCGCCCGCTTCGTTGCCTTCAATGACCAGCGCATCGACGCCGGACCGGACAAGCTTTTTGGCAAGGGACAGCGCAGGCGCAAAGCAGATGACCTTCGCGCCAAAGGCTTTGATCTGGTCAATTGATCCTGCCGGGGGCAGGCCACCCGCCAGCACCACATGGCTCACCTGATGCTGGGCGCAAATGGCGATGAGATCGTTCAATTGCGGGTGCATGGTGATGAGGTTCACGCCAAAGGGCTTGTTCGTCATCGCCTTGGTTGCCGCAATCTCAGCGGATAAAATTTCTGGCGGCATCGCCCCGCCTGCAATCACGCCAAAACCGCCCGCATTGGACATGGCAGACACAAGGTGCCGCTCACTAATCCAACTCATGGCCCCAGCCATGATCGCAACGCGTGACCCCAGAAAGTCGGTTCCCCGCGCCATCAGCGCATCGAGTTTACTCATGCGACATCCTCAGCATCGAGGCCATAGGCGGTGTGCAGCACGCGCACGGCCAGCTCTGTTTCGTCTTCATCGATTAGGACAGAAACCTTGATTTCAGAGGTCGATATCGCCTGAATATTGATGCCACGTTGAGCAAGCGCCTTGAACATGGAGGATGCAACGCCTGCATGGCTGCGCATGCCGACGCCGACGACCGAAATCTTGGCAACCTTTGTGTCATGCATCAGCTCTTGATAGCCGATGGCATCCTTGCCCTTTTCCAGTGTGTCGATTGTGCGCGCGAGTTCTGCCCCTGGTACCGTGAAGGTAACGTCGGTTGATCCCGTATCATGGGCAATATTCTGAATGATCATGTCGACGTTGATGTTGGCTTCGGCAAGCGGGCCAAAAATATTGGCAACAGCGCCCGGCCGATCCGGCACGCGGGTCAGCGTAACCTTGGCCTCATTCTTGTCATGGGCAATGCCGGTGATCAGTTGACGTTCCATTTCATCTTCTCCGATTTCGTCGTCGCCGACGATCAGCGTACCTGTTATGGGGTTGTCGGTTGGGTCATCAAAAGAAGACAATACCTGAACCCGCACATTTTCCTTCATGGCAAGGCCGACAGAGCGGGTCTGAAGCACCTTGGCCCCAACGCTCGCCAGCTCAAGCATTTCTTCATAGGTGACCTTAGCCAGCTTGCGCGCCCTTGGCACGATCCTTGGGTCAGTCGTGTAAACGCCATCGACATCGGTGTAGATGTCGCATCGATCCGCCTTCACGGCGGCTGCCACCGCAACGGCGGACGTGTCTGACCCGCCTCGTCCCAGCGTGGTGATCCGGTCGTCAGCAGTGAGCCCCTGAAACCCAGGGATCACAGCGACTTCACCCGATTGCATGGCCGCGATCAGCCCTGTTGTATCAATATCCTCAATCCGGGCAGAGGCATGGGCGGCGCTCGTCCGGATCGGTAATTGCCAACCCAGCCAGCTGCGCGCCTTCACGCCCATGGCCTGAAGCGTAATGGCGAGCAGACCAGATGTGACTTGCTCCCCAGCGGCGACCACAACGTCATATTCCTTTGGATCATGCAGGGGAGCGGCTTCACGGCAGAAGTTCACAAGCCGATCCGTTTCCCCGGCCATAGCCGACACAACGACGGCGACTTCATTGCCGGCATCCACTTCATGCTTCACGCGCGCGGCGACGTTACGGATGCGTTCCGTCCCTGCCATAGAGGTGCCGCCGAATTTCATGACGATACGGGCCATCGGATATCCTGTTGCGTAAACCAATTGTGGGTTTGGCCGAAAGGCGCCGTCCTGTTAGGGAAGGGGTATGGCAAAGGCAATCCCCGCAACAACCATTAACCCGGCAGAGGCCGCGCATTTTGGTAAATTAGCCGCAGATTGGTGGGATCCCAAGGGGTCATCCGCCATGCTGCACAAGCTCAATCCCGTCCGCCTGCGATTCATTCGTGCGGCATGTGATGTCCATTGGGGACTTAATCCGCGAGATGTTCGGCCGCTGGCTGGCAAGTCCGCGATTGATGTTGGTTGCGGTGCAGGCTTGTTATGTGAGCCGCTCGCTCGGCTGGGCGCGGATGTCGTCGGTGTGGATGCGGCGCCCGAAAACATTGCGGCGGCCGGTCAGCATGCGCACGGATCAGGTCTGAAGATTGACTATCAATGCGCCGATATTGCCGATCTTAATGGTCAATTTGATCTTGTCGCGTCTATGGAAGTCATTGAGCATGTGGCGGACCCTGCCCATTTCATGCAGGCGCTGGCGGACCGACTTGCTCCAAATGGCCTGATGATCCTGTCTACCCCGAACCGGACAAGCGCCTCCCGCCTCGCCATGATCACATTGGCGGAAGGCTTGGGCATGATCCCCAAGGGCACGCATGATTGGGATAAGTTTTTGACACCGGAAGAGCTCATCCCGCTGGTCGAAGCCGCGGGCCTAAAGGTCGGAGAGATGCGCGGTATCGCCTTTTCGCCGACAACTGGCTTGCACCTGTCGGATGATCTGGCGCTCAATTATATTCTGACGGCGACTTGGTCTTAAAAATCGACCTTGTCATAATGCGTGGGCGGTGGGATGATTTCCATCTTCTCGCTCAAGAGCGGGCGGAAGGAGGGTCGTGACTTAAGCCCCGAATACCAGCGTTTCGTTTGCTCATGGCCGCGCCAGTCAATGCCGCCGAGATAATCCGCAACCGAGATATGGGCCGCTGCCGCCAAATCGGCGAGGCTCAGGCTAGATCCGGCAAGCCAGTTCCGGTGATCCAGCAGCCAGTCGATATAATCGAGTAGCTGGTTTGCGTTGCGCATCGCTTCTCGCAATACGCCGCCATCGGGTGATGTGCGGTGGATGAGGCGTTTTTCCATGCGTTCGTGAAGCAATGGCCCGACGACCTGCATATAAAATTGCTCATCAAACCAAGAAGTTAGACGTCGAATTTCCGCGCGATTGGGCGCGGTTCCAGAAATCATCGGCGTTTTGTCGACCGTTTCTTCCAGAAATTCGCAAATGACGGAGGAATGGATTAGGGTCAGGCCCCTGTCGGGATTAACCAGAACGGGCGTTTGTCCGGCTGGGTTTAGATCCAGAAACTCGTCGCGTCGCTCCCAAGGATATTCGCGCACAAGCTCATAGCCAATGCCCTTCTCCCCCATGAGGAGACGCACCTTGCGGGAAAATGGACACAGAGCGAACTGATAGAGTTGCCACATGGTGATAAGAGTTAGGCCAGCCAGCCCCAGAGGGAAAGGGGGCAGTTCCACAAATTGTGGATCAATGTCGTTTCAGCGGGTACGAAGGACGCTTATCCGCAATGTTGATGCGATAGAATTTCGAGCACATCTTCCAGTCGCGCTGGATCGCCCAGCGCAATCACATCGCCTGCCGATTGGGCATTGAGTGGATGGCCAGCCCAATCGCACATCATGCCCCCCGCGCCTTCGACAATGGGGATAAGAGCTGCAAAATCATGCAGCTTCAGGCCCGATTCAACGACCAGATCGATATGCCCGCTCGCCACCAGGCCGTAATTATAGCAATCGCCGCCATAGACGATGCGCCGCCGCGCAACTTTTCCAGCCAGTGCAACAAAATGTTCGGCTTCATGCTCGGTAAAGAGATGCGGGCTGGTGGTGCCAAGAATGGCGTCAGATAATTCCCGGCAGCGCCGGGTTTGGGCCGGGCCAGTGTTGAAAAGCGTCTGCTGTCCAATTGCGCCGATCCAGCGTTCCTGCGTTATGGGTTGGTCGATGATGCCCAGCACAGGCCAGCCATCCTGAATCAGGGCAATCAACGTCCCGAAAATGGGGCGACCCGCGACAAAGCTGGTCGTGCCATCGATCGGATCAAGCACCCAGATCCGGCTGGCATCGCCACGCTCCGCGCCAAACTCCTCGCCGATAATCCCATCGCGCGGCAATTCATGGTTCAGCAAAAGGCGCATCGCCTCTTCAGCGGCGCGATCCGCCAGCGTCACGGGCGAGGCATCTTCCTTGCTCTCAAGGCCGAAGCTGCCGCGATAATAGGGTCGGATAGCAGCCCCCGCCACATCGGCGAGGCGGCAGGCGAGTTGAAGGTCAGATTCCATCGACATGCAGCCCCCTTAGACGCAGTGTCCGCTGCGCGCTATGCTCAGTGCTGCAAGGCCTTGACGATGTCCTCCACCATCTTCTTCGCATCGGCGAGAAGCATCATCGTCTGGTCCATATAGAATACATCATTATCGACACCGGCATAGCCAACACCGCCCATAGAGCGTTTGATGAACATGATGGTCTTGGCCTTTTCCACATCAAAAACGGGCATCCCGTAAATGGGGGAGGATTTATCGGTTTTGGCGGCGGGGTTCACCACGTCATTCGCGCCGATAATGAAGGCGACATCAGTTTGGGCGAATTCGCTGTTGATATCTTCCAGCTCAAAAACTTCATCATAAGGCACATTCGCTTCGGCCAGCAGCACATTCATATGGCCCGGCATCCGGCCCGCGACTGGGTGGATCGCATATTTGACGCGGACGCCCTCTTTCTTCAGCACATCGCCCATTTCGCGCAGGATATGCTGGGCTTGGGCCACGGCCATGCCATAGCCTGGGATGATGATGACCTGTTCGGCTTCCTTCAAGAGGAAGGCGGCATCCTCGGCGGAGCCGCGCTTCCAAGGGCGCTGTTCCTTGGCTGGGCCGTCGCTTGCGGCGGAGTCAGCGCCAAAGCCACCGGCAATCACGCTGATGAAGCTGCGGTTCATGGCCTTGCACATGATATAGCTCAGGATCGCGCCAGATGAGCCGACCAGCGCACCGGTGATGATCATGGCTGAATTCTGAAGCGTGAAGCCCATGGCTGCGGCTGCCCAGCCGGAATAGCTGTTGAGCATTGAAACGACGACCGGCATGTCCGCCCCGCCAATTGGGATGATGAGCAAAAAGCCAATGACAAAAGACAATGCCGTGATTGTCCAGAACACCCAAGGTGACTGATCGGTCAGGAAATAGGCGATCAGGCCCAAAATCGCTGCCAGCGTCGCTAGGTTAATCACATGGCGGCCGGGCAGCATGATGGGGGCGCCCGACATCGAGCCATTGAGTTTCAGAAACGCGATGACTGAGCCGGAAAAGGTGATGGCGCCAATGGCAATGCCAAGGCCCATTTCCACACGACTGACAAGGTGAATCAGGCCATCTGGGCCCGCAATACCGAAATTGGCGGGTTCAAGGAACGCAGCGGCGGCCACCAGAACGGCGGCCATGCCAACCAACGAGTGAAAGGCGGCCACAAGCTGCGGCATATCCGTCATCGCGATGCGCCGTGCCGTGATCCAGCCAATGCCGCCGCCAATGGCCAATGCCCCAAGGATTTCGGGCAGGCTGGCGACTTCGTGCGTCGCCAAAGTGGTTCCCACCGCAATCGCCATGCCGGCCATGCCAAAACGATTGCCGCGCCGCGATGTGGCGGGGGACGACAGGCCACGCAGGGCCAGAATGAAGAAAATGCCCGCGGTCAGATAAGCAAGTAAGACCCAGGCCGGTTGGCTCGTTACGGCGTGCATCATATCTCCAGCGACTAGCAGACCCCCCATGGGCTTGGCGCAAAGATGGCGGGCCGGCGGCAAAAACGCCACCTATTTTTGAGATTAAAACCGAATTTTCGTGGAGGAAGTGCCGGAAAGGGAGGAGAGAGAGGGGGATCCCCCTCCGGCCCCAGCGGGTTACGGCTATTTTGCTGCGGGATCGATATGCCCCTTAGTTCATTATACTTGAGGGTAGATTCCCGCTCGAAGCATCCTAACCCTTTGACGGACCAGCCAAATCTGCTTCGACCGCGATGCGAATGGCATCGGCGGTTGTGGCTGCGCCCAGCCGCTCCAAAAGCGCCGCGCGATGCATCTTCACAGTCTGTTCGCTCAGGCCCAGATCATAGGCAATTTGCTTATTAAGCTTGCCCAGCGCCATGTGGGTGAGGACTTCGCGTTGTCGCGGGGTCAGGGCCTTAACCAGTTTGGTCGCCTGCGCATGCCGGCCTGTGCTCGGCCCCGGCGCATCTGCGGGGATTTCCACCTGAGAGCCGAGAAAAAATTCAAGTTCACCCGCAGTGTCAAAAATTGGTGCAACTAGAAGGGCATTGCGAAACGGCGTGCCATTTTTCTTGTAATTCAAGATTTCGACTAGCACAGGCCGCCGCTCCCGCACGCCATCACGGATTGTGTCTGACAGCCAAGCCTCTGTCTCTGCGCCAGCGAGAAATCGGCAATTGCGGCCGATAATCTCATCATCATCATATCCGGTCAGGTCTTTAAACGCCTGATTGCAGGCGATGATCGGATTGTCCTGCAAACGCGGATTGCTGATCACCGAGGCAACCGGGCTGTTTGCAATCAACGAATCAAGTCTTGTGGGTGCTGCGGCAGTTATCGTCTCAGCCATGAATGTTCCCTCACCTAACACGGCAATACTGGCCGCTGCGGGCGAAGGGTCGTACCGGCGTTGACCTATGCAGACGGGTCACGCGGACTGCCAATATGGCCCTTCGCACAGCTTTGTTTAGCCACTTTGTCTGATAGATTGAAGTGGATAGTTAATTTTGAAGCGGCATTTTGGCCAAAGCTTAGATCTGCTTTGGCAAGCCTGAAGCGTCGGAAATCGGTCAATGCCCAAAATGCGACAGAAATCCGATCTTCCGACCAAGATGTGCCCGGCCTGCGCCCGGCCCTTTGCTTGGCGGAAAAAATGGGCAAGAGATTGGGATAATGTCATTTATTGTTCAGATCGCTGCCGCAGCAAGCCGGGCCGGGCGGCAGCATGAAGAGGGATGGAATGACACGGCTTGACCCCATGAATCTTGAGACTTCCGCCCGCTGGCTCGGCCTTGCAGGTCTCTTGCCGCAATTACTGGCGGTGCTGCTGCTGACCGACGCTGAATTGCGCTGGACGGCAATTGCCGCAGGATTTGGCTATGCCGCGCTGATTTTCAGCTTTCTGGGCGGGGTCTGGTGGGGCATGGCCATCGCCACACCCAGCGCGCCCAAATGGGCCTATGCCGCGGCTGTTATGCCCAGCCTCATTGGGTTTGCGGCCTATCTGCCTTGGATTTTTGGTTGGACATGGCCGGGGCCGCAATTGGTGGTGATCAGCTTAGCCTTGCTCCTCAGCCCGCTGGTGGATCTTCAATTGGCGCGCACCATCGCCTTGCCCGAAGGCTGGCTCGGCCTACGCCGCACATTGTCTTTGGGTCTGGGCAGCCTCACCGCCATACTGGCCGCCAGCGCCATTTTGCTTGATCCAGCCTAAAGGCAAAGCGGCCCTCACGCACAGATTAGGCACATCACCGCCAGAAACAGTTGACGCCCGCCCCGCCTCAGTGGCAAAGCGCCCCCGCGCACCGAAGGCCCAAGGCCAAGGCGACGCGGGTGTAGCTCAATGGTAGAGCAGAAGCCTTCCAAGCTTACGACGAGGGTTCGATTCCCTTCACCCGCTCCAGCCCTCCCCCATGAGATGTGGGTCCCGCTTCAGCAGATAAAAATTCGCGCAGAGGCCGCAGAGGCTCAAAGGTTCGCAAGTCCCCCGTCATTGCGAGGCGCGCCAGTGCGTCTGCAATCCAGCCGCCTTCGCCAAAAAGTCGTTTCTCTGCGGGCTCTGCGTCTTTGCGCGAACCTGTTTCCTCCCCTCCCGTAGGCGAGAGGGGTTGGGGGAGGGTTAGCCTCGCAGCACTGCCCCCAGTTTCCCCGCAGCCGTCACAACCCGTTCGGCAATCGCCTTCAGATCCTCTTCGCCATAGCTTTTCTCGGCGGGTTGAAGCGTGACTTCCACAGCGAGGGACTTTTGGCCTTCGGGCACGCCTGCACCAACGAATTGGTCGAACAGGCGCACGGCGGTGATATTGTCCTTATCCGCGCCCTTGAGGGTGCGCACAAGGTCTCCCGCTGCCAACTCTGTCGGCACGAGGAAGGCAAAGTCGCGCTTGACCGCTTGCAGGGCAGGCGGGGTGAAGGCTGGGCGCATGAATCCGCCGCCGCCGCGCTTGGCGGGAATGGCGTCGAGGTAAATCTCTGCCGCCATGACGGTGCCGTCCAGATCAAAGGTCTTGGCAATGCCGGGGTGAAGGGCGCCAAAGCTGGCGATCACGGTTTTCGGCCCAAGGCGCAGCGTGGCCGATTGGCCGGGGTGGAAATGCGCGCCGGCTTCTCCCATGACTTGCAGATTATCGACAGGGGCACCTGCTGCCGCCAGCAGAGCGATGACTTCGGCCTTGGCATCATAGGCGTCAAAGGTGAGGGCCTTGCCGTTCGCCCATCCCCGCTCGATGCGTTCCCCGCCGAGAATAAGGCCCAGGGTCGGGCGTTCGCCCTCTGCCAGATAGCGGCGACCCAGTTCAAACAGGCGCACCGTTTCTGCCCCGCGATCAAAATTGCGCCGCGTGGCGGAGAGCAGGCCGGGCAGCAGCGACGGGCGCATGACCTTCATGTCCTCACTGATCGGGTTGGCCAGCGTCCATGCGCCGCCGCCAAAGGCCGCCGCTTCCTTTTCGGGCAAGAAGGACCAGTTGATCGCTTCATTCAGGCCACGGGCCGCAGCCGTACGGCGCACCCGACGCTCCATCTTTTGCGCGGGTGTTGCGGTGGGCCGGGCCACACCTTCGGCACGTGGAAGCGGGGTGGAGGGCACATTGTCGAGCCCGATGATGCGCACCACCTCTTCCACCAGATCGGCTGGGCCATCCACATCGCGCCGCCATGTCGGCACGGTGACCTGCCAATCGGCAGAAACGGTAAAGCCCAGCGAGCTGAGGATTTCCTTTTGTTGGTCTGCAGGCACGTCCACACCGCCCAAACGGGCGCAGAGGCCTGTGTCATAGGCTAGCGTCTTTTGCGCCAAGGGCGGCGTCCCAGCGCGCACCATGTGAGAGGCTTCACCCCCACAAATGTCGAGGATCAGGCCCGTTAGGACCGCAACGGCATCGTCCAGAAATGCCGGATCAACACCGCGTTCAAAGCGGCTGCGCGCATCAGAAGTGAGGGCGAGTGCCTGACCCGTTTTGGCAATGCGTTCTGGCGTGAAATAGGCGACTTCCAACAGCATGTCGGCCGTCGTGTCGGAACAACCCGAATGTTCACCGCCCATAATGCCTGCAATGTCATGCACGCCCGCGTCGTCCGCAATTACGATCATGTCAGTGGTGAGCCTATAATCCTTGCCGTTGAGCGCGGTGACCGTCTCACCATCTGTCGCCCGGCGCGCGGAGACGCTGCCGGTCAGCTTCGCCAGATCATAAGCATGGCTTGGGCGGCCATGGTCCAGCATCACATAATTGGTGATATCGACCAGCGCGGAAATTGGGCGTTGTCCGGCCGATTTCAGCCGCGCCTGCATCCAGGCCGGGCTGTCGCCATTTTTAACACCCCGGATCACGCGGCCGAAAAAGGCGGGGCATCCATCGGCATCGTCAATGCGAATTTCAGTTGGGCAAGCAAAGCTGCCCTCAATCTGGGGGATCGTCAGCGGCTTCAGCGTGCCGAGGCCAGCCGCTGCCAGATCGCGCGCAATGCCGCGCACGCCCATGCAGTCTTGCCGATTGGGGGTGATGGCGACATCGATAATCGGGTCGTCCATCTGCGCATAATCGGCAAAGCTTGTGCCGACAGGGGCGTCGGCGGGCAGTTCGATGATGCCATCATGGTCGTCGCCCAGTTCCAGCTCGCGCGTGGAACACATCATCCCGTTGGATTCGACGCCGCGAATGGCCGTTTTCTTCAAAACCATGCCATTTGCGGGAACAACAGCGCCTTCAAGGCCGAAGACGCCGACCAGCCCGGCGCGCGCATTGGGCGCGCCGCACACGACTTGCACCGCGCCATCGCCTGCATCGACTGTCAGCACTTGAAGCTTGTCCGCCTGCGGATGCCGCTCCGCCGTCAGAACCTTGGCTACCCGGAAACCGGCGAGCTTTTCAGCCGGATTTTCAATGCCTTCAACTTCCAGCCCAATGCGGTTGAGCGCGTCGGCCACGCCATGAATATCGGCATCGGTATCGAGGTGATCCTTCAGCCAGGACAGGGAGAACTTCATGCGCCCACTCCTCCGCTCAACGTGGGGACATCAAGGGCTGCAAACCCATAATGTTTGAGCCAGCGCAAATCGCCATCGAAGAAAGCGCGCAAATCATCCATCCCATATTTGAGCATGGCGAGCCGGTCGACGCCGGTGCCAAAGGCAAAGCCCTGATATTCATTGGGGTCGAGGCCACAGGCTTCAATGACGCGCGGGTGGACCATGCCGGACCCCAGCACTTCCATCCAACCTTCGGACCCACCAATCACGCGCTTGCCGTTGACCAGCGTATAGCCAACATCAACTTCCGCACTCGGCTCGGTAAAGGGGAAATAGCTGGGCCGCATCCGCAGCACGACATCGTCCCGCTCAAAAAAGGCCTTAAGGAAGGTTTCCAGCGTCCATTTCAAATGGCCCAGATGAATGCCCTTGTCGATCACAAGGCCTTCAATCTGGTGGAACATCGGCGTGTGCGTGGCATCGCTGTCTGACCGATAGACCCGCCCCGGCGCAATGATGCGGATCGGTGGCTTCTGCTGCAACATGGTGCGGATCTGCACGGGGGATGTGTGGGTGCGCAGCAGTATCTTCTTGCCATCCACCGCTTTGTCGTCGGGGAAGTAGAAGGTGTCGTGCATGGCGCGCGCCGGGTGCGTTTCGGGGATGTTGAGCGCGGTGAAATTATGCCAATCGTCCTCAATCTCCGGCCCTTCGGCAACGGCAAAGCCCATATCGGCAAAGATTTCGGCCAGCTCATCCATCACTTGCGCGACGGGATGCACAGAGCCTGCGGCAATTTCCGGCGCAGGCAGGGACATGTCCAGACGCTCGGTCGCCAGGCGTGCATCGAGTGCTGCCGTCTCCAGCGCCGCCTTTTTCGCACTGATCGCCGCCGTCACCGCTTCGCGCAGGCTATTGATCGCAGCGCCCGTGGTCTGGCGCTCTTCGGGGGACATTTGCCCCAGCGTCTTCAATAACGCAGAGATGCTGCCCTGCTTACCCAACAGGTCAATACGGACAGCCTCCAACGCGTCCAGCGTCGCCGCCGCGTCAATCGCGCTGAGCGCGTCGGCCTTGAGCATGTCTAAAGTCACTATATGTCCCCGTCATTCCCGCAGCGGCGGAATCTATGGTCACCGCTCTTGCCGCGGTTACGCCAGAGGCTCAAAGCCTAACCGTGTCGCCAAATCAAGCCAATCTGGATTTTCGGCCTCAATCAGCTTGATTTTCCAAGCTCGGTTCCACTTCTTAATTTGTTTTTCGCGCTGGATGGCAAACTCCATGGAGTCATGTCGTTCGAACCAGACCAGCCGAGCGACATCATAAGTCGCGGCGAACCCAGCCAGAGCCTTTGTTCGATGCTGATGCAGTCGCTGGATCAGGTTTGATGTGACACCAATGTAAAGCGTTCCATGTTTCTTGCTCGCAAGGAGGTAAACGCAAGGCTCTTTCATTGTCCTCGTCTAGCAGACCGGCAACCCGCGTGTCATTCTCCCAACCACCCATCCGTCATTCCCGCGCAGGCGGGAATCCAGGTGTGTTGACCCCCGCGCCAAAGGGGAATGTAGGCCAACTTCTGTGTCGATGGATTCCCGCCTACGCGGGAATGACGGTTGCGGTTTGTCACAAAGCAAATGGGCGCGAACGGCAAGCACCGTTCACGCCCATATGCGCTTTTACGAAATGGGGCTGTTAGGCTGCCTTGGGCAGCGCCGCCTTCGCCTGCGCGATGATGGCGCTAAATGCACCAGCTTCGTTCATGGCGAGATCGGCCAGAACCTTGCGGTCCAGCTCAACACCAGCCAGCTTCAGGCCATGCATGAACTGACCATAGGTCAGGCCTTCGACGCGAACAGCAGCGTTGATACGCTGGATCCAAAGCGCGCGGAAGGTGCGCTTCTTCGCCTTGCGGTCGCGATAGGCATATTGGCCAGATTTTTCGACAGCCTGACGGGCGATGCGAATCGTATTCTTCCGACGGCCGTAAAAGCCTTTGGCGGCGTCTAGGATGCGCTTATGTTTGGCGTGCGTGGTTGTACCGCGCTTAATGCGTGTCATGGTCTAGCGCTCCTTATCTCAGGCCGTATGGGGCCCAAGCCTTGACCGTCGCCGTATCGGCGTCAGACAGGACAGAGGTGCCGCGATTCTGGCGGATATACTTGCCATTATGGCTGATCAGCCGGTGGCGCTTACCAGCCACGCCGTGCTTCAGCTTGCCGGTGGCGGTCATCTTGAAACGCTTCTTGACGCCGCTCTTCGTCTTCAGTTTGGGCATTTTCGTCCTTTCAAATTCGACGATTTCGCATCAGCCGTGGCAGCCCTTTCAGCCAGGCCGATCGCATAACAATCGTGCGGAAGAGCGCGCTATTAGGCAGGGCGGACAAAAAAGGCAAGTCCAACCCTGCGGGAAAGCTGAGTTGACGACTCCCGCCCACCATGGCAGGGGCCGCTCTGCCGCGGGTGTAGCTCAATGGTAGAGCAGAAGCTTCCCAAGCTTAAGACGAGGGTTCGATTCCCTTCACCCGCTCCAGCTTTCCCATCTTTAAGACTGGCGGCCATGCGCTGATTGGTTAGAGATGCCTTTGTTTAGGGCGGAGTGGAGGTTCGGGTGAAGGCACAGGCGCATAAGGAACAGGCCATGCCGCCTGCCATCCGATTTCTTCTGAGCACGATCCTGCTCAACGCCATTGGCTTTGGCATCATCATTCCCGTCATGCCGGAATTGGTGATGGATTTGGGCCATGCCAGCCTGTCTGAGGCGACGGCGATTGGCGGGTCGCTCTCGCTGCTTTATGCCGTGACGCAGTTTTTATGTGGCCCTTTGGCGGGCAATTTGTCCGATCGTTTTGGGCGGCGTCCCGTTTTGCTCGGTTCGCTCTTTGGCTTTTCGGCGGATTTTTTGGTGCTGGCCTTCGCGCCCTCTTTGGGCTGGCTGTATGTGGGGCGGTTTCTCTCGGGCATTTTCGGCGCGTCCAACGCGCCTGCGCAATCGGCCATTGCGGATCTTGTGCCGCCCGATGGGCGGCCCCGCCTGTTCGGCTTTATTGGGGCGGCCTTTGGCTTGGGCTTTGTTCTTGGCCCGGTCATTGGCGGGTTGCTGGGGGAGCT
Source organism: Chakrabartia sp. (assembly GCA_040398565.1). Lineage (GTDB taxonomy): Bacteria > Pseudomonadota > Alphaproteobacteria > Sphingomonadales > Sphingomonadaceae > Aquisediminimonas. The sequence continues at coordinate 31,975 of JBBATU010000012.1, forward strand.
GGGCCATCGCGTGCCCTTCTTCGCGGCGGCCGCCTTGGCCCTTGCGAATTTTATCTATGGGATGATCGTCTTTCCAGAGACGTTAAGGCCCGAACATCGGCGGTCTTTTAACTGGCGGCGGGCCAATCCAATTGGGTCGCTGCTCAATGTGCGCAAGCTGCCGGGCATCTTGCCACTCGCCATCGTCTATATCCTCTGGCAGGTCGCGAGCCTGATCTATCCGATGATCTGGAGTTTCTACACCTATGGTCGGTTCGGCTGGACAGCGGGCATGGTCGGCCTGTCGCTCGCCGGGGTTGGCCTTGGCATGGCGCTGGTGCAGACCTTTGTGACGGGCCGTCTGGTCCACACCCTTGGGGAGCGAAAGGCGGCCATGCTCGGCATCGGCATCGGGGCGCTGTCCATGGCGGCCTATGCCTTTGCGCCTTATGGCTGGATGGCCCTGCTTTTGATCATTCCCATTGTGTTTCAAGGCCTCGCCCAACCGGCATTGACGGCCATGATGTCGCGCCGCGCGACAGCAGATACGCAAGGGGAGGTTCAGGGATTTGCCTCAAGCCTGATGGCGCTCGGCTCCATCATCGCGCCATCTTTGTTCAATCCGCTGCTGGCTTGGTTCACGCGCCCGGCCGCCCCGGTTCAATTTTGGGGCGCGGCGTTTTTGGCTGCGGCGATTATTGCGGCGCTTGCATTCATCTTGCTGTGGTGGATGCGGTCCTTGGGGACGGATGCCCAAGCCGCGCCCCGGCCTTGATCCTTAAATTCCGCCGATCACCCCATCACGGCCCAATTTGGCCAATTCCGCGATCAGCGCCTGTGCGCAGGCATCTAGTCCTGCTTGATCGACCGAGCGGATGACGAAGTTAGACCCGACCTTGCCTTCGCGGAAAAAGGGGTAGCTGCCAATTTGGCATCCCTCATGCGCCTTTTCGACGGCGGCGAGCATGTCAGAAATTTCGCTTTCGGCGACCCAGCAGCCCACCGATTGAGAGAGAAGCGGACGTCCTCCCTCCAGCGTGCCGGTCAGCGCGTCGAGCATCCCGGCGGTAATATGCGGCACACCGGCCATGATGAAGATATTGCCATGGCGAATGCCGGGCGCGCCCGACATGCGATTGGGGATGAGGTCCGCGCCGTCTGGCACGCGCGCCATGCGCAGCCGGGCTTCGGTAATGCCGCCGCGCTGGCCATAATAGGCGTGGAGTATCGCGCTCGCCTCTGGGTGGATCACAACGCCCACGCCCAGCGCCTTGGCAATGGCATCAACGGTGATGTCATCATGCGTCGGCCCAATGCCGCCGGTTGTGAAGAGATAGTCATAGCGTCCGCGCAGGGCGTTCACGCAATCGACGATCTCATCTTCAATATCGGGGACGATCCGCACCTCGCGCAGGCGGATGCCTTGCAGATTCAGCCAGAGCGCAATCTGGCTCACATTCTTGTCCTGCGTGCGGCCGGACAGGATCTCATCGCCAATGACCGCAAGGGCGGCCGTCCAAATACGTTCTGTGCTCATAAGGGATAGGCTATAGCGCAGCCAACCTGTCTGGAAAGCCCCCTCTAAAGAGCCGGGGCGTCAGAAACGGAAAATGCCCGCCAGATTGCTCCGGCGGGCACCTTTTCCTCCCCAGGAAATGGGTTGTCCTGTCTCGGCTTAGCGGCCCATGGCGCTACCAAGGCGGTGATACAGGCGCGAGAATTTGATCGACTCTGGTTTGTCCTTCACCACTTCAAGATAATGAAGCACGGCTTCGCGGAGCAATTCAAAATCCTCCGTGGACAGGACGGCGCGGGACCGAGCTGGTTCTGTCATAATGCATTCCTTTCTTGCGCTGTGGATCAGCCGAACTGGTTCATCGTGTTATGGGCGCCACCGGCCTTCAACGCGGCTTCGCCTGCGAAATATTCCTTATGATCATCGCCAATGTCGGATCCCGACATATTCTGGTGCTTCACACAAGCAATGCCTTCGCGGATTTCCTTGCGCTGCACGCCTGCAACATAGCCGAGCATGCCCGCATCGCCGAAATATTCCTTGGCCAGATTGTCGGTCGAAAGGGCGGCCGTGTGATAGGTTGGCAGCGTGATCAAATGGTGGAAAATGCCCGCCCGCTTGGCGCCATCGGCTTGGAATGTGCGGATGCGCTTATCGGCCGCAATACCCAATTCGGTGTCGTCATATTTGGCGTTCATCAGATCAGCCCGGTCATAGGCTGCCACATCCAGACCTTCGGCGACCATGGCGTCATAGACCTGCTGGCGGAAATTGAGCGTCCAGTTGAAGCTGGGTGAGTTGTTGTAGACGAGCTTTGCATTCGGGAAGACTTCGCGGACGCGATCCATCATCCCGGCAATTTGTTCAACATGGGGCTTTTCGGTTTCGATCCAGAGCAGATCAGCGCCGTTCTGCAGCGAGGCGATGCAATCTAGCACGCAGCGATCTTCACCCGTGCCAGAGCGGAACTGGAACAGGTTGGACGGCAGGCGCTTCGGCCGCAGCAGCTTGCCATTGCGGTTGAGCACAACATCGCCATTGCGGGCCGTGGACGGATCAATCTCTTCGCAATCGAGGAAGCTATTATACTGATCACCAAGGTCGCCGGGTTCGTTCGACACGGCAATTTGCTTGGTCAGACCAGCGCCCAGAGAGTCGGTGCGGGTGACGATGATGCCATCCTCAACGCCGAGCTCCAAAAAGGCGTAACGGCAGGCGCGCACCTTTGCGAGGAAGTCTTCATGCGGCACGGTGACCTTGCCGTCCTGGTGGCCGCACTGCTTTTCGTCCGACACCTGATTTTCGATCTGAAGCGCGCAGGCCCCAGCTTCGATCATCTTCTTGGCGAGCAAATAAGTGGCTTCCGCATTGCCAAAGCCGGCATCAATATCGGCGATGATCGGAACGACATGCGTCTGGAAATTCTCAATCTTGCCCATGATGTCGGCTTCCTTCGCCGCATTGCCCGCCGCGCGGGCGGCGTCGAGATCGCGGAACAGCAAGTTGAGTTCACGCGAATCTGCCTGACGCAAGAAGGTGTATAGTTCTTCGATCAGCGCGGGGACGCTGGTCTTTTCGTGCATGGACTGATCGGGCAGCGGCCCAAAGTCAGAGCGCAGAGCCGCAACCATCCAGCCGGAGAGGTAGAGGTACTTGCGCTTGGTCGTGCCGAAATGCTTTTTGATGGAAATCATCTTCTGCTGCGCGATGAAGCCATGCCAGCAGCCGAGCGACTGGGTGTAATGGGCCGGGTCGGCATCATAAGCTGCCATGTCTTCGCGCATGATTTTTGCTGTGTAGCGGGCAATGTCGATGCCGGTGCGGAACTGGTTCTGCAACCGCATCCGCGCGACCGATTCGGGGTTGATGCCGTCCCATGTGCCGCCCTTGGTGGCCCGAAGTGCTGCCATGTCCGAAATATGCTGCTGATACGACATTTACATCATCCTTTTAGTGTCGACGCGGCAAGGCCGCCCGAATTCGTGATTTAAGAGGCACGATGTCGGCGTCTTGGCAGCGCCAGACCAGAAATATCTGTAAAATTTGTTGTGTTTACGTCGGAAAAAATCGCATCCATCTTGTCATTCTGTAAATATATGACATTATCAGCGCATGTCCGATCAAAAGCTTTTTGCAGGTCATGCGGTTCGGCGTATCCGCCGCGCTTCTGGCCTTACTCAGTCTGCCATGGCGGAGACGCTGGCGATTTCGCCCTCTTATCTCAATTTGATTGAGCGCAACCAGCGGCCTTTGACGGCGGCCTTGATGCTGCGGTTGGCGGATCGGTTTGATTTTGATCCACGCACCTTGTCTGGGGCTGCTCCCGGTGGCGGGGTGGAAGCGATGCGCCGCCGTTTGTCTGATCCGCTCTTTGCTGATCTCGCGCTGGATCGGGCGGCCATTGCAGATTGGATCGCGCTTGCGCCCGAGGCGGCCGAGGCGTTCGCCCGCGCCTTTGACAAGGCAGGGGGAGCAACCACTGGTTCTGCCTCTCTGATTGGCGATCCCATTGCCGAGGTGCGCCAAGAAATAGAGCGGTGGCGCAATCATTTCTCTGATCTCGATGCGCAGGCAGAGGCGCTGGCCGATGAGCTGCGACTTGGATCAGCTGATCTTTATGGCGCGATTTCAGAGCGGCTGCGCGTCAAGCACCAGTTGACGATCCGTATCCTTCCTATCGATGTCATGCCAGATCGGCTCCGGCGGCTCGATCTGCATGCCCGCCAGCTCCAGTTATCAGAAGTGCTTGATCCCGCCTCCCGCACCTTTGCTGCTGGGTTTCAGCTGGCTCAGCTAGAGGCTCGGGCGGAAATTGAGGCGCTGGTGTCTGGGGCCACATTTGCTGAGCGGGCAGGGGAGCGGCTTTATCGTCGCCATCTCACCAGCTATTTTGCCGCAGCGCTGATGATGCCCTATGCCCGGTTCCTGCGCGCCTGTGAGTCAACAGACTATGATCTGGACCTGCTCCAGCGTCGCTTTGGTGCGGGTTTTGAACAAATTGCCCATCGACTGACCACATTGCAGCGCGTCGGCGCGCGGGGTCTGCCTTTCTTCATGGTGCGGATCGACCGGGCGGGCCAATCGTCCAAACGTTATGCCGGGGCGAGCAACTCGCCGCTGGTCGATGGGGATCTGCGCTGTCCCTTGTGGACGCTTCACAATGGCTTTGACCGGCCGGGCATCCACCAGCGCCAGTTGGTTGAACTGGAAGATGGCAGCCGCTGGTTCACGCTGGCGCGCACGGTGCATCCGCAAGGACGCCGGGCAGGCGGCGTGGCTGCGGAATTTGTCGTGGGCTTAGGGGTGGAGGCAAGTTTTGCTGCATCGCTCGCCGCTGCACGCGGGGTGGATTTGGTGAACGGACAGGCGACCCCGATCGGGCAGGGCTGTCGGCAATGCCTGCGCCCGGATTGTCCGCAACGAAGCCAGCCCCCGGCCGGGCGTGTCCTGACCTTCAATGAACGCGAACGCGGCCTCACCCCCTTTGCCTTTGCGGGGGATTAGACGGAGATCAGAGGGCCTTTGACAGCCGCAACGTCACGCGCCACACGGGGCTATGGATAAAGATGTGCTGCTTCGTATCGCTGAGGCGCTGGAGCGTCTGGCTCCCGCCTTGGATAATAGCCCGCTGCCCGATGCGCCCGCTTTTGTCTGGCAAGCCGGGCAACTGGCAGTGGCGCAAGGTTTTCGACCCGTCGCGCTTGATCTGCTGGCGGGTGTCGACAGTCAAAAAGCCGCAGTTCTTGAGAATAGCCAGAGACTTGCCTCTGGCCATGCAGCGCACGATATTCTGCTGTGGGGGGCGCGAGGCTCTGGAAAGTCGGCCTTGGTCAAATCGACCAGTGCAGCCGTGCAGGCGGGCGGAAAATCGCTCCGGCTGGTTGAGGTGTCCTGTGATGATCTGGACAGTCTGCCAGATCTCTTTGCGCTCCTTGCCCGCGATACGTGTCCCGCGATTGTCTTCATCGACGATATTGGCTTTGAACAGGCCGATCCCCGGATGCGGCATATTCGCTCTGTGCTGGATGGGGGGCTTGCCGCGCGGCCGGCCCATGTCCGGTTGTATGTCACGGCCAATCGCCGCCACATTGTTCCGCGCAATTTGGAGGAGCAGGCCAGCGCAATCAATCCGCGCGATGTGGTTGATGATAATTTGGCGCTCGCCGATCGATTTGGCCTCAGCCTTGGCTTCCACACCTGTACGCAGGAGGATTGGCTGGATATGGTCGCGGGCTATGCCCGTCACCTCGGCCTCAGCTTTGACCGCCAAGAGGCCTTGACTTGGCTCACCCAACGCGGTGCGCGGTCTGGCCGCATGGCATGGCATTATGCGGTCGAGCTGGCGGGTCGGGCCGGAAAGACAATCTAACCCGCCAATTGCTCCACCATCTCGGCCAGTTCTAACCAGCGCTCTTCGGCCGCGTCACGGTCGGCACGCAGGCGGTCAATGGTCTTGGTGAGTTCGGCAAAGCGGGCCGGATTCTGTGTATAAAGATCTGGGTCGGACAGGGCCGCTTCCGCAACCTCTATCTCTCGGCCCAATTCTTCAACGCGACCGGGGAGGAGATCATAGTCGCGCTGATCCTTATAGCTCAGCTTCGTCTGTGCCTTTGGGCGCTCCGGGGCAGGAGCTATTGTCGCTGCTTTGGGCTTTGCGCCCGTTTTTGGCGCGTCGCGTTTGCGTTCCCAATCGGCATAACCTCCTGCCACAATGTCCACTTTGCCAGAGCCATCAAGACCAAGCGTCAAGGTGACAGTTCGATCCAGAAAGTCACGGTCATGGCTCACGATCAGGACGGTTCCGTCATAATCGGCAATCACTTCCTGCAATAGGTCGAGTGTTTCCAGATCAAGATCGTTCGTCGGTTCATCCAGTACGAGCAGGTTGGATTGGCGAGCGAATTCTCGCGCCAACAACAGCCTGGCCTGTTCCCCACCAGACAGGGTGGCGACGCGTGCTTCGGATAATTCGGGGTCGAAGAGAAACTCTTTCAAATAGCCCTTAATGTGCTTTTTCTCGCCGCGTACGGTGACCCAATCCCCGCCATCGGCCAGCACATCGCGCACCCGCTTGTCGCCGCTCAACAGCGCGCGCTGCTGATCAATCACAATGCCATTGAGCGTCTTTGCGCGCGTTATGCTGCCGTCATCCGGTGCAATCTCTCCGGTGAGGAGCTTGAGCAGCGTGGTCTTGCCGGTTCCATTGGCCCCAACAATGCCAATCCGGTCGCCGCGCTGAATGCGCAAGGTGAAGTTGCGGATTAGCGTGCGCGCGCCAAAGGATTTGCTGATGCCTTCTGCAGAAATGACGGATTTGGAGCGCACATCATCGCTTTCGACAGCCAGTTTGGCGGCTCCAGCGGGGCCAATCATCGCGGCGCGGGCGGCACGCATCTGCCCCAGCTTTTCAAGCCGCCCCTGATTGCGCTTGCGCCGCGCCGTTACGCCGCGCTGCAACCAATGCAGTTCAAGCTTCAGCTTCGCATCCATTTTCTCGGCGGCCCGCGTCTCTTCGGCGTAGATTTTTTCCTGCCAGGCTTCGAACCCGCCAAAGCCGACTTCGGCGCGGCGAACATTGCCGCGGTCCAGCCAAACAGTCTGTTTGGTCAGACGGGTCAAAAAGGTTCGGTCATGGCTGATGACAAGGAATGCGCCCCGAAACCGGTTGAGCCAATCTTCCAGCCAATCAATTGCGGCCAAATCCAGATGGTTGGTTGGTTCATCCAACAGCAGCACATCCGGGTTCATCGCCAACGCGCGGGCAATGGCGGCGCGCCGCCGCTCCCCGCCTGAGGCTGTCGCGGACTCGCGCGACAGGTCGATCCCCAATTGTCCGGCAATGGCCTCTACTTCATGAAGCGGCGGCCCATTGGTGCCAGAAACGGCATAGTCCCGCAGCGTTGCAAATCCGGTCAGATCGGGTTCCTGCTCTAACAGCACGACATTGGTGCCCGGCACAATCGTGCGGCGGCCCTCATCGGACCCAACGCGATTGGCAAGCAGCTTGAAAAGCGTGGTTTTCCCCGCACCATTGCGCCCAATCAGCGCCAACCGGTCACGTTCGCCGACATAGATACCAAGGCCGCGAAACAGCCACCCCGATCCTTGGACGAGCCCAAGGCCCTCATAACTTAAAACTGGTGCTGACATGTGACCGAACCGGGTTAGGAAAAGAGCAGGCAGCCGTTTGTCAACTGCACATCTATTCATGGATTATTCAATTGAGCCTGCTATGCGCTCAAATCGTGTCTGACAATAACACCTTGATAAAGCTTTGTGCTCTTCTTCTCATCGGCCTGTCGCTGACGCCGCCTGTATCGGCGCAGATGGGCCGCCGGGGAGAGCAGGATGCCGCGATGAACGCGACCAGGCGGGGATCTGTTATGTCGCTGCGCGATATTGAGGGAGCGATTGTTCCCGCCATGAAGCGCCGAGGCGCAAACTATATTGGTGCCGAATATGATTCGGATGTGATGCGCTATCGCCTGAAATTCGTGCGTGGCTCATCTGTGATCTGGGTTGATGTCGACGGCCGTACGGGAACCGTTCTTGCGCAAGCTGGAGATTGAAGCATGGCGCGAGACCGCAGAGAGATAAAGGAAAGTGCATGCGCATCCTGATTGTCGAAGATGAGCCGACCCTTGGTCGCCAGCTGAAATCCACGCTTGAGCAGACGGGCTATGCCGTTGATTTGGCGACAGATGGAGAGGACGGCCATTTTATGGGCGCGACCGAGGCCTATGACGCGATCATTCTTGATCTGGGCCTGCCCGAAGTGGACGGCCTGACGGTTCTGGATCGGTGGCGCAAGGAAGGCCGGGTGACCCCGGTGCTGGTGCTGACCGCACGCGACAGCTGGTCAGATAAGGTTGCCGGTCTCGATGCTGGAGCAGATGATTATCTGGCCAAGCCATTTCAGACGCAGGAATTGATCGCCCGTCTCCGGGCACTCATCCGTCGGGCTTCGGGCAACGCTTCGTCGGAGTTGGTGGCAGGCTCGGTCCGGCTGGACACCCGGTCTGGCCGGGTGACTTTGGCGGGAGAGCCCGTCAAAATGACCGCGCAGGAGTACAAGCTTCTGAGCTATCTCTTGCATCATAAGGGCAAGGTGGTGAGCCGTACCGAGCTGATCGAACATATTTATGATCAGGATTTTGACCGGGATTCGAACACAATCGAAGTGTTCGTCACCCGCATCCGCAAGAAATTGGGGCAAGATGTGATCACAACCATCCGTGGCCTTGGCTATAGCCTGGAAGATCCGGCTGCCTGACATGACCGGGGCTGCGACGCGACAACCCGGCGCTTCGCTCGGTCGGCGCATGATTCTTATCGCAAGCGCTTGGATTGCCATTCTCTTGCTTGGCGGCGGGCTTGCTCTTGATCGCGTTTTGACGCGCACAGTTACAAGCAACTTTGACGCCGGCCTTGAATATATGATGACGCAGATGATCGCGTCGGCAGAAATCGGGCCAGATGGCGAAGTGCGCCTCAACCGACCTCTGGGGGATCAGCGGTTTCTTGAACCCTATTCGGGCATGTACTGGCAGGTGAGCGGGCAGGGCTATGATCCTTTTCGGTCGCGCTCGCTTTGGGATCAGGCGTTGCAAATCAACCCCTCCCATGGTGATGACAAGCCTCATTTTTACGACAGCAGCGAACTGCCAAAAGAGCAACTGCGCATTGTGGAGCGGGATATTTATCTGCCCACCTCTAAAACCCGTTGGCGCTTTCAAGTGGCACAAGCGCGCGCCTCGCTTGATGCGCAGATAGAGACGTTGCGTGGCACCATTTTCAAAAGCTTCGCCGCTCTTGCCCTTGGCTTGATTGCCATGGTTGCTTTGCAGACGCTCTACGGTCTCTGGCCGTTGCGGCGACTGCAAGTGGCGATTGCCGAAATGCGCGCAGGCCGCGCCCGTCGCATCGAGACGCTGACACTCCCCCGCGAAGTCGAGCCTCTGGTGGTGGAGCTAAACGGTTTGCTGGAACATGATGAAAAGCAGGCGGAAGAAGCGCGCGAACATGCGGGCAATTTGGCCCATGCGCTGAAAACACCGCTGACCGTGATCCTGAATGCAGCATCAGCGGACGCCCCAGATTTGAATGAGACGGTGATTCGAGAGGCGGCGACGATGCGCCGTCAGGTAGATCACCATTTGGCCCGTGCGCGGGCCATTGGTCGGCGGGGTCATGCCCATAGCCGAGCAGATATCTGGCCGTCACTCCAATCGGTGGAGCGGGCCGTGGCACGGCTTTATCCGCATGTTCGGTTAGATATCGACGGGGATAGAGATCTCGCCGCACGGGTTGAGCGACAGGATTTGGATGAGATTTTGGGCAACCTCATCGAGAACGCAGCGAAATATGGCGGGGGCAGCGTGTTCGTAACGGTGCAAAAGGCAGAGAATGCGGCTGAGCTTCTGATTGAGGACGACGGTGCAGGTATCACGGCGCAAGATCGTGACCGCCTGTTCAATCGGGGTGTCCGGCTGGACAGTTCAAAGCCGGGAACAGGCCTTGGCCTTGCGATCGTGCGCGATGTGGCAGAGCTCTATAATGGAACCATTTCACTCGAACAAAGCGAGGATATGGGCGGCTTGCTGGCCCGGCTAAGGCTCCCTCTTGCTGCCTGATGGGTGTCGCGCGGTTTAGTCCGTCCCAATCACGCCACGCAGGCTGAAATGCGTGACCAGCCGGTGCACACCCGGCAACGCTGCCAGAACTTCCCGGTGCACGCGTTCAAAACTGTCCGTCTCCGGCACTTCGGCCTTGAGCAGATAATCATATTCCCCGCTCATCAGATGCGCTTCGGCGACAAGTGGTTCGGTGCGGATGGCAGACTCAAATGATTCCATTGTCTCGCGGCGCTGATCGACCAAGGTGACAGACACGAACACAGTGGAGGGATTGCCTCGCGCATGGCGGGAGAGGCGGGCGGCATAGCCCGTGATCAAGCCGGCTTCTTCGAGCAGCTTCACGCGGCGGTGCGCCGCAGACGGGGAAAGCCCAACCTGCCCACCCAGCCGTTCACTGGTCAGAGTGGAATCCAGCGACAGCGCGGATAAAATTTTTGCGTCAAGTGCATCCATTCGATCAAAAATCCCATATGTATGATAAAAAACAGGATTTTATCCCATTCAGGCACTCTAAATAGGTGATCTTTGCAAGCACTTCCAGCGCAATTTGCCCTATAAAATGGTCAAAGTTCAGCTGTGGAGATCGTCATGAAGATTGGGATACCAAAGGAAATCAAGGTTCATGAATATCGCGTTGGTCTGACGCCGCCGTCTGTAGCGGAGCTGGTCGCCGCTGGGCATGAGGTGTTTGTGGAAACGGGTGCTGGCGCTGGCATTGATTTCGACGATGCGGCCTATGCCGCTGTTGGCGCTCAGATTTTGGGCACGGCCGCAGAGGTGTTCAAAGCCGCCGATATGATCGTGAAGGTGAAGGAGCCACAAGCCCGCGAGATCGCCCTGCTCGAGGCACGCCACACCCTCTTCACCTATCTGCATCTGGCCGCCGATAAGGATCAGGCCCTTGGCCTGATGAAATCAGGGGCCACGTGCATTGCATATGAAACAGTAACAGCACCCAACCGCTCGTTGCCGCTCTTAAAGCCCATGTCCGAAGTCGCGGGCCGCATGGCGGTGCAGGTAGGCGCGCATTATCTGGAAAAGGAACAGGGCGGCCGCGGCATTTTGCTGGGCGGCGTTCCCGGTGTCGCGCCGGCCAAGGTCGCCATTTTGGGCGGCGGCGTATCTGGGCTGAATGCCGCGCAAATGGCCGTTGGCTTGCGAGCCGACGTGACCATTTACGATATCAGCAATGATCGTCTGGCTGAACTCGACACCCATTTCGGCAATTCGATTAAGACGGCCTATGCGTCCAAGGCGGCCATTGCTGCGGCTGTTGCCAATGCCCATCTCGTCATCGGTGCAGTCCTTGTGCCGGGGGCCGCTGCGCCAAAGCTAGTGACGCGCGATATGCTCAAGACCATGAAGCGCGGGTCGGTTCTGGTCGACATTGCGATTGATCAGGGCGGCTGCTTTGAGACGAGCCATGCGACAACCCATGCCGACCCTGTCTTCGTGGAAGAAGGCGTCATTCATTATTGCGTCGCCAATATGCCGGGCGCTGTCGCACGCACATCTGCCTTTGCGCTCAACAATGCGACCCTGCCGTTCGCGCTGCGCATTGCCAATTTGGGGGCAGAACGCGCCATGGCCTCGGATCCGCATCTGGCCGCCGGGCTCAATGTCGCAGGCGGCGCCATCCGCCACCGCGCTGTGGCAGAGGCGCTGGATCTGCCGTTCGAGGCCTAGATCTCTTCCATTTTCCCGGCGGCTTGTTTCTGCTAAACAGGGGGAATGAACGAGCGCGTTGATCGATATCTGGCCCGGATAGGCTTTTCGCCGTGAGGCATGGCGTGGCCGTGGCCGCGCCATTTGCCTTTCGCATTGCCCGTCTTCGTCGCCCGTAAAGGGCCAATATCGCACAGGATCCGCCCATGCCCCGCAATTATGATATCGCTGAACTCAAGCGCCTTGATGTCGCGCACCATCTGCCTGCCCAGCAGGATTATAAGCTGATTGCGTCGATGGGCGGCAGCCGCATCGTGACCCATGCCGAAGGCTGTTATATTTTTGATGGCGATGGCAACCGCATATTGGATGGCATGGCAGGCCTGTGGTGCGTCAATGTTGGCTATGGCCGTGACGAACTGGCAGATGTGGCCGCAGAGCAGATGCGCGAACTGCCATTTTACAATACCTTCTTCAAAACCGTTACACCGCCAACGGTGTTGCTGGCCGAAAAAATCGCCAAGCTGACAGGCTATCGCCTGCCCCATATTTTCTTCAACGCCTCCGGCTCAGAAGCGAATGACACGGTGTTCCGCATGGTGCGCCATTATTGGAAGCTGAAGGGACAGCCAAAGCGCACGGTCTTCATCTCGCGCTGGAATGCCTATCATGGCTCAACCGTGGCCGGTGTGTCGCTTGGCGGGATGACGTCGATGCATGAACAGGGCAATTTGCCCGTTCCCGGCGTTGAACATGTCCGCCAGCCTTATTGGTTCAACGAAGGCCGGGATATGTCGCCAGAGGCGTTTGGCCTTGTCTGTGCCAAAGCGATTGAGGACAAGATCCTCGAAGTTGGCCCAGAAAATGTTGCAGCGTTCATCGGCGAGCCGCTTCAGGGCGCGGGCGGTGTCATCATTCCACCTTCCAATTACTGGCCCGAGGTAGAGCGCATCTGCCGCAAATATGGCATCCTTCTTGTGTGTGATGAGGTTATTTGCGGCTTTGGGCGCACGGGCAATTGGTGGGGCCATGAAACAATGGGCGTCTCGCCCGATATCATCGCCATGGCAAAGGGCCTGTCCTCTGGATATATGCCCATTTCTGCGACCGCCCTGTCGAAAGAAATTGTCGATGTGCTGAAAACTGGCGGCGATTTCGTTCACGGTTTCACCTATTCCGGCCACCCTGTGGCTGCTGCTGTCGCGCTGCGTAACATTGAGATTATGGAGCGGGAGCATTTGATTGATCGCACCCGTAACGAGACGGGGCCTTATCTGGCCAAGGCATTGGCGACGCTCAATGATCATCCCTTGGTTGGGGAAACGCGCTCGGTTGGCCTGATTGGTGCTGTGGAAATTGTCGCGGATAAGGTCAGCGGCGCGCGCTTTGGTGGGGCTGAAGGAACAGCAGGGCCAATGGTGCGTGATTTGTGCATTGAAAACGGCCTTATGGTGCGCGGCATTCGCGATACGATTGTTATGTGCCCGCCGCTCATCATCACAACTGAACAGATTGACGCGATGATTTCGATCATTCGCCACGCGCTTGATTTAGCCGCTCCAAAATTGACGACTGCTTAACCAACGTTGCGATAACAACCGGGGATGGTGTCCCCGGTTCTGCGCAAACAGCATTTCTTGATCGTCTTTGGCACCCGGCCAGAGGCGATCAAGATGGTTCCCGTTGTTCAGGCGCTAAAGGCGCAGCCGGGCATCCGCGCAACGCTGTGCGTGACGGCACAACACCGCAAAATGCTGGATCAGGTGTTGAGCATTGCAGGTTTGACGCCCGACATTGATCTGGATCTGATGCTCCCCAATCAGTCGCTGGGGGATCTTTTGGCGCGCATGGTGACGGCTGTCGGCATGGTGCTGGACCGCGAACGGCCAGACCGGGTGCTTGTGCATGGCGATACCATGACGGCATTTGCAACGGCACTGAGCGCTTATTATAGGCGCATCCCCATCGCTCATGTCGAGGCAGGCTTGCGCACAGGGGATGCCGATAATCCTTGGCCGGAAGAAGCCAATCGCCGCGCTATCGCGGCCATGGCCGATCTGCATTTTGCACCCACTGACTTGGCGGCGCGGGCATTGCTGCA
>JBBATU010000013.1:0-44651 GCA_040398565.1 Chakrabartia sp.
ATTCTTTTAAGGATCAGGGTAACAAAAATTCTCAAATTTGCTGCATTAAAAATATTAACACTTTGTCGGCAAAAAATACCTATATTTTCATACATGAGGAATAATGAAATCTGTAATCGAACAAATCCGACGTTTTATCGTTGAAATCCCATAGTGTTGTTCGGATATGGCCAGTCAGTGATTTTTCATCACCAATTCGTTGGCGGTCTATGATTTGTAACACGGGGGAGTTTCATGCCCAGATTTGTTTCGGAAGTTATTGAGCGGGATGTCGCTTCGCTTAAACCTTATGCACGCAATGCGCGGACGCATTCGAAGAGGCAGATATCTTTGCGGCCATCAACAGGATGACAGCTTCTTACACTACACTGACTGTCACTCTAGAAGTCGCGTCGTTGATGGACGCCAACGCATGTAAGGATAGTCTGCTTGCAAAAGTCCGGCAGGTCGACCCTAGCGCGGAGATGCTCCAGACCGATGTTGTTCTGACGTTGGACGCGCGGCCGGTTCGACGCGGCAAGACCTTGCGGGCCAGTAACCAGTTACTTGATGAACCCGAGCAGAAAAAGGTTTTGGCAGAGCTCGTCAGGACGTCTCATCGCAAGCTGAAGGAGTTGAATGCGTCACCCCTTCATCCTGAAAACCATGAGCAGATGACAGCGCCAACGAACGAATGGACACGCAAACGTATAGCCATCGGGCTGTTGGCACCGGACATCCAGAAGGCATTGCTGACAGGAACTGCACCCCGAGGGCTCGATCCTGAGTTGCTGCTCTCGCAAGATATCCCGCTTGAATGGGAAGAGCAGAGAAAACTTCTCGGCTTCAGCGAGGCGCACTAGGCCGGCCTTATTTCAAATCCGTCACGCCGTTTTGCACGCAGAGACTTTGGGTTGAATTGGGCTAATTGGGCCCTGTTTCTGTCTCCGCAGAGACTTCGCATCCTCAGGATAGACGGGCAAATGCCGCTAAAACGCGCGCTTTTAGAAACAAAAATGTCGCTGAGGTTTTCACCGGAATATGTGTGGAGGCCCGAGCCGGAATCGAACCGGCGTGCACGGATTTGCAGTCCGCTGCGTCACCACTCCGCCATCGGGCCTCGATCGCGCGGTGCGGTGCGGTCTGTGCGTCGAAAAGGGCGTAAGTGTCAACCAGGCATGAATTTAAACCTTGCCGCTTGGCGCATGGGCAAGGCGGCGCTAAAGCAAAAGTTCATTCAAGCTGTATTGTATCTATAAGACACGTGTGTCACAGGAGCCAGTGTGAGCAATCTTGATTTTCCGGCCATGCGCCGTGCGATGGTGGACAGCCAGCTTCGCACCAACGCCGTTTCCGATCCGCGGGTGACTGCGGCGATCGAATCCGTCGCGCGTGAAGATTTTGTCCCGGCGGATCGGCGCGCCACCGCCTATGTTGATCGGGCCATCCCTCTCTCAGCCACACGGGCGATGAACCCAACCTTGGTGACAGCACGTTTGATTGTTGAGGCCGATATTGCCCCGACCGATAAGGTCTTGGTCGTGGCCGCAGCCTCTGGCTATGCGGCTGCCGTGGTTGCAGGGCTTGCCAGCACGGTTGTCGCGCTGGAAAGCGATGCAGCGCTTGCAGCCGAGGCCAAGGCACAGTTGAAGGGCCTGCCCAACGTCACTGTCATCACGGGTGATCTTGCCAAGGGCCATGCCAAGGGCGCGCCCTATGATGTGATTCTTGTTGATGGGGCCATTGAGCAGGTGCCCGATGCTTTGATTCGTCAGTTGGCGAATACAGGCCGTCTGGCCGCAGCGGTGATGGATGGCGGCGTATCTCGGCTGTCCATTGGCTATAAAGCAGGCGCGGGCTTTGGCTTGGATCCAATCATGGATGCAGATGCCGTTGCCCTTCCTGGCTTTGCAAAGCCGAAAGCGTTTTCGTTCTGAACAGATCGTCCGGGGGGACCAGAAGTTCAAGGAAAGAGGGCTAAGTGCCCAGATGAAGGAATAACAATGTCCCACCGGATCAAGATCGGCCTGTTATTGGCGCTCTCCTTGCCCAGCATGGCATCGGCAGAGACGCTGCGTGAGGCGCTTTGGAAGGCCTATACGACCAACCCAACGCTGACGGGCGCACGTGCGGCTCAGCGCGCCAATGATGAGAATGTTCCTCTCATCCGCGCCAATGGCTTGCCGGACGTCTCGGTGACCGGCGCCTATAATGAAACGCTGCATAGCTCGACCGTCTCGATTGGCAGCCCAGACAGGTTCTTTACAGGTCGTGCGAGCGTGAGTGTGCCGCTCTATCTGGGCGGCGGCGTGCGCAATGCTGTGAAAGGCGCGCGTGCGCGCGTCGAAGCTGGACAGGCAAATTTGCGCGGTACAGAGGCTGATCTCTTCAGTGCGGTTGTGGCGGCCTATATGGATGTCATCCGCGATCAGGCGATTGTGGAGCTCAGCCGCACGCAGGTTCGTGTTCTGGGCGTCAATCTGGATGCCACGCGGGATCGGTTTGAGGTGGGCGATTTGACGCGCACCGATGTCGCCCAGTCCGAAGCGCGTCTGGCGCTTTCAAAAGCGCTGCTGCAACAGGCCGAAGCACGACTGATCGCCAGCAAGGAAAATTATATTCAGCTGGTGGGCAGTGAACCGGATAATCTGGCCTCGCCGCCGACCCTGCCCAATTTGCCAGCGACGCCAGATGCAGCCGTTGAGGTTGCGTTGAAGAACAATCCGCTCCTCTTGGCCGCAGGCAAGGCGCGGGATGCCGCACGCTATGATGTGGGCGCTGCCAAGGCGCAGCGCATGCCCCGGCTCGCGGCCATTGGCGACACATCCTATACAGATTATCTCAATTCTCTGCCGGGCACATTCCCGGGCTCGACACGGGCGACAACGGCTGGCGCGCAGATCAGCATCCCGATTTTTCAGGGCGGCGGCCCCTCGGCGCAGGTGCGGCAGGCGCAGGCCCGCCAAAGCCAATCGATTGAGCAGCAGATTGCGGTGGAACGCGGCGTGATTGCAGGCACAAGGTCTGCCTTTGCATCCTGGCGGGCGTCCAATGATGTCATTCAGTCCGCCCAAATTGCGGTCGAGGCCAGCTCCCTTGCGCTCGAAGGTGTGCGTGCCGAAAATAGCGTGGGGACACGCACCATCCTCGACATTCTCGATGCAGAGCGCGAACTTTTGAATTCACAGGTTGAATTGGTGACGGCGCAGCGCAATGCCTATGTCGCGGGCTTCCAATTGCTGTCCGCAATGGGTCAGGCCGAAGCGCAGGATCTGGGGCTGGATGGGGGCGCGCTTTATGATCCAACCCAAAATTATCGCCGGGTAAGGGGCATTTTTGTCGATTGGGATCAAGATCCCAAGCCCAAGCCGCAGGCGACACGCACGGTTGACTCAAAAGCGCAGACATCGGACACCCCGATCCAGCCAGCCAAATAATAGGGAGTCGCGTCAAATGGGCGGGGCAGCGCATGAACCCTCAATGGAAGAGATTCTCTCCTCCATTAAAAAGATTATCGCCGAAGATGATGGCAGGCCACAGGCTGCGCCCAAGGCGCGCGCGCGCACTGCGTCTTCTGATGCGGCCGCTCCCTCCGCAGATGCCGATGATGCCATTCTTGAGCTGACAGAGGCTGTTGTTGCTGAGCACATTATCTCTGCCGATGCGGCCGCAGCCAGCCGACAGGCGCTCTCCAGCCTCTCTCGCCTGATCGTCAAACCCGATATTGCGGGGGCCGATACGCTCGAAGGGCTGGTGCGGGAAATGCTGAAGCCCATGCTGAAGGATTGGCTGGACGCCCATCTGCCAGAGATCGTGGAACGCGTTGTCGCCCAAGAAGTCGCCCGGATTACGGGGCAGGCGCAAAGCTAAACCGCCCACCCATTGCCGCGCTTGGCTTGCAAGGCCGCCATGCGGCTGGCAAAGGCCGGTGCATGTCAGAACTGCCCAAGACTTTTGATCCGTCGGCCATTGAGGCCAAATGGTATGCCCATTGGGAAGAAACGGGCGCATTCCGTCCCAATCGCCCCGATTCTGAACCCTATACGATCGTCAATCCGCCGCCCAATGTGACGGGCAACCTGCATATCGGCCATGCGCTCGACAATACGCTGCAAGATATTCTGATCCGCCACGCCCGGCTTCAGGGCAAGGATGCGCTCTGGGTCGTCGGCACAGACCATGCGGGTATTGCAACGCAGATGGTGGTTGAGCGGCAGCTCAATGCCCAAGGGCAGAAGCGCACCGATTTCTCTCGCGAGGATTTCATCGCCAAAATCTGGGACTGGAAGGAAGAGTCCGGCGGGCAGATCACCCGCCAGCTACGCCGCCTTGGCTGTTCGATGGATTGGGCCAATGAACGCTTTACGATGGATGACGGCTTTAGCCGCGCCGTCCTCAAGGTCTTTGTCGATCTCTATAATGAGGGGCTGATCTATCGCGACAAAAGGCTGGTGAATTGGGATCCGGGCCTGAAAACCGCGATTTCTGACCTTGAGGTCGAAACGCGCGAGATCAACGGCAAATTCTGGCATTTCAAATATCCGTTGGAGGACGGCAGCGGTTTCATAAGCGTTGCCACCACTCGGCCCGAAACGATGCTGGCCGACATGGCAGTCGCGGTGAACCCGTCGGATGAACGCTATGTGCATCTGGTGGGCAAAAATGTCCGCTTGCCGATCACGGGCCGTTTGATCCCCATTGTCACGGACGAACATGCCGACCCCGAATTGGGTTCCGGCGCCGTGAAGATCACGCCGGGACATGATTTCAACGACTTTGAAGTTGGCAAGCGCGCCGGTTTCAAGGCGAGCGACATGTTCAACATGCTCGATGGAGAAGGCCGCGTCGTGCAAACCGCCGATGGACTTATTCCCGCCGAATATATCGGACAATATCGCTTTGGTATTGAAGGCGAGCCGACCAACGCCCGCAAGATGGTCGTCGAGGCGATGGACGCCTTAGGGCTGCTCGAAAAAGTCGAAGACCGCATCATCCAAACCCCCTTTGGCGACCGATCAGGTCAAGTGATTGAACCTTGGCTGACCGACCAATGGTATGTCGATGCCGAGACCTTGGCGAAGCCCGCGATTGAGGCCGTGCGTTCTGGTGCGATCAAGGTCGTGCCGCAGACTTGGGAAAAGACCTATTTCAACTGGATGGAAAATATCCAGCCTTGGTGCGTCTCCCGCCAGCTTTGGTGGGGGCATCAGATTCCGGCTTGGTATGATGCAGACGGCACCGTGTTCGTTGCAGAAGATGAAGATGCAGCTAGGGCGCTGGCGGGTGGCAAAGACCTGACGCGTGATCCCGATGTGCTCGACACTTGGTTCTCCTCCGCCCTTTGGCCCTTTGGTACGCTGGGTTGGCCTGAGGGCCTTGAACCTCCCCCAGCGGGGGAGGGGGACCATGCGCAGCATGGTGGAGGGGTCGATGGCCAAGCAGGTGGCAGGGCCAACCCCTCCACCGCCTCCGGCGGTCCCCCTCCCCGTGCCGGGGAGGTGCCGAGCCTACTCGCGCGCCATTACCCGAATGACGTTCTCATTTCCGGTTTTGACATCCTGTTCTTCTGGGATGCGCGCATGGCGATGCAGGGCATTCACTTCATGAAGGACGTGCCCTGGCGCACGCTCTATCTGCACGGGCTGGTGCGCGCGGCGGACGGGCAGAAAATGTCCAAGTCCAAGGGCAATGTCGTCGATCCGCTTGGTCTTATCGACCAATATGGGGCAGATGCCCTGCGCTTCTTCATGGCGGCGATGGAAAGCCAAGGCCGCGATGTGAAGATGGATGAAAAACGGGTTGAGGGCTATCGCAACTTTGCGACCAAGCTGTGGAACGCATCGCGCTTTGCACAGGCCAATGGCATTGGCGGCAGCAAGAGCGTTGAGGCGCCGCCCGCGACCAGTGCGGTCAACCGCTGGATCATTGGCGAAGTCACGGCCACGCTCGCCACGCTCAACAAGGCGTTTGAGGAACTGCGCTTCGATGGGATGGCAGATGTCCTCTATCACTTTGTCTGGGATCAGTTCTGCGACTGGTATCTGGAACTGATCAAGGGTCAGATTGATGAAGAGACACAGACGGTTGCCGGATGGGTGCTCGACCAGATTCTGGTCATGCTCCACCCCTTCATGCCCTTCATCACAGAAGAACTGTGGCACGCGCTTGATGACCGGCCCTATGATCTGATCCACGCCAAATGGCCCACCCCAAATGCCACGCACGATGCCGAAGCGAGTGCGGAGATTGAGTGGGTCCAAGCCTTCATTGCACAGGTCAGGGCCACGAAGAGCGATCTAGGCGTCCCCCCTTCAAAGACAGTGACGGCAATGATTTCAAAGGCGGACGACCGTCAGTTTGGATGGTTGAATGCCAATCTATTGGCCGTCAAACGCATGGCTAGGCTGGACCAAATCACGGTGCGCACACCTGAGGGCTTCAAGGATCTTTCTTTTGACTTCGATGGGACTTTCATATCCGGAGACTTGGTGGCTGACGTGGAAAGCGAAGGTAAGGTCCAGTTGGTAGCAGACGGAATTGTTGGTTCGCTTGACTTCTTTGGCATAGTCGATCTTGACGCCGAACGCGCTCGCATCACCAAGGGCATTGAGGCAGCGTCCAAAGAAGCGGCCTCGCTTGCCGGGCGACTCAACAATCCGGCCTTTGTCGAAAAGGCCAAGCCGGAAGCGGTGGACAAAGCCCGCGCCGACCATGCCGAAAAATCAGCAGAGGTAGAGCGGTTGCAGGCAGCGCTGGCACGGCTGGGCGCATGAGCAATATCGCGCGGCAGAGAGATTTGACGCAAGGCCCAGTTGCCAAGACGCTTTTTCTCTTTGCCCTGCCATCGCTTGGGGTGAATATTCTCCAGTCGATGAATGGATCGGTGAACGCGGTTTTTGTTGGCCGTTTTCTGGGGGAAAAGGCGCTGGCCGCCACAGCCAATGCCAATCTGATCCTGTTCCTTCTTTACTCGACCATGTTCGGCTTTGCGATGGCGACGACCATTCTCATTGGCCAGGCCATGGGGCGTCGGGATATCGAGGACATTCGGCGCACTTTGGGCGCAGCGGTTGCGATGTTTGCCTGCCTTGGCATTGCCTGTGCGGCCTTGGGATGGATTTTCGCGCCCAATATTCTGCATCTTCTTGCAACGCCTGCGCCCGCTTTTCCGCTCGCGCTGACCTATTTGCGCGTCATCTTTCTCGGCATGCCCTTTGCCTTTCTGGGCGTCTTGCTGAGTTCCGCCATGCGCGGGGTGGGTGATGCAGTAACGCCGTTGTGGAATACGATCCTCACCGTCGCGTTAGATGCTGGGCTGAACCCCATTCTCATTCTGGGGCTTGGCCCGATTCCCGCCATGGGGATTGCGGGCTCTGCCCTTGCAACACTCTTGGCTACATTGATCAGCCTGATGGCGTTGGTCTGGCAGATTTATCGGCGCGATATTGTTATCCGGCTGAAGGGTGCTGAATTGCGCTGGCTGCGGCCGAACCGGCAGCGTGTCGGCATCATCCTTGGCAAGGGGATGCCCATGGGGCTGTCGATGATTGTGATGTCGCTTTCGTCACTGGTGATGATCGGCCTGATCAATCGTGAGGGCGTGGATATGGCGGCGGCCTATGGCGTGATGACGCAATTGTGGAGCTATGCACAAATGCCCGCAATTGCGGTTGGCAGCGCGGTCAGCGCAATGGCCGCTCAGAATATCGGGGCGGGCAATTGGTCACGCCTCAACCATGTGGCATGGGCGGGGATTGGTATTAATGTTGCGATGACGGCCACTCTACTTGGCCTCATTACCTTGGCCGTGCATCCATTGACGGGTTTCTTCCTGCCGACGGGGAGCCCGGCAATTGCGCTGGCTGCACATATCAACCTGATGATTGGCTGGACCTTTGTCTTGATGGGCATTTCTATGGTGGTCGGCTCAGTCGTTCGGGCCAATGGTGCGGTCATCATGCCATTCATCATTCTCGTGCTTTCGGCGGTTGTCATGCGCTTTGTCATTGGCTTTTGGCTTTATCCGTTTTGGGGCGCAGACGCGATCTGGGCGGCCTTTGCAGCAAGCGCGGTAACCTCTGCTGTCCTGTCACTTGCCTATTATCTCCATGGTGGCTGGCGGCGCGCCCGAATGATCGCTGCTTAATTAAGACTGTCCAATGGTCGATTTTGCTGCCATCGGGCGCGCCATCTGCCTATGTTGCACCTGAGAAAGACAGGGGATTTTATGACGAGCGGCCTTCATCTTGCCAACCGCCCGCGCCGCACGCGCACTTTTGCCTGGAGCCGCGCGCTCCATGGGGAAACTGTGCTGACGCCGGCAGACCTGATCTGGCCCCTCTTCATTACCGCAGGCGATGCGGAGGAACCGATTGCAACGCTTCCCGGTGTGTCGCGCTGGCCGGTGGCGGAGATTGTGAAGCGGGCCAAGGAGGCGCGCGATCTGGGCATTCCCTGTATTGCCCTTTTCCCAAACACGCCGCGTGCGCTGCGCACAGATGATGGGCGTGAGGCGCTCAACCCCGATAATCTGATGTGTCAGGCAACCCGCGCGATCAAGGATGCCGTGCCCGATATTGGCGTCCTGACCGATGTGGCGCTCGACCCTTATACCGCCCATGGGCATGACGGCCTGATCGATGCGAACGGCTATGTCCTCAATGATGCGACGGTTGAGGTGCTGGTCGGCCAGTCGCTCAATCAAGCGCGCGCCGGGGCGGATATCATCGCGCCATCAGATATGATGGACGGCCGCATCGGTGCGATCAGGGATGCGCTGGAGGACGCGGCCTTCCCCAATGTCCAGATTATGTCTTACGCCGCCAAATATGCGAGCGCCTTTTACGGGCCGTTTCGCGACGCGGTGGGCGCGGCGGGTTTGCTGCAGGGCGACAAGAAAACCTATCAAATGGATCCCGCCAATGCCGAAGAGGCGTTGCGCGAAGTCGCGTTTGACCTGGAAGAAGGCGCTGACAGCGTCATGGTGAAGCCCGGCCTGCCCTATCTCGACATCATTGTGCGCGTGAAGCAGGCCTTTGAGGTTCCGGTCTTTGCCTATCAAGTGTCGGGCGAATATGCGATGATTGAGGCCGCCGTAGCGGCCGGAGCGGGTGATCGGGATAAGCTGGTTCTAGAGACGCTCTTGGCATTTAAGCGAGCGGGTTGTTCAGGCGTGTTGACCTACCACGCGCTGCATGCGGCCAAGCTCCTCAATGGCTGATTTCCGCCTCGAGACGGAACGCCTGATCTTGCGGGATTGGCAACATCGCGACCGGATAGCCTTTCACGCGATCAATACCGATCCGCGCGTCATGCGGTTTCTGGGGCCGCTGATGACACTTGAGGATGTCGACGCGCTGATCGTGCGAATGCAGCAGATGCAAGAGGGGCTGGGCCATTGTTTCTGGGCCGTGGAGCGCAAGGAAGACGGCCGGCTGATTGGCTGGTGCGGCTTGATCCGTGGGGCGCAGAACACCCCCATTGCCGATCGTCTGGAAGTGGGCTGGCGGCTCTCCTTTGATATGTGGGGCCAAGGCTATGCGCAGGAAGTTGCTTCTGTCGCGATCCAATGGGGGTTTCATCATTTCAGCGATGACAGCATTTGGGCCATTACTGTGGATGAGAATAACCGCAGCTGGGGCCTGATGGAACGGCTGGGCATGACCCGCCATGCCGCACTTGGCTTTGATCACCCCAATGTGCCAGAGGGCAGCCCACTCAAACGCCATGTGACCTACAGCATCGATCGGGACATTTGGGCCGCAGCGCAGAGTTGATTGGGCCACGTCAATCGGCCATGACAGGCCCATGAATAATGTCTCCATCATCACATTGAACGGCCATACGCCGCAAATTCATCCGTCCGCCTTCATCGCGCCGGGGTGCCGCATCATTGGCGATGTAGAGATCGGCCCGGAGGCGAGTATCTGGTATAATTGCGTGCTGCGCGGCGATGTGAATGCCATCCGCATTGGTGCGCGCTCTAATGTTCAGGACGGCACCGTCATCCATTGTGATTCGGATAAGGGCGGCATGCCCGGCACAAAGACGATCATCGAAGACGGCGCGCTGATCGGCCATATGGCAATGCTGCACGGCTGCACCATTGGCCGCAATGCACTGGTGGGGCTGGGCTCCATCGTCATGGATGGCTGTGTGCTGGCGGAGAATTCAATGCTCGCCGCAGGTGCCATGCTCACGCCGGGCAAGCAGATTGACAGTTTTCAAATGTGGGGCGGTCGCCCGGCCCGAATGATGCGGGAATTGGATGAAAATTGGGCGGTGATGAACCGCATGGCCGTGGCCCATTATGTGCATAATGGCCAAATTCATAAGGCGGCGGTCAGCGGCTAAGGGCTGCCTGTAGGCGCTGCATCGTGGCGTCTTGCCGGGCATCAAGCGCCTCAATCTGGCGGATGCTATCCTCCAGTCGGTTCAGATCCTCGCTCTTAGGGGCGGCCATCAACTCACGGCGCACGATATCCAGCTCTGTAAGGCCTGATTTCACGGCATATCGGCTCCGCTCCAGCGCAGAGACGCGCATTTGGGCCAGGACCCAGCTGTCACTTCCCGATGGCCCGGCTCTGGACACCATCCGTTCTGCATCGGCTGCTGCTGCGTCAAAAGCGGCGTCGCCGTCCAGTGCAGGCCGGGCGATGCCTTCGATTCGGGCCGACATCTTGGGATCAGAAGGAAGGCGTGCCGCCACCTGCTGGTCTGGTTCTTGCAAAAATCCTGCTGCTTGCGCCTCAATAGGGCGCGGGTTGAGCGATGGAAAAGCTCCCTTGCCCGCACAGGCGGAGAGCAACAGGGCGATAAGCGGAAGGGCGGCTTTCATAACCCTTCTTCTAGAAGCAGCCTTTCCATGTCGCAACGGGCTTGCACTTTTAGAAAAAGCCGACTAACCGCGCCTCTCCTATGCGCGCCCGTAGCTCAGCTGGATAGAGCATCAGACTACGAATCTGAGGGTCGGACGTTCGAATCGTTCCGGGCGCGCCATTTTACAACTGCATCGCTAGCATTGGCACCGAGGGCAATCTTTGGAAGATGGCGGGCTGCGGTTAAGGTGCGACGCCTTATCCCTCTTGCGGAAGCTCACCCCAACGCTAAGACCGTAGTGTCCGCTCATCTTGTGCGATGGGAGACTGCCTGATTGCCTGATATCCTGCCGCGCGACACTTGGCACGGACGTCTTGCAGCAACATGCGGGTACGGAATACAGGACAAGGTGAGGGGATAGTGATGGTCAGTGCAACGCAGCATTCTGAGCAATTTGGGGGCCATCCCAAGGGTCTTTACTATCTGTCTTTCACCGAGACCTGGGAGCGGTTTTCCTTTTACGGGATGTCGGCGCTTCTGACCCTTTACATGGTCAAAGATCTGCTGCTGCCGGAAAACGCAGCCAAGGTCGTTGGACTTTCGACGCTCAGGAGCTTGATCGGGTTTAACGGGGCCATGACTGACTTGGCTTTCGCCGCGATTGTGTATGGCTGGTATGCCGGGTTGGTCTATTTCACGCCCCTTCTTGGGGGATGGGTAGCCGATCGTCTCTTGGGAGCGAAGCGCACGGTCCTGATCGGCGTGCTCCTGATGAGCGCGGGCCATTTGGCCATGTCCTTTTATTCGACGTTCCTGCTCGCGCTCCTGTTGCTTATCTTCGGCTCGGGGTTTCTCAAGGGCAATATTTCGGCGCAAGTCGGTTCGCTTTACCCGCGCGACGATGAATCGATGCGGTCGCGGGGCTACACGATTTTTTCGACCGGCATTAACATTGGTGCTGCGAGCGGCCCCTTGGTGACTGGGCTGGTCGCGGCCATTTATGGCTGGCATACCGGCTTTGCGGTTGCGGCCGTGCTGATGCTCCTCGCGCTGGTCAGTTATATTCTTGGCCAAAAGCACTTGCCGGACGACCGGCCGGCCCGGCGCGACCGCGAAAAGGCCCAGCCCTTGAGCCCGAGTGAGCGCAAGCGTGTGCTCGTACTCCTCTTCGTGATTGCGCTCACCATTCCGGCTGAAATCGCCTATCCAATGGTGTGGAGCGTCGGCATCCTCTGGGTCGACCAATATGTGAACCTCGCCACGCCGTTCGGGGTGGTTCCATCAAGCTGGTTTGCGTCGATGGATTCGCTCGGGTCTGTTCTCGTTGCCCCCGTTCTGGTGCTTCTATGGGGTTGGCAAGCCAAGCGGGGCAGTGAACCAGCCAGCGTGACCAAGCAGGGGATTGGCACGGCCATCGTCGGATGTGGTGCCTTGCTTCTCGCTTATGGCAATTGGGGCCTTACTGAACCGGATAGTGTCTCGGCGGGCTGGGCAGTCGCTGGCTGGCTGACCATGGGGCTTGCCTGGATGTATTATTGGCCGACGACGCTTGCCATTGTCAGCAAGGCGGCACCGCCGCGCATTGCGTCGACGATGATGGGCGTGGCCTTTCTCTCGCCATTTGTTGCTCATGTGATGGCGGGATGGGTCGGCAGCTATTTTGATCAGATGACGCCCTCCACCTTCTGGGCGTTGGATGCCGCCATTGCCGCTGTGGGGGCTATCCTCATTCTTCTGTTGCGCAAGCCCTTGCAGCGGGGCCTTGAAGCTGGCCAGACTGGCTGATGGCTTTGACGGGCTGCGACGCGGCCGAGAGACAGGCGCGCATTGATCTGGCGGCCGCGCATCGCCTCGCCGTGCATTATGGCTATCATGAAGGCATCGACAACCACTTCACGGTGCTGCTGCCCGGCCATACAGATCGGTTTCTGCTTGCGCCGTTCGGGCTGCACTGGTCGGAAGTGCGCGCCAGCGATTTTCTCGTGGTCGATTTTGGCGGCAATGTCCTAGCAGGGTCGGGGCCAGTCGAGGACACTGCGTTTCACATCCATGCGCCTTTGCATGCCGCGCGGCCGGACGTGAAGTGCGTGCTCCATACCCATATGCCCTACGCCACGGCGCTCAGCATGTTGGAAGACCCAACGCTGCTGATGGCCAGCCAAAACGCGATCGGCTTTAACGAGTTGATTGCGCTGTGCGATTATGAAGGTTTCGCGCTCGACAGCAGCGAGGGCGCGCGCATGGCCAAGGCGCTGGGCGACAAGATTGTTCTTCTCCTGCGCAACCACGGGGTGGTGGCAACCGGCACAAGCGTCGCCGATGCGTTCAACACACTCTATTTTTTCGAACGCGCGGCGATGACGCAGATCCTAGCTCAATCGAGTGGGCAGGCTGTCCGCTGTGTGCCGGAGCCCGTCCTGCACCGCACGGTGGCACAATATACCAGTTCGGCTCAGGTTGAAGGGCATGATCGGATTGATCTGCATTTCGCTGCGCTGAAGCGCATGCTCGATCGGCGGGAGCCTGACTATGCCGATTAAGGGACATAGGCTGCGGACAACGGCCCCGCTCGTTCTCGTTGGTCTGATGGCGATCAGCCTGTTCATTAACTACATCGACCGCGGCAATCTCGCGACCGGGGCAACGCAGATCCGCGCGGACCTGGATCTCTCGGCCACCGCCTATGGCGCTCTGGGCGCTGCATTCTATTTCGCCTATGCGTTTTGTCAGCTTCCGGCGGGGGTTTTGTCGGATAGGCTCGGTGGCAAGCTTGTACTCGGAATCGGTGCGCTTTTGTGGTCGGTCTCAACCCTGATGACTGGCTTTGTAGAGGGCTTTATGGGGCTGTTCATCCTGCGCATGATGCTGGGGATGGGGGAGAGTGTGGCATTCACCACCACCTCGAAAATCATCGCCAGCAATGTACCGCGTGCGCAGATGGGGCTCGCCAATGGGGTGATCGGTTTTGGCTATTTGGTCGGGCCTGCGGTCGGCACGCTTCTCGGCGGGGTGATGATGGCCCATTGGGGCTGGCGCGTGACATTTGTCCTGTTCGGCATCGTTTCGTTGCTGTGGCTGATCCCATGGAGCCGGGTTCGCATTAACGAGGCCCAGTCCCCTGAACAGGCCTTGGCGCAGCCGGTGACGATGCGTCAGATCCTTGGTCGGCGCGCCCTATGGGGAGCTTCGCTGGGTCATTTTGCCGGCAATTGGAACTGGTATTTCATCCTCGGCTATTTGCCGATGTACCTCGAAATGCAGCGTGGCTTTTCAAAGACGCATATGGCCACCGTCGTTTCGAGCGCTTATCTGGTCAACGCGCTGGCGGCTCTCTTTGCGGGCTGGGCGCTCGACAAAGCTATTCAGCGGGGCTGGTCTCCATCACTTTCGCTCAAGCTGCCGCTCGCGGCGGCACATGTCGCCGGGCTTGTGTGCATGCTGGCGATGCCGGCCATGCCAATCGGCATCTGCCTCACGCTGCTGTTCGTTTACGAGATTGCGCTTGGTCTTTCTTGCCCCGCCTATTTCATCATTCCGCAGATCATGGCTGGGCCGTCAGCTGCCGCGCGATGGGTCGGCGTGCAGAATATGATGGGCAACCTGCCTGGGATCATTGGCGTCTTCTTCGCGGGCGTGCTGATTGATGCGGGGAATGGCTCATATAACACGGCATTCTTGCTGGCAGGGCTCGTCAACGTGCTCGGGTTGGTCGGCTGGCTGGTGATCCTTCCCCGCGTCCAGCCTGTGGACTGGGACGCGGCCTAGCGCCCCTTCCATTCCGGCGCACGACCCTCCGCAAAGGCGCGCGGCCCTTCGAGCGCATCGTCCGACTCCAGCATCCGACGATAGGACGGGATCGCCCCGCTGCGCATCAGGCGATAGCCAGCCTCGACCTCCATCCCCTCTGTCATGCGCAGAATATCGCGCGCAGCGGCAATGGCGAGCGGCGCAGAGCGGGCGATGGTTTCGGCCAGTTCAAGCGCGCTTTCCAAAAGGGCCTCCGGTTCCACAACCCGAGTGACGAGGTTCAGCGCCAAGGCTTCATCAGCCTCCATCCGCCGTCCGGTGAGGATCATTTCCCGCCCGAGCCGCGCCGGGATAGCCTTGGGCAGGCGCAGCAGTCCGCCGGAATCGGGCAACATGCCGAGTTGCGCCTCCGGCAGCCAGAAGCGGGCCGCCGTGCTGGCGACAATTAGGTCAGCGGCCAATGCGAGTTCGAACCCACCACCCACCGCCAGCCCGTTGACCGCCGCAATGACTGGCTTTGTGAGCCCATAAAACTCCGTGAGCCCAGCAAAGCCGCCGGGGCCATGATCGGCATCGACCGCCTCGCCATCATTCGCGGCACCCAGATCCCAGCCTGCCGAAAAGAATCGCCCGGTGCCAGTGATGATCCCCACGCGCAGCGCAGGATCGTCGTTCAGCGTTTTGAATGCGGCGTACAGGTCTAGGCTCGTCGCCACGTCGATGGCATTGGCCTTGGGCCTGTTGAGCGTGATGATCAGGATCTCGCCGCAGCGCTCGAGCGTGACGGCATTCAAAATTTGGGTCATGCAAGGGACTCCTTCATCCGGATGAGGGCATCCACTGCGACCGCACCCCGGGGCAAAGCGAGCAGCGGATTGACGTCGAGTTCATCCAGCCGATCCCCGTGCGTCATGGCAAAGGCAGCAACCGCGTCGATGGCATCGACCAGCGCGGGCATATCGCACCCCGCCCGGCCTCGATAGCCTGAAAGCACGGCGTGGAGGGGCAGCCGCGCGAGTGCGGCCTCAATCTCGGCCCGGCTTGCGGGCAACAGGACTTGCTCAACCTGCTTGAGCAACTCAACAAAAATGCCGCCCGCACCCAGTGTCATGAAGACGCCAAATTGCGGATCGCGGCCGATCCCGACGATTAGCTCGGCGATTGTACCTCCGATCATTTCCTCGATCAGATATGTTCCGCCAAGCCCGGCCATGCGGCGCCCCGCCGCGAGCAGATCGGCCCGGCTGGACAGGCCCAGCGCGACACCGCCAAGTTCGGTCTTGTGTGCCAAATCGGTACCCACAGCTTTGAGCACCAAGGGAAACGGGGCGGGCAAGGGAGCTGTGTCGTCTTCACAAAGCGCCTCAAGTTCGGCCAGCGTCAAAAGCCGCCCACGGGGCACGG
This sequence comes from Chakrabartia sp., assembly GCA_040398565.1. GTDB lineage: Bacteria > Pseudomonadota > Alphaproteobacteria > Sphingomonadales > Sphingomonadaceae > Aquisediminimonas. The sequence goes on from JBBATU010000013.1 coordinate 15,949, forward strand.
GCACGCCACAGGCTGAAAGGGCCGCCTTGCTGCGCACCTCGTCCCACGTGGCAGGCTCACCCAGAAGCGCGGGCGGTGCTTCGGGCAGGGCAGCCGGGGCCGGGCGAGACCAGGCTTCCCCAATCTCGGCAGCGGCAGCGACCGCTTTCAGCGCCTCTGACAGGCCAGCTGCCGGAACGATGCCGTGCGTGATCAACTGCGTGGCCACCGCTTCTGGGAGGTTCTCGGCCAGCGCGCTGGCCACGATCCGCGCCGTGCCTTTTGTTGCCGGGCAGGCACGCACCGCCGCAAGGAACGCCGCGATGGTTACATCCCAATCCGCGCTTGTGCAGCGATCTGCGCGGGGAAAATCGAGGATGAGCAGTGAGGCTTCAAAATCCGCCCCCAGCATGCCCGAAAAGCACGCCGTCTGCGCCGCTGCATCGCCCCAGATATAGGTGTGGTAATCGAGCGGATTGGCGACGTTCACCCGGGGCCCCAGAACGGCTTCAAGCTCGGCCTGTGTCGCGGGTGGAAAGTCCGGCGTCTCCAGCCCGACGCGCTCTGCAAGGTCGGCGGTGAGCGAGGCTTCACCGCCCGAGCAGCTGGCGCTTGTGATTCTTCGTCCGCGCAACGGCCCGCTCACATGGAGCAGCTTGAGTGTTTCAAGAAAGCTCGCCGGATCATGCGCTCTGGCCACACCATAGCGGGCGAACAAGGCATCGCACAGCGCGTCGGCACCCGCGAGCGAACTGGTGTGCGATAGTGTTAGCGCCGCGCCCTTTTCCGAAGCCCCGGTTTTAAACGCCACCAGCGGGACCCCGGCTACGCGTGCCGCAAGACACGCCTCTGAGAACCGCGCGACCGACCCCAGCCCTTCCAGATGCAGCCCGATCGCGCTGACACGTTCGTCCTGAACCAGCGCTTCGATAAGGTCTGCCGGCGTCACATCCGCGCAATTGCCGACCGAGATGACATAACCAATGGGTAGCCCGCGTGTCTGCATGGTGAAGTTGAGCGCCAAATTGCCGCTCTGGCTCACAATGGCGATGCCGCGCCCTGCATCGATGGGTAGGCAGCCATGCTGGTCGGGCCAGAGTGCCACGCGGTCGAACAGGTTGAGCATGCCATAGCAATTCGGTCCGATGAGTGGCACACCAGGGGCGGCAGCGATCAACTCCGCCTGTCGGGCCTGCCCTTCCTCTCCGCTCTCTGCAAAGTCCGATGCATAGCAAATTGCGCCGCCTGCACCGGCAAGGTCGCCTGCCAGCGCGATGGTGGCTGGCGCGGGTGCGGCGAGAAAGACAGCGTCGGGCACGGCGGGTAGCGCGGCCAGATCAGGAAAGCAGGGTAGGCCGCCCATCGTCTCCCGCTTTGGGTTCACCGGCCAGATCGGCCCGGCAAAACCCAGCGCGCGACATTGGCGCACCACTTCCTCCGCCGCCTTTCCGCCCACAATCGCCAGACTGCGCGGGCGCAGCAGGCGAGCTAACCTGTCGGCGCTCATACTTCCAGCGGACGTAGGAGCGCGCGGCTGATGATATGACGCTGGATTTCGCTGGTGCCATCCCAGATCCGTTCGACCCGGGCGTCGCGCCAGAACCGCTCAATCGGGAGCTCATCCATTAGGCCCATTCCGCCAAAAATCTGCAACGCATTGTCGGTCACCCGCGCGAGCGCTTCGGAGGCGAACAGCTTGGCCATGGCTGCGTCGGTATCGGTCATCATACCCTGATCGTCCTTCCAAGCGGCCCGGAAGGTCAAGAGCTCGGCTGCTTCTAACTCTGTCTTCATGTCCGCCAGTTTGAAACCAGTGCCCTGAAATTTGCCGATGGCTTGGCCAAATTGCTTGCGTGTCGCGGCCCATTGCGTCGCCATTTCGAGCACGCGGTGCCCACGGCCGACCGAAGTGGTCGCAACTTGCAGGCGGGTTGAGCCCAGCCACTGACCCATCAACTCGAAACCCTTGTCGAGGTCACCCAGGAGGCTGGAGGCAGGCACGCGGCAATCCTCAAAAATCAGCTCGCACTGGTGATAGCCCCGGTGCGAAACACACTTCGGCCCGCGCCGCCGGGTCAGGCCCGGCGTGTCGAAATCGACGAGGAAGCAGCTGATCGTCTTTTTACCACCCGCTTCGCCGGTGGCCGCGCAGAGGATTACGAAATCGGCAACGTCGGCATGGCTGATGAAATGCTTGGAGCCGTTGATGACGAAATCGCTGCCATCCCGGCGGGCAAAGGTGCGCATCGAGCGAACATCCGATCCCGCATCGGGCTCGGTCATGGCAAGGCAGTCATGCCGCTCCCCCCGGATTGTCGGGAGCAAATAATCCTCAATCTGACTGCCCGTGCAGCCGCGCAGAATGTTGCTCGGCCGGGCGACCATCATCTGGAGGCCGTAGCTGGCCCGGCCCAATTCACGCTCCATCAAGGTCGTGTCGAACGTCCCAAGGCCGCCGCCACCAAGCTCTACCGGCATGTTGACGGCATAGAGCCCCAGCGCCTTTGACTTAGCACGGATCTCGGCTGCAAGATCTGCCGGAACGTCGTCGGTCTCTTCGACCATCTTCTCATGCGGATAAAGTTCGGTCTCGACAAAGCGCCGCACCGTTTCGACCAGCATCTGTTGTTCAGAGGATAATTCGAAATGCATCAGCCCGCATTCCCTTCATGGTTTCGTTTGATGGCAATGTTGCGCCCGGCCTGAGCAGGGAGTGGGAGGTCTGCATGAGCGGCACGTACGGCCTGCACGCGCGCAAAGAGATCCGGCGGCATCGGCGCGCTGCGCCCGGCGGTCATGTCGACATGCACCAACATCTGCTCGCCCGTTGCCAGCAGCACGCCCGTCTCAGCATGGTGCATGGCGTGGAAGATATGCAGACGCTTTTCGTCTGCGTCGATCAGCTGGAGCGAGAGCTGAAGCGGATCGCCGAGATGGGCTTCGGCAAGATTGAAGATCATGCTCTGTACCGTGAACAGCGAATATCCGCCCGCGCGATAGGCCTCATCAATCCCGATCAGACGGAAGAAAGCGTCCGACTGGTCGCCGAATACGAGCAGATAGCAAGATTCGCTCATATGCCCGTTATAGTCCACCCAATCGCGCTGCACGGTTGGGTGGATCAGATGGAGGGGGGCCTCAATCTGTTCGCCGGGCTGCAAGGGTCGTGCGGCCACACCCTCGAGTGGGGTGCGCAGCCCGTGTCCCGCGTCATCCAAAGGAGTCTCTGACATCATTGCTGCTCCTTGCGTCCGGCCTGCCAAGCGCAGATGCCGAGAGTTGCGCCCGCTGTGAGCTGTGCCGGTTCAACAAGGCCTGCCACAAGTCGGGCGCGACCGCGTTCGCAGACCAGCGTGTGGTCGCCCCGCCCCGCGACATCAAGCAGGAGTTGATCCCAATGGCGGTATTGCACATCATGGCCTTCGCCGGGATAGCGGCGAAAGGTGACCTTGCCTGCGACTTTGCTGGCCCAATATGCGCCTTGATCTGGCGGGACGAGTGGGTCGGCCTCACCATAATAGAAGAAGGCGGGGGCGGGGAAAGCAGAGACGGGTGCCGGTGCATCGCAAAAGCGTCGGTATTCACGCGCCACGCCACGCGCATCGCCCCGCTGTCCGGCAACAAAATAGGTCCGAGCCCCTTCGTCCGCGGCACGGTCGGCAAAGCCCCTCACTTTGGCGACGACACCGTCCGCGGGCATGGCCCAAAAGTCTCTCGGTGCGCTGACTTGCCGCGCAAGGCCTGCCTCCAGCGCGGCGGGATCGGCGGTGCAGACCGGGCTGTCCGCCGGGGCAGAGGCAATCGCAGCAAGCATATGCCATGAGGCCACGCGCTCCGGCATGGCGGCGGCAATATGCCCGGCATAGGCCCCGCCGCCCGAGATTGCGACGAGCGCGAAACGATCGACGCCGAGGTTGCTCAGCACCTGCTGGACCTCGCTATTATAGTCCTCAAATGTCCAGTCGGGGTCATAGGCTGTATCGCCAAGTCCATTGCGCTCGACTGCTATGATCCGCACCTTGAGCCGCCGACGCAGGGTCTCCAGAAACGCAACCAGTTCGGGCGCGCGGGCGCTCGTGCCGACGCCACCGATGAACAATAGGGGGGTCCAGCCCGCCTCGCCCGTGTCGGTGAAATGCACCGTGCGCCCTTCGCGGGTCTTAAGGCTTTGGAGCGGCGTACCGATTGAATCAAAATGATCGGGGAATGCAATGGGCTGCGCGAGCACAGGCCCTGCAAAGGCCAGTGCCGCTGCCGCCAATAAACGCAGCCTCATCGCACCGGCTCCGTTTCCAAATTGCTGTCGAGCACAGGGATCTGCGCCAGCTCAGCCGAAAGATCCATGCTGCGGCAAAGCAGCAGGTAGACCGCCGCTGAGACAGGCAGGCCGATCAGCATTGAGATATCCGCCCCGCCGAGTGCCTTAGCGACGGGGCCGACAAAAAGTTGCGTCTTGAAGAACGGGATCATGGCAATGAAGCCGATGGCGTAGGATGCGAGACCGCGCCAGTTCCAACGGCCATAGAGCCCGTCTGCCATGAACATTGCGCGGATCGAATAGCGGCCCTTTCTTACGAAAAAGAAGTCCACCAGGTTGATCGCAGTCCAAGGCGTAAAGAGGTAGACGAGTATGCCGAGAAAAGCCTCCAGCGCGTGGAGCACATTATCGCCCAAGGCGAGCGACAAGGCCAGAGAGGCGGCTAGGACGAGGCTGAGAGCCACCATGCGGGGTGCGATCCCAAGCCGGATTGGGGTGATGCTGTCGACCACGCTGAGCAGGGTGAGCGAAGAGCCATAGAGATTGAGCGAGGTGATGGTGATCAGCCCGCCAAAGCTGGCGACAAGCATGATGATGCCAAACCCGCCGAACATCGCGTCCGCGCTGTTGCGCAGCGCAACCACAATATCTGCGTCGGCAAAGGCCGCGGCTGCAAACGCGCCGACCAGCATCATCCATGCACCACCAAGGAAAGCCCCGCAGAAAGTCCAGAGGAAGGAGGCGCGGATTCCCACTTCGCGGGGAAGATAACGCGAATAGTCGGAGACATAGATTGACCAACTCAGCTGGTATCCAGCGGCGGCGAAGAATTGGACCAGGAACAGCGTGGGCTTGAACGCGCCGGGACGCAGCAGGGTTGTGAGGTCGACGACGGCGAAGAACCCAACGGTGTAGACCGCCAAAACCGCCAGCATGAGATAGGCCAATATGCGCTGCGCCTTGTGGATCAGGTCATAGCCCGCCGCCGCGATCAGGGCCGCGACGCACGCGAAGGCGATGATCGTTGGCCCTTCTGGTAAGCCGACCAGTTCCTTGACTGTGCTTGCCGCCAGCGACTGATTAAGCGCATTAAACCCAATATAAGTCACGAGCGCGACCACCCAGACCAGCAGCGCCCCCTTATAGCCAAATTGCGGGCGAGACTGGATCATCTGCGGCAGGCCAAGATGCGGCCCTTGCGAGCAATGGAACGCCATCAGCACGGTGCCGAGCACGCAGCCACCAATGACGGCAAGGCTCGACCAGAAGAGATCGAGCCCACCCACGACGCTGATTGCGCCTGTTGCCAGCGTTGCCAGATGCGCGTCGCCGGTGAACCATACGGGCCAAAGATGCCGCACCTCCCCGCGCCGCTCAGCGAGAGGAACGTAGTCGATTGAGCGGGTTTCAACCAAAGCCATGTGGTTTCAATCTTTCTAATCGGATCAGTTGGGCATCCGGATCTGGCGACCCATAGCTTCGGGCAGGGGCAGGGGCGATTGGTCAGCGACGAGGGCCTGCGCCTTATCCCGCATCGCCTGCGGGGCGGGTGCCGATTTCTCTGCCTTGGCGTCAACATGCACCAGCATGTGTTCTGCGGTGGCGATCACTGCCTCCTGACGGAGGCTGACCATTTCGTGGAACAGATGAAGGCGCTTGGCGTCCGCTGCCAGCACGCGGGTGCGAACCTCGATAGGCTCCCCCAGTCGCGCCTGACCCAAATGGCGGATATGCGTCTCAACCGTGTACCAGGAATATCCCGCCGCGACATAATCCAGCCCCGCGTCAATCTTCGCCAGCACGACATCGGTCGCATCGCCAAACAGCTTGAGATAGCAATATTCGGTGAGATGCTCGTTATAGTCGATCCACTCCGGTTGGACGGGCGTTGAAATTGTCAGCAGCCGCCCATCGGGGCGTGTCGTGCCGACTTCGGCGGGGCCAGCACCCAGTCGCAAACGGTGGGCCCGGGCTACAGCGCCTGCAGCAAAATCGTTGCGTTCGAGCGCGTGGGTTAGGTCAACAAGGCAGTCGTCGCGCAGCCCCTCATAGGTGCGCAGATCGATGCCGCCGGCCTGTTCGTCGCTCTGGCGGGAAATCGTATCGATCAGCTCATCGGTCAATTTGGGGCCGATCAGCTTCGTCCAAGGCCATTCCATCGAGGGGCCGAACTGGTGGAGGAAATGCCGCATCCCGTCTTCACCGCCGGCAAGCCGGTAGACAAGGAATGTGCCCATGAATGACCAGCGCATCCCAGCGCCAAAGCGGATCGCATCATCGATTTCGGACGCGGTCGCAATGCCGTCGTTGATCAACCAGAGTGCCTCACGCCACACGGCCTCGAGCAGGCGATCAGCGATGAACCCGTCAATCTCCTTGCGGACATGCAGCACCTTCATGCCAATGCGTTCATAGACTGCCGCGGCAATGTCCTTTGTCTCTTGACTGGTCTGGTCCCCGCCGCAGACTTCGACCAAGGGCAGCAAGTAGACCGGATTGAACGGATGGCCAACGACCAATCGGTCAGGCCGCGCCATGCCGGCTTGGAGTTTCGTCGGCAACAGGCCCGACGTGGATGATCCGATCACGGCGTGATCTGGCATTGCTGCATCCATCTCAGCGAGCAAACGAACTTTAAGGTCTTCCCGTTCTGGCAGGCTTTCTTGAATGAAATCGGCATCGCGCACGGCCTCAGCTAGGCTTGCTGCAAAGATCAGCTTGCCCTCTGTGGGCAATGCCTGACCAAAGAGCCGCGTCATCGCCCGACGTGCATTGGCGAGCACCGCTGCTGTCTTGCGCTCGATCTCGGGATCCGGATCATAGACCGAAACATCAATCCCGTTGAGCGCAAAGCGCGCGGCCCAACCCGCGCCGATCACGCCGCCGCCAACAATCCCAACCTTACGGATTTCGTGTGCCATATGCCTCTTGCTCCTCAGCGCTTCTTGAGCTTCAGCTTCTCGCGCACCTCGGCGGGCCCGAGAATCCGGGCCCCCATGCCGGTCAGAATCTGCACCGCGCGCTCGACCAGCTGGCCGTTGCTGGCAAACTCACCGCGTCCGAGATAAAGATTATCCTCCAGCCCAACGCGCACATTGCCCCCAGCAAGCGCCGCCATCGCAACGAACGGCAATTGATAGCGCCCGATTGAAAAGCCGCTGAAGACTGCGCCCGGTGGCAACTGGTGAACCATTGCCATTGTCGTCAGCGGATCATCGGGCGCGCCATAGGGAATGCCCATGCACAGCTGGATCATCACCGGATCATCAAGCAACCCGTCGCGGATCATCTCCTTCACGAACACCAGATGCCCACTGTCAAACACTTCCAATTCGGGCCGCACGCCAAGGCGCTGCACTTCGGCTGCCATGGTGCGCAGCATGCCGGGCGTATTGGTCATGACATAATCGGATTCAGCGAAATTCATCGTCCCGCAATCGAGCGTGCAGATTTCTGGTAGTAGTTCCCGCACATGCGCCAGTCGCTCCATCGGCCCGACCATGTCGGTCCCCGCCGGATCGAGCGGCAGCGGGTTTTCGCCAGCGCCGAATACGATATCTCCGCCCATCCCTGCGGTGAGATTAATCACCACATCGGTGTCGCTTGCGCGCACTCGTTCAACCACTTCGCGATAGAGCGCCACATCGCGGCAGCCCTTGCCCGTTTCGGGGTCGCGCACGTGAATATGGGCAATCGCAGCGCCAGCCTTGGCCGCCTCAATCGCGGCATCGGCAATTTGTGCTGGGGTAATGGGCAGAGCGGGGTGCTTGTCTGCCGTGGCGCCCGAGCCGGTCACGGCGCAGGTAATGAATGTTTCGAAATTCATGGCATATCCTCTTTTCCTGTCGCGCAGCTTAACTCGTAATGGCCCGAAACAAATCGCGAAATACGACAAATAATTGCGAAAAGCGACAATCTCTGTCAGCTATGTTGCGATGACCCAATCGCTCGCTTTTATCCTGATGCCCGGTTTTTCTGCGATTGCCTTTTTTGCGGCGCTTGAACCGCTGCGCATTGCCAACCGCCTGTCGGGCAAACCGCTTTTTGCTTGGACGATCCATGCTCCCGATGAGGACTATGCCGCTGCATCCAATGGGATGCAGCTCAGGTCTGATGGGGCCTTGCCCGATGCCCCCCAAACATTGGTGGTCTGTGCCGGCTTTGATCCGCTCGACCACGTTCGGCCGGCCTTGCTGGGGCAGATACGCCGCATGTGGCGCGCGGGCTGCCAGATCGGGTCGATCGATACCGGTGCCTTTGTGCTCGCGGAGGCGGGCATTTTGGGGCGGGAGATGATCACCCTCCACTGGGAGGCAGCTGAGGAATTTCGTCGTCGCTATCCCCGCATTCCCGTCTCGACCGAACTTTATGAACGTCATGCCCGGCTGATCACCTGTGCCGGTGGCACAGCCGCGATGGACATGATGCTGGATGACATCGCCGCCCGCCATGGCATTGCGCTGGCACAAGCGATTTCTGATCAGCTTATTCACGACCGCATCCGTCCGGCCAGCGCGCCGCAGCGTGCCGTGATGGGCCTAGAGACGCAGTTTTCGGGACCAGTCGTTCAACGCCTTGTTGCGGCGATGGAGCGCGGCATTGCTGACGGGCGCCCACTCGCGGCCCTTCTCGCGACAGAGGGCATCCATCGCCGCCAAGCCGAACGGCTGTTTGCGGCGGCGCTAGGCATGAGCCCTGGTCGCTTCTATCGCGCGCTGCGTATCCGCCACGCGGTCAACCTGATGCGCCAGACCCGAATGCCAGTCCATGAAGCCGCGCTGGCGGCGGGCTTTTCCTCGCAGCCAGTCTTTTCGCGGGCGTGTCGTCAGCAATTTGGCCTCTCTCCGCGCGAAATTCTTGCCGGGTCTGGCCTCGTAGCGGCCGACTGACCGCGTCTGCTCAGGGTCAGGCGTCCATATCCAGCGAGAGACTCTCCGTATGGCCGTCGATGGCGAGCGCTTGGCCCGAAATGCGTTGCCCGGCTGGTGAGGTGAGGAACCGCACCAGCCCCAAGATATCATCATTGGTTGCAAAGGCCCTGAGAGAGGATTGGCGCTTATACTCGCGTTCGACTTCGCCGACCGTCAGGCCGCGCGCAGCTGCGTCCGCCGCGATCACCCGGTCGATCCTTGGGCCTTCGACACTTGCGGGGCAGAGAGCATTGACGCGGATGCCTTCTGGCCCCAATTCCATCGCCAGCGTCTTGGTCAGGCCGATCAACGCCCATTTGCTGGCGACATAGGGGCCACGTAATGGACAGCCCAACAGTCCAGCGTTGGAACTCATCGTGATGATCGATCCGCCCGATCCCTTTGCGCGCAGCAAGGCTATGGCGCCTCTGGTCATCAGGAACATGCCGTTGATATTGACATCGATGGTCCGCAGCCAGGCATCCAACGGCTGGTCCTCAAGTCGTGCGGTCGGGCCAGAAATGCCCGCATTGTTGATGAGGAGATCGATACCCGAAAGGCCCCTACGCGCCAAATTCGCTTCCACGGCGCGGTAGAAGGCGTCCACTGCCCCGGCGTCACTTACGTCGCAGGCAAGGGCTGTGAGCAGCGGATCGGTTTTTGCAAGCGTATTCAGCGCGTCGGAATCTTGATCGCAGACGTAGACCTGCCAGCCGTCGGCGCAGAGGCCACGGGCAATCGCAAGTCCAATGCCGCTTGCCGCCGCCGAGATGATGGCCGTCTGCACGCCGTCAGACAATCTCGGTCTGCAAGGCGGGCGTATGGCGATGAAGGGCATCTCCACCAATGCCTCTCATCCCTTGTGCCGCAAGCGAGGCCACGATCTCCGCATGGTCAAGCGTTTGCACTGCCAACCCTTTGGCGAGCGCCATTGCCGCCGCTGTGCCAGCCGCCTGGCCCATGGCCATGCACTGCGGCATCCCGCGAACAGAGGCAAAGGCGGCTGGATCGGCACACACCAGTCGACCCGCGAACAACAGGTTTTCGATCCTTTCGGGTACCATCGCGCGGAAGGGAATGGTGTAATAATCCCCTGATGCCACAATCGCATCATGGGTCATTTCAGCATCGCTGCGCATCACATCGTCGATGGGATTGTCGCAGCACACAATGCCGTCGGCAGGCTTGGCCCCAGCAGACAGGTCGCTTGCGAGGATGCGATGCACGGCCTCAAGCTTGCGCGTCTCGCGCACACCCACCGTTGGCCCCAGCTCGCTCATGCGCGCTTGTTCGAAGCCCGGCACAGTTTCGATCAGGAACCGCGCAAGCTGGTGGCAGCGCCGTCGCCCTTCTTGTGTTGCACGCGCCACTTGCTGCGGATCCGTCCCATCCACCCCGCGGATATGAACCGAGTTGCAAAATACCGTATCGCGGTGAAATCCGCGCATCAGATAAAGTTTGGCAAGATCGGGATGGAGTCGCCCATCGGCGATGCCCGCTGCGGCTTCCTCCGAGAAATAGGGATCCTCTTTGGCAAAGACGTGGTCCCACGACGCGTTCAGCATCGAGAAGGAGAGTGTCACCCCCATCATATTGCCGCGCCCATCCCCCACCATGAATGGTACACCGGCCTTTGCGGAGAGGTCGCCGTCGCCCGAACAGTCGATGACCATGCCCGCCTCAATCGTCATCGGTCCGGTCCGGTCGATGCAGGCGATGCTTTGGACGCGATCCCCTTCGAGCTTGGGCGCGCCAACAAAGCTGTTGAGGTGGACGTCGACCCCCGCATCCTCAAGCATCTGAAACATCGCAAAGACGGCGGCTTCATGGTCGTAGATCACTTCATATCCGAAGTTCTCCAGCGTTGAGGGCCGAACCGCCGCCATTGGCGGCTGCATCCCACAGAGCTGGTCAGTCAGCTCGGCAAAGACGCCGCCGATGCTGCGCCCAGTTGGATAGCCGCCGCCCCAGGGCATGCCCGGGCAAAACGACATGACACCGCCAATTTTGCTGGTCCCCTCAATCAGGCGCACCCGCGCGCCCTGCCGCGCCGCGCCGAGCGCTGCGCCGAACCCGGCGGTTCCCCCGCCGATCACCAGAACATCGGTTGAAATATGCCGCTGCATCAACGCCCCTTAGCCGATTCTTGGCCAAACACCACATTGCCGCCAAACAGCGTCTTTTGCGGTGCGCCAAAGGAAGTCTCAGTAGAAAATTGAGTGGTATTCAAGGTTCGAACTCCTGTCCCTCCAGCGGCATGGTGTTTGCCATCTTTGAGCGCGGGCTTACGATATGACCTAAAGCACCAAAACTACCCCCGGCCCGTCACATTTGTGGGACGTATGCGACTGGGTTTCTTCTAACGTCCGTCAGGTCCAAGCAATCGCTTTTTCAACAGACGCATAGAGAGCCAGACGCCGGCCAACACCGGTATGACCAGCACCCCGACAATAAACTCATGGGAAACATGCGTGTCGCTGGCAGGCACCGCGTAGAGGGCAAATTTGATCAGGCTCAAAAGATAATAGCTTAGTGCGATCACAGACAAGCCTTCCACCATGCGCTGTAACCGAACCTGGCTGGAAATGCTGCGCTCCATCGACCCCAAAAGCTGGGCATTCTGGTTTTCAATGTGCGTATCCACACGCGCACGCAGCAATGAGCCCAGTTGCTCTGTGCCCTTTTCTAGTCTCGCGATCCGCTCGGTAGTGGCGATACAGGTGTTCATCGCGGGACTAAAACGCCGCTGCGTAAAATCGGCGAGAGAGGCATACCCTTCGATCGGACGGCTATCGACCTGTTCGAGCCGCTCTTCTACAATCTTCCCATAGGCGCGGGTGGCATCCATTCGGAAGGATATCGAAGTGGAAACCGAGGCAAGGTCTAGGGCAAGGACCGAAAGGTCCTCAAGCAGCGTATCGTCCCGGTCCTCATTACTGGCAAGGCGATTGAAGAGGTTGCGCAGCCTTGCCTCTGTCATATCAAGTTGAGGCCAGCATTCGCGGGCGACCGGCAAGCCAAGCAGTGCCTTGTTACGATAGTTGCCCAGCTCCTGTAATCGTTGAAGCTGGCGGGTAAGATCATAAGGGTCTGCGCCGTTCGCTGCGACCAATAAGCGGCCAAAGCCATCATCCATGATCCTAAAATCAGACCACATGCGGATGTCTTCCCCAATCTGACTGGACACAAGCTCACTCCGGCTGAACGGAATTGCTTTCATCAACTGTTTGATGTCTGCATCGGTCGCAGCAATCCAAACCCGCGTACTTCGGACGATCCGGCCCGGAAGACTTTGTGCCCACATGATGGACGCATAAAGTTCTGGATCGGTTGTTGGGTCAAGATATCCGCTCTCTGTGCCGCCGTGGGCAAATAAAGTGAGGCTACTCCCTTCACTCTGGCGTTCCCATGTGAAAGAGACCCCGGGATTGATTTGGCCTTCGCGATGGGAAGGATTGCCGACGAGGCCGTCTTTGCCCGACTGCGCCTCGATTGCGATCAGCTCTTGTGCCCGTTCGTCATCGTCAACATTCAACACCCACTGAATAACATGGCATGGTGCAGTGATAAGTGGCCACCTGCGCAGGTGCATTTCTCCGACCACGCGGAGGCGAAGTTCATGATCGCGCATCAGATCTCCCCATGGCCAAGTTAAAGACAATGATGCCGCTGTTATAAAAGGATTACTATCGAAAAAGCGCAGTCCCAACTATTCTGGTTGTTTCTGTTTGGCCGCATAGATTCACCTAGATTCCCGGCGCAATTTTTTATCGCTTTTTGGGGAAAGACCGGGCTGAGAACAGCGACGCCCCATGTCGACCATGCGGCAACTATCCTCCGGTCATCGCCAGCGCCCATCGTGTCATCGTTTTGTCATTTACTAGATGGGGGACATCTGCGATGGACCGCTTCCGCCATTTGGAGGCGGTTTTCAGCTGGTGGCGTTGCGGGGGTAAACAGGCTCGCAGAACGTAACGCGCCATGTGGGGGATCGGGTTTGTTGGGCAAATCACAGCGTGATGCAGCCTTAGATATTGCAGGCACTGAGGGTGCGCGGCCCGTGGCCGTGCGCTCTGCTGCTGTTATTGTGATGCTGTTCCTTGCAGGCTGCGCACCCCTTTTTGTGGTGCCGTCGCTTCAGTCTGGGCCATTTCTATTGCTGAATTTGGCCTATCTGGGGCTTGCCATATTCGCCGGGGCGCTTGTTTTGGGCGCTCAGCGCCTTGCCTGCATCACAGGGCGGGCAGACGGCCCAGATGAAAGCCAGCGGCGCTGGCTGATGGGCGCAATTATCGCAACGGCTGTCACCCTCTCTCATTTTCAGGTTTTCAAACAGCTGGTCTTGCCAGGTCGGGGGTTCCCGCTCGATGCCCTGATCGCTGATCTGGAGCACCGCTTGCTGTTCGGGCATGATGCCTGGGAAGTCACACACGCGCTGTTTGGCGCACTTTTGCCGACACTCATTCTTGATACGGCCTATGCAGTCTGGCTGCCGATCATGTTTCTGTTTCCCGCAGCTGTTGTCATCGCAATCCGGGATAAGGATGTGCGTGGCCGTCTTGTAGGGACATGGGTCGTATCTTGGATCCTCATTGGCAGCCTTGGGGCCTGGGGGCTCGCATCGGCAGGGCCGTGCTATTTCAACGAACTAATTGGACCGCGAGCAGGCTATTTGCAGATGCATGAAGCGCTGATTGCGCTTGATCAGAAAGCCGCTCTTTATGGTCTGCATATTCAGGCACTTCATTTTCAAGAAATGCTGCACCAGTCACAAGGCGGGCCATTGGTGTTCGCCAGCGGTATTTCTGCCATGCCGTCCATGCATGTTGCCATGGCGACGTTATTTGTCATTGGCGCCTTTCAGCATAGCCGGAAAATCGGATGGTGTTTCTTTGGCTATGCCCTGTTGATCTGGCTCGCCTCCATTCACCTTGGGTGGCATTATGCGTCAGACGGGCTTTTGGGGGCGGCGATGATGACAGGGCTTTGGGTCCTTTCCAGCCCTGTATCCCGGCTGATCTATTCCGGTCTGCGTGCCAAAGGCCGCGCGAAGACGGGCCTTTCGGCCTGACGCTTAATCGCCGGTAAAGATGGGCGGACGTTTCTCGACAAAGGCGTTGATGGCTTCCCGATTGTCGGCCGTTTCATGGACAATCGCCTGATAAGCCGCAGATAACTCCAATATGTCGGACATGCGGCTGTGTTGCGCCTCGCGCAGCAGTCGCTTGGTGAGGCGCAGGGCGCGCGGCGGGTTGCAGACGATCCGTTCTGCCATGGCCAAGGCCGCCTCCATCAACTGATCATCTTCGACCACTTGGCTGACAAGGCCAATGTCCTTGGCTGTCTCTGCATCAAACCGGTCGCCTGTGAAAAACAGCTCGGCCGCCTTGGCATAGCCGAGCACCTGCTGCAGCGCCCATGCGCCGCCATCACCCGGCACAATGCCGACCTTGATAAAGCTGCACGCGAACAGCGCGCTCTTGGCCGCAATCCTGATATCGCACAGGCAGGCGAGGTCCGCCCCTAGCCCGACGGCATGGCCATTGACGGCAGCGATAGCCGGAATTTCAACGTCAAGCAGGGCCCGCGCCACGCGCTGAACGCCGCGACGATAATTGGCGCGTGTGGAATCGGGCTGGTCAAGCACGCCAATGCCCTGGCGCTGCTGCATCGACTTCAGGTTTCCGCCCGCGCTGAACGCCTTGCCCGTGCCCGTTAGGATGAGGCAACTGACCGAACGATCATCAGAGAGCGCCTGCAGGGTCGAGCAGATATCCTCGCAATCTTCATGCGTGCCGATGGCGTTCATCGTTTCCGGCTTGTTCATCCGCAAGATGGCAACACGGCCGCGGCGCTCAACATGAAGGAAATCACCCATGATCTAAGTCCTCTTTTTCTTCTTCGGTCTCGCCCGGCTATTGCACGGCCCTTGCGCGCTGCAAAGCGGGGGGGCTTATTTTGCTTGCTCTGCGACCAGAGCCAGAACCTGCTCTGCCCATTCTGGGCGACAGATCAGCAGATCTGCCAAATAGGTATCAGGGTTGTTATAGACCAATGGGCGGCCATCGGCCCGGCTCACATGCAGGCCGGCGGCTTTGGCGACTGCGGCTGGTGCGCAATTATCCCATTCATATTGGCCGCCCGTGTGCAGATAAATATCTGCCTCTCCCCGAACGACGGCCATCGCCTTTGCGCCTGCCGACCCCATGGGGTGCAGCACAGCACCCAGAGCTTCCGCCACATAAACGGCCTCGGCGGCGGGGCGTGTGCGGCTAACCAGCATACGAGGCGGGGTATTGGCAGGCGGCAATTTTATGGATTGTCCGGAAGAGAGCGTAAGATTCAGAGCGGGCAGGGCAACTGCGCCCACAAGGGGTGCGCCATCAATCGCCAACGCCACATGGACAGCCCAATCGGATCGTCCCTCCCCATATTCGCGCGTGCCATCCAGCGGATCGACAATCCAGACACGCTCGGCCGACAGGCGGTCGAGATTATCCTTTTCTTCCTCGCACAAAATAGCGTCTTGAGGCCGCGCGGCGCGGAGGCTCGCCATGAGATGGTCATTGGCGGCCGCATCGCCCGTCGTGCCCAGTGCCTTGCCCTCCCAAGTTCCCGATCGTTGCAGGGACAGAAGAATTTGCCCGGCCTCGGTTGCAAGGCGTTCGGCCAAGAGAATGTCGGATGGCTCCATAATCAGACCATAGCCTTTCGTCGTCGCGGGTCCTGCCTGATCCAGCGCGGGGCGCGTCCTGTCAATGTAGATTTCTGATTGTCCAGCCTAGTCCTGCTAAACCACCGAGCCGGGTCCCGAGCATGACCAAGCTTGATCTATATATGGTTAACGGAATGCGAGTTAACTTTTATCTCCATGATGCATCCGTTAACCATATTGAGTGACCACGACTTCACACCTAATCGCAATAATTGGGCTCATAGCCGGCGGATGTTATGGAGTAGTTTCAGAGCAGTGCCCGGACCAAGCGATTAGGAGTTCAGGAATGACTACCTTCCAGGTCAGCAATCAAACGCAGCTTGATGCAGCAATTAGTAAGGTTAAGGGCGGAGACAATGTTCTCCTACTCTCTGGCAATTACACATCGCTCTCGCTGGTGAATAAGGCCCTCACCTCTGCGGTAACCTTTGCCTCAGAGAATGCCACGGCACCGGCGAATATTGCCTTTGCTAAGGCCTATAACAGCAACAATGTCATCTTTAAAAACCTGTCGATTGGACGCGCACTTGACCCGGCGGTCGATAAGGAATGGACGAATATTGCGCAGGTTGAATATTCGACCAACGTCACCTTTGATGGCGTGAAATTCTCCTCAACTGGGGCCGATGCCAGCTATTTGGGCCGCGGCCTTTTTGTCCGTGGCGGAACCAATGTCACGGTCAAGAATTCCGAATTTTCCCATCTTGCCGTTGGAATGACCACTATGTCGATGTCGGGCATCAACATCTTATCGAGCAAGTTCCATGATTTACGGATCGATGGTGTGGAGTTGACGGCTGTTGCGGGCGGGAAGATTGACGCCAATGATTTCCGTGATTTCCGCTCCAGCTCAACCGCGCATCCAGATGCAATTCAGGTTTGGACATCCGGCACCAGCAAGCCAACAACCGATTTGTTGATCAGCAACAACATCATTCTACCGGGCACAGGCGGGGGTGGTCAGGGTATTTTCATTCAGGATGAAGTTGGCACCGCACCGCATGAGCGGATTACGATCCGGAACAATTTGGTTCTCGATGCGGGCAATTACTACAATGGCATCACCGTGCGCGGCGGGAAGGATATTGTGGTTGAAGGCAATACGTCCATTTCCCCAACGACGGACACCAAGAACTTCTGGATCCGCCTCGACAATGTTCAGGGGGCTGTTGTGAAGAATAATCTGGCCGACCAGCTTATTCAAAATAACACCACCAACATCACCCAGTCCGGCAACGTCTTCCTCAATCTGCAAAAGAGCTTTGCGACCAAGATTTCGGGGATCAACTCCGGAAGTCTGGCGACGGTCTCAAGCCTGATTGTTCCCGGTGTTGGGTATCAGACCCCCAGCACAACGAGCACACAGACAAGCCTGTCGAGCAGCTCCACCTTGCTGACGCCGTCCACCACCACGACCATGGTGACAACATTGGCTGCCCCCACATTGGCCGAGACACTGACGCCCATTGCGACGGCTCCGGTGGCGACGAGTAGCTTCTCATCGCCATCGCTCGCCACGCCCATGCCGGCGGCACCTCTCACGCTGAATATCGCGGCACCGGCCTCTCCATCTGAGTTGATGGCGGCGGCCCGCAGCCGTCGGTTTGACCTTTCGTTTAGCCGCTAAACCCCGTTAAGGGGGCACCTCAGGGCTCGTCGCGGGAAACCGGGCGAGCCCTTTTTTGTGCCCCAGTGGATCCCGGTTTGAACCGCAGGGCAGGGGCTTCCACATAGAGCCAGCTCAGCCACGCGAGGCCTAAGGTTATCGGGAATGCAAGCGCCATGTTGGCCAGCGCGGGCCAGCTCAGGCTTAGCGAGAAAGGGACAAGCGCCTGCTGGACCGGAAAGGCATAGATATAGACGCCGTAAGACATATCGCCTTTTCGGGTGAGACGTTTGAACCAGCGCGGTGCATGAAAGGCGAGTACGAGCACAGCGTAAGCGCCACCGAGTGCCAAGGCTTCGGTAAATAAGGGCGTCGCTATTGCCAGCACCACGCCAAGTGCTGCCAGCCAGCCATAGCCCGTGTTTAGGGAGATGCGATCCCGATAGAGATAGCAGAGCATCCCTGCGCCATAGAAACGGAACAGCCAAAGCAGTTGCGCGACATGGTACAGCAGGCCGGAATGTTGGTGAGGATCCCTCAACAGGATCGTGGCGATCATAGAGACCCCCCATGCGAGGAGCACAAGGTCCCGACGCCAGCGGCCAGTCAACAGCAAGAGCGCACCGCCAATGTAACAGGCGACTTCATATTTCAGCGTCCACAGGCTGCCATTCACGGCATGGGGATAGGGATTGTCGGGGAATACACCGCCCATGCCCGAACTAAAGGGCCAAAAGACGAGGGCGCCCAGAAAACCCCATGTCTGCTTGTCCGAGAAATAATCGATAAGGGGCAGCATCGTCAGCATTGGCCCCATAACAAAGACCGTCAGAAGGATGCAGACCCATAGGCCCGGAAACAGCCGCAACGCGCGGTTGAGCGCAAAGCGTGCCGCCGTCTTGCTCCGGTCAAAGCTCATCGAAATCAACACGCCGCTGACGATGAAGAAGATACCGACGGCAGATAGCCCAATCGTCGCTTGACCCTGTGTCAGGCGGAACAGGGGTTCGGTCAGGTCAGCGCCTCTGGTCAGGGCAAAGCTGTGTGAAATGATGACGGCGGATGCGGCAAAAAGGCGGATGGAATCAAACGCATTGTCCCGCGCATCGGGGCCGGACAAAGACTGGCCGAGCATCTGGTTCATGGCCCCTCTGCCCGATGTTTCAGGTCGCGCAGGACCTGGCGCATGACGGTGAGCTGGATCAAGACGCGCAATGAGAGCGCAGCACTTGTCGCCAATGCGGCTCCCATCGCCCCAAGCTGCGGGATCAGAATCGCCATGAGCAGGGCGGCAACGGGCATGGTGCCAACCGCTGTCCAGGCGTTGACATGTGCTTTGCCCGTCATGGAGAGAAAGGATCCTGCCGGGCCAAATGCAGATAACAGGCACACGCTGACCAGAAGGATGCGAAAGGCAGGTTCCGCCCTTACAAATTCTGGCCCAAATAGACGCAAAAGTGGGTCTGAAAACAGGCCCAGACCAAGCGCCATGATGAGCGACAATACCCATGCTGCCCGTTGCGAGATGCGGTAATCGTGCATCAACGCTGCATGATCCCCCAGACGATGAAAGCCTGCAAAGCGGCTATCGCAGACGGCCTGAATAGAGGCCCCCAGAAAGGAGAGCGGCATGGCGAGCCGAACCGCGATGCCGAAAATGCCTGCATCTTGAGGCGCGCCGAAAAAGCCGAGCATCAAAATGCCGAGCGAGTCATTGGCAAGCGACGCCAAGCTGACGATCCAGAAAGGAAAAGCTGACTCAAAAAGGCTGTGGCCATGCACAAAGCTGCGCGGTCGATGCCGCATCAGTCGCCACAGCGCGATGGCCAGCAAAAGGAGCGCAGCACATTGCCCCGCGATAAAGGCATGAACGGCCCCCACATAGCCTTGCCCGCGCCAGAGGAGGACAAAGCTGATCGTGGCGATCAGCGGGAGGATGAGCGACCCCAATATATTGGCCAGACCCTGCCGACCTAGCCCGCGCAATGCGGAGCTGAGGGCAAGGACCAGGCCGCCGGGAACCATTGCAATGGCGATCCAGCGCAGTGCGCTGGCTGCTTTGGGTGGGCTGCCCAGGGCATTGGCAATGGGCTCGGCAAAGGCCCAAGTCACGCCGCCTGCGATCAGGAAGAGCAGGCCGCATATGAGCGCCGATCGAAGGGCAAGGGCCTGCACGCTGCCCCAAGCCCCATGGGCATGGGCGGCCGCGACTTCGCGCACGGTAGAGGTCTGTAGCCCCAGCGGCGCCCCGGATTCAGCCACCCGATAGACAGACAGGGCAATATAATAGAGGCCCAATGACTCCGGCCCCAGCGTTCGGCTGAGGATGATGGATTGCAGGAATTGGACGCTCGCGGCCAAGCCTTTGCTGATAAAGGCCGCGGCAACATGAGCCAATTGGGGCGGGCAGAGCCGCAGGAGCGCCTTCATTCGAGCATTTGCCGCACGCGCGCAGACGCCGGCTTTTCAATCAGAAGGTAAAAGCCAAGGCTGGCAACCAGCGATAGCCCGACCGCAAAGAGAATGAGCAGGAAATCGTTGAACAGGTTTTTGAGGGTGAAATGCCCCCAGAGAAATCGCACCAGACCCAGCACCAGATAATGGATCAAATAGATGGCGTATGACGCATCCCCCAGCAGCTTCCAAAGCGGCGATTGTGGCGTTCTTCCGGCGGCATCTAGGCTGACCGCACCGATGACGAGGACCAAAGCGGGCAAGCCCCAATAGATGATGCGCGTCGGATCCAGTCGCCCAACGGGGATATGGAAATTCACCCAAGCGAGGCTGGCAATGCCAATGAGAATGCACACCGCCCCCAAAATCGGCGACCGTAAAAGGCCTTTGCGAAAAGCCAGCCACACGAGCATTCCGCCCGCAAATTCCGCCGTCAGCGGGTGGAGGTAAAATCGGGCAACAGGCTGTTGTGGGTCAAATATCAGCCCCGCGACCCAGCACAGGGCAAAGACGCACATGACGGCCAGCCATGGCCGGGCGGGCAGCGCGACGATCGCCAGCGCGAACAGCGTGTAGAAGAAAAATTCATAGTTGAGCGTCCATCCGATCAGGAAGACGGGCATGGCCTCCCCCAGCATTGGGTGGGGCCAGGCGATAAATGCCATGGAGGCGAGGAAGAGGGGCAGATCAACTGTTGAGGTCCTGAACAGCGCCGGGGCCAGCAAGATTGCCGCAGAGGTTGCCAAGGTCACGATCCAATAGGCCGGCCCAACGCGCGCCAGTCGGCGCTTGAAAAAGACCCATCCGCTGGTCGGGCGGGATGCATAAATATGGCACATGATGAAGCCGCTGATGACAAAGAAAATGTCCACCCCTGCCCCGCCAATCGGGAGGTCGCGCAAAATGTTTCCGCGCCCATAAATGGGAATAATCTGCACAGCATGGCCAATGGCGACAAGGATTGCGGCCAGCGCCCGGAGATATTGAAGCGACCAGAGCTGTTCGCGTTCACCTTTGGCCACAGCCGCGCCCTTTATTCTTTTTCTGTGCGGTCACCAGACCAAGGCCTGCCCACAGATGCGCTTCTGTCCCGCAACGCGGGGAGACTGCAAATTAACAATTCTTCAGGTGACTTTGAGCCGTTGGCGGTGCTGGATGGAGCCGAGTTCAGGGAAAAGGAGTTTATGTGCCGCACATTCTCGCTGCGCGTTCTGTTGGGCAAAGGAGCTGGTCGGCGCGGTTTTTGGCGGGTCGAAAAGACGCGCTCTTTCCCTTTCGGTCAGAACTGGCTCCCGCTGCGCGGCTGATGCGTCACGGCTCTTTTTACGCAGCGGCGATTGTGCTCGGCACTTTCTATGGTTTTTGGGGGACCGTCCTTCCGCCCGCCTTCATCGTCCTGATGGTTGTGCCGATCCTGATCCTCTTTGGGCTTTTCCTGTGGGTCATGCCCGATGAGCGTTCGGCCGCCAGCGGGCCAAGCTGGCTGCTGTTCATGGGCTTTACGGCCGTGACCTTTCTCTGGCCCAATTATCTCGGCCTGCTGCTCCCCGGCGCGCCGGTCCTATCATTGCGGCGCGTGGTGGGGCTGGCGTTGATGCTTGTCTTTCTGATGCACTTGGCCAGTTCGCGCGATGCGCGCACTTTGGTGAAGGAACAGCTTTCGGGCTTTCCCCTGTTGTGGAAGTTTCTGGTTGGCTTTGCGATTGTACAGGTGATTGCCATTGGCCATGCCGATGTCTGGTATCTGGCCTATCGCTTTTGGTTCAACGCGCTTTACGCTTGGATTGCGCTGTTCTTTGTCGCGGTGTTTGTGTTCGCCACGCCGGGCCGCATTGAGACATGGGCCAAGATGATCGCTTGGTGCGCAATCCTTGTATCGTGCATTGCCATTGCCGAACAATTTACCCGACATGTCCTTTGGGCTGACTATATTCCGCCCTTTTTGAAGATCGAGAATGACGATGTGGCGCGCATTTTGACGCCCACATTTCGGGGGTCTCAATATCGGTCGCAGGCCATTTTTGGGGTCTCGCTCACATTGGCTGAATTCTTGGCGCTGGCAGCACCTCTGGTCATTCATCTGCTTGTGATCGCCAGAACAACGGGGGAGCGGTTGCTGCTGGCCGCGGGGCTTGTGGCGGTTGTGCTCGCCATTGCGTTTACACAGGCGCGATTGGGATTTGTTGGTCTCTTGGTCGGCGGCCTCCTTTATCTCTTCCTCCAAGGGCTGATCCGGATGCGCGCCAACCGGGCAGACATTATCGGCCCAGCCATTACCTATGGCTATGTCGCGGGCCTGATTGGTCTCTATATTCTCATCATGTCGGTTGATGCGTTGCGTGTCCGTATTTTCGGCAGTGGAACCGTGCAATCCAGCAATGATGCCCGGGGGATCCAGTTTGACATGGCCCCGCCCGTCATTCTGGAAAGCCCCTTATTCGGTCATGGGCCGGGACGGGGTGCGGAGGCGCTGGGCTTCATCACGCCGGGCGGCCTTGTCACCATTGATACCTATCTGCTTTCGGTCGTGCTGGATTACGGCGTGATTGGCTTTGTGTTGTTTTTCGGGATGCTCTTCGCAGCGATCATCCTAACATTCCGGTTGGCGATTAATTTCAAGCCCGGCCCCGGCGCGGAGCAGCGGGAGGCCAGCTTTGTTCTGCCCTTTTGTTCGATGTTGGCCGCATTTTTCATGATCAAGACGGTGCTGAGCCAAGAGGAAAACCACGCCATCCTCTTCATGGTCTATGGTGCGGTGATCGTCCTGGCCTATCGGGCGCGCGGGTCGCAAATCCGCCCCCCGCGCAAGACTCATTTGGTCCGACAGCGATAAGGCCTAACTCAGCAGGACAACCGGGCTGGACGGGTGCCAGTGGAGTGACACCTTATCATCCCAGCTAAATTCTTCTTGATCCCAACGCGATAAATTGGGGCGCGAGACACGGATGCTGCGGCCGCTGTCGAGGCGGATATCGTAAATGGTGACATCACCCAGATAGGACATGCCCTTAATTTGCCCCTGCGCAATATTGGTGCCCGATGGGCTGTCCTTCGCCTTGGCACGGCCAGCCGGGAGCATCGTGATTTTCTCTGGGCGAATGGCAACCCAGACGGTGGTTTCATGCGCCCCCGTGACGCCGTGGTTGAGAAAGACACGGCCCAATTCCGGGCAATCGACCATGGCCTGTTCCGGCTCATCAACGGTCAGCTTGCCTTCAAAGATATTCACCGAGCCAATAAAATCCGCAACAAAGCGATTGGCGGGGTGTTCATAAAGGTCAGAGGGTTCGGCCAATTGAGCAATGTCGCCCTTATTCATCACTGCAATCCGCGAGGCCATGGACAAGGCTTCATCCTGATCATGCGTAACGGTGACGAAAGTGATGCCGACATTGTCCTGAAGCTCGGCCAGCTCAAACTGCATTTGCGCGCGCAACTTGGCATCCAGTGCGGACAAAGGCTCATCCAGCAGGAGCACTTTGGGGCGCATCACAAGCCCACGGGCGAGTGCCACGCGCTGCCGTTGGCCGCCGGATAGTTGGTCGGGCATGCGTGTGCCAAGGCCGCCAAGGCTGACCAATTCGAGCGCTTCGTCCACCCGATGGCGGATTTCGGGTTTTTCCAGCCCGGCGATTTTCAGGCCATAAGCCACATTGTCCGTCACCGACATGTGCGGGAAGACGGCATAGCTTTGAAACACCATATTCACCGGACGGCGATTGGGGGCGACGCCCGCCATATCTTGTCCGCCGATTAGAATCTGGCCTTCGCTGGGCATTTCAAACCCGGCCAGCATCCGCAGCAGAGTCGTTTTGCCGCAGCCCGATGGCCCGAGCAGGACAAAAAACTCCCCTTCCAAAATGTCGAGTGACACATCGTCGACGGCGACCATATTGCCAAAGCGTTTGGTGACATTGCGGATGGAGATGACGGGCTGTTTTTCGGTCATGCCGTGGCCTTGGTGAAGTCCTGCAGCTTCAGGGCCACAGTGGTGAGGATGATGGTGAGCAGAATGAGAAGTGCCGAGGCTGCATTTACCTCTGGCGTGACGGAGAAGCGCACCATGGAATAGACCTTCACCGGGAAGGTGATGGTGTTCGGCCCGCTGGTGAAAAAGGTGATGACAAAATCATCGAGGCTGAGCGTGAAGGCAAGCAGCGCCCCCGCAATGATCCCCGGCTTCATATGGGGCAAGAGGACATCGCGGAAGGTCTGCCATTCACTGGCGCCCAAATCGCGCGCGGCTTCTTCCTGTTCCTTGTTAAAACTGGCGAGGCGCGCACGCACCACCATGGTGACAAAGGGGAAGCAAAAGGTGATGTGCGCGATGGTGATGGCCGACAGATTGAGCGGCCAGACCAGGTCAGACGGCCAATCAAGTCGGGCGAAAAAGACGAGCATCCCGACGCCCATGCAGATTTCCGGCACAACGATGGGCAGGGACAAGGCCCCTTCTATCCCTGCCTTGGCCGGGAAGCGGAAACGCCACAACATGACGGCGGCCAGCGTGCCGAGAATAATGCTGACCAGAGTCGCGAGAAAAGCGATGGTCAGCGAATTGCCAAGGGCTGCGACCAGTGTGTCATTTTCAAACACCTTGCCATAATATTTGAATGTGAAGCCGCGCCAGACAATGTTCCGTTTGGAATCATTGAAGCTGAAGACAATGAGGACGAGGAGCGGCGCATAAAGGAAGAAGAGCGTCGCTCCGATCCAGGCGCGCATCCATAGCCTGCGTGTATATTCCAGCGGGGCAATAGGGCTTCGGTTCAAAAGGCTCATCGACGCGCCTCCGCCTTGCGGGTCCGCAGGGCCTGTAGCGCAATCAGCATGAAGGTGGCATACATCAGCAGGAAGGACAGCGCCGCGCCAAAGGGCCAATCATTGGCCCGCTTAAACTGACGTTCGATCACATTGGCGATCATCTGGCTATCCGGCCCGCCCATCAGATCCGGCGTCAGATAGGCGCCGAGCGCAGGAACAAAGGTGATGATCACGCCCGAAATAATCCCGGCCCCAGCCAATGGGGCAACGATCTGAGTGATTGTCCGGAAATGGCCCGCCCCCAGATCAAGGCTTGCCTCGATCAGCGATTTATCAAGCCGGTCAAGTGCTGCATAAAGTGGCAAGACCATGAAGGGCAGATGGACATAAACCAGCCCCAGGACGACCGCGAAATTATTATAGAGGAGAGGAAGCGGCTCCCAAGTTGGGAGTGGCGCAAGGCCAATCAGGACTTTCAAGCCGCTGGCCTGCTCCCAAAACCAGCCCAAGGACATGTTCACATAGCCATTGGTACGCAGCACGGTGATCAATGCGTATGTGCGGATCAAAAGATTTGTCCAAAAGGGCAGCATGATGGCCAGCAACATCCAGGGCCGCCATTTTTCCGGCGCGAAGGTAATGGCCAAGGCGATTGGAAATCCGACGATCAGGCAGATCAATGTGGTCAGCGCGGCAACCGCGACCGACTTCCCAAAAATCTCAAGATAAAGCGGCTCCAACGCGCGAGCGTAATTGGCGAAGGTGCCCGAAATATCAATTTCAGTCAGGCCGATATTGCGCCCGAAACTGTAAAGCCAGACCATGGCCAGAGGGATGATGAAAAAGCCAATCAGCCAAGCCAAGGGCGCCGCGGCAATCGCCGCGAACGCCGTTTTATGGCCTTTCCAATCCTGCATTCCCCCGTGCCCCGCTACGGCGATCAGGCCGCGCGCACGCGGGTAAAGGCCTCTTCATAAAGCGGCTGAAGCTTTTCATTATAGGCCGCATATTCGCATTTGGAGAGGCGGTCTTCCGGTGGGAAGATGACCGGGTTATTCTTATAGCTGTCGGGCATCAGCGCCTTGGCTGCGGCATTGGGCGTTGGATAGAGGATCGTTTCGGTAATCTTCTTGCCCACTTCGGCATCCAGCAAATAGTTGATGAAGGCATGCGCATTTTTCGGATGTTTCGCGCCCTTGGGAATGCAAAGATTATCGGAATTCAACTGGCTACCTTCTTTGGGCACGACAAAGTCGAGATCATCATCTTCCGACATAGCCTGCGCAATATCGCCATTATACTCGAGCACCAGATCCACTTCGCCCGACATCAGCAGATCCTGCCCATTATCTTCGTGAAAGGCTTTCACATTTGGTTTTTGCCGGATCATCATGGCTTGGATTTTCTGAATGTCTTCAGGCGTCAGGGCGTTGACCGACTTACCCAGATATTTGCCATAGAGACGGAACATGTCGCCCGCTTCCGACAAAAGGGCGATCCGCCCCTTATATTCGGGTGAATCAAAAATGGCCTTCCAGCTGTCTGGCTTCGCCTTCACCTTGGACTTGCGATAACCAATGCCCAGCACCAGCCAAGTATAGGGCATGGAATATTTCCGGCCCGGATCATAAGCGACATCGATAAAGCTGGGGTCCACATTCTTCATATTGGGAATCTGCGCCTGGTCGAGTGGCATGAGCATGCCTGCCTTCACCATCCGCTCCACAAAGTCATTGGACGGGACGATGACGTCATAGCCCTGATTGCCCGCCCGCAGCTTTGCGAAAAGCTCATCATTGGTGGCAAAGAGCGACATGTTGACGTCAATGCCGCTGGTGTCCTTAAAATCCCCAAGCGTGGTTTCGCCGATATAGGTATCCCAATTGTAGAAATTGAGCTTGGGCTCCTCACCCGTGCCAGACCCGGAGGCGCCTTCTTTCTCACCACAGCCGACCAAGGCCCCGGCAAAGCTGATGCCGATGGCCGCCGCACCCATTGTTTTCAAAATTGAACGCCGGTTGGCGCGGAATTCCTGAAGCGAGATGCGGCGATCCATAAAACGACTCCTTGTTGGTCGAACGAGGCTGATTCCGCTATGCTGCCGCCAAATTTTCCTGCCGCAAAGGGAAAACTTTACGCGGAGTTAGGAAACCAGTCTGAAAATGGTGCTTTCCTACAGCGCCAACTTCTCGCATGATGCCTTTATGACCAAGACTGAGACTCGATATTCCGCCACTGCAATGCTGCTCCACTGGGCCATTGCTCTGCTTCTTGTTGCCAATTTCGCGCTGGGCGAACGCAGTGAGGATTTGGCCAAAGGGCCTGAACTGGCCTGGGTGATGCAGCTGCATAAGTCGATTGGTATCACGATTTTGGTGTTGACGCTGTGGCGGCTTGGCTTGCGCCTCGTGACGCCGCGCCCGGCCAAAGTGGCGGACAGCCCGCTTTTGCAATTCGCCTCCACAGCCGTGCATTGGGGATTTTATGCGGTCATGCTGATCGTTCCGTTGTCGGGCTGGCTGCTGATCTCGACCTCAAAAACGCCAACGCCCCTGATGGTGTTTGACCTTGTTCCTTGGCCGCTTTTGCCCAATTTTGGGCGTGAGGTTCATGAAATTGGTGAAGAGGTTCATGCGATTTTGGCAAAGGCGATGATCCCGCTGCTCGCGCTGCATTTGATTGGGGCGGTGCGGCATCAATTCTTCATGCGCGACGCTTTGATGGAACGGATGGTCCCGGTAAAGCGTGTTTCTGTGTTCGGCTTTGCGCTGTTGGTCGCCAGTCTGGTGCTGGCCTTTGTTGCCGCGACATCGTGGCCGGCTCCTGGGGCTGTCGCTGCTGGAGAGCCGCTCCCTGATTTTAAATCTGCGCAAGCCGCTGTGCCCGATCTGGCGCCCGCAGCGTTATAAGACACTTGCCTGCATTTCTGCGCATCCCGCCAAACAAAGGTTGAACAAGATGCGATCAAAACTTCTGGCGCTTCTATTTCTTGCTATGATGCCTTTTGCCCCGGCCTATGCCGGTGTTGAGGGGTGGAAGACGGCCAGCGACATTGGCGCCTATTCCTTAATTGCTGTGTCTGTCGGTCTGCCCGCTCTACAAGGCGATAAGGCAGGCGCTTTTCAGGCCGCCGGAAGCTTTGGCGCAACATCGCTTGTGACCGAAGGATTGAAGCAGGCCTTTCCCAAAACCCGTCCGGATCTGAGCGATCGGAAGAGTTTTCCATCCGGGCATACATCGCGGTCCTTTTCCGCTGCCGCCAGCCTGATGAACCGTCAGGGCGCGAAAGTCGGTGTCCCGGCCTTTCTCGTGGCGGGATTTGTTGGGCTGGCCCGCGTTGAGGGCAAGAAGCATTATTGGAGCGACGTTTTGGCGGGTGCCGCGATCGGAACATCCATTGGGTTATTGTTCACGAAGGACAGGCCCGAAGAGACGAAAACGGCCTTTGTCCCTTGGGCAGATCTGAAGGGCGGCGGCTTTACCCTCGTGTCGCGCTTTTAGGGGCGGTCCGCTTCGGTGCTGCCCCAGCGCCATGTCCACCCGCCTTTGGTGCGCGCTGCGATCAGGGGCAGAGAGATGAGCAGGCAGGCGGCGATCCCGAATCTTGCCTCAGGGCTATTCAGACCAAAGCCCCATCCGATGACCGCGCACAGAGCCAAAATCAGGCCATAAACCGCCCAGCCCTGCCATGAAATCGGCAAGCCTGATCCATAGCCATAACGCTTTGGCGCAAACCAAGGGGCCTTTTGGGTCATAGCCCCCCCAACCGCGTGATATGACCCATTTTACGGCCCGGGCTGGAGGCGCCCTTGCCATAAAGGTGTAGGTGCGACAGAGGGTCAGATGCCCATTCCAGCCATTTATCGGCATCTGCGCCAATGATGTTGCGCATTTCACCTTGCGGCGCCGCCAGCTTGATTGAGGCGAGCGGCAGGCCAGCAACGGCCCGGATATGGTTTTCAAATTGAGAGGTGAGCGCCCCTTCAATCGTCCAATGGCCGGAATTATGGACGCGCG
>JBBATU010000014.1:0-43476 GCA_040398565.1 Chakrabartia sp.
GAGGAATGGAAAGCACCTATCCCGCGCTTGTCCTTTTGCTGGCGGCCCGGTTCGCAGAGGCGGCAACGGGCACCGCCATGCCCATTCAGCAAGTTGTATCGCGCTATACGAGCCAGCTATTGAGTTCCATTGCGGGGGTCACGGTGGCGCTGGTCGCGGGGCTATTACTGCTGCCAGAAACCGGCCTGGTGGGCATGTCAATCGCCGTTGCCCTTGGTCTTACCGTGACATCGGTCGTTCCCTTGGCACAATTATTTCGGCAGGATGATTTGCACCCATTTGCGCGCCCGTTTGGCAAGGTCGCACTGCGGGCGGGGCTTGTGTCGACTATTGCCTTTGGCTTGGCGGCCGTCGTCAATGCACTGCCGATCGGCATTGCATTGCCCGGCTTGATCCTGCTGATGCTGGCGGCACTTTGGGCGTCATGCCGCTATGCCTTGCCAATCGAAGATCGGCAGTCCTTGGGGTCAGTCGGTCGTCGTCTGCGCTTGGTCTGACCGGCGCTTGAGAATCTGCTCTGCCAACGCATGATCACTCGGCTTATCGACATCAATGGCCGCCTCGGCAAAGCGCATCGACACCAACCGCGCGGTAAGGCCAAGCCGCTTGCCCGCTTTCTCCAGCGCGACCGCCAGACCAATGGTGCGCGTAATCGCGCGCAGGGCGAGCAATGGGCCAAAATGCAAGAACAGCTTCCAAGCTTTTTTGCGATCCTGCTCCGCCTCTGCCCACAGCAAGAGCGCAGGCCGCGCCGAACCCGAGGTCAGGGCGAACAAATTGCAGCCAGACCAATCGCCATCGGCAAAGCGCAGCCAAGTTCGCTTATTGCCGGGATAGGCGGCCTCCAGTCTTTGGCGTTCGACCATCGCAACCGCGACATCGCCCGTCGCCTCGGCCAAAAAGGCCTCCACCATATTGCGGGTCAAAAGCGGGTGGTCTGCGGTTGTCACCAGCACCGGCCAGTGCACATCTCCATGGTCAATCACATCCAATATGCTTGTCGAAATGCCACGCCCGCTGGTCATAATCTCTGCCGACCCGCCGACGGAAACAGCCTGCCTCAGGGCGTCGGGTGCTTGTGTCAGAACGATGATCCGGTCGATTTGCGGGACGCTGGCCAAGGTGCGTACCACGCGCGTGACCATCGCTTCTCCGCGCACCGGAACCAACGCCTTCCAGTCCAGGCCGAAATGGCTGGCCATCGGGTCTGGGCCGGGTCGTTGGCCAGCCAGGACCAGCACCGTCCAACGAGGAAGATTATTGGTCACCTTTTTGCCTCAAAGCATCCATAAAGACAGTCCATGAACCTTGCCATTTTCGATCTTGACCGCACATTGACGAAGGTTGGCACCTACACGCCCTTTTTGATTTTTGCAGCCCTTCATCGCGCGCCCTGGCGATTGGTGCTCTTGGCGATCTGGGTTTTGGCAATGGGCGGCTATGTGATCGGCCTGTCTTCGCGCAAGAATCTGAAGGAAATTGGTTTTTTCCTGCTGATCGGGCGGCGGATTCCGGCGGAGACCCTTCAGCGTTTGGCGAAGGAGTTTGCCCGCCTAACCCTTACCAAGAATATGGCAGCAAGCGCGCAGACACATATTCAATCCGAAAAAAGGCGGGGATCCGTATTGATGATCGCCACGGCGTCGCCAGATTTTTATGCGGCAGAAATTGGTTCCTTGCTTGGCTTTGACTTGGTCGTGGCCACGCGTCAGTCCCGATTGCCGAATGGCGATTACAGCTTTCGAATATTAGGTGAGAATTGCTACGGACCGGCCAAATTACGGATGGTTGAAAAGGCCTGCGCTCAGGATGACCGGTTGCGGGATGTGCGCCATTCGACATTTTACTCCGACAGCGCCTCTGATGCCCCCATGTTCTGCTGGGCCACACAGGCCGTGGCAGTGAACCCCGATCGGCAATTGCGCAAACTGGCAGCCGAGCGTGGCTGGCCGATCCTGGAAGTCGCGTGACACAACGGGTCTGCTTCCTCTTTAACCATGAAGATGTGCACCAAGTGGCACACAGCCTGCCCGTTGCCCGCGCTTTGGCGGCGCTCCGTCCGGATGTGCATCTCGAGGTCGCCGTTTCATCGGCGGCGCAAGACGCCGCAGTCAGCCACCTCATCGGAAACGACCCCAGCGACGCACGCATTGTGGTGACGCGCTTGGGTCTAAGCCCCGTCATGGACGTCGCGACCTCTGCCCTGAGCCGCATTGTCCCCGCCCGCCGCGTCGCGATCCTCGCGCGGCATTTGGACTATCTCAAATCCTTCGATGTGCTCGTCGTTCCCGAATTCACCTCGACACTGCTCAAATCGCGCTGGCAGCTGGATCGGCCAAAGCTGGTCTGTATTCCGCATGGCAGCGGGGATCGATCCGTTGGCTTTTCCGATGAGTTGCGGCTGTTCGACCTGATCCTTGTTGCGGGCGATAAGACGCGCCAGCGGATGATTGACCGGCATCCCATGATGGCCGACCGCATTAAATCCTGCGGCTATCCCAAATTCGATACGCTGGATCTAAACCGCAAGCCCAAGCTGTTTGAGAATGATCGGCCCGTTGTCGTCTATAATCCGCACTTCGATCCACGGCTCTCCTCTTGGTATCGGTTCGGGCAAGATGTGCTGCGCTATTTTGCCGAGCAAGATCGGTATAATCTGGTCTTTGCGCCGCATGTTATGTTGTTCCGCAAGCCCCTCCACGGATCTATGGAGCACCGGGAATTGCGCTGGCGCGGGACCGTCCCTGCCGACATGCACAGATTGCCGCATATCCTGATCGACACAGGTAGCGCGCGCAGTGTCGACATGACCTATACGCTGGCCGGCGACATATATCTGGGCGACGTCAGCAGCCAGATTTACGAATGGATCATCCGACCTCGTCCAGCAATTTTCCTGAATTCTCACGCTGCCAATTGGGCCGAAGATTCCAATTACGCGCATTGGAATCTGGGGCCTGTGCTCGACAATCTTAAAGCGCTCCCTGCGGCCCTCGCGACGGCATCTGCGCCACAAGATCCATTTCGAGCGGCGCAAGAAGCAGCACGAGAGGCCAATTTTGCACAATCAGATAGATCAGCCTCACAGCGCTGTGCGCTGGAAATAAGCCAGATCCTAATCTAGACGCCATCTGCAGAGGCGCACATTCCCAACCCGCTATGAGCGGCGTGCGACCAACAAGAACACCAAGGGGCAGAGATGACAAATGAAGCATCGCGGCTGGCGGCCGCAAAATGGGGGCTTCGGCTTGAAGACTGCAACAATGTCGCCGACTTTCGCGAATTGGCCCGCAGACGCCTACCCGGGCCGGTGTTTCACTATATCGATGGCGCAGCCGATGATGAAGTGACGCGCAGGCGCAATAGCGAGAGTTTTGAGCAATGTGATCTTGTTCCCAATGTCCTCGCGGGCGTTGCGGACATTGATATGCGCACGACTGTCATGGGCCGCGAAATTGCGATGCCGCTCTTCCTCTCGCCGACCGCGCTGCAACGTGTCTTCCATTGGCAGGGCGAACGCGCCGTGGGCCGAGCCGCCGAGAAGTTTGGCACGTTTTTTGGCATTTCAAGTTTGGCCACCGTGTCGATTGAAGAGATCGGGCGCACCATCAGCAGCCCGAAGCTGTTCCAACTCTATGTTCACAAGGATAAGGGCCTGAACCATGCGATGGTCGAGGCGTGCAAAGCGGCAAAATTTGATGCCATTGCACTGACCGTTGATACAATTGTCAGCGGCAATCGGGAACGCTGCATGCAAACGGGCTTCACGTCCCCGCCGCGCCTCACGCCCGCGTCCGCAATCGATTTTGCGATGCACCCGCGTTGGACGCTCAACTATTTGCTGCGCGAGAAGTTTGAACTGTCCAATTTGAAGGATCATGTGGCCGAAGGGTCGCAACAGGCCATTTCCATCCAGGATTATTTCAACACCATGCTGGATACGTCGATGGACTGGTCAACGGCCGAAAAGGTGCGGGCGGATTGGGGCGGCCAATTCTGCCTGAAAGGCATTATGTCGGTTGAGGATGCGCGCCGCGCGGTTGATATTGGGGCCACCGCGATCATGGTCTCCAACCATGGCGGGCGTCAGCTGGATGGCGGGCGTGCCCCCTTTGACCAATTGGCCGAGATTGTGGACGCGGTTGGCGACAAGATTGACGTCATTTGCGATGGCGGCATCACCCGCGGCAGTCATGTGTTGAAGGCGCTGTCTGTTGGGGCCAAGGCCTGTTCGGGTGGGCGGCTTTACCTGTATGCGCTGGCGGCTGCCGGCCAACCCGGGGTCGAACGGGTGTTGGGCAAGTTGCACGCCGAAATAGATCGGGGAATGCGCCTCATGGGCGCGCGCAGCGTCAAGGATTTGACCCGCGGCAATCTGCGCTGGCGCTGATCCATCCTTAGCTTAGAGAGTGAAGCGCACCAGCCGATCGCCTGCAGGCACATGAATGGCCACAATCCCACCCAAAGGCGCGGCAATCGCTGGATCCGCTGCGGCCATGCCGCCGGTGAGCGCCCCAAAGGAGGGCAGGATCAACTTAGAGCGCCCCTCGACAAAGCAGGGGCGCGTCACGCTGCGCCCGCGCGCCGTGCTGCGATGCTTGGGATGAAAATGGCCCGATAGTTCTGGTCGGGTCTCAGCAGCATCCGCTTGATGCCGCAGGATAAGGCCGTCCACCTCTGCAAGATCGGCAATCTGGCCGCCGATACTGGCGGGCAGGTGCGCATCATGATTGCCGGTGATCCATGTCCAGCTTACCGAGGTCGTTAGCCGGGCGAGCAATGCCAGCGCTTCTGGCAGCAGCCGTGACGGGCCATGCGGGTCGTGGAAGTTATCGCCCAGACACCAAAGCTCGCGCGCATCGGTCGCAGCCACCAACTTCGCCACATCTTCAAGCGTCGCAAGGCTATCATGTGGCGGCAACATCTGACCGCGTGCTGCAAACCAGCTGGCTTTTTCCAAATGCAGATCGGCAACAATCAGCGCCCGGCGGGCAGGCCAAAAGAGCGCACGCCCGCCTGCAACCTCAAAATCCTGCCCCCCAAAGGAGAGCGGCGGCCTCATGCCTCGGCCGCAGGCTCCTCGCCCGCATGCTCAAACCAGGCCTCAACCGGGCCATTCAGCTTGATGAGCAATGGCCGACCCTTGCGGTCGACAGTCTTCCCCGCCTGCACGCGCACCCAGCCTTCCGCTATGGAATATTCTTCCACATCTTGGCGCTGGATACCGCGAAACTTAATGCCAACGCCGCGGCGCAGAGCATCAGCGTTGAAGTGCGGGCTCGACGGATCGATCGAGAGACGGTCAGGAGGTGTATCAGTCATGGGGCGGGCCATGCCCCAAAGCCGTCCCAAGTGCAACGTTGGACGTGCAGGAAACAGGCCGCTTGTCGTTTGCATATTTTCGGAATAGCATCCGCCGCAAAGCCGCGATGTGCCGCGGCAAGGAGAAGGGTTCGATCAATGGTGTTGCGTGCATATTTGATTGCGGCTTGGCTGGTTCTGGCGATCTATACCGGGCTGGTCATTTCCGAACATGGGTTGAATTTACTGCCCATCTTTTTCGCGGACATGGCGAAGTTCGGCTGGCCGGGCCAGTTCAACCTGGATTTCATGATTTTGCTATCTATCTCGGCCCTTTGGACGGCTTGGCGCAACGGGTTTTCACCCGCCGGGCTTGGGCTGGCGATCGTCGCATTTTTTGGCGGGGCCGGATTTTTGCTGCCCTATCTTCTGCTGCTGAGCATTCAGACAAAGGGCAACGTCCGGCATATGTTGACCGGCCGACGTTGAGCTAATTTGTTGTGGGTGCCGGAACGGGCGGGGGAGAGGACTTCCCCCGCAGCGCGTCAATTTCTGCCTGTCGGCGGTTGAGATAATAGGCGCGCAACGCGGCATAGGGATCATTTGATTGGGACCGCAGGCGTTGCAGCTCATCATCAAATTCGGCGCGGTCATCGAGCGAACTCAAAACACCCGCCGGGAAGGCATAATAAGGATTGTTAAATGGCTTGCCGACGCCAATGGGCAGCAGCATCAAATCCATAATCCGCCCCGTCACATCCCGAAGCGTCGTCGGCCCGATAAAGGGGAGATAGAGATAGGGGCCGGATTTCACCCCATAATAGCCCATCGTATAGGCGAAGCCGTTGACCCGATGCGGCAAGTGAAACGGCTTTTTCTTCGCCACATCAACCAATCCGGCAATCCCGATGGTGGAGTTAATCGCAAACCGCCCCACGGTCTTTGCGGCCTTGCCCGGCTTAATCTGAAGCAGGAAATTCACGAAAACTATCGGCTCTCCAATATTGGAGAGGAAGTTGCGAATGCCAGATCGGAACGGCCCGGGAATTTTCTCTCGATAGGCAATGGCGACCGGGCCGACAAAGGCTTTGTCGACAGACTGGATGACCTCAAAGCTGGTTTCATTGAGATTTTCGAGCGGATCAGCGGCAATGGCGCGCCGCTTGGCTGTCACGACAATCTCTTCGGGCGGCGCGTCTGCAAGCAAGGACGGCGGGGCCGAGGGCAAGATCACATTGGTCGGCGCATCGGCGGGAGGGGACGCGACATCTTGCGGCATGGGTTCTGCCGCGACACTGCTGCCAGCCAAAGTCAGGGCCAAAAATGATGCCGTTACGCTCAAAACGCGTCCTTCCAGATGGGTTTGGCGGCTTTTTGACACTCAGGCTGCGCCTGTAAAGCCTGTCCATGGACCCGCTCTCTAGCTGATCCGGGGCAAAAACGCACCCCCTATACACATTGCCAAATAGGCATGGTGTCGGAAAATCGTCATGAGGACGCGCATGACTGTTCATTTTCCCAGCCCGGCAACGCGTGCCGCCGCCCTGTCTGCGCTTACTGCCTTCCTGCCCCATGCCGGGCGCGCCTATGCTGCTGAACGGAATTATGATCTTGGCCCCGAAGACCGGCATAATATCTCTTGCCTCTCTCCCTATATCCGCCTGCGCCTCCTGACCGAGGAGGAGGTCATCCGCGCCGTGCTTGCCGGCCACAGCTTTGTGGATGCGGAAAAATTTATTCAGGAAGTCTTTTGGCGCACCTATTGGAAGGGCTGGCTGGAAATGCGGCCCAGCATCTGGCGGGATTGGAACGCTGATCTTGCCCTGTTGGACGCCGACGCCCCGAACGTTCGAACGGCAACAGAGGGCCGGACGGGCATTGATTGCTTTGACAGCTGGGTCCGTGAATTAGTCGACACGGGCTATCTCCACAATCATGCGCGCATGTGGTTTGCCAGCATCTGGATCTTCACGCTCGGTCTGCCCTGGCAATTGGGGGCCGCCTTTTTCCTGCGGCATTTGCTCGATGGCGATCCTGCGTCCAACACCCTGTCTTGGCGCTGGGTGGCGGGCCTCCAAACCTTGGGCAAGAGCTATCTGGCAACGCCCGAGAATATTGCGACTTTCACCAAAGGGCGGTTTCACCCCGGCCCTCTCACCCATGGCCCCGGCCCACAGCCTGTGCCAGTGCCCCCAGTCAGCGCCTTACCCGTAGCAGACGCGCCGCCTGCCGGCCCAGCGCTCCTTTTGCTCACACAAGAGGATCTGCATGCCGAAACGCTGCCGCTGGGCAAGGCCGAGATTGTCGGCATCGCAGCCCTTCCAGCGCAAGATGCCGATGTCAGCGATATGGTCGCAGGCTTTCGAGCCGCGGCGCTCGACGATGGCCTAAACCGCGCCGCCGCCCATTTCGGCGCCCCCTTGCTGACCGGAGATGCGCTGGCGCTGGCTCATCAATTGGGCGTCTCACAGATTGTCACCGCCTATGCGCCCATCGGGCCCATCGCGGGTCAGCTGCAGGCGCTGAAGGTGTCCGCCGCTGCTGAAGGTATCACGCTCCATCGTGTTCGGCGCGATTGGGACACCGCCGCTTGGCCGCATGCGACCAAAGGCTTTTTTCCGTTTCGGGAGAAGATTCCGACGCTGATTTAACCCACCTGCCGCCGCAAAAAGGCGCGCTCTAATGCGGTGACATGGCTGTCTATGCCATTGTCTATCGACCAGCGCTGGGCGGTCTCGTGCAGGGTGTTTGGGCGCGGCTCGGCCAATCGCGCAAGGATCAGGCTAGCGACGGCGGCGGGCGTCTCTTCCTCAATGATGCCGCATCCGGGCGATGTCTCGAGCAGGGCCCGGGCGCTTAAAAAGCAATTGGTCGACACGACTGGGCAATTGGCGGCCATCGCC
This sequence comes from Chakrabartia sp., assembly GCA_040398565.1. Classification (GTDB taxonomy): domain Bacteria; phylum Pseudomonadota; class Alphaproteobacteria; order Sphingomonadales; family Sphingomonadaceae; genus Aquisediminimonas. The sequence continues at coordinate 8,205 of JBBATU010000014.1, forward strand.
TCCAAAACCACGGCCGGCATGCCTTCAAACACCGAGGTTAAAACCATCAAATCGGCGCGGCGCAGCAAATCCGTGACATCCGCCACAAAGCCCAAGAGGGTGAGTCGATCCTCCAGTCCATGCGCCTTTATAATCGCCTCCAGCTTCGCGCGCTCCCCGCCCTCCCCGGCGATGACGAGGCGGGCAGCATCAGGGGGGATATGGACAAAAGCTTCCACCAAAAGGTCAAGCCGTTTCTGCGGCGCAAGCCTGCCCGCGGCCAGGACAAGCGGCGGCCCTTCGCGGGCAGGGCGTTGAAAGGGTGCGAGCATCGCCTGCGTCACATAGGGGTTTTGGACGGCCGCAATCTTATCGGCTGCATGCGGAAATTCACGGACGAGCAGGGCTTGCTCTGCGTCGCATAGGGGCCAAATCGCGTCGGCGGCATCAAAGGCCCGGACAAAGGCAGGGAACAGCCGCACCAAATCCCACGCCCGGCTGCCGGACGATGATCCCAGAAATGTCAGCTTCACGTTCGCAGATAGGATCGACATCAAAGCCGCCTCGGCCTGTCCACCGCGCGCAAAAATGAAAAGCTCCGTCGCATAGTCTCTCTCGGCAAATCCTTTCGCCAAAAGAGCCGCAACCCGGTCTGTGCCGCCCTGGCTAAAACTATGCAGGACAAGACCCACGGATTTTCGATGCATGATTGACCCCAAACGCGTTCTACTCGGCCGTCACATGGGAACCTGTGTGAAGACAGCCAAAGGTCAATAATACCTAAATATGTTGATATTTTGAAGATGTATTTGAAAAGGTCGGCGCGCGGTGCGCAAGCCGCCTCAGCGGGCATTGGGATGCCACCGAGAAATTTGTTTGATATCGAGGGGAATGGTGGAGCCTAGGGGAGTCGAACCCCTGACCTCTACACTGCCAGTGTAGCGCTCTACCAGCTGAGCTAAGGCCCCATTCGGAGGCGCGCCTTTATGTCAGGCGCGCCCCGGTTGCAACCCTAAGGTTGCGGTTATGCGATCAATTTTCGTCGTTGGCGTCGCTCGTATTGACGCCCAGATCATCATCGCCACCCAAATCGACATCGTCATCGGGGGACGGTTCTGCGGCGTCATCAACGTCGAGATCCAAATCCGCACCCAAATCTGCGTCGGCTTCCACCACAGCACCGGCCGCAGGCACAGCTTCTTCAAAGGGAAGCGGTTGTTTCGATTTCAGAACTGGTTCGGGGATCCAAGCATAGCTGCACGAAATGCAGGTCACTGGATCATCCTTGGTCAGATCATAAAAACGGGTCGCGCATTTCGGACATGTACGCTTGGTACCCCATTCAGGCTTCACCATCAGACTATAAGCCTTTCAAACTAGAAGAATCGCTTCGCTGTGGAACACATGTCCCCAGCAATCGGCGCGCGCCTTGCCATAGCGCAGCGCCGCTGTCAAAGACACGAACGCTATGGCCCATCCCATTTCCCCTGCCCCGCTCTCCTTTGCCGCGTGCAACGGCCTGTCTGGCCGCATCCGTGTTCCCGGAGATAAATCCATCTCGCACCGGGCGCTGATGCTGTCTGCGCTCGCCATTGGCGAAAGCGTGATCGAAGGGCTTTTGGAAGGGGAGGACGTGCTGGCAACGGCGGCCGCGATGCGGGCCATGGGGGCGCAGATTGCACGCGGGGATGATGGTATTTGGCGCGTCCATGGTGTTGGCGTCGGTGGGCTGTTGCAGCCCGAAACGGCGCTCGACATGGGCAATAGCGGCACCTCCACCCGATTGCTCATGGGGCTTGTTGCCAGCCATGCCATCACGGCAACCTTTACCGGGGATGCCTCTTTGTCAAAGCGGCCAATGGGGCGTGTGACAGATCCATTAGGCCTAATGGGCGCAGACTTTACCTGTTCCCCCGGCGCACAAGGCAACCAATATCTCCCCATCATGGTGCGCGGCGCCTGCCCGGCTGTTCCCATAACCTATCGCCTGCCCATGGCATCGGCGCAGGTGAAATCGGCAGTCTTGCTGGCTGGGCTGAACACACCCGGAATTACAACGGTGATCGAACCCATCCCGACGCGCGATCATAGTGAGCGGATGCTGGCCGGATTTGGTGCAAAGGTGGACGTATCGATAGATTCCGAGGGCGCACGGGTCATCTCCATTCATGGGGAGGCAGAGCTGACGGCGCAGCATGTCGTCGTCCCCGGCGATCCCTCATCCGCCGCCTTCCCAATGGTTGCCGCCTGCCTTGTTCCGGGGTCTGACGTGCGCATTGACAATATTGGGATGAACCCAACCCGGGCCGGGCTGATCCATGTTCTCAAATCCATGGGCGCGGACATCACTCTCACCGATGAACGCATCGTGGGCGGGGAGCCTGTCGCCGATCTCATTGTCCGCCACGGACCACTAAAAGCCATTGAGACCGAGGCGGACATCGTCCCCTCTATGGTCGATGAATTCCCGATCCTGTTCATCGCCGCAGCATTGGCGGAGGGCAAAAGCATCTTTCGCGGCCTTGAAGAATTGCGGGTCAAGGAATCAGATCGCATCAGCGTGATGGCCAAGGGGTTGGCCGCACTCGGGGTTACTGTCGAAGAGCTGGAAGATGGGCTGATCGTCCACGGGTCGGGCGGCGCGCCATTGGCCGGCGGTGTGACGATTGCGGCCGAGCTTGATCACCGGATCGCCATGAGCTTTGCCATTGCCGGGCTGGTCTCAAAACAGCCCGTTACGATCGACGATATGAGCCCGGTTGCTACCAGCTTTCCGACTTTTGTTCCGATGCTCGAGGAGTTGGGCGCGCGATGATCATTGCCGTGGATGGCCCCGCTGCCTCTGGCAAGGGCAGCATCGCCCGAGCCTTGGCCGCGCATTATGGCCTGCCGCACCTCGACACGGGGCTGCTCTATCGCGCAGTCGGCGTCGCAACAGCGCGCACTGGCGGCGACCCCGATCAAGAGGCAGATGCAGCGGCCTGTTGCGACATTGATGATGCCCTTCTGACCGACCCAGAACTGCGGAGCGAAGCCGCAGGCGCACTGGCCTCCCGCGTGTCGCGGCATCCGGCGGTGCGCGCGGCGCTTTTTGCCTATCAGAAAGACTTTGCCCACCAAAAAGGCGGCGCAGTTCTGGATGGCCGCGACATTGGCACGGTCATCGCCCCAGATGCGGATGCAAAACTGTTCATCACGGCATCGTCCGATGTGCGGGCAAAGCGGCGGCATTTGGAAGACAGCCAAACAAATTACACGAACATTCTGGCCGACATTGAGGCGCGCGATGCCCGCGACTCTGAACGAAGTGCTGCCCCCCTGCGTCAGGCACAGGACGCCGACTTGCTAGATACGTCGGATATGACTATAGCCGCCGCCGTCCAGCGGGCGATTGCGCTCGTGGAGGCCCGGATTCGGCGCTGAGCAGCAAACCCGCTCCCCCAATTTCGCTCCCCCACGCGCGCAGATGTTTAATGGACGCTGCAGTCACATGGGGTGGCTGGGGCAGTCTGGCCAAAAGACCTCTGGAAACAACCAGATGGCCGGAAAACTATATGATTGGAAACCTCTAACATGGCATCAACCGCCAACCCGACCCGCGACGATTTCGCGGCTCTTCTCCAAGAATCTCTCGGTAATGCAGAAAGCCTCGACGGCCGCGTCGTCAAGGGCACTGTGACCGGAATTGAAAACGACATGGCCGTCATTGACGTTGGCCTGAAGTCGGAAGGCCGCGTCGCCCTGCGCGAATTCGCAGCCCCCGGCCAGAAAGCCGATCTGAAGATTGGTGACGAAGTCGAAGTTTATGTTGATCGCGTCGAAAATGCACAGGGCGAAGCCGTATTGTCGCGTGACCGCGCCCGTCGCGAAGCGGCTTGGGATGCGCTGGAAGCGCAGTTCGGTGAATCAACCCGCGTTGACGGCGTCATCTTTGGCCGCGTTAAGGGCGGCTTCACGGTGGATCTGGGCGGCGCTGTTGCCTTCCTTCCCGGTTCGCAGGTCGATATCCGCCCCGTGCGCGACGTCACCCCGCTGATGGACATTTCGCAGCCCTTCCAAATCCTCAAAATGGATCGCAAGCGCGGCAACATCGTTGTCTCGCGTCGCGCCATTTTGGAAGAAAGCCGTGCAGAAGCCCGGTCTGGCCTGATCCAGAATCTGGCCGAAGGTCAGGTAATCGAAGGCGTGGTCAAGAACATCACCGATTATGGTGCGTTCGTTGATCTGGGCGGCATTGACGGCCTGCTGCATGTCACCGACATCAGCTATAAGCGCGTCAATCACCCGTCCGAAATCATCAACATTGGTGATACGGTTAAGGTGCAGATCATCCGCATCAACAAGGATACGCAGCGCATTTCGCTCGGCATGAAGCAGCTGGAAAGCGATCCTTGGGAAGCGGTTGCCGCGAAATACCCGGTCGGCGCCAAGCTCTCGGGCCGCGTCACCAACATCACCGAATATGGTGCCTTTGTTGAACTCGAAGCCGGCATTGAAGGCTTGGTCCACGTTTCAGAAATGAGCTGGACGAAGAAGAATGTGCACCCCGGCAAGATCGTTTCGACCAGCCAGGAAGTCGATGTCATCGTCCTTGAAATCGATGAAGAAAAGCGTCGTATTTCGCTTGGCCTCAAGCAGGCGGCCTCCAACCCGTGGGAAGCGTTCAGCGCTGCCCATCCGGCGGGCACAATCGTCGAAGGCGAAGTCAAGAACGCGACCGAATTCGGCCTGTTCATTGGCCTCGACGGCGATGTCGATGGCATGGTCCACATGTCCGACATTTCTTGGGGCATGTCCGGCGAAGACGCGCTTGCGCTCCACAATAAGGGTGACATGGTCAAGGCCGTGGTGCTCGATGTGGATGTCGAGAAAGAGCGTATTTCGCTTGGCATCAAGCAAGTCGAAAAGGGTGGCGCACCTGCGGCAGCCGCCAGCAGCTCTGGCCTGTCAAAGGGCAGCGTCACGACCGTCACGGTTATGGCCATCAAGGATGGCGGCCTGGACGTGCAAGTTGGCGACGATGGCGCAATTGGCTTCATCAAGCGCGCAGACCTTGGCCGCGACCGCGACGAACAGCGTCCCGACCGCTTCCAGGTTGGCCAAAAGTTCGACGCCATGGTTACTGGCTTTGACCGTTCAAAGAGCCCGACCTTCTCCATCAAGGCAATGCAGATCGCCGAAGAGAAGCAGGCTGTGGCCCAATATGGTTCGTCCGATTCGGGCGCATCCTTGGGCGACATTCTTGGCGAAGCGCTGAAGGCGCGCGACACCAAGAAGTAAGTCTGAGCGCGAAAGCGACACGAGAAGGCCCGTCCCGCCAATGTGCAGGGCGGGCCTTTTCTTTTTCCCAGAACGAAAAATTTATTGTATTCAATATGTTACCGGAAATTCTCTGGCCCAATTGAACAATGGGTTTAATATCTTGCACTTTACATCATTATGGTAGTATTTTTTGCCATTATGGCTGGTGAATGAAGAAGGGACGTTGGCATGATTCGCTCGGAATTGGTGGCAAAGATCGCGGAGGAAAACCCCGGGCTAACCGCCAGAGAAGTCGATTCCATTGTCGACCTGTTTTTTGAGAGCATCGCGGAACAACTGGCCCAGGGTGGCCGGGTTGAACTTCGCGGCTTTGGCGCGTTTTCCACGCGTGGCCGCGATGGGCGTCAGGGTCGCAACCCGCGAACGGGTGATCTTGTGGATATTCCTGCCAAGAAGGTCCCCTATTTTAAGCCGGGCAAGGAAATGCGCGCGCGCCTGAACGTCGGCTAAGCACACCCTCCCTTCCGCTTTGCCCTTGACGCAAGGCTTGCGCTCGCCGATGCGGGCCGCATGCGGACGTGGCGAAACCGGTAGACGCAGCAGACTTAAAATCTGCTTTCCCCTGGAAGTGCGGGTTCGAGTCCCGCCGTCCGCACCAAAACAGTGACGTAGGCATTTTGGCGCGCTATCGATCTGAAGATGGTTCGGCCACTGCTCTCTCTCCTCCCCCTTCTCCTCCTGTTCAGCGGGTGTTCTGACAGCAATCAGGGCACCATCACATTAAGTGTGATCGGCGGCGAAGCGCGCGCTGGAAACCCCAATCGGCAAGAGCTGGACGCCCCGTCCTTGGCCATGACTGGGGCGTTGATGCAGGGCCTTGTCCAATTTGATGCGCAAGGGGAAATTGAGCCCGCACTTGCCGAACGCTGGATGGTTACGGATGACGGCCTAAGTTACATCTTCCGCATCCGCCGCACGAGCTGGTCTGATGGCGCACCCGTTACGGCGGCAGAGGTCGCAAAAAGCCTGCGCACCTCCATCGCAGCGTCCAGCCGAAATCCGCTGAAGCCCATGCTGAGTGCTGTGCGGGAAATCCTTCCCATGACGGAGTCGGTTTTGGAAATCCGCCTGTCAGAACCACAGGTAGATCTGCTCAGCCTGCTTGCCGATCCGCGCATGGCGATCATCCATAATGGGCGGGGGACAGGCCCCTATCGGCTCCATCGATCATTTCCGAGCGCAAAATTGCTGCGTCCAGTTCTGCCTCCGGAAGCAATCGACACCAGCGAAGAGGTGGCCCGGCAAGGCGAAAGGCGGCTCCGCGGAGAATCCGCCGCCCTAGCGGTTGCGCGCTTTTCAATTGGGAATGCTGCGGTCGTTCTGGGCGGCCGCTTTTCCGATTATCCGATCGCTGCCGCCGCAGCGACACCCGCACGGACAGTAAGGATAGACCCTGTGGCTGGCGTTTTTGGACTCATCGCGGCGCGCCGGGACGGGGCAGCGGGGAATCCGGATATGCGCCAAGCGCTCGCCATGGCGATTGATCGCGCAATGTTGGTTCAGCAATTTGGCGCAAGCGGCTGGACCGCCGCAGAAGCGCTTATGCCCGGGCGTATTGCCCAATATCCTCAAGCCATGCCCGATTGGGCGTCTTTGCCCCAAGACCAACGGGTCCTTAACGCCCGCAAACGCCTGGAAGGGCTTTCAGATGCGCAAAAGAATGTGCGCATTGCCCTGCCCAAGGGCCCCGGCGCACGGCTTCTCTTTGCCCTGCTGGCCCGGGATTGGCAGCGCATCGGCGTGACCGCGAAGGCCGTGGCACCGGGTGCCTCGGCAGATTTTCGTCTGATGGATGAAGTGGCTCCATCGGCCAACCCGCTTTGGTACCTTGCCCCCTTTGCCGCTTGTGCAACAACGCCCCTGTGCAGCCCAAAGGTCCGCAACAGTCTCTCCCTTGCGCGACAAGCCCGCCCGGAAGAGCGTGCCGCCTTCTTCGCCGAAGCGGACAAGGTGATCGCCCAAGACCAATTGTTCATCCCAATTGCGCGGCCGCTGCGCTGGTCGCTGGTGACGCCCAATTTGGGAGGCTTTGCAGAAAATGCGCGCGCCATTCACCCGCTCAACAGGCTCGCCAGCACTCAAAACTAGCAGATCCCAGAGACGCTCCTATATTTGATCCTAAAGGAGCAGCAGCGCATGGCGAAATTTGAACAGAAGACTTCGGCCCGACTGTCCCCGGCACAAGCCGCCGCCGTGCGTCAGCGCATTCAGGCGTTTGAACGGGTGATGGAGGGCCTGTTTACCCTGCCTGGCACCAAACAGCGTGCTGGCCTCGATGTGTTGATGGACGTATTGCCCATTGGCGGCTCCGCCGTCGCGGCGCTCATCGGCAGCTATCTCGCTTGGGAAGCCCGCAATCTCGGCATGCCCAAATCTGCCATCGTCCGCATGGCCGGCACTATCGGCGTCGATGCGCTTTTTGGGGCTATCCCGATCATCGGGGTGATCCCCGATCTGTTCTTCCGATCGAACAGCCGCAACCTCAAACTGATCAAGGCGCATCTGGACAGGCACCACCCATCAACTGTGACGATTGATCAATAGGGGGGGGCCCCCTTACGAGACCAAGGCCAGCCTTGGGCTATCAGCAGCAGAGAGGGTGACGCTTTCAACTCCGTCGATAACTTCCATCCGGGCGGCGAGTTCGGCGTCGAGGGCGAAATTACGGCCGAGGCGGATTGTGGCGCGTTCACCTGCGTCCAGCGCGGCCTCAACAAGGATTTCGCCACGCCCGCCGCCTTCGGTGCCGAGCAGGGCGGCAAGCGCCGCGAGTGCTGCGGGGCTGGCGGTGCGGACGATGGCTTTCAGGCGGCTATTGGCGGCCAGCCCTTCGAGCGGCTGAATGCGCTTGATGGTGATGCGGGGTGTTTCATCGCCCGGCTGGCGATCTAGCTCCACAGTTAGAAGGCCGCACTCATTGGTTTTGGCCGCTTCTTCCAAATCCTTCGCCGTCAGTTCATCAAAGCAGCTGGCAATAACCTGTCCGGTTGGATCTGACATGGCGATATTGGCATAGCGCCGCCCGCGGGCGGAGGTGCGCCACCGCACATCCTCGATCAGAACCGCCATAACTGCGCCCGTGCGCCCGCCATCGGCGGGGGCAGGTTGCGCACAGAGCGCGGCAAAGGTGCGCGCGCCATGTGCCGTTGCGACATGGCGATAGCGATCCACCGGATGAGCGGAAAAGTAAAAGCCGAAATATTCTCGCTCTTGCGTCATGCGTTCAGCCAGAGACCAATGCGCATTGGCGGGCAGCTTCACCGCCTCCACCTTATGCTCATCGCCGCCGAACAAGCCGCCCTGCCCGCTGACCCGCGCCGCTTCCGCCTCGGCTGCAACGGCGAGGAGCGTTTCGGCAACCGCATAAACGCCTGCGCGGTTGGTCTCGAGCACATCAAATGCGCCCGCGGCGGCCAGGCTTTCAATCTGGCGACGATTGAGCAGGCGCGCGCTGATCCGGTCTGCAAAATCATCCAGCGAGAGGAACGGCCCATTGGATGCCCGTTCGGCGACAACCTGTTCCATCGCACCTTCGCCCACGCCCTTGAGCGCACCGAGGGCATAGCGCACCGCCAAGCCGTCTTCGACTGGCTGCACCTCAAAATCAGCGCCGCTTTGGTTGATACAGGGTGCCAGCGCTGTCACGCCCAAACGCCGCATATCATCCATGAAGATGGAAAGCTTATCGGTGTTGGAAATATCAAAGCTCATCGATCCGGCGAAAAAGTCCGCTGGGTAATGCGCCTTTAGCCAGGCTGTTTGATACGCCAGCAGAGCATAGGCCGCAGCATGCGATTTGTTAAAACCATAGCCCGCAAATTTATCGATCAAGTCGAACAGTTCATTGGCTTTGGCGGCCTCAATTCCATTATGCGCGGCACAGCCCGTCACAAAGGCTTCACGCTGGGCATCCATTTCCGATTGAATCTTCTTGCCCATGGCGCGCCGCAGCATATCTGCGCCGCCAAGTGTATAGCCCGCCAGCACCTGGGCGGCCTGCATCACCTGTTCCTGATAGACGAAGACACCATAGGTTTCAGACAAAATGCCTTCGAGCAGAGCATGCGGATATTCAATCGGAACCCGCCCATTCTTACGATCCCCGAACAGGGGAATATTATCCATTGGGCCGGGCCGGTAGAGCGAGACGAGCGCGATGATATCGCCAAAATTGGATGGACGGACGGCCGCCAGCGTGCGGCGCATCCCTTCCGATTCCAGCTGGAACACCCCAACCGTATCGCCCTTTTGCAGCAGCGCATAAACCGCCGGATCATCCCAGATCAGCCGATCCAAATCGGGCCGTTCCTCGGTCCGCTGCTCAATAAGATCCAGCGCACGCTGAATGACCGACAGGGTTTTCAGGCCGAGAAAATCGAATTTTACAAGGCCCGCCCCTTCGACATATTTCATGTCAAATTGGGTGACGGGCATGTCCGATCGCGGATCGCGATAGAGCGGCACCAGCTGATCGAGCGGTCGATCCCCAATCACCACGCCGGCGGCATGGGTGGAGCTGTGCCGCGGCAGGCCTTCCAGCTTCATCGCCAGATCAAAAAGCTGTCGCACCTGAAAGTCGGACTTATACTCGCCAGCCAATTCTGACACGCCGTTGAGTGCACGATCCAGCGTCCAGGGATCGGTCGGGTGGTTGGGCACAAGTTTGGCCAGACGATCAATATGGCCATAGCTCATCTGCAAAACGCGGCCCGTATCCTTCAAAACCGCGCGCGCCTTCATCGTTCCAAAGGTGATGATCTGCGCGACATGATCGCTGCCATATTTCTGCTGCACATAGCGGATGACTTCACCCCGCCGGGTTTCGCAGAAATCGATATCGAAATCGGGCATCGACACGCGTTCGGGGTTGAGGAAGCGTTCAAAGAGCAACCCCAGCTTTATCGGATCCAGATCGGTAATCGTCAGTGACCAGGCAACGACCGACCCAGCGCCAGACCCACGACCAGGGCCAACGGCGATCCCCTGTTCCTTTGCCCATTTGATGAAATCAGCAACGATCAGGAAATAGCCGGGAAAGCCCATCTGGACGATGACATCCAGCTCAAACTCCAGCCTTTGGGCATAAACATCCCGATCTGCATTGGGGGTCAGCTCCAAACGCTTCGCAAGGCCGGCCCGCGCATCAACGCGCAGCTGATCCGCTTCCCCCGCCTTGTCGCCAATGGTTGGCAAAATGGGATCGCGCTTGGGCGCCATCACGGCGCAGCGTTGTGCTACCACCAATGTATTGGCGAGTGCTTCGGGAAGATCCTCAAACAGCCGCTGCATATCCTTGGTCGGCTTCACCCAGGCATCGGGGGAGCTTTTGGCCCGGTCCGTGCTTTCCACATAGGCGCTGGCGGCAATGCACAGCATGGCATCATGCGCGGAATGAAAATCCGCCTCGGCGTAACAGGCCGGGTTGGTCGCCACGATCGGCAGATCATGGGCATATGCCAGATCGAGCAGCGCCTCTTCCGACGCGCCTTCCACCGGATCAAGCCGACGCGAAATTTCGATATAAAGCCGTTTCGGGAAAATCTGCTTTAGGGCGGCGAGATACTCTTCCGCCGCCGCCGGTTGGTCTTCCGCCAATAGACGACACAGCGCGCCTTCTCCGCCCGCGGTTAAGGCAAGCAAGCCTTGAGCATGGCGCGTGAGCAGATCAAGCGTGACATGCGGCGGCTCTTCAATCGGGCGACCCAAATGCGCGGCAGACACGAGCGCACACAAATTATGATAGCCCACCTCATCCTGCGCATAGAGCGCCAGCCAATCATAAACCGGGCTGGCCCCAGCCGGACGCCCGGGCCGTGCGATAGAGAGCAACGTGCCGATGATCGGCTGCACGCCTGCTGCCTTACAGGCATCTGAAATCTGGGGCGCGGCATACAGGCCGTTGCGGTCGCACAGGGCGACGGCGGGAAAGCCCAATTGCTTTGCGCGCTTGGCAATATCCTTGGGGCTGATCGCGCCTTCCAGCATGGTGAAGGCGGAGAAAACCCGCAAAGGCACGAAGGGCGAAAAAGACATGCCCGAACCTTAGGCACGGCCCGTCAGGATGTTAACCGATTCGGCTGACGATGTTGGGGATAAATCGCAAAAGCTCAGAGGAGCTTTTCAATATCCTTGGCAAGGCTTTCGGGCTTGTCGGTCGGGGCATAGCGGGCCACGACCTTACCATCCTTATCGATCAGGAATTTGGTGAAATTCCACTTGATGCCCTTGGTGCCCAGCACGCCCGGCTTTTCGTCCTTGAGATAGTCATAAAGCGGATCGGCCTTGTCGCCATTGACCTCAATCTTTGCCATGAGCGGGAAGGTCACGTCATAGGTCAGCGAGCAGAAATTCTTAATTTCTTCCGCGTCGCCCGGCTCTTGCGCGCCAAATTGATTGCAGGGAAACCCAATGACGGTCAGACCGCGCGGGCCATAGGTGCGCTGTAGGGCCTCAAGCCCCTGATATTGCGGGGTGAAGCCGCATTTGGACGCGGTATTCACGATCAGGATCGGCCCACCTTTGAAATCGGCCAATTTCTGATCCGACCCATCCGGCTTCTTCACGCTAAAATCATGGACGCTCATGGCATTCTCCATCGGCATAGGGGTGGCTCAGGGCGTTCAGGCTAGGCGGCGTCGCCTGCCATCTCCTTCGTCTTTTTGGTATAGACGCGCACTGGCTCCTTCGTGCCGGCGACCACATCCTTGTCGATCATCACCTGATCAACCTCATCCATCGACGGCAAGTCGAACATGGTATCGAGCAAAATGCCCTCAAGGATGGACCGCAGACCGCGGGCACCCGTCTTGCGTTCAATGGCGCGCTTGGCAACAGCCGTCAGGGCGTCGTCGGTAAAGTCGAGCTCCACCTCTTCCATCTCGAACAGCTTTTTATACTGCTTCCCCAGAGCATTTTTCGGCTCGACCAGAATCTTGACGAGTGCGTCAACATCCAGATCTTCCAAAGTTGCAATGACGGGCAGACGGCCGACAAATTCAGGGATCAGGCCGTATTTCAGGAGATCTTCCGGCTCACTCTGCTTGAGAATATCGCCGGTGCGGCGTTCATCCGGCGCAGACACATGGGCACCAAAGCCAATGGACTTGCCCTGAAGCCGGTCGGCAATAATCTTTTCAAGGCCGGCAAAAGCTCCGCCGCAGATGAACAAAATGTTGGTCGTATCGACCTGAAGGAATTCCTGCTGCGGATGCTTGCGTCCGCCCTGTGGCGGGACGCTGGCAACCGTGCCTTCCATCATCTTGAGCAGCGCCTGCTGCACGCCTTCGCCCGAGACATCGCGGGTGATGGAGGGGTTTTCGGCCTTGCGGCTGATCTTATCAATTTCATCGATATAAACGATGCCGCGCTGCGCCCGCTCCACATTATAGTCGGACGCCTGAAGCAACTTTAGGATGATATTCTCAACATCTTCCCCAACATAGCCCGCTTCGGTCAATGTGGTGGCATCTGCCATGGTGAAGGGCACATCCAAGATGCGGGCCAAGGTCTGCGCGAGTAGCGTCTTGCCGCAGCCTGTGGGGCCAACTAGGAGAATGTTCGACTTGGCAAGCTCAACATCCGCGCCCTTCGCGCCATGGTTCAGCCGCTTATAATGGTTGTGAACCGCGACCGAGAGAACACGCTTCGCCTTTGGCTGGCCGATCACATAATCGTCCAGAACCTTGCAAATATCCGCCGGAGTCGGGACGCCGCCATCTTTTTTGGAGACAAGCGCAGACTTTGTTTCTTCGCGGATAATGTCATTGCACAAATCCACGCATTCATCGCAGATGAACACGGTTGGTCCTGCAATCAGCTTGCGGACTTCATGCTGCGACTTTCCGCAGAAAGAGCAATAAAGCGTGCTCTTGGTGTCGCTGCCGCTCAACTTGGTCATCAGAATCTTCCCGCCACAATCGTGGCTATGTTACAATCAGATTTCTTAGCGGCAATGGCTTAATTTGTGCTGTCCGGCAGAAAAGCCGGACTTAGCCTTATGCATCTTCCGCCGGAACCGGTCGCTTATCGAACACTTGGTCAATCAAGCCAAAGTCCTTGGCTTCGTTGGCAGTCATAAAGTTATCCCGCTCCATCGCCTTTTCGATCGTGTCCAGATCTTTGCCCGTATAGTTGGCATAGAGCTGGTTCATACTGGCGCGAATCCGCAGTATTTCTTGCGCTTGGATCGCAATATCAGTTGCTTGACCCTGTGCCCCGCCCGATGGCTGGTGGATCATGATCCGCGAATTGGTCAGCGCAACGCGCATCCCGGGCTCACCCGCGGCCAACAGGAAAGACCCCATAGAGGCGGCCTGCCCAACGCAGACCGTGCCAATTTTCGGGCGAATATATTTCATCGTATCATGGATCGCCATGCCGGCTGTCACCACGCCACCCGGCGAGTTGATGTACATCCAAATGTCCTTTTTCGGGTTTTCCGATTCGAGGAACAGCAGCTGAGCCACAATGACCGAGGCCATATTATCCTCAATCCCGCCCGTCACAAAGACGATGCGCTCCCGCAGCAGGCGCGAATAAATGTCAAAACTCCGCTCCCCACGATTGGATTGTTCAATAACGATGGGGATCAACGCGTCGTGCGGATGCATGGACAGTCCTTTGCTTTAAGTCTCAGTCTCTATTTCGGCTTCAAACCGGAAAGTTCAACCCCCCGAAGAAGAAGGGGGCGTTTTACGGATAGAATAAAGGCGCGCGGTTGGCCCCGTGTAAACGGGCGTCAGCCATGAGAATGCGGCAGGCGGGGCCTCTGCTTCCCAAATCCACACATAATCAAATTGCTCCCGCGGAAGATAGCGCAGGAAGGTCCGGACGCGAAATCCGGGGCAGCCAAAGGCAGGATTGAACAATTCCACCGACCGCGAATCGTTAAACCCCTGTCCCTCATTATAAATGGGCCGCATCAAATGCTGTCCGGGAATATCCCATTGCGTGTTCACAAAGGCATGTCGGCGCACAATGGAAAGGCTGGGTGCGTGATTGCGCCCGGCCAGCGGCCAGACCCCACATTCACTGCTATGGGCGAGTACCGCAATGCGCGCGCCCATGGGCACCTGGTCTAATGCGGCCAGATCCGCCTCAATTTCATTGCCCCGTTGAATCCAGCCAATGGATGTTTCACCGACGCGCACCAGAAAGAGGAGTGCGCCCCCCAGAGCAATCGTCTGCGCCATTTTGGGGGGCATATTCCCCACCGCAAGAAAGGCGATGATGAGTAAGGGCGCAAAGAGACGGACATCGGCAAAATAAGAACTGAGAACCGTTGACGGAAGAATGATAGAGACCGCGAACAGGCCGAGCGTTGCCCAGCGAAGCCCGGGATCACGTCCAACTCGGCGATCCACATGGAGCCAGACGGCCAGCAAGATCACGAGCGCGACCGACATAATGTCGAACCATTCCCATTCTGCACGCAGTAAATTTGGAATGCCGCGCAGTTTTTCCCAAAGCCGCCAACCTTCGAACAACTCCCCGCCGCCTTTGGTCGCCCGCCAGATCAGCATGGGGAGGATTGGCGACGTCCAGGGCAGCATCCGCCCGATAAAGGGCAAGAGCCGCTTGTCGCGTGCAAACTCTATGCCCGCGATGAGCAAGCCCATTATGCCCCAAGCCGAAGTGTGGCACAGCCAAATGAGCAAGGCAGCGACAAAGGCGAAGAGCGTGCGACCCCAAATGGGCGCATCACGCAAGCGCACCCAGCTGGCCGCGATGTTAAGGGCAAGGCCGACCCCCAGCCAATAATTGACGAAGCCATGATGAAAGGTGAAGGACCAGATTAGCAAAATGGCGAAATAGGCGGGTGCTGGAACATGGCCGTGCACCGCGCGGGCCAGCCGATATATCCCCAAAACGACAATAGGTGGGATCAGAGCCGCGATCAGATAGGCAGCCTTTTCTGTGCCAAGGATCGGGCCGAGCCAGACCATCAAAAGATCAACACCCAGATTTCCGGTAATATGCCAATCAAAAGCATAATAACGCGACAGCCAAGCATCGCCCAAATTATTCATGACGTGATAGCGGCCAATATGCGTGAACAAATCAGGCAAAATCGGCAATGGCGCGACCAAAAAGGGCGCGGCAGACGCGAGCGCGAGCAGCAGCCAAATGACCCGCTCAGTCGCAGGCTTGAGTTCAAAAGAGGGCATAAAGGCGCGCTAGCCCGTCAAAGCCAGATAGGCCAGCCGCCGCATTTCACGTCGTCCCCGCACAACCGTATCGAGGATGAGCCCGCAAAAGCCATTGAGGAAAGCCAAGACCATCATCCCCGTTGCCAAAATTGCGGTTGGAAAGCGGGGAACAAGGCCCGTTTCAAAATAAGTGAGAAACAAGGGAATGCTGATGGCAATTGCCGTCAGGGCAAAGACCGCGCCAATCAACCCAAAAAAGGCCAGCGGCTTTTCAATGCGAAACAGGGTCAGGATCATCCTGAGGATGCGCCAGCCATCGCGATAGGTGTTGAGTTTGGATTCCGATCCTTCCGGCCGCGCGGCATAAGCGGTCACGCACTCGGCCACGGGCATACGAAGCTCCAGCGCGTGGACACTTATTTCGGTTTCAATCTCAAAACCTTCGGACAAAACCGGAAAGCTTTTTACAAAGCGGCGAGAGAACACACGATAGCCCGACAAAATGTCGGTAAAGCTCCGGCCAAACAGCCAAGCGAGCATGCCCGTCAACAGCGCATTGCCAAGGCGATGACCGCGGCGATAAGCGGCCTCTACCTCAGATTTGCGCGCGCCTACGACCATATCGAGTTGATCATCTTGCAATAGGGCAATCAGCTTTGGGGCGGCGGCCGCCTCATAGGTCGCATCGCCATCAGCCATGACGTAAATATCGGCATCGACATCGGCGAACATCCGGCGCACGACATTGCCCTTGCCTTGCATCCGCTCTGTCCGGACGATGGCGCCTGCGGCCCGCGCGACCTCAGCCGTGTTATCGGTGCTGTTATTGTCATAGACATAAATCGCCGCCTGCGGCAGCGCCGCGCGAAAATCGGCAATGGTCTGCCCAATGGCCGCCGCCTCGTTATAACAAGGCAACAGGATGGCAATCTGCGGCTGCTGAGTAGTGATCATCTCTGTGCCCCCGTGGCGAACCTCTCGACGCGCCCGATTAATCACGCGCAAGCCGCGCTGCAATCCATGCCGATACCATCAATTGCAATTGATGGTAGAGCATGATCGGCAGCACGATCATGCCGGCTTGCGCGGCTGGAAACAAAATGCGTGCCATCGGGGCCCCTGTGGCGAGGCTTTTCTGCGCCCCGGAAAAGAGCAGGGTAATGCGATCTTCCCGATTGAGGCCGATCATCCCGCCCAAGGCCCAGCTGCCGCCGAGCGCCAGCGCGAGGAGCACCGAGACGACCAGCATCAGACGCACCAAGTCCATCCCATCCAACCGACCCCAAAGACCATCGATCACCGCCGCGCTGAACGCGACATAGACGGTGAGAATAATCGTCACCTTATCCAGCCGCCCAATCCAGCCCCGGTTGCGCTCCGCCCAAGCCGCGAGTTTGAAGCGGGCGATCTGCCCCAAAGCAAAGGGCAGCAGCAGGAGAGCCGCAATCCGTCCAATGGCGCTGAGATCAATCGCCACGCCCTGCGTGCTGGCCAAGGCGGTCAGGATCAGCGGAGTCAAAATGACGCCCGATAAGTTGGTGACGGCGGCGGCAATGACAGAGGCCGCGACATTGCCCCGCGCCATAGAGGCGCAGGCAATGGCCGACTGAACCGTGGAGGGCAGCGCGCATAAAAATAAGACGCCCAGCCAAAGCCCGTCAGGAAGCAGGCCTGGCGCCCCGCGTGAGGCTGCCAGTCCCAAAAGCGGCATCACCGCAAAAACAAAACCCAGCACCGCCAATTGCAAGCGCCAATGCCGCATGCCGGCCCAGACCGCTTCATGCGCGATGCGCAGCCCGTGAAAGTAAAACAGGCTGAAAATCGCCATATTTGAAATAGCAGAGACAATATCCATCCCCCGCCCATGCGCGGGCAAGAGCGTGGCAAGGCCAATTGTCGCCAGCAGCAACAGCAAGAAACGGTCGGGAAAAAGGCGGCTCAACATGGCATTGCCCTAGCCGACCTTGTCGCATCGCACAAATTGGTCTAGGGACCCGCCCGAACCGCAACTTTCCTCCATTTTTCCGAGACCTACATGAGCCTCCGCAATGTGGCCATTATCGCACACGTCGATCATGGCAAAACCACCCTTGTTGACCAACTGTTCCGCCAGTCGGGCACTTTCCGTGACAATCAGCGCATTGAAGAGCGCGCGATGGATTCCAACGACCTCGAAAAGGAACGTGGGATCACCATTTTGGCCAAGTGCACCTCGGTCGACTGGGAAGGCACGCGCATCAACATTGTGGATACACCGGGCCACGCCGACTTTGGCGGTGAGGTGGAGCGCATCCTCTCTATGGTCGATGGCGTTATCCTGCTGGTCGATTCATCCGAAGGCGCAATGCCGCAAACCAAATTTGTGACCGGCAAGGCGCTTGCCCTTGGGCTGCGCCCGATTGTCGTCGTCAACAAAGTTGATCGCCCGGATGAGCGCATTCAAGAAGTGCTCGACGAAGTGTTTGATTTGTTTGTCTCGCTCGATGCAACCGATGAGCAACTCGACTTCCCCGTGCTCTATGCCTCTGGCCGCAATGGCTATGCCAATACCGACCCAAGCCTGCGCGATGGCACGCTGACGCCGATGTTTGAAACCATTGTGCGCCATGTTCCAGAACCCAAGGCAGATGTGGGTGGGCCGTTCAAATTCCTCGTCACCCTGCTGGATCGCGACAATTTCCTTGGCCGCATCCTGACCGGTCGCATTGATAGCGGCACGTTGAAGGTCAATATGCCGATCCACGCGCTCGACCCCGATGGCAATGTGGTGGAACAAGGCCGCGCGTCCAAGATCCTCGCCTTCCGCGGGCTGGAACGTGTTCCAGTTGAAGAAGCCATGGCGGGTGACATTGTGTCCATCGCCGGACTGACGGTTGCGACGGTTGCCAATACAATTGCCGACACCAGCGTGTCAGACCCCATTGCCGCCCAGCCAATTGATCCGCCGACGCTCTCTATGCGTTTTGCCGTGAATGACTCGCCCATGGCGGGCCGTGAAGGCACCAAGGTGACCAGCCGGATGATCCGCGATCGCCTGTTCCGTGAATCTGAATCCAATGTCGCCATTCGCGTCACCGAAAGCGCTGATAAGGACAGCTTTGAAGTGGCCGGACGTGGCGAGCTTCAGCTGGGCGTGTTGATTGAAACCATGCGTCGTGAAGGCTTTGAATTGGGCATTTCGCGTCCGCGCGTGCTGTTCCGCGAAGAAAATGGGCAGAAGACAGAGCCTTATGAAACCGTCGTGATCGACGTCGATGAGGAATATTCGGGCAACGTCATCGACAAGATGAACCTGCGCAAGGCGGAAATGACGGATATGCGCCCCTCTGGCGGTGGCAAGACGCGCATCACCTTTTCCGCGCCCTCACGCGGCCTGATCGGCTATCACGGCGAATTCCTGTCCGACACGCGCGGCACGGGCATTATGAACCGCCTGTTCGAAAAATATGGGGCCCATAAAGGCGTGATTGAAGGCCGCAAAAACGGCGTTCTCATCTCCAATGGGTCTGGTGAGGCCAATGCCTATGCGCTTGGCCCGCTCGAAGATCGCGGCATCTTGTTCGTCGCCCCGGGTGAAGCCTTGTATGAAGGCATGATCGTGGGTGAAAATGCCAAGACGGATGACCTTGAAGTCAACCCGATGAAGTCCAAGCAGCTTACAAACTTCCGCGCGTCGGGCGGCAAGGATGATGCCATCCGCCTCACCCCGCCCAAGCGGATGACGCTGGAACAGGCCATTGCCTATATTGATGATGATGAGCTGGTGGAGGTCACTCCCAAGAACATCCGCCTGCGCAAAACGCATCTCGACCCGCATGATCGCAAGCGGGCCAAGCGCTCCTCCAGCGGTGTCTAATTTGGGCGCCCCGCATGCCTCTATGGCGGCGGGGCTGCCCCGTTTGCATCTTCTGGCCGCTCTGCTTGTCATGGCGGTCTGGGGATCAAATTTCGTGATCATCCGCATTGCGCTGGATAGCTTCCCACCGCTCTTGCTGGCGGCGCTGCGCTACACCTTCGCCTTTTTCCCCGCCGTCCTGTTGCTGAAGCGGCCCAACGTGCCTTGGCGCAATTTGGCCGCCTATGGCGTGCTGATCGGCGGCGGACAATTTGGCTTGCTCTTTATCGCGATGAAGTCGGATATTACACCCGGCCTCGCCTCGCTGGTCGTGCAGACACAGGTGATCTTCACGATTCTCTTCTCGCTCCTCTTACATAAAGAGCGGGTTCGATTGTTTCAGATGGCGGCCCTCGCGCTGGCGCTCGCGGGGCTTGGCGTCATCCTGACGCATACAGACGGCCATACAACGCCGCTGGGCATTGCCCTTGTCATTGGGGCCGCGATCAGCTGGTCGAGCGGCAATATGGTCTCCCGCGCGGCGGGCCAAGTGAACATGCTGGCCTATGTTGTCTGGGCCAGCCTTTTTGCCATCCCACCGCTCTTCGCGCTCGCCTTCCTGATGGAAGGGTCTGATAAGATTTTTCAAAGCTTGGCGCAGGCCGGCCCCGGCCCCTGGGCTGCGGTCGCTTGGCAAGCGGTGGGCAATACAATGTTCGGCTATGGCATTTGGGGCTGGCTGCTCTCCCGCCATCCGGCCGCCCAAGTCGCGCCACTCGCGCTGCTCGTGCCCGTGTTCGGCATGATGTCCTCCACCCTGATCCTCGGGGAACCCTTACAGGGCTGGAAGATCATGGCGGCCCTTTTGGTGATGGGCGGGTTGATGATCAGCATCCTCTGGCCGCGCGTGGCGGCGCGGTTCAGCCGATAATTCAGCTCAAAGCCCTGCTTCCAACGGCTCCAGCGCCTCAGAGGCGGTCAGCCATGCGGCTTCGGCTTGCTCAAGCGCGGTCGCGATTTCGGCGCTGCGCTTCATCAGCTCGGTCATCGTCATCTTGGCGTAGCGGGGCTCAGCGGAACCGGGTTCTGCCATAGCCTGATCAACCGCCCGGCGCTCGGCGGTCAGCCGCTCCAGCTCTGCCTCTGCATCGCGGGCGCGTTTGCGCATCTCCTGCGCCTTTTCGCGCGCTTGGGCCGCGGCCTTGCGGTCGCCCTTTTTGTTGAACTTGCCACCTTCCGCCTTGGGCTGGTTTCGTCCAAGGATCAGGTCGGTATAGTCATCCATAGAGCCGCTAAATTCCACGGCCGTGCCATGATCCACCAGCACCAGACGATCGGCGGTCAGCTCCAGCATATGTCGATCATGGCTGATGAGCACGACAGCACCTTCATAGGCATTCAGCGCCTGCACCAGCGCCTCACGGGCATCCACGTCCAAATGGTTGGTTGGCTCATCAAGGATGAGCATGTGCGGCGCTTCGCGCGTGATCAGCGCCAGCGCCAGCCGGGCGCGCTCCCCACCGGAAAGCTTCCCAACCTGCGTCGTCGCCTTGATGCCCGAAAAGCCGAAGCGGCCAAGCTGGGCGCGCACGGCAGCCGGGGTGGCGCCCTGCATCTGGCGAGTCATATGCTCCAGCGCGGTATCACCGCCATCCAGTTCTTCCACCTGATATTGGGTGAAATAGCCGACCCGCATCTTGCCGGCTTTGGCGATCTCTCCCTCCATCGGCGCAAGCTGCGCCGCGAGCAGGCGGGCAAATGTGGTCTTGCCATTGCCGTTGCGCCCCAACAGCGCAAGCCGATCATCCGGGTCCAGCCGCAGGTTCAGCTTTTGCAAGATGGGCGTGCCCTCGGTGTAGCCGACGCTCGCCATATCCAGCGTCACCAAAGGTGGGCGAAGCGCATCTGGATTGGGAAAGTCAAAAGACAAGGTCGGGTCTTCGGTCATCGCCGCAATGGGCTGCATCTTGGCAAGCGCCTTAGCGCGCGATTGGGCCTGCTTGGCGGTGCTCGCCCGCGCGCTGTTGCGGGCAATATAATCCTGCAATTTCGCGCGCTGGGCATCTTGCGAGGCTTTGGCCGCCGCCAATTGCGCGGCGCGTTCGGCCCGTTGCCGTTCAAAGGCATCATAGCCACCGGGATAGAGCGTCGTCTTCCCATTTTCGAGGTGGAGGATATGGTCCACCACATTGTTCAAAAGATCCCGCTCATGGCTGATCACCACCATCATGCCGGGATAGCTTTTCAAGAAGCTTTCCAGCCACAAGGTCGCTTCCAAATCCAAATGGTTTGACGGCTCATCCAGCAACAACAAATCCGGCTGGGAAAAGAGCAAGGCGGCAAGCGCGACGCGCATCTTCCACCCGCCCGAATAGCTGTCGAGCGGCAGATTCTGCATCGCATCATCAAAGCCAAGGCCAACCAAGATACGCGCCGCCCGTGCGGGGGCCGCATAGGCATCAATGGCCAGCAACCGCTCATGCACTTCGCCCAAACGATTGGGGTCTTCGCACATCTCCGCCTCAATCATGAGGGCGGCCCGTTCCGTATCGGCGGCCAGAACGGTTTCAATCGGAGTCGATGTTCCGCTCGGCGCTTCCTGCGCGATATAGCCGATGCGCGTGCTGCGCGGCATATCCAGCCGCCCCTCATCGGGGTCAAAGCTGCCGATCAGCACCTTCATCAGCGTGGATTTGCCCGCGCCATTGCGCCCGATCAGCCCAATACGGCTGTTCGACGGCAAGGCAGCCGTGGCGCGATCTATAATTGTGCGCCCGCCAAGGCGCACGGTGATGCCGTCAAAGTTGAGCATGATGCGCGGCCCCTACATCATATTCCCATGATGCGCGATGCGGTTTTCACATGGATTTGAAAAAGGGGGGTGAGCGTCGATTTGGCCTTTAGGTGCGCTCGGTTTGGCACGCGGCATATAGCTCTGGCAGGAACGCGGCCAGATGCGGCATTTCTTGCGCACAATGGACCAGCAGAGCGCGGGCATCGGCCTCCGTCAGGCGCAATACGCGTTTGGCAAGCCCGGCGGCCAAGCTGCCGATGAGGTTGCGTCCCCCCACATGCTTGCCGCCCATCCAAAAGCGGGATCGCATTTCACTGCCGCCGGGAACCGCGCGGACATGATGGGCCAGATAGCCAACGTCAATCGGCGCATCGCCAAGGCCTATGCGCGCGCAGACGATGGTCGCTTGGCGGTCATCGTCCAAACGGGGATCGGTAAAGCCAAAGCGGGCGGGCGGGACAAAGCGAATAGAGCCGCGGATCAGATCGCTGGCGATATACTCATCCACAAGCGAGGTTTGCCCGACATAGAGCGCCCGGCCGCTGGCACCGCTGGGCGGCGGATCGCGCCACCCGACATGGACATGCGCCTGTGGATGCCACAGCTTATATTTAGCAGGGGCATCGCCATGCCAGCCGAACCACCAATCAATCATCGCCGGAGTAACACCGGGCATGTCGGTGCGCACGCTCACCCGCATGCCGCCATCTTTGGTTAGGACAAAGCCATCTTCCAGCACAGGCGCATCCCCGAAGAGATTTTCGGCCGCCTGGTCAATGTCCGGCAGCAACAGGTCTGGCACCCCGGCTCGGTCCAGCGCGGCGCACACATGCGGTGCCAAGGGGGCGAGATTGGGGTTGAAAAAACGCGCATAGGGCAGTGCGTGATCCGCCGCGCGATAGCCCAGATAGCGCCCGGTTATTGGCTTGCTGCTTTTCATGATACGCGCCCCATATAAGGATTGAACCGACCGTCTGGATCAAACTTTGCCCGCAGCGCATCCAGCCGCGCCAAATTGGCCGGGGCCATGAACGGCATGGGCCTGCGCCCCAGATTTTCATCGGCCAGCTGAATGCCAACGCTATGCGCCTCCAGCGCGCGCATATGGTCTGTCGCCCAGCTTTCATCGGCAGGTGTCGCCGCCTTGCCCCGCAATCCGCCATAGAGCGCGAGATAGGTGCGGGCCTCCAGCGAAAAGGCCATGTCCGGCCGCGATGCGGGCGGGTTCCAATTGAGCCAAAGGGCATGGCTTGGGGCGGCCGGCTGACTATCCGCAATTTTGCGCAGCGCGGGCAGCAAGGGGGCAATCGGGTCGTTCATCCACATGCTGTCCGCCGTCCAGCGGGTGTTCGGCAGGAACAAGGTCTTTTCCCCCGTCTGCATCATCATGTTGAGCGACATGGGCAAGAGCGGGAGGGTGAAGCTCGCCTTTTTGCGCAGCGGGCCTTTATCGATAAAGGCGACCGCATCGCGCGCTTCGCGCCAGCTTTCCGCCAGCACCGGGGCAAGCACTTCTATCCCGTGCGCAAATATGCCCGTTGCCCGCCTGTTGAAGACCATTTGAAACTCAACCGAGGGGGAGACTTGGGGCCCAACCTGATCCGCCCAGGCCATCACCTCTTCCAAATGGCGCATGCGGAAGACTTGCAGCTTCATCCCAATGAATTTCGGCCGCCGATGCAGCTTCAGGTGAAACCGCACCACCACCCCGAAAAAGCCGGGGCCAGCCCCGCGCGCAGCCCACAATAATTCCGGGTTTTGCGTTTCATTGGCATGAACCAAGCTGCCATCCGCCAGCACGACATCAATACCAGCCACATTTTGGCACGCCATGCCATTGGCCCGGCTGTTCCAGCCAAACCCGCCTTGCAGCAGGAACCCGCCCATGCCGACGGTATAGGCATGCGCCACCGGGAAGAAGAGGCCCCGTTCGGCCAGCGCGGCATTCAGCTCCCCCGCAAGGCAGCCGGGGCCGATCAGGGCAAGGCCTGCCTCTTCATCAATGGCTATACTATTCAGCTGCGACAGATCGATCAGCAGCCCGCCATCACGAATATGGTTCTGCGCCCAGCTGTGCCCGCCCGAACACATGCCGATGGTCAGCCCTTCATCGTGCGCGCGGTGCACCGCCGCGATGACCTCCCTCACACAAATGGGCTGCACGATCACATCGGGGCGACGACCGGGGTCTTGCGCATTAAAACTGGTGCTGAGCAATGCGGCGTCAAAGCCGGGCATATCCCTTTGGATTTCTCCACCAGCTAGGGGCTTTCGGTTCATATACTATGCCTTGATGGGGGGAGCGTAACGGACGGCAGCGATAGCCAGCGCATAGGCAGCTCCAGCGGCGGCAGAATATCCATTGGCGCATGGGCCAGCCGCTCTGCCTCATCCGCCTCAACGCCCAAATGACGAAGAAGTGCGGCGGTCGCGGCATCAATTTTGGCGGGAGGCAACCCGCCCCGGTGCAGATCAAGCGCAAGGCCCGTGATCGCCCCGGCAGCCATGCTGGCGGCCAGATCAACATCCGCCACCCGAAACCGGCCAGACGCCGCCCCCGCGCCAATATCGAGCGTCAAGCTGACCCGCAATTCGGCAGACAGCCGATCCGTCGGCAAACCCACATCAAAAAGGAGCCGCCCAAAGCCGGGCTGCTGCACCATCATCCATAAGGTCTGCCGCGTGATCTGTGCAAAGCGGGCCGCAGGATCCGCAATCGAAACGCCCAAGGCCCTAATGGCCGCCGCATGCGTCGCCCCTAAAAGCTCCCCCAAATCGCTGATCAGGGCCGCAATATCGGGATAATGCGTGTAAAAACTGGCATGCACCAACCCCGCATGGCTGGTAATCTGCCGCAACCCAAGGGTCGCCGCCGTGTGATCCATCAACAACGCCTGCGCCGACGCCAACAACGCATCCCGCGTCCGCGCGCGCTTTGTGCTGGAGGGGGTCTGGGGGGGTGGTTTCATAGGTTATGACATAATGTTATTTATGACATTGTGTCAATATTATCCGCACGGAGAAGAGCAAATCTACGAAGTCACCTCAACCAAGCGAGCCCGCCTTCAGACCACTAGCCTTCCCATCTCGACCTCCCTAACATCCGAAGCAGCAGATACCGGAGAGAAGGTCGCCATAAATGCCAATAGAACAAACTTTGTTCGCAGGGCTACGCGTGATTGCGACCATCGCCCTCGCTTTTGCACCGGCACAGCTTTGGGCCAAGACGGACGCCGCTGGGCCAGACCGCGCCGCGACCGAGGCCATTGTTAAGCAGTGCGGCACAACGGAGGATTTTTCTGCACCCGCGCCGCCAGCGCGCCTCTTTGGAAATACTTATTATGTCGGCACCTGCACCATCAGCGTGTTGCTCATCACCTCACCAAAGGGTCATGTGCTTGTCGATGCAGCGACAGATACGGCCGTGCCGTCGATCCTCGCCAATATCCGCGCCTTGGGCTTTCGGTCGCAGGATGTGCGGTGGATCGTGACCAGTCACGAACATTTTGACCATGTCGGTGGGCTGGCCGCGCTGTGATTGCAAGAGGCAAGGTTGATCCTTCGGATTCGCAATATGGCGTTCTTAAAAATTATGATTTTGCGCCCGTGACGGCGGACAGAATTGTGACGCCGGGCTCTGTCATCCGGGTGGGGCCGCTGCGCCTGACGGCGTCTGCCACCCCAGCGCACACCATGGGGTCAACCAGCTGGACCTGGCAAAGCTGCGCGGGATCACACTGCCGCACGATCAGCTATATGGACAGCATCTCCCCAATTGCTGCCCCGCCCTATCGCTTTACCGATCACCCAGAGGTCGTCGCGCGCTTCCGCCAGACATTCGCCGCGATTGCGGAGCGACGCTGCGGCGTGCTGGTCACCCCGCATCCCTCCGTCAGCACCTTGTTTGATCGCATGCTCGGCAAGGCCCCGCTGGAGCCGAAAGAGGCCTGCCGCAATTATGCCCACATGGGACAAGGCTGGCTCGACGCCCTGTTGGCGAAAGAGGCAGCGGAACCTCAGCGCTAGTCGGAACGTCGCGTAGGTGTGACGGAGGGAATAGAGTGTCCGCTTGTTACCAAACGTGTCGAACTCGACACCAGCATCCTTGAGCAGGGTCGCAAAGGACTTCTTGAACGACCCAATCGGAATTCCGTCTCGACCGCAAAAGATGAACGTATCGGGGGGAACTACTCTCGCATTCCGCAAATCCGAATCCTCTGCACCCAAATCGGTCTTTCGTTCAGTCAGGATGCTATTGAACCATTTTTTGACGTCCGATGTGCGGGCGACAACCTCTCGCATCGACGCTTCGGTTTTGACGATGAATCAGCAGCGTCCATCAACGACCTCACAAACGACTAAATCCGTTTATGATCCGTTTATAGGTTTTTTGAGGGAATCTCGAAAAGGACTTTTTGCTAAGTCCTTGATTTTCCTAGGAAAACTGGAGCGGGCGAAGGGATTCGAACCCTCGACCCCAACCTTGGCAAGGTTGTGCTCTACCCCTGAGCTACGCCCGCTCTGGCGTTGGCGCGGGCACTCGTCCTGCGCGGGAGCCGGGCTGTTACCAGCGGCCTTTGCGCTTTGCAAGCCCGGGATCGGGATTTTGTCCCACCCATGACGCGCTTTTTGGGTTGTGTCCGGGCGCGGCCTCCCCACATAGGGGAGTGTAAGACAATGAGGGAGTGAGATGGTGGCAACTCTGGGCATGAGCGCGCAGGATAAAGAAGCCGTGGAGGCGTTTCGCCGCGATGTGATTGAGCCGTCGATGACGTCGCTCGTCATCCTCGATTTCTGGGCGGACTGGTGCGGCCCGTGCAAGCAGCTGACGCCCGTGTTGGAAAAGATCGCGGCCGACTATGCCGATAAGGGCGTGATGCTGGCCAAGGTCAATGTGGATGAGCAAAAGCTGATCGCCGCGCAATTCCGTGTGCAATCCATTCCCACTGTCTATGCCGTGTTTCAGGGGCAATTGGTCGCCGACTTAACGCAGTACCGCACCGAAGCGCAGATCACCCGCGCGCTGGACCAGATGTTGCAGCAATTGCCGATTAAGGGGGCGGCACAAGAGCAGGCGATGGAGACCGAACCCCTGATTGCCATGGGCGACGCGGCTTTGGCCGAGGGCGATGCCGCGCGCGCCATTGGCATTTTTGAACAGATTGTGGAGATGGTGCCGGACAATGCAGACGCCCTGTCTGGCCTTGCCCGCGCCTATATTGGCGCAGGGCAGATGGACGCGGCAGAAGCCTTGCTCTCCGGCCTGACTGAGGAGCAGCGCACACCCCCCGTGCTGACGCGGGCCGCCTCTGCCTTTGCCTTGGCGCAGGATGCAAAGCCGGTGGATGATCTGGCGGGGCTGAAGGCGCATGTGGCGGCCAACCCGGAAGATCATGCCGCCCGCTTTGACCTGTCCGGCGGGCTGATGGCCGTGGGCGACCGGGATGGCGCAGCAGAGGTACTGCTGGAAAGCATCCGGATTGACCGAAGCTGGAATGAGGGCGCAGCGCGCGCGCAGTTGCTCAAGCTGTTTGAAGCCATTGGCCTTGAAGACCCTTGGGTGGCGACAACCCGGCGGAAGCTTTCTGCGGTGCTGTTCGGATGATGGTCGATACCCTCACCCGGCTGTGCGTCTTTCCGCTTGGCGGGGCCGTGCTCTTTCCCCGGATGCACATGCCGCTTCATATTTTTGAACCGCGCTATCGCGCGCTTGTGCAGCATGCCTTGGCCAGCGACCAGCGGATCGGGATGATCCAGCCGCGCAGCGCGGGTGATCCACCGCCGCTTTTTGATATGGGCTGCGTTGGGAAGATCATCCATGTCGAGGCGCTGGACGATGGCCGCTATAATGTCGTTCTCGAAGGCCAAGCGCGCTTTCGCTTGGTCAAAGAACATGACGTCGCCACCCCCTTTCGCCAGATTGAGGCGCAGATTTTGGCAGAAGAAGATCATGACGCCCTGGGCCTGATGGAACGTGCAAGCATTGAGCAAGAGGCGCGACGCTTTGCCGATCGTCAGGGCTATGCCGTGGATTGGGAAGCCGTCACCCGTCTGGATGATGAGGCGTTGGTCAATGGCATTGCCCAAATCGCCCCCTTTGACCCGGCGGCAAAACAGGCCTTGCTGGAGGCCCGCAAGCTGGATGAGCGGGCCGAGCTGATCGTGCAATTGCTGCAGTTTTTCGGTCGACATGACGGGGATGACCGGGTGACCTTGCAATGATTGACCCCGTTCTGCTGGACAGGCTGGTCTGCCCGATCACGCGGACGGCGCTGGTCTATGATGCAGAGCGCCAAGAGCTGATCTCAAACGCCGCAGGGCTTGCCTTTCCCGTTCGGGATGGAGTTGCGATTATGTTGGTGGAGGAAGCCCGGCCCATTGCGGCCGATGCCGATTAACCTTCGCGCGCGGCGAGTGCCAAAACATCCGTGCTGAGCAAAGGACCACGATCCGTGCGCTGTACCTGGGCAATCGTCATCGGCGTGCTGCGGCCATAGATGAAACCCGAAACAGGATAGCTTGTTATCCCCAAACCGCGCGATCCGGCATGCCAGATGCGGACCCGGCTCCAATCGCCCTTGGCCGACACATCAATGGCGCGCACATTGCGCTCCACCATGCCGGGGCGCGACCAATTGGCGTGGTCGAGCAGGATTTCACGGTCGCTGATGACCTTGCTCACCTTGGCGACATGGCCGTTGCGCATGCCCGCAAAGCTGGGCATCGCCATCACAGCGCCAACGCGCGGGGTGTCACCCCGGGCATAGCGGCCCTGGGCCTGCGCCCACCAGCTATACGCATTGCCGCGCAGATCAACATCAGAAACAGCGCGCGCATAGGTCACGCATTGAAGGACACCACCCGACTGCGCAAAAACAGGCGTCGCAAGCATTGTCAGCATCAAGGCTGCAGCTGCAAAGAAACGCGTAAAGTGCACTGTGTCGATATCCCCCGGTTGGCCTGAGTGGCTCCGTCAGCTTTCCTTGGGTGCCGCTGATGGGCTGGCCAAGCGCGCAGCGATGAATCGATGAGTCGTTGGGATGAGTGGTGCGGCTCATTCAACTCATCGTGGACTCGGTTCGACTCATCGACGGGCAAAAGGATGCGCCTTGGCATTATGCGCGAATCGCTTCGGCCTGATCCAAAGCAGGGCTCTTGCGCTGCGGCCCGCATCACGCCATTTATTGCGTCAAACACGCCATAAGAACGGATGGGGATGACGATGCTTGGATGCATGCAGGATTGGGAACTTCGGGTAACGCACCTGATTGATTATGCCGCGCGCGAACATGGCCCGCGGGAAATCCTGACGCGCTGGGCCGATGGGCAGATTGAACGCACCAATTGGGCGGGCGTCGCATTGGAGGCACGCAAGCTGGCGCAAGCCTTTACCAAATGGGGCCTAAAGCCGGGGGATCGGATCGCCACCTTTGCCATGAACCACCACCGCCATTTGGCGGCTTGGTATGGCGCCATTGGCTGTGGCGGCGTCATTCACACCGTCAATGTCCGTCTGTTTGATGAAGACCTGATCTACATCATGAACCATGCCGAAGACCGGGTGCTGATGTATGATGCCCAATTCCAACCGATTATTGACCGGCTGAAACCGCATTTGAAGACGGTGGAGCACTTCATCGTATTTGACAGCGACGACAGCTATGGCGCGCTGATGCGCGATATGGACGGCGCCTTTGACTGGGTGATGGGCGATGAGCGTGATCCGTGCATGCTCTGCTACACCAGCGGCACGACGGGCAATCCCAAGGGTGTTCTCTATCAGCATCGCTCCACCATGCTGCACGCCATGGCGGAAATTGCGCCCAGCATTTTTGATCTGTCCTGCGCGTCAGTGCTGCTGCCCATTGTGCCGATGTTCCATGCCGCCAGCTGGGGCCTGCCCTTTGCGGGCGCTGCCGCCGGCGTGAAGTTCGTCTTTTCGACCACCAATGACGCACCCACGCTGCACAAGTTGATGCGCGAAGAGGGCGTGACCCATTCCGCAGGCGTCCCCACCGTCTGGCTGGCCATGTTCCAGCATCTGGACGCCACGGCCAAGGCCGGCGGCGATGCCGGGCTGGGCAAGTTGCGGCTGGTCACCATTGGCGGGTCAGCAGCGCCACGCGCCATGATTGAACGACTTATGAAACAGGGCGTTCGCGTCGCCCATGCCTGGGGCATGACGGAAACATCTCCCATTGGGACCATGGGCGCGCCCACGCCTGATTGGGACGATCTCGACATTGAGGCGCAGATTGACATTGTCTGCAAGCAAGGCCGCGTGCCCTTTGGCGTGGAGCTGCGCATTTTGGATGATGAAGATAATGTCCTGCCCCGCGATGGCACCAGCTCTGGCCGGTTGCAGATTCGCGGCCCTTGGGTCGTGAAACGCTATTTCAAGGCAGAGGCAGATGCGGTGGATGGAGAGCAATGGTTTGATACCGGCGATGTCTCCGTCATCCATGCCGATGGCACAATGCAAATCACCGATCGCGCCAAGGACGTCATCAAATCTGGCGGCGAATGGATTAGTTCTGTTGAGCTTGAGAATGCAGCCGTCGGCTGCCCCGGCGTCGCTGAAGCGGCCGCCATTGGCGTCAAACACCCCAAATGGGATGAACGACCGATCCTGCTCGTCGTCCGCAAAGAGGGCGCGACGCTCAGCGAGGCCGATGTGGTCAATTATCTGGCCGGACAAGTCGTCAAGTGGTGGCTGCCCGATGAGGTTCTCTTCGTCGACAGCCTGCCCCACACCGGCACGGGCAAGATCCAAAAGGCGGAGCTGCGTAAGCAATATAAGGATTATGAGTTGAAGGCAGCCTAAGCCAATTATCGCTCGCCGAGGCGGCCCATCAGCTCGATGAAATTGCACGGTCGAAATCGGTTGTCGAGTTGGTGGATCAAGATCTGTTCCCACCCGTCTCGGCAGGCCCCGGTCGATCCCGGCAGGGCAAAAACATAGGTTTCGCCCATCACATAGCCGATGGCGCGGGATTGGATGGTGGATGTGCCAATCTTCTCAAAGCTGATCCAGCGGAACAGCTCCCCAAAGCCGGGGATTTCGCGCCCGCCAAGCGCCGCCAGTGCCTCGGGTGTGACATCCCGCCCCGTCACACCTGTGCCGCCCGTTGTCAGGATGCAGGCGACGTCCGGATCTGCGACCCAAGCACTCACTTGTGCCTGAATGGCGGCCACATCGTCTGCGACAATCTGATAATCCGCCAGCCGATGCCCCAAATCTTGCAGGGCCCCACATAAATAGCCGCCAGAGCCATCCGTCTCTTTCGTCCGGCTGTCTGAAATGGTCAGAACGGCAATGCCAATGGCCAGAAAATCGCGGGCGGGATCAATTGGCACTGGCCACCCCTGCGATCCGTTCTGGGCGCACAGCTGTTGGGCCCGGCAGACCCGGAAAGCGCGGCCACATGCCTTGGGCCAAGGCGGACAGGCTGGTCGCCCGAGCACCGGATTGAAGCTGATACATCCAATAATTGCGCAGAATAATTGTCACATATCCCCGCGTTTCCCAATAGGGGATGGATTCAATGTAGAGCAGCGGGTCGGCATTATCCTTGGTCCGTTGATTCCAAGTCTCAACTGGCAAGGGGCCAGCATTATAGGCAGCAATTACCTTTGGCAGCATCCCGCCCGTGACCGGCATATCGCGCAGCCGCTCAATAAAACTCTGCCCATATTCCATATTGGTCGCCGGATTGTTGAGCGATCCGACACTGGCTCGACCCTTTTGCCGCGCCATCATGGCAGCCGTGCCCGGCATGACCTGCATCAGGCCCTGCGCGCCCGCTGGACTGACCACACGTGTGCGAAATTGCGATTCCTGAAGCGCATGGGCAAAGACCAAGGCCCGATCTACCCGCCAGCCGCCTTCCGGTGCCCATCGTTGCGGCATTGGGTAGCGCGCAGAGGCCGGGGCGCGTGCGCCAGTCGGGCCATTATGCGCCAGCCATAATTGCGTTGCGGGCAAATCCATCCGCCCGGCAAGGGCGGCAAGAGCAGCATGTTTGCGTGGGTCGCCAATGCGGGCCTGATACCGAATGACTTCGTCGGCAAGATCGATCTCATCAATTTCAGCCAAGGCGAGAGCCGCGCGCACATTGGGAAGCTGTTCAACATCGCCCACATGATCGGGCATCTTCTGGATCATATTGGGCAGGCCAAGCCGCTCAGTCGCCAACATCCCATAAAATGTTTCCGCATAGAGCGCAGCTGCCTTCAAATGGGCATCTGCATTGTTTGGCTGACCTGAAGCCAAGGCAGCGCGCGCCGCCCAAAAATGAGATGCGGATGATTTGTCATCATCCTGAAACCGGGCAGCGGCGGAATTAAATGCGGTATAGGCACCGCTGAAATCGCCACTGCGCCAAGCCGACAGGCCTTGCGTCCAATCGGACAAGGCAGCCCATTCCCCCGACCCCGACTGGCCAATCGCGGCCAGCCGCCGAGCGGCATCATCATCGCCCGTAATATAGTAAGACCAGGCAACGCGCTGGAACAGTTCGGCGCGTCCTTCTGGCGAGAGATTTGGCTCATTCACGAGCAAGATCGGCTCTGCCTCAAAAGGGATATTGTCCTTGATCAGCGGCTGGATCTGCGCATTGACTGATATCGCAACTGGATCCTTGGTCTGCCGCACCTGCGTGCGGCGCGGCGCACTGCCCAGCCAAATCAAATCGCGCGCAACAGGCAGATTAAAGCTGGTTTCTATTCCGCGCGTGCGGGCAAGGCGGGCCAGCTGCGGCGCCTGCGGCAGAAACGGGGATCGTTGAAGCAAATCCAGCAACTGTTCTGCCTCAACTTTGGGGGATCCCTTCGCCAAAAACAGTTCTGCCCGCGCAACATCATGCAGGGGGCCAAAGGGCATATCGTCCAAATTGGCCTGCGCGTCTTCCCAACGCCCCTCGCGGATCGCAACGAAGATATCTTTATAACGCTGGCGCGCATTGGGGCCGAGTTGGGGTGCAAAATTGGCAGCCAAGCTGCTTTGCATCTCCATGTCTTGCGCCACCACTGGTGCGGCAGACGCGACGCTCAAACCAATTGCAATTAGTCGGGCCAAATATCTCACGCCAATCCCCCGATCAACGCTTGCATATCTTTCCAGACAGCGGCCTTGCGCTGAGGCGTCTGCAAAAGCAGCCGGGGATGCAGGCTGGCAATGCACGGCAGGCCCTCTGCCACCTGCTTCATATCCGCACCCATTTTATCCGAGGATGTGGTTGCATCCTCCCCCAAGAGCGCTTGGCTTGTCGCTTGACCCAGCACCCAAACGCGTTGGGGCGCGGCCAGAGCGAGATGGTGGCGGGCAATCTCCCCAAGCCGGGTAAGGGCCGATGACGATAAGCGCCCTGTTGGCGGCCGCCCCGGACATAACGGCAGGCAATAGACGCAGGATCGATCCAGCCCGATCGCCGCCAGCATCCGGTCAAACAACTGCCCCGCTTCGCCAGAAAGGAGCATGGACGCCTCTGCATCGCCCGGTTCTGGCATGTCGGTCACAATGGCAATGGCCGCACCCGGCATTCCAAAGGGGCGGAGCCGACGGTCAGCTGGCCCGGCTTCAGGGACGGCTGGATCCTGCATCAGCCAGTCCACAAGTGCCTCAAGCGACTGCGGCAAAGGCGCAAGCGGCGCTTCAGTCACGACTGGCGGTGGCGCATTCGACCCGGAAAACCTGGGTTCTTCAGCCGTTACAAGCGGATCAACGGGCTTTGCGGCACGGCCCAACCAAGGCTGCGGCGCGTCTTCCACCAACGTGTCGACGCCCATATCATCCCACCAGCGCAGGGCGGCCGCGACAAGGCGCGGATCGGTTGGAACGGGCATTTGCATCACAACGTGCCTTCAACCCCCATAAATCTAGTTGGTCAACAGCAAAGGCTTCGCTATCTGCCAGTCAGACACATTGTCGCGCTAAAGCGCACCAGGGCCAAGAAGGAGATATTGGGGCCATGAGCGAACGGGAATCGATGCCGTATGATGTTGTGATTGTTGGGGGCGGGCCAGCAGGTCTGTCGGCGGCGATCCGGCTGAAACAGCTCAATGCCGATCTTGCGGTCTGCATTTTGGAAAAAGGGTCAGAAGTCGGCGCACATATTTTGTCCGGCGCGGTCTTTGATCCCAAAGCCATTGATGAGCTTTTGCCAGATTGGCGGGATATGGGCTGCCCGATGGCGGAAATTCCGGTGACGGAAAATCATCACTGGGTCATGTCCTCGACTGGCCATATGGCGGTTCCGCATCTCTTCACGCCCGGCTGGATGCATAATAAGGGCACCTATACTGGTTCACTCGGCAATTTGTGCCGCTGGCTCGCGCAACAGGCCGAAAATCTGGGCGTTGAGATTTTCCCCGGCTTCCCGGCCGCCGAAGTCCTCTTCAACGAAGATGGATCGGTTAAGGGCGTCGCCACGGGCGATATGGGCATTGCCCGCGATGGCCGCCAAAAATCTGATTATCAGCCCGGCATGGAGTTGCACGCCAAATACACCCTATTTGCCGAGGGCGCGCGCGGACATCTGACCAAGCAGCTCAAAGCCCGCTTTGATCTGGAGCGGGATTGCCAACCGCAAGTCTATGGCCTTGGCATGAAGGAACTCTGGGATATTGACCCAGACAAGCATGAACCCGGCCGTGTGATCCACACGCAGGGCTGGCCGCTGACGGAAAGCGACAGCTGGGGCGGTGGCTTCCTCTATCATCAGGCGAATAATCAGGTCGCCCTCGGCTTTGTCGTCGCGCTGGATTATAAAAATCCGCACCTCTTCCCCTTTGAAGAATTTCAGCGGTGGAAACAGCATCCCGAAATTCGCAAGATTCTGGAAGGCGGCAAGCGCGTCTCCTACGGTGCGCGCGCCATTAACGAAGGCGGCTGGCAATCCGTGCCAAAGCTCGCCTTCCCCGGCGGTGCATTGATCGGCTGTTCAGCTGGCTTTGTGAACGTGCCGCGCATCAAGGGCAGCCATACGGCCATGAAATCCGGCATGTTGGCCGCTGACAGCATTGTGGCCGCCATTGCCGCTGGCCGTGCGCATGATGAAATTGCCGACTATCAGGCAACGCTCAATGACAGCTGGATCGCCAAGGAGCTAAAGCTGGTCAAAAATGCGCAACCAGCCGTTGCCAAATATGGCAATGACTATGGCACAATTTTGGCGGGCATCGACATGTGGATGC
>JBBATU010000015.1:0-20708 GCA_040398565.1 Chakrabartia sp.
CTGCCATTAATCAGTCGAACAGTCTTGTTATGCTGGCCATGGGCTTGTTCCGCTTTACGCCGGACAGCATCTATCTCTCGCCAGCGCCGCTCTATCACGCAGCGCCCCTGCGCTGGTCGATGACTGTGCATAAGATTGGCGGCACCGTTGTCATCATGAAGAAATTTGATGCCGAGGCCGCGCTCGCCGCGATTGAGAAATATAAGGTGACGTGCAGCCAATGGGTGCCCACCCATTTCGTGCGGATGCTCAAGCTCCCCGAAGAGGCGCGCCACAAATATGATCTGTCGACCCTGAATTGCGCGGTCCATGCAGCCGCGCCGTGCCCGATGCCGGTCAAGCGCGCGATGATAGATTGGTGGGGCCCGGTTCTTGAGGAATATTATGCGGGCTCTGAAGGCAATGGCTTTACCTATATTGGCTCGGCAGATTGGCTGCGCCTAGCGGATAAGGAAGGCGCAGGCTCGGTCGGCAAGGCCGTGACCGGCATTGCCCATATTATGGCGGAGGATAATGAGACGGAGCTGCCACCGCGCAGCGAAGGCACCGTCTTTTTCGAGAGCGAAACTGTTTTTGAATATCATGGCGATGCGGAAAAGACGCAGTCGAGCCGCAATTCCAAAGGCTGGTCGACCTTAGGGGATGTGGGCTGGATGGATGAGGATGGTTTTGTGTTCCTCACCGACCGCAAGAGCTTCATGATCATTTCCGGCGGGGTGAATATCTATCCGCAGGAAATTGAAAACCATCTCGTGACGCACCCCAAGGTGCAGGATGTTGCCGTTATCGGTGGCCCGCATGAGGAAATGGGTGAGGAAGTCATCGCCGTTGTTCAGCCGATCGACATGGCCCATGCCAATGATGCCCTGCGCGCCGAACTCACCGATTATGCGCGGGAAAAACTATCGGGCGTCAAAATCCCAAGGCGGATCGACTTCCTTGCCGAACTTCCGCGCCACGATACCGGCAAGCTTTATAAGCGGCTGCTGCGTGACCAATATTGGGAGAAGGTGAAGACGTGACCGTCCCGCGCGTCGAATTCTTCTTCGATCTGTCCAGCCCCTGGACGCGGCTGGCCTTTGCCAATCTCTGGCCCCTGCTGGAGCGGACGGGGCAGGGTGTTATTCTGCGCCCAATTCTGGTCGGCGGGGTGTTTAATGCGGTGAACCCAGCGGTCTATGCCGCGCGTGAGGATGCGGGCAGCAGGCGGCTTCAGCACAGCTGGAAGGTCTTGGCCGATTGGGCGGTGCTGGCGGGGGTAACGATGAACTTCCCGTCCGTTCATCACCCGGCCAAAAGCGTCAATGCCATGCGTATGGCCTGTGCGCTGGAGGGGGATCAGCCCGCCTTGCGGGGCTTTGTCGAGGCAGCATTTGAAAGTTATTTTGGGCGGCAGGAAAATCTCGACGATCCAGATGTGCTGATCGCGGCCGCCAATGCAGCGGGGCTGAATGGGGCCGCTATTGCGCAGGTATCCGTCGCCGATGCCAATAAGCTTCGGCTTCGGGCGAATACAGATGAACTCGTTACCCGGGGCGGCTATGGCTCTCCAACCATATTTGTTGATCAAACCGACATGTATTTTGGCAATGATCAGCTGCCGCTGGTCGAATTTGCACTCAAAGGAAAAAGGCCATGAACGACCGTATTTCAATCACCATGCTGGAAGATGGCATTGCTGATGTCCGCATGACTCGCGTGGATAAGATGAATGCGCTCGATACGGCCCAATGGGCCGCCTTGGTTGACGCCGTTGAGACGCTGAAAGCCATGGACGGTCTGCGCGTTGTGGTCCTGTCCGGCGAGGGGCGGGCCTTTTGTGCCGGGCTTGATCTTGCCAGCATGCAATCGGATCGTACACCCGGCGCCAGCAGCGCGGGCGGATCGCTGGCAGAACGCACGCATGGCATCGCCAATAATGCCCAATATGCCGCTTGGGGCTGGCGCGAACTGCCTGTGCCTGTGATCGCGGCTGTGCACGGCGTGGCCTTTGGTGCGGGCAGCCAGATTATGGCGGCGGCGGACATTCGCATTGTGCACCCGGCAACGCGGATCGCCATCATGGAAATGAAATGGGGTCTTGTGCCCGATGTGGCAGGCATGCCGCTCTGGCGCACGCAGGTGAAGGACGATGTCTTGCGGGAGATGATTTACACCAACCGCGAGTTTAACGGTGTCGAAGCCAAGGAGATGGGCTTTGCCACCCATGTCTCAGACGATCCCCATGCCAAGGCGATGGAATTGGCGCGGGTGATTGCCAATAAGAATCCGCACGCCATTCGCGGGGCAAAGCGGCTGTGCAATATGATGGCCGCTGCGACCGATGCAGACCTGCTTCAGGCGGAAAGCGATGAGCAGATCAAGGTCATCCGCAAACCCAATCAGATGGAAGCCGTCATGGCTGAGATGGAGAAGCGCAAGCCAAACTTCGCGGATTGATCGCCTCAATCAGTCCTGACGCACCTTATGGGCGTTGAGGCCTTCAACAATTGCCGGGCGAAGCGGCTTTGATTGATTGTCGGTGCGGCAGGCGATGATCGTGTCGCATGTCGCGATGCAGTGACCTTTTTGAAACATGGCCTGCTCAATCGTCCAGCTTGATGTCCCGATCCGGCCAATGCCGGAACAGATGACGGCATCGTCCGGGTAATTGCCCTCGCGCAGATAGTTGATTTCCATTGCCGCAACCATCGTCCGCTCATTGGCCGGGCGATCCGCCCACGGGCGGACATTGCGGATCAATTGGACACGGGCATTTTCAAACAATGCCGCAAAGGCAACATTGTTGAGATGGCCATTAATGTCCATGTCCTGAAAGCGCGTCTGGGCTGTCAGTGACACCGGATAGTGATCCGGGTTCAGGCGGTTGGGAAGGGGTTTTGGCATGTAAAAAAGGCCCCTCCGTTGTGCGAAGGGGCCATATTTCCTAGATCAACGCGGTGCCATGCGGATGCCACCGTCAAGGCGGACATCTTCACCATTGAAATAGCCATTTTCGATCATGCACATGGCAAGATTGGCATATTCCACCGGTTGGCCGAGGCGCTTTGGATTGAGCACGGTTGCACCAAGCGCATCGCGCACATTTTGCGGCGCGCCCGCCAAGAGTGGCGTGTCAAAAATACCCGGCAGGATGGTGTTGACGCGGATGTTTTCGCTCGCAAGATCGCGGGCAATGGGAAGGGTCATGCCAACCACGCCGCCCTTGGACGCAGAATAAGCGGCCTGACCCATTTGGCCGTCTTCAGCCGCAACC
The DNA here is from genome assembly GCA_040398565.1 of Chakrabartia sp. GTDB lineage: Bacteria > Pseudomonadota > Alphaproteobacteria > Sphingomonadales > Sphingomonadaceae > Aquisediminimonas. The sequence goes on from JBBATU010000015.1 coordinate 3,257, forward strand.
GAAGCGGTGTTGACGATGGCGCCACGTTCCCCATCTTCCATCGCGGGAAGCGTCATCATGCCCGCGGCAGACTTGGCGATGCAGCGGAACGTGCCGAGCAGGTTGATCTGGATAATCCAGTTAAAGGCATCGAGCGGGAAGTGCTTGATCGAGCCATCTTCCTTGGAGCGGCTGGCCGTCTTGATTGCATTGCCAGTGCCTGCGCAGTTCACAAGAATGCGCTCCTGACCAATGGCCGCGCGGGACTTTGCAAAGCCCGCATCGACAGACGCGTCGTCCGTCACATTCACTTCGCAGAACACGCCGCCCAGTTCCTTGGCAAGGGCTTCGCCCTTTTCAGCCTGAAGATCAAAAATAGCGACTTTCACGCCCTTGGCGGCAAGCGCGCGCGCTGTTGCGGCACCAAGGCCGGATGCACCGCCTGTGATGACAGCGGAAACGGAAGAATCGAGTTTCATGAACCTATTCCTTTTCTATTGAGACGTGGATTTTACAGGCGCTCGACGATGGTGACGTTGGCAACGCCGCCGCCTTCGCACATCGTTTGCAAGCCATATTTGCCGCCCTTGGCCTTCAGCACGTTGAGCAATGTCGCCATCAACTTCGTGCCCGATGCGCCCAAGGGGTGGCCGAGCGCAATTGCGCCGCCATGCATGTTGAGGCGGCTTGGATCGGCACCCGTGTGCTTGAGCCAAGCGAGAGGAACCGACGCAAAAGCTTCGTTGACTTCAAAAGCGTCAATCTCGCTGATCTTCATGCCAGCGCGCTGCAAGGCGCGGTCGGTCGCAAAGAGCGGCTCTTCCAGCATGATGACCGGATCGCCCGCCGTGACGGTGAGATTATGGATGCGCGCAATAGGCGTGAGGCCATGTTCTTTGAGCGCCTGTTCCGACACGATCAAAACGGCCGAAGCCCCATCACAAATTTGCGATGAAGAGGCAGCGGTCAGCGAACCACCTTCTTGCAAGAGCTTGACGCCCGAAATGCTTTCAATCGACGCATCAAAGCGAATGCCTTCATCCACCTTGTGAATTTGCGGCCCTTCGGGTGTTTCAATATCCAGCGCGACGATTTCCGTATCAAACGCGCCAGCCTGTGTCGCGGCAATCGCTTTGAGATGGCTGGACAGGGCGAATTGATCGAGATCATCCTTGGTGAAGCCGTGCTTCTTCACGATCATTTCAGCGCCCATGAACTGGCTGAACATGATGCCGGGATATTTATCCTCCAGGCGCGGGGATTTATAATTCCCAAGGCCTTCCTTCATGTGGAACATCACGCTGGACCCCATGGGGACGCGCGTCATGGATTCAACGCCCGCTGCAATGACGACATCCATCGTGCCCGACATCACGGCTTGTGCTGCAAACTGCATGGCCTGTTGCGAGGATCCGCACTGGCGATCAATAGTGACGGCAGGGACGCTGTCGGGCAAGTTCTTGGCAGCGAGCACCGCATTGCGGCCGACTTGCCCGCCCTGTTGCCCTGCCTGCGTGACGCAGCCCATGATGACGTCATCCACTTTCGTGCCGTCAATGCCAGACCGGGCGACCAGCGCATCCAGCGTTGCCGCTGCAAGATCAACAGGGTGCCAGCCGACAAGCTTACCACCGCGGCGACCGCCAGCAGTGCGAACAGCATCAACGATATAGGCTGTGGCCATGAATCATTCCTTTTGTCTGGTTGAGTTGGCAATTCCCTTGCCCAAATTGACGTTTACGGCAAGGGAAACTTGTGGCCTGATGATCGGGTGAAAAGGGATTGAGCATGAACGTTTCGCAAGCTGTTGACTATCGTCGGTCTGTGCGGGGGTTTCTCAACACGCCTGTCGATATTGCTCTGGTGAGGGATGTGGTCATTCGTGCCACGCGCGCGGCTAGCGGCGGCAATTTGCAACCTTGGCATGTCGATATCATTCATGGCGCGTCGATGGCCAAGCTCAAGGCGATTATGGCCGAAAAAATGGCCGCAGGCGGGCAAATGGAAACCCCGGAATATCATGTCTACCCGCCAGAGCTCAAAACCCCCTATGCCGCGCGCCGGGCCGAAGTGGGGCACATGCTCTACAACGCAATTGGCATTCCGCGCGAGGATAAGGCCGGGCGGGCCAAATGGTTCTCCAATAATTTCCAGTTTTTCGGCGCGCCCGCTGGCCTGTTTATTTCGCTCGATCGGCAGATGGAGCCGCCGCAATGTGCCGATGCCGGGGCGCTGCTGAATTCGATCATGCTTCTCTTATGTGAGGCTGGGTTGGATAGCTGCCCGCAGGAATGCTGGTCCCGTTATCCCAAGACCATTGGCAATTTTCTGGGGCTGTCCGAGGATCGGATTCTTTGGACGGGTCTCTCCATCGGCTATAAAGACCCCAATAATCCGGCCAATAATCTGCGCTCCAACCGTGCACCGGCAGACGAATGGCTCATCATCCACGACTGACGCATTGACAGCGCGTCGCGGCTTCGCCATTGGGCGCGTCTCGCGATCAGCCGCATGCGCTGGATCGCAACGCCTGGGGACAGGTGGCCGAGTGGTTAAAGGCAGCAGACTGTAAATCTGCCCGCGCAAGCGTACGCTGGTTCGAATCCAGCCCTGTCCACCAACTTCACAGAATTAGAAGAGCTCATGTGCCCCTATCAGGGCCGCGCGCTCACCAAGGCGTCGACCACCGATGGATCGGCCAGCGTCGACGTATCCCCAAGGTTTGACACATCCCCTTCGGCGATCTTGCGCAGGATGCGGCGCATGATTTTGCCGGAGCGTGTTTTGGGAAGGGCTGGGGTGAAGTGGATGATATCGGGGGTGGCGATGGGGCCAATTTCTTGGCGCACCCATTTGACGAGCTCTGCCTGCATCTCTGCCGACTCAGCTTCGCCGGCATTGAGCGTGACATAGGCGTAAATGCCCTGTCCCTTAATCTCATGCGGAAAGCCGACCACGGCGGCCTCTGCCACTTTGGCATGCGCGACCAGCGCGCTTTCGATTTCGGCCGTGCCCATGCGGTGGCCAGAGACGTTGATGACATCATCCACGCGACCAGTGATCCAATAATAGCCATCTTCATCCCGCCTGCAGCCATCGCCGGTGAAATATTTGCCCGGATAGGTTGTGAAATAGGTTTGGAAGAACCGATCATGATCGCCCCACACGGTGCGCATTTGCCCGGGCCAGCTATCGGTGATGCACAAATTGCCGTCGGTGGCACCTTCCAGAACATTGCCCTCGGCATCGACCAGAACGGGCTTGACGCCAAACATGGGGTGGGTGGCCGATCCGGGCTTGAGCGGCGTTGCACCGGGCAGGGGGGTGATCATCGCGCCGCCCGTTTCGGTTTGCCAGAAGGTGTCGACAATGGGGCAGCGGGCCTCGCCCACGACATGATAATACCATTCCCATGCTTCAGGATTAATGGGTTCCCCAACCGAGCCCAGCAGACGCAGGGAGGAGCGTGAGGTGCGCTTTACCCAATCATCGCCTTCACGCATCAAGGCCCGCAAGGCCGTTGGCGCGCCGTAGAAGATATTGACCTGATGGCGGTCAACAATCTCCCAAAAGCGGCTGTGATTGGGGTAATTGGGCACGCCTTCAAACATCACGGTCGTCGCGCCATTGGCAAGCGGGCCGTACACGACATAGCTATGGCCGGTGACCCAGCCAATATCGGCGGCGCACCAGAAAATATCCCCAGCGCGATAATCAAAAACATAATGATGCGTCATCGTGACCCAGACGAGATAGCCGCCTGTCGTATGCAAAACGCCCTTGGGCTTTCCGGTGGAGCCAGAGGTGTAGAGAATGAACATCGGGTCTTCCGCGTTCATCGGCTCGGGCGGGCAATCGGCATCCACAGTGTCGCGAGCATCGGCATACCAAATGTCGCGTCCTGGCTGCATGGCAATGTCGTTGCCGACATGGCGCACGACCAGAACCGTATCGACCGAGGGGCAGTTCTGAACAGCGGCATCGACATTGGCTTTGAGCGGCACGAGCTTGCCGCCGCGCATGCCGGCATCGGCCGTGATGACCATGCGAGAATCGCAATCCTGTATCCGCCCCGCCAGAGCGTCGGGGGAAAATCCACCAAAAACAATGGAATGGATGGCCCCGATCCGCGTGCAGGCGAGCATCGCCATCGTCGCCTCTGGGATCATCGGCATGTAGATGGTGATGCGGTCTCCCTTGCGGACGCCCCGTGATTTGAGGACATTGGCAAAGCGGCACACCTCTGCGTGCAGATCCCCATAGCTGATCTTGCGCTGCTGGGCGGGGTCATCCCCTTCCCAGATAATGGCAATGTCATCGGCGCGGTCGGGCAAATGGCGATCGAGGCAATTGGCCGAGACGTTGAGCACGCCATCTTCAAACCAGCGGATTCGGTAGTCCTTCTCGTCAAAGCTGGTGTCTTTCACGCGGGTGAAGGGCTGTATCCAATCAATCCGCGCGGCTTCTTTGCGCCAAAAGCCATCGGGATCATTGAGGGAGTGCGCATAGGCTGCCGCATAGCCAGTAGCATCAAGATAGGCTGTCTGTGCCCATTTGGTTGGAACTGGATAGATATTGGCCATTATGCCCTCCGCTTCATTCTTCGCCATCACTATCGACGAAAAAAGGCGCGCGCTAGGGGGTTGGGGCCTTGAGATGGGCAATGAGGGCTTTGCGCTCTGCGGCATCGGGCACGCCTGCAAAAGGCATCGCTGTGCCGGGCACAAGCGTGCGCGGCCCTTTCAGCCATTTATCGAGTTGCGCTTCGGTCCAAACAAACTTTTGCGCCTTGAGCGCGGGCGAATAATTATACCCCGGCACAGATGCGACTTTCCGTCCCACCACGCCATGCAGATTTGGCCCAAACCGGAGCGACGCATTTGCGGCAAGGGCATGGCAGGCGGCGCACCGCTGAAACACCCGTTTGCCAAGCTCTGCATTGGGCCTTTGTTGGGCCACCGCCGGGGCTGTGAAGCTCAAAGAGATCAGGCCCAGAATAAGGCCCTTGGTCAGCGCACGCATTTTGGGGAGCCTGTTGTCACAATTCAAAAAAATCGGCGGGGACGATGGCGTTTGTCCCCGCCGAACAGAACCTAGATCAGAAGCGATCGAGGTTCATGACCTTTGTCCATGCCTTGGCAAAATCCTGAACGAATTTTTCGCGTCCGTCATTTGCGGCATAGACTTCTGAAATGGCGCGCAGTTCAGAATTTGATCCGAAGATCAGGTCGGCAGGGGTCGCCGTCCATTTCACCTTGCCGCTGGCCCGGTCTGCCCCTTCATAGAGGCCTTCTGCCTGTGCCGACTTTGACCATTTGGTCGACATGTCGACTAGGTTGACGAAAAAGTCGTTGCTGAGCGTGCCGGGACGATCGGTAAAGACGCCATGCTTGGCGCCGCCCGTATTGGCATCCAGAACGCGCAGGCCACCCACCAAGACGGTCATTTCGGGTGCCGTCAGGTTGAGCAGATTGGCCCTGTCCACCAGCATTTCCGCAGGCGAAAGGCGGGCGGTGCTGCCGTAATAATTGCGGAAGCCATCGGCCGCTGGTTCCAGTGCTGCGAAGGATTGAACATCCGTCTGTGCTTGGCTGGCATCGGCACGGCCTGGCGTAAAGGGCAGGCTCAGTTCAGCGCCGGCTTGCTTGGCTGCCTGCTCGACCGCGGCATTGCCCGAAAGGATGATCAGGTCAGCGAGCGAGACTTTCTTGCCGCCCTTTTGTGCCTTGTTGAACTCCTTTTGCACGCCTTCAAGGACCGCGAGCGTTTTCTTGATTTCAGCCGGGTTGTTCACTGCCCAGTTTTGTTGCGGGTCAAGCCGCAAGCGCGCGCCATTTGCCCCGCCGCGCATGTCGGAGGCGCGATAGCTGCCAGCAGCCGCCCAAGCGGTGCGGACAAGTTCTGGGACTGTTAGGCCAGAGGCCAGAACCTTGGTCTTCAGCGTGGCGGCATCGGTTGCGTCGATCAGTACATAATCAACTGCGGGGACCGGATCCTGCCACAGCAGAACATCGCTCGGTACATCCTTGCCCAGATAGCGGGCGCGAGGACCCAAATCGCGATGGGTCAGCTTGAACCAAGCCTTGGCAAAGGCCAGTTCAAACACCTTGGGATCCTTGCGGAACCGCTCAGAAACCTTGCGATAGGCCGGGTCAAACTTCAGCGCGAGGTCGGTTGTGAACATGATTGGTGCATGACGCTTATTCGGGTCATGGGCATCCGGGACGATGTTCGCGGCGCTCTTGTCGCTGGGGATCCACTGGGTCGCGCCATTAGGGCTCTTGGTCTGCACCCAATCAAAGGCGAACAAATTGTCGAGATACTGGGTTGTCCATTCTGCCGGGCTTGCCGTCCATGCGCCTTCAAGACCGCTGGTTGTCGTGTCCGCGCCAGCACCCGTGCCGCAGCTGTTCTTCCAACCCATGCCCTGTTGCTCGATGCTGGCAGCGGCCGGTTCCGCGCCGAGGCACTTGGCCGCATTGCGCGCGCCATGGGCTTTGCCAAAGGTGTGGCCGCCCGCAATCAGGGCAACGGTTTCTTCATCATTCATCGCCATGCGGCCAAAGGTTTCGCGAATGTCTTTGGCGGCCAGCAGCGGATCAGGATTGCCGTTCGGGCCTTCCGGATTCACATAGATGAGGCCCATTTGGACGGCGGCGAGCGGGCGCTTCAGTTCCCGATTGCCATGGTAACGCTGATCATCAAGGAACTTGGTTTCCGGGCCCCAATAGACTTCATCACCTTCCCAATCGTCAACGCGGCCACCGGCAAAGCCAAAGGTCTTAAAGCCCATTTGCTCCATTGCGACAGTCCCGGTCAGAACCATCAAATCTGCCCAAGAAATTTTGGCGCCATATTTTTGCTTGATCGGCCAGAGCAGACGGCGAGCTTTGTCGAGATTGACGTTGTCGGGCCAGCTGTTGAGCGGTTCAAAGCGGATCTGCCCGCCATCAGAGCCACCCCGGCCATCCAGCGTGCGATAGGTACCCGCGCTATGCCAAGCGAGGCGGATGAAGAAGGGACCATAATTGCCATAATCGGCTGGCCACCAATCCTGCGAGGTGGTCAGAGTCTTCTTGATGTCCGCCTTCAGCGCATCGAGATCGAGCGCCTTAAAGGCTTCGGCATAATCATAGTCGGGCCCCATTGGGTTGGACGACGCGGCGTGCTGGCGCAGGGCCGACAGGTCCAACCGATCAGGCCACCAGCTTTTGTTTGTCATCGGCTTGGCGGATGCGGCCATTGGTTCTTCGGCCAGCGCGGGCGATGCGGCGGCAACAGCCAGCGCAAAAAGCGAGATCATAGTCTTATGCATGGAACTCTCCTGACATTTTGAATGTCGGCGGGATGCCGCAGTCAGGGTATGTTGTGAAACCAATTTACTTCAAGACTGTGAGTGATAACTCCGATCAAGCTATTTGCTGGTCAGCGGCTGGACCTAATCCCGAATATAATTGGGCGGGCGCTTTTCGAGAAAGGCGCGCATCCCTTCGGCTACGTTGGGGCTTGCGCTGGTCATCAGCTGATTGCGGTTTTCAATGGCAATGGCCGCCTCTAGGCTTGGCGCATCAATGGCAAGCGACAGGCCCTCTTTTGTCATGCGCAATCCACGGGGAGAGGCGGCAAGCATTTCCTGCACCATCTGCTCTACTGCTGTGTCCAACTGATCATCGGGCACAACTTCAGACACGAGGCCTGTCGCAAGGGCGCGCTGCGCATTGATGAAACGTCCGGTCATCATCAGTTCGGCCGCGATGCTGCTGCCAACTGCGCGGGGTAAGAAATAGCTGACGCCCATGTCGCAGGCCGACAGGCCCAATTTGATGAAGGCCGCGTTCATGCGCGCGCTTTCCGCTGCAATCCTGACATCAGACGCCAGTGCAAAGGCAAAGCCGCCCCCAGATGCAGCGCCTTGCACGGCGGCGATAATGGGTTGAGGGCAGCGCCGCATCTTTACATAGACATTCGCCAGATACCCCTGAAAGCCAAAGCCGCCGCCAAAAGGCACAGGCTCTTTGCGGCCTTCGGAAAATTCTTTGATATCCAGCCCTGCACAAAAGGCGCGGCCCGCGCTGCGCAGGACAACGACACGCACGTGATCGTCATTGAACAGCCGATCAAAATAATCGGTCAGCTCATGCACCATCTGCAATGAAATGGCATTGAGCGCGTCGGGCCGATTAAGGGTCACCCACTCCGCATCGCCGCGCTTTTCAATGCGAATGGTTTCATAAGCCAGTGTCGTCATCATGCAGTCTCCTGAAGGCATGACCATTACGCAATGGCGGGTACTTGGCAATGCTTTGGCATCGGGCCGGTGCCAGCGGCAGTGACTAGATGATGCTCGCCTTTTGGGCGCTGGCCAGCATGGCCATCATGCGCTTCGCCGCATCTTCAGTCAGGGCAACGAAAATCCGCCGCGCGTCATTGGGGTCCGTCCACCGATGGATCAGGTTGCGATCGGCCAGTTCGCGGATTTTGCGGATGGCGGTCGATGCCGGCACCGATGCCGCAATGGCAAGGCTTGTCACAGATTCCTGTCGGCCATTGAGATGCGCGGCTGTGAGCTCAAGCAGAATATCCCAAGATGGATCTGAGAACAGGTCACCTTCAAAAAACTTCTGCCGGTTGCGCCGAGCCTTTATGATCGCCTTGAGCATGGCAGGATCAATGGCATTCACTTCAGAAAGGGTGGCCTCCACATCCAGCTCCATCTTGGCCAGGGTTGGCTCTTGAACCCCCAATTTATTCATGAGGGCGCTGAGGGAGCTTTGGATAAGAGAAATAGAATCGGTCAGGTCTGGCTGGGCTGTCGCATCCTGCGTTGACATGATGCGGGCGCTTGCGCGTTCAATTGCGCTTGTGATGGCATCAGGCGACAGAGGCAAAGTGAGCAAGTCAGACACGCCCTGGCGCATGGCGGCAACGGCCATGGCAACATCCGGCTCGCTTGCAAGCAAAATGGCAATAAAATTACGACCATTTTGGGTGCGATCATGAAGTGAGCTCAGCAGATCAAGGCCGTGCTGGGTCGAAGTTGTGGCATTGTGGATGACAAAATTGATCTGCGAATGCTGGGCAAAAAGCCCGCGGGCCTCATCTTCGGTTCGTGCGATATGGCAGGCATGCCCTAAAGATTTTGCACCTTCTGCGCACAGAGCGGCCGTCTGTTCGTCTGCGGACACAATCAGAATATGCAGGGCCAAGCCCCCAGCGACGCGAATATTTCCTTCGAACATGATGCTGTGCCCCACCCCATTTGCTTCATGGTCTCGCTGCCAATGCGACGCATCAACAGAAACCATATAATCGGCAGCCCCCTGCACGATTCGCCTTGGGTAACGCGCCTTCCCAACCAAATGAAATGAAAATAGCGCCATTTTGCAATATTTTGGTTTTGAGTGGGCGACGCGGGGCCCGAACAGCAAAAAAGGACGCAGGTGGCGAACCACCTGCGTCATGTTGTCATTTGCGTAGTGACAAGATTGTGCGGCCCAACACTCTTGAGGCTGGGCGCACTGCTTTTTCTTTCAGGCAGGCGGGCTCAGGGCAATTGAAGATACTGCCATGATGGAATGATATTATTGATAATTAAGGAATATTATAGAGAAAAATGATATTTTCTAAGGCAATTTAATGCCGACATGGCATTAAAACTTATCGACAAAGGTTCAACTGTTCTCGTCAAACAGGGCTGGTTGAGCGGCCATGTCCGCGGTGGGTTGGGTGAAGCTTGATAGGGTGACGCCCAAGAGGCGGATGCCCTGCTGCAACGGCATCAGGCTAGAGAGAAGTGATGCGACGATTTCCGTTATGTCTGAGGCTGTTTTGATCGAGTGCAGCACTGTGCGGCTGCGGGTGACCGTTCGAAAGTCTGCGTAACGCAGCTTGAGTGTCACGGTTCTGCCCGCCAGCTGACGGCGCTGGCATTGCGCGTCGACGGCCTGAACCAAGGGCTCAAGCTCTGTCATACAGGCGCTATAGCTGGTCAGGTCAGAACGAAATGTTGTTTCAGATCCAAGGGATTTGCGCTCTTGATTTGGGTTGACAGGGCGGTGGTCAATGCCGCGCGCGGCCCAGTAAAAATAATGGCCAGCCTTGCCAAATTCGGCTGTGAGAAAATCCAGACTGCGGGACCGTAGATCTGCCCCTGTGGTGATCTGGAAGCGTTCCATTTTTGTGGCAGTTGCAGGGCCGACACCGTGAAACTTCCGCACGGGAAGCGTCGCGACAAAATTGGCCCCCTCTTCGGGGCGGATCACGCACAGTCCATCTGGCTTGTTAATGTCCGAAGCGATCTTGGCGAGAAACTTGTTGTAAGACACGCCTGCCGAGGCTGTTAGCGTTGTCACAGCCCTAATCTCCGACCGAATGGCTTGGGCGATGCGCGTGGCCGAACTTTCTCCGCGCAGATTATCCGTGACATCCAGATAGGCCTCATCCAGGCTGAGCGGTTGAACGAGCGGCGTCCAAGACAAGAAAATTGACCGAATCTGCGCAGATACGGCGCGATAGACATCAAATCTTGGCGGAACGAAGATCAAGTCCGGGCAGAGCCGCCGTGCTCGGGCCGAGGGCATAGCCGACCGCACCCCAAATTTGCGTGCTTCATAGCTGGCGGCTGCGACAACACCACGCGGGCCGCCGCCGCCCACGGCAACAGGCTTTCCCCGCAACTCTGGATGATCCCGCTGTTCGACGGACGCGAAAAAGGCATCCATATCGATATGAATGATCTTACGGGAAAGCGGCTCGTGCATCAGTCGATTGCGATCATTGTTCCTTTTATGTTCCGTAGCTTAGGCTGGTAACAAGGTCAAATCAGGCTGCGCGCTCCTGTGCCAGAACCAAGATCGTCGGCACCCTAGGATGCAAGACTCTGCTTGCTCCATCGGCCGTGCCTGACTATAGAGCGCTTTGTCCTCTCGACATCGATAAACATGTTGAGGTCGGAACCGGCAGGTTCCGGCGGCCAAAGGGCTTTGCGCAGTGTTTTTAAAACCGGAGATTCGATGGCGGATATTGCCGCACTGATAAAGCTGATTGAGCCTGAGGTGGATGCCTTGGGTTTGAAGCTCGTGCGCGTCAAAATGTTCGGCGGAACATCCGACCCGACCTTGCAGGTGATGGCCGAGCGCCCTGAGACGCGCCAGCTGATTATCGAAGATTGCGCGGAATTGTCTCGTCGCTTGTCGGATGTGCTGGATGCGGCTGACCCGATTGAAGAAGCCTATCGACTGGAAGTCAGCTCTCCCGGGATTGATCGGCCGCTGACGCGCTTGTCTGACTATGCCGATTGGGCGGGCTTTGATGCGCGCTTGAGATTTGCAGAGCCTGTGGAGGGCCGCAAACAAGTTGATGGTCAGATTGAGGGGCTGGATGGAGACACCATCCTCATCACAACATCAAAAACGCGCGAGACCGTGCGCGTCCCGTTTTCCGTCATCACCAGTGGCAAGCTGCTGCTGACCGATGCGCTGATCAAGGCTACCAAACCGCTCTCGACGGACGGGGCGGACGTTATTTCTGTGGAAAGGTAAACCATGTCCAACGCCATTTCTGCCAATAAGGCTGAACTCCTTGCCATTGCCGATGCGGTCGCCCGCGAAAAGCTGATCGATAAAGCGATTGTGCTCGAAGCGATGGAAGACGCCATTCAGCGTGCCGCGCGTGCCCGTTATGGCGCGGAAAATGATATCCGCGCGAAGATTGATGCAAATTCGGGCGACATGCGTCTTTGGCGTGTGGTCGAAGTGGTTGAAGAGGTTGAGGATTACTTCAAGCAGGTTAGCCTGAAGGATGGCGAGAAGCTTCAGCCGGGTGCTGCGATTGGCGATTTCATCGTTGATCCGCTGCCGCCGATTGAATTTGGCCGCATTGCAGCGCAGGCCGCAAAGCAAGTCATCTTCCAAAAGGTGCGCGATGCGGAGCGTGAGCGCCAATTTGAAGAATTTAAGGATCGTGCCGGAGAAATCATCACAGGCGTGGTGAAGCGTGTTGAGTTTGGCCATGTCGTGGTTGATCTGGGCCGCGCCGAAGGTGTTATCCGCCGGGATCAGCAGATCCCGCGTGAAGTGCTGCGTATCAATGATCGCGTCCGTGCGCTGATCTTGAATGTCCGTCGTGAAAATCGCGGGCCGCAGATTTTCCTCTCCCGCGCGCACCCAGACTTTATGCGCAAGCTGTTCGCGCAGGAAGTGCCGGAAATTTATGATGGCGTTATCGAGATCAAGGCCTGCGCCCGTGACCCCGGAAGCCGTGCGAAGATCGGCGTGATCAGCCATGATGGCTCGATTGATCCAGTCGGCGCGTGCGTCGGCATGAAGGGCAGCCGCGTTCAGGCGGTTGTTCAGGAATTGCAGGGCGAAAAAATCGACATTATTCCTTGGTCAACCGACATGGCGACCTTTGTGGTGAACGCTTTGCAGCCCGCCACGGTCAGTCGCGTTTTGATCGATGAAGAAGAAGAGCGGATCGAAGTCGTCGTCCCTGATGATCAGCTGAGCCTCGCCATTGGCCGTCGTGGTCAGAATGTGCGCCTTGCTTCCATGCTGACCGCATCTGCAATCGACATCATGACCGAAACGGATTCGAGCGAGAAGCGTCAGCGCGAGTTCATCGAAAAGTCCGAAATGTTCCAGCAGGAACTGGACGTTGATGAAACGCTGGCTCAGTTGCTCGTTGCCGAAGGCTTCGGCGCGATGGAAGAAGTCGCTTATGTGGAAACGCATGAGTTGGCCGCCATTGAAGGGCTGGATGAAGAAATCGCCGCCGAACTTCAGAATCGTGCCCAAGAAGCTCTGGATCGCCGCGAAGTGGCGAACCGGGAAGCGCGCCAAGCACTGGGCGTTGAAGATGCTCTGGCCGAGCTTCCGCATTTGACGGAAGCCATGCTGGTGACGCTGGGCAAGGCAGGCATCAAGACGCTGGATGATCTGGCGGATCTGGCCACCGATGAACTGGTTGAGCGCAAGCGCCGCGATGACCGTCGCGGCCGGGGCAGCAGCGAAGCGCCGAAGGGTGGCGTGCTTGCCGACTACGGCCTGAGCGAAGAGCAAGGGAATGAAATCATCATGGCAGCCCGAGCACATTGGTTTGCCGACGAGGAGACCGCCGATGCGGGACCCTCAGCATGACCCAGAACGTCGCTGTATAATTACCGGTGAACGGGGTCCGAAATCGGGCCTCATTCGCCTTGCCCTCGGGCCTGACAATCGGGTTGCCCCCGATGTGCGGGCGCGTGCGCCCGGCCGGGGCGCTTGGATTGGCGTGGATCGGCCCGAACTGGAAGAAGCAATTGCCAAAGGCAAGTTGAAGGGCGCACTTGCGCGGGCCTTCAAGACCGCCCCCGTTGATGTGCCCGATGATCTTGCAGCGAAGGCGGAAGCGGCGTTGGAACGAACCGCGCTCGATCGTCTTGGGCTGGAGGCACGGGCAGGAAGGGTGCTGACAGGCTCTGACCGGATTGGTGAGACCGCGCGTGCGGGCCGTGTCTTTTTGCTGCTCCACGCCAGCGATGCGGGGGAGGACGGCAACCGTCGTCTCGATCAAGCATTGCGCGTTGGCCTAAATGCGGAAGGAAGCGGGCGGACGGGGTTGGTAATTTCCGCCGGACGCGCTATGTTAAGTCAAGCTTTGGGCCGCGAGAATGTCGTGCATATTGCTGTGACGGATCGGCATGCGGCCGAACGTATTCAGCAAGCCATCGACCGCTGGCACCATTTTATAGGACGCCATATTCCCGATGCCCTTGCGCAAACTGCGCCAGGGGTTCACGGGGACGCGGCGCATGTTGATACTAAAGGACCTGGATTAAGCGAATGAGCGACTCAAACGACAAACCAAAGCTGGGCATGCGCGCGCCGCTTGGCATCAAGCGGACTGTGGAAACAGGCCAGGTCAAACAAAGTTTCAGCCATGGCCGCTCGAACACCGTGGTGGTCGAGGTCAAGCGCCGTCGGGTGGTGAAGCCTGGCGAAGGGGATGTGCCTCAGGTCGAGGCTGCACCCGCTGCGGCACCCGCGCCTGCGCCTGCGCCCGCCGCGGCACCCGCGCCTGCGCCTGAAGTCGCAAAGGCACCGCCCCCACCGCCACGTCCTGCAGAGCCCGCTCTGTCGCGGCAGGAATTGCAGACCAAGTTGCTGCGAGAGGCCGAAGAAGCCCGACTTTTCGCGCTGGAAGAAGCGCGTCGTCGCGACGAACAGGCCCGCAAGTCCAACAGCGATGACGAACGTCGTCGCGCCGAAGATAATCGTCGCGCTGAAGAAGAGGCGGCAGAAGCAGCCCGCCTTCAGGCAGAAGAAGATGCGCGTCAGGCAGCTCTTGCCGAAGAACGCGCCGCCAATGCGCCTGCGGCTGCAGCCCCCGCCATTGTTGAAGACGATGATGGCCGTGCGCCCCGTCGTCATGGCAATGCGCCTGCACCCCGTCGGGAGCCTGAACGCCCGAACCGCAATCGTGGCGGGGATGATCGCCGCCAACATGGCAAGCTGACTGTCACGCGCGCTCTGGGCGATGATGAAGGCGTGCGCGCCCGTTCACTCGCGGCCCTACGCCGTGCGCGTGAAAAGGATAAGCGCGCACATCAGGCTGGCGGCCCTGCCGTTAAGCAGATCCGCGATGTGCAGGTGCCGGAATCGATTACGGTCCAAGAACTCGCCATTCGTATGGCAGAACGCGGTGCCGATCTGGTCAAAGCCCTGTTTAAGATGGGCATGCCCGTCACCCTGACGCAGACCGTTGACCAAGATACAGCCGAGCTGCTCGTGACGGAATTTGGCCACAACATTGTCCGCGTGTCCGATGCAGATATCGATATTTCACATGATGAAGATGTGGATGCACCCGAAACATTAAAGGCACGTCCGCCCGTCGTGACGATCATGGGCCATGTCGATCATGGTAAGACGTCGCTGCTCGATGCGCTGCGCGGGACAGATGTTGTCGGCGGCGAGGCTGGTGGCATTACCCAGCATATTGGCGCTTATCAGGTGACGATGAAGGATAAGTCGAAGATCACCTTCCTCGATACACCTGGTCACGAAGCCTTTACCGAAATGCGCGCGCGTGGCGCGAATGTGACCGATATCGTCATCATCGTGGTTGCCGCAGATGATGGCCCGAAGCCGCAGACGGTGGAAGCCATCAACCATGTGAAGGCCGCAGGTGTGCCGATGATTGTGGCGATCACCAAATGCGACAAGCATGAGGCGCAGCCGCAAAAGGTGCGGGAACAACTGCTGCAATATGATGTGGTGGTTGAATCGCTTTCTGGTGATGTTCAAGACGTCGAAGTCTCTGCAAAGTCCAAACAGGGTCTGGATGAGCTGGTTGAGAAGGTTCAGCTTCAGGCTGAAATCTTAGAGCTGAAGGCCAATCCAGAACGTCATGCCGAAGGCAAGGTGATTGAGGCCAAGCTGGACAAGGGCAAGGGCCCTGTTGCCACCATTCTTGTGCAGCGTGGCACGTTGCGCACCGGCGATATCTTTGTTGTTGGCACCGAAAGCGGCCGTGTCCGCGCGATGGTGAATGACAAGGGGATGCAGCTGAAAGAAGCCGGTCCTTCAACCCCGGTTGAGGTTCTGGGCCTGGGCGGGGTTCCGTCTTCTGGCGATACGCTGACCGTTGTTGAAAGCGAAGCCCGCGCACGTGAAGTTGCGTCCTATCGCTCGCAAGTTGCCACGCGCAAGCGCACAGGATCTGGCCCAGCATCGCTGGAATCCATGTTCTCCGCGCTCAAGGAAAAGCAGGCCGTGGAATATCCTCTGGTCGTCAAGGGCGATGTGCAGGGGTCGGTCGAAGCCATTATCTCGTCGCTGGCCAAGGCTGGCAATGATGACATTAAGGTGCGGATCCTGCACTCCGGCGTTGGCGGCATCACCGAAAGCGACGTGACACTCGCCAAGGCATCGGGTGCGCCGATCATCGGCTTTAACGTGCGTCCCAATTCCAAGGCGCGTGAGATTGCAGAGCGCAATGGCGTCGCGTTGAAATATTATGATGTGATCTATGATCTCATCGACGATATTCGCGCCGGCATGGCGGGCGAACTTGGTCCAGAATATTTCGAAACGGTCGTTGGCCGAGCCGAAATTCGCGAAGTCTTCCCAGCTGGAAAATATGGCAAGGCAGCAGGTCTGCTGGTCGTCGATGGCTTTATTCGCAAGGCCTTGAAGGCCCGTATCATGCGCGACGATGTCATCATCTACACCGGCGAAATTGCCTCGCTGCGGCGCTTTAAGGACGATGTCCCCGAAGTCCGTGCGGGTCTGGAATGCGGCGTCACCTTCACCGAATTTAAGGATATTCGCCCCGGCGATTATCTCGAAACATTCGAAGTCGAAGAGCGCGAACGCAAGCTGTAACTCTTACCCCCCTTTCCCGCCGGAAAGGGGGCGCGCGGAGGCCTTATGACCAGTCAGACCGAAGAAACCCGTTCCGTTCGCGTTTTGCGCGTGGGGGAACAGGTGCGCCACGTCTTGTCAGAAATCCTGATGCGCGGCGATGTGCATGATGATCTGCTGACCTCAAACCCTGTGTCGATCACCGAAGTGCGCATGTCGCCCGATCTGCGCCATGCAACGGTGTTCGTAAAGCCGTTGCTGGGAAAACAAGAAGCGGCGGTTCTAAAGGCGCTTCGCACCAACACGGCGTATCTCCAACGCGAAGTGGCCGCCCGTGTGCGGCAGAAATATGCCGCCAAGCTGAAGTTTCTGGCAGATGAAAGCTTTGATGAAGGCACGCATATCGACAAGCTGTTGCGCGATCCCAAAGTGTCGCGTGATTTAGAGGCGGACGCCGATTAATGGCGAAGCTCTATTTTTATTATTCGTCGATGAACGCCGGCAAATCGACGACCTTGCTGCAAGCCGATTTCAATTATCGCGAGCGCGGGATGGACACGATGCTGTGGACGGCGGCAATCGATAATCGATATGATACGGGCGCAATTAGCAGCCGAATTGGGCTGCGGGCAGATGCCCATATGTTTGCGCCGGAAACCGATCTTTGGGCGGATGTGAAGGCTGAGGCGGCCCAACGGTCGCTTGCCTGTGTCTTGATCGATGAGGCGCAATTCTTGTCGCGTGATCAGGTTTTGCAGCTCGCCCGGCTGGCCGATGAAGCCAATATCCCTGTGGTCGCTTATGGCCTGCGCACCGATTTTCAGGCAGAGCTTTTCCCCGGTTCAGCAGCGCTTCTCGGCATTGCCGATACGCTGGTTGAAATCAAAGCGGTGTGCGAATGCGGGCGCAAGGCGACGATGAACCTGCGTGTCGACGCCAATGGCGACGCTGTGAAAGAAGGCGCGCAGACAGAGATTGGCGGCAATGACCGCTATGTTGCGCTGTGTCGCCGACATTTCATGGAAAAGGTTCGTGACTGACGCCGCTGCAGCACTCCATGGCTGGATTGTGCTCGACAAGCCCTTGGGGCTAGGCTCAACACAGGCTGTCTCTGCCATCAAGCGCGCCCT
>JBBATU010000015.1:20718-43205 GCA_040398565.1 Chakrabartia sp.
GGCACTTCACGGCACCGGCGCCCGGCGTACTCCAGGCGGCCGGCGGCGCACCCATATCTTTTGTGGAGTATTGTTATGAACCATGTTCGACATCATCACCGGCGCGTGTTCTTCCCATTGCGATTGGAGAGGCAACGAAGCTGGCGGGACGCATGCTCGATGCCTCCAAAATCTATGACTTTACGATCAGCTTTGGGACGCAGACGGACAGCCTTGATCTGGAGGGGGCTGTGATCGCGACAAGCGATGTTCGGCCGTCGCAGGCACAGATTGAGGCAATCCTTCCGCGCTTTACGGGCCCAGTCCATCAGATTCCCCCTGCTTACTCGGCGCTGAAGGTCGATGGGAAGCGCGCCTATGACCTGGCGCGCGCTGGGGAAGAGGTTGTGCTGCAGGGGCGGGATGTTGTGGTTCATGGTTTGGCGCCAAATGAGCCCCTCCCCTTCAGGGGAGGGGTTGGGGTGGGGACTAACCACCCACTCGTGAGTTCCGGCCTCCCCACCCCCGACCCCTCCCCTGAAGGGGAGGGGCTTGTCAGCGAAATCACGCTTACCGCTCATGTCTCCAAGGGGACTTATATTCGCAGCCTTGCCCGCGACATTGCCATTGCGCTGGGAACGGTCGGTCATGTGTCCATGTTGCGGCGGGTGAAGGCGGGGCCGTTCACGCTTGAAGGCGCGATTTCACTGGACATTCTGGACGAACACGCTACTGCGCGGTCGCTTGGTGGCCTTGTGTTGCCATTGAGAACGGCGCTGGACGACATCCCGGCGCTCGCTCTCGAAGCCGGTCAGGCATTGGCGCTCCGTCAGGGGCGCGTCCTTTCCGGGGTTGCCGCATCCAACGGCCTCCACCTTGCCCTTTTGGCCGATGTGCCGGTGGCTTTGGTGGATGTGCTGGATGGCACCGTAACGGTGGAACGCGGCTTCAACCTGTAAAAAGCTCGATGTCGAAGGAAGAAAAGACATGACAATTACGACGGAGCGCAAGGCCGCTCTCATCAAGGAATATGGCCGCGTTGAAGGCGATACCGGGTCTCCCGAAGTCCAGGTCGCCATTCTGACCGAGCGGATCATCAACCTGACCGAACATTTTAAGACGCACGCCAAGGATAACCATTCGCGTCGCGGCCTTTTGATGCTCGTCAACAATCGCCGTTCGCTTCTGGCCTATCTGAAAAAGATCAACCAAGAGCGTTATCTGACGCTGATTGGGAAGCTTGGCCTTCGCAAGTAACGCAAAAAGGCCCGCGCTTGCGGGCCTTTTTCATTCTGCCCTGCGTTTAAGGGCAAAGTTTTTGGCTAATCCCGCAATTCGGCGGGGGTGCTAAGGGGGCAATTGTTGCGCCCCAAACCGGCGGCGGGCCGGAAGTCCGCCATGAAGAGGCCCCTTCCAGCAATTGGGCGGAAGGGATCGAAGGAAACCACATGTTTAATACGAAGACTGTATCGATCGAGTGGGGCGGAAAGACCCTGACACTCGAAACGGGCAAGGTTGCCCGTCAGGCTGACGGCGCGGTGATCGCGACCCTCGGTGAAACTGTTGTGCTGTGCGCTGTCACAGCCGCAAAGAAGGTGAAAGAGGGACAGGATTTCTTCCCGCTCACCGTCAATTATCAAGAAAAATATTCGGCTGCAGGTCGCATTCCCGGCGGCTTTTTCAAGCGTGAACGTGGCGCGACGGAAAAGGAAACGCTTGTTTCCCGCCTGATCGACCGTCCGATCCGCCCGCTGTTCCCCGAAGGTTTTTACAACGAAATCAACTGCATCGCGCAAGTCCTCTCTTATGATGGGGAAAATGAGCCTGATGTGTTGGCCATGGTCGCCTCTTCGGCTGCAATGACCTTGTCCGGCGTTCCGTTCATGGGCCCCATTGGCTGTGCGCGCGTTGGCTATGTCAATGGCGAGTATATCCTGAACCCGACCGACGAACAGGTTGCTGAAGGCGATCTCGATCTGGTTGTTGCAGCGACCTACGACGCTGTGATGATGGTGGAATCCGAAGCCAATGAGCTTTCGGAAGAAGTCATGCTGGGTGCCGTTCTCTTCGCCCATGACGCCTGCCGTGAGGTTGTGAAGGCGATTGTGAAGCTGGCGGAACAAGCCGCTAAGGAGCCTTGGGATATGCCTGCACAGGCAGACCTTGGAGCTGCTAAGGACAAGCTGAAGAAGCTGATCGGCAAGGACATTGCGGCTGCGTATAAGCTGACCGACAAGTCGGCCCGCGCCAACGCGCTCAACGAAGCGCGCAGCAAGGCGAAGGATGCGTTCTCGGATGCAACGCCGCAGGATCAGATGGCAGCCCAAAAGCTGATGAAGAAGCTGGAAGCTGAAATCGTCCGTGGCGCGATTTTGAAGGATGGCAAGCGCATTGATGGTCGCACGACCACGCAGATCCGCCCCATTGTTTCGGAAACGCATTTCCTGCCCCGCGCGCATGGCTCTGCCCTGTTCACGCGTGGCGAAACGCAGACGATTGCGACCTGCACCCTTGGCACCAAGGATGCAGAACAGATGATCGATGGCCTGGGTGGCCTGCGCTATGAAAACTTCATGCTCCACTACAACTTCCCGCCCTATTCGGTCGGTGAAGTCGGCCGCTTCGGCGCGCCGGGTCGTCGTGAAATTGGTCATGGTAAGCTCGCTTGGCGTGCGCTTCACCCCGTGCTGCCAACCAAGGAAGACTTCCCCTACACAATCCGTCTGACCAGCGACATTACGGAGTCTAACGGCTCTTCGTCGATGGCATCGGTCTGTGGTGGAAGCTTGGCCATGATGGATGCTGGTGTGCCCATTAAGCGTCCGGTGTCCGGCATTGCTATGGGTCTGATCTTGGAAGGTAAGGATTTCGCGATCCTGTCTGACATTCTGGGTGATGAAGATCATCTGGGCGATATGGACTTCAAGGTTGCCGGCACGTCCGAAGGCATCACCACGATGCAGATGGACATTAAAATTGCGGGCATCACGAAGGAAATCTTCGAAAAGGCTTTGGCGCAGGCCAAGGAAGGCCGTGCGCACATTCTGGGTGAGATGAGCAAGGCGCTGGGCGAAGCCCGCACCGAATTGTCGGCCCATGCCCCGCGCATCGAAACGATCACGATCGATAAGTCGAAGATCCGTGACATCATCGGCACGGGCGGCAAGGTTATCCGGGAAATCGTGGCGACCACGGGCGCTAAGGTCGATATCGATGACGAAGGGATCATCAAGATCTCGTCGTCTGACCCGGCCCAGATTGACGCTGCTAAGGCGTGGATCCTCGGCATTGTTGAAGAGCCGGAAATCGGCAAAATCTACAATGGTAAGGTCGTCAACATCGTTGATTTCGGTGCGTTTGTGAACTTCATGGGTGGCAAGGACGGCCTCGTCCACGTGTCCGAAATGAAGAATGAGCGCGTTGAAAAGCCGACTGACGTTGTGTCCGAAGGGCAGGACGTCAAGGTCAAGGTTCTTGAAATTGACAACCGCGGCAAGGTGCGCCTGTCCATGCGTGTTGTTGATCAGGAAACCGGTGAAGAGCTGGAAGATACCCGCCCGGCCCGTGAACCGCGCGAACCGCGTGGGGATCGTCCGGATCGTGGCCCGCGCCGCGATGGGGATCGTCGGCGCAGCGGTGGCGGCGGTGGTCGTGACCGTGATCGCGGCCCGCGTCAGGAGCGCTCAGAAGGTGGTGAGGGCGGCAATGCCGACCATATGCCCGCCTTTCTGAAGGGTGATGATGACTGATTAATCTGATCAGATAGACAAGGAAAAGGGGTCGCAGCAATGCGGCCCCTTTTTCTTTGGGTCAATCAAGGGCGATGGGTTCCTGACGCGAGGCAGGTTTACGGGCGCGCCGGATGGCATCCACGCTGAAGATCGCAATCGCCACCCAGATGCACACAAAGCATAAGAGCTTTTCGGGAGAGAGCGGCTCTTTCCAAACGAAGATGCTCAGGAAAAAGACGATCGTCGGCGCCATATATTGGACAAAGCCGAGTGCCGTATAACTCATCCGGCGTGCCGCCGTTGCAAACATCAGCAGGGGAACGGCGGTCATCGCGCCGCTGCCAATCAGCAAGGCCGAGGTGGATGCGCTGCTCCCAAACCCATTGGGCGAGCTTAAGCCCAGCGCCAATCCAAGGGCGGCGATTGGGGCCAGCAGCGTGACCTCCACAGCAAAGCCAGGCACGGCGGCAACGGGTGCCATTTTGCGAACAAGACCATAAGACCCAAAGCTGAAGGCTAGAGCTACGCTGATCCAGATAGCGCCGGGTTCTTCAAAGATAAGAATGGCAACGCCCAGAGCGGCAACCGCAACGGCAGACTTCTGCCAAGAATTAAGCCGTTCCCCCAAGGCGACTCGGCCCAGCAGCACATTGACGAGCGGATTGAGATAATAGCCAAGGCTGGTGGCCATGATGTGATCATTCATGATCGCCCACATATAAACGGTCCAGTTGACCGATATGAGCGCGGAGCTGGCCAGCATGGTGGCCAGAGCACGTGGCCGGGTAAGCGCCGCGCGGTAGTCACCCACCTGACCCAGCAGCAGAACAAGGCCAAGAGCCAAGGGAAGCGACCAGAGGATGCGGTGCGCCAAAACTTCAAAAGCGGATAGCCCATCCAAAAGCTTGATATAGAGGGGCATCAAGCCCCAGATGAGATAGGCGCCAAAGGCAAAGGGAAGGCCGTTTTTCGGCTCGGAATTTGAGTGTGCGGGCATGGTCAGGCTTTGCGGCGGGAGAGTCTTGGCGTCAACCCACATCCTCCCGGCCCTATTTCGGGCTTTCATCTGACCGCTCTGCGCGGCATGATGCGGCGATGCGCATAAGCCTATCTCTTCCGACGCGGCCCTTCAGTAAAGTGCTGCTGTTTCTTGCCCTCTTGATGGTCAAGATCGCTCTGCTTTTCGGGCTTGTGATGGCCTTTTTTCCGGCGGATGCGGCGCCCGTTCGCAAGGCCCGCCCGTCTGTCGCCGCGCCGCGCCCGGCGCCTGTGCCGGATACAGCCCCGCGCGTTCGGGTGGTTTTCACGACAAGTCTCGGAGTGATCACGGCCGAGGTGGATCGGGAGCATGCGCCCATCACGGCCGGCAATTTCTTGCGCTATGTGGATCAGAAACGCTTTGACGGCACTGTCTTTTACCGAGCGATGAAACTTGGCGTGGACGACGATGGCAATGGACAGGGGCTGGTTCAGGGTGGGACGCAAAATGACCCCAAGCGCATTTTGAAGCCCATCGCACATGAGCCAACCAGTCTAACAGGCCTGAAACATCTGACAGGGGCGCTATCGATGGCGCGCTATGCGCCGGGAACGGCAACGGGTGATTTTTCAATCCTTGTCA
Organism: Chakrabartia sp.; assembly: GCA_040398565.1. Taxonomy (GTDB): domain Bacteria; phylum Pseudomonadota; class Alphaproteobacteria; order Sphingomonadales; family Sphingomonadaceae; genus Aquisediminimonas. The sequence continues at coordinate 26,050 of JBBATU010000015.1, forward strand.
GTCCGCTCCCCGGGTTGGATGCCGATCCCGCCCGCCCCAAGGCTGAAGAGCCAGAGGGCTATGCCGTCTTCGGCTATGTGGTTGATGGGATGGATGTGGTGCGCAAGATCCACATAAGTCCAACCTCGCCGACCAAGGGAGAGGGGTGGATGAAGGGCCAGATGCTTGACCCCGTGGTGCGTATCTTGACCATAAGGCGCTTGCCGGAGCCTGCACCGCCGCGCTGACACCGCCTTCGCCTTTTTGTGGCATTGCATTTGTGGAGCAGGCAACGCAAACGCCAAGACATGACAACCGACTCTCAAAAGCTTGTAGCAGACTTAACGGCGCTCCTCTCCGTCCAACGCATGGGGGATGGCTGGTATCTTGGCCGCCGCAAAGACGGCGGTGTCGGGCGTGTGTTTGGCGGACAGGTGATTGCACAGGCGCTGATGGCGGCGCAGGATACGGTGGCCGAAGACCGAATTGCCCATTCGCTCCACGCCTATTTCATGCGCGCAGGCAGCGAGGATTTTGAAATCACCTATCGGGTGGAGCGCGACTTTGACGGTGGCAGTTTTTCGACCCGCCGCGTGATCGCGTTGCAGCAGGATAAACCCATTCTCAATCTGGCTTGTTCCTTCCAAAGGCTGGAAGAAAGCTACACCCATCAAGATCCGATGCCCGATGTGCCCGGCCCGGATGGATTGGCCAGCGAGACACAGTTGCGGGAACGCTTTGCCGATCAAATTCCGCCAGATTTGCGGGGGCGTTTTTCTCAAGCGCGTCCGATCGAATATCGGCCGGTCGATCCAATGGACTGGTTGGGCATGCAATGCAGAGAACCTGCTGTGCAAGATATTTGGTTTCGGCTTTCTTCCCCGATTGAGGCAGACCCGGCCATGCATCGGGCCATTTTGGCCTATGCCAGCGACAGCTATTTGCTGGGAACCTCCACCCTACCGCATGGTGCAACTTGGGTGACGCCCGGTTTTATGTCTGCCAGCTTGGATCATGCCGTGTGGATTCATGATGATGTGAACGTCAACGACTGGTTGCTCTATCATTGCGACAGCCCTTGGGCGGCGCGCGGGCGCGGCTTTAATCGTGGGTCGATTTACACGCGCGATGGCCGCCTTGTTGCCACTTGTGCACAGGAAGGTTTGATCCGGCGACCCAAAACGGCCTGACCCGATTTCCAAGGCTGTTTCAATCCGCTAGGCGCCCCTCATGGCAGATCTGATCGACACGCCCGAAGACCCATTCGACTCCATTGTCGATGCGCCGTTCGACGCGGCCTTGTCGGAACGGTATCTGGTCTATGCCCTGTCGACCATTACAGCGCGCTCGCTCCCCGATTTGCGGGATGGCCTGAAACCGGTCCACCGTCGCCTGCTCTGGGCGATGCGTCAGTTGAAGCTGGATCCGGCAGGAGCCTATAAAAAGTCCGCGCGCGTCGTGGGGGACGTGATCGGTAAATATCACCCCCACGGCGATGCCAGCGTCTATGACGCGATGGTCCGCCTCGCGCAGGATTTCTCCCTGCGCTACCCATTGGTCGACGGGCAGGGCAATTTCGGCAATATCGATGGCGATAATGCCGCCGCCTACCGCTATACCGAAGCGCGCATGACGGCGGCGGCCATTGAGCTGATGGCCGGGCTGGATGACGGGACGGTCGATTATCGCCCGACCTATAATGGCGAAGATGAAGAGCCAGAGGTTTTCCCCGGCCTGTTCCCCAATCTGCTGGCCAATGGCTCATCGGGCATTGCGGTAGGCATGGCGACCAGCATCCCGCCGCATAATGTAGCGGAAGTTATCGATGCCGCGACACACGTGATCGACAATCCGCGCTGTGAGCCCCTTGAGCTGATGCAGTTTGTCAAAGGCCCGGACTTTCCGACAGGGGGCCAACTGGTCGACAGCGCGGCCTCCATCGCAGAAGCCTATGCCACGGGGCGCGGGTCCTTTCGTGTCCGGGCGCGCTGGTCGGTGGAAGATCAGGGGCGCGGCACTTGGGTCGTCGTGGTCACGGAAATTCCCTATCAGGTTCAAAAGGGCAAGTTGATCGAGACGATTGCCCAGATCGTTAATGATAAGAAGCTGCCCATTCTTGCCGATGTGCGTGATGAATCGTCTGAGGATATTCGTTTGGTCATTGAGCCAAAGAGCCGCAGTGTCGATCCGCATGTGTTGATGGAAAGCCTGTTCCGGCTGACCGAACTTGAAAATAAATTCTCCCTAAACCTCAACGTTTTGGGGGCTGACCGCACGCCGCGTGTCATGGGCCTAAAGGATGTGCTCGCCGCATGGCTGGATCATCAAATTGAGGTTCTGGTGCGTCGGTCACAGCACCGTCTGGGCAAGATTGATGATCGGGTCGAGCTGCTCGATGGCTATCTCATCGCCTATCTCAACCTTGACCGCGTGATTGAGATTATCCGCACCGAAGATGAGCCAAAGCCCGTCATGATGGCGGAGTTCAACCTGACTGATCGCCAGGCCGAGGCGATCCTCAATATGCGGTTGCGCAGCCTCCGTCGGCTTGAGGAAATGGAGATTAAGGGCGAGCGCGATAAGCTGATGGCCGAACGCGATGGGCTGGTGCAGCTGCTTGAAAGTCCCGCCCGGCAGAAGACCCGCCTGAAGAAAGACCTTGCGGCTTTGCGCGACCGCTATGGCCCGGACACGCAGCTTGGGAAGCGGCGCACTTGGGTTGAGGAAGCGGCGCCTGCGCGCGACATTCCGCTCGAAGCCATGATTGAGCGGGAACCGATCACCGTCATCATGTCGCAGCGCGGTTGGGTGCGCGCGATGAAGGGCCATGTTGCGCTGGATGCGACAGAGGCGCTGAAGTTCAAGGAAGGGGATGGTCCCGCCTTTGCCTTCCATGCGCAGACGACGGATAAAATTCTGCTGGTTGCCGAAGATGGCCGTTTCTTTACTTTGGGTGGCGACAAGTTGCCGGGCGGGCGCGGCTTTGGAGAGCCTGTGCGCCTGATGATCGATCTTCCCGATGGCACGGGAATCGTCAATATCTTCCCGGCCCGCATGGACGAGCGCATTTTGCTCGCCGCGTCGGACGGAAAGGGTTTTGTCGCCAAAACGGCGGACGTCATCGCCGAAACGCGAAAGGGGCGTCAGGTTGTGAACTTACGCACCGGGGCAACGCTCGCCGTCGTGCGCGTGATTGCGGCCCATGATGATTATGTCGCGGCCGTCGGTGAAAACCGAAAACTGGTTGTCTTCCCGCTCAATGAATTGCCGGAAATGGGGCGTGGCCAGGGTGTGACGCTGCAAAAATATAAGGATGGTGGCCTGTCGGACGCGACGACCTTCCGCTTGGAAGAGGGCCTAAGCTGGGCCATGGGTGGGGACACCGGGCGGACGCGGACAGAGGCGGATTTGACGCCTTGGCGCGCGGCGCGTGGGGCGGCGGGCCGGATGCCGCCTTTAGGCTTCCGCCGCGATAATCGTTTCGGCTGAGCTTAGCCGATCTGGGTGAGTTGGTCGGCAATCGCCTCGGCGCGGGCTTGATCTGGAAAGCCTTCTTCGACCCATTGGCGCTCAACGGCTTGCAGGATGCGGGCGACATCCGGCCCGGCCTGAACACCCCGCGCGACAATCGCACCGCCGCTTAAAGGAAAGCGGGGCGGTGTCCATCCACTCAATGCCGCCAAATCGCCTGTACCCAAAAGCAGACGATCTTGCGCAACCTCCAGCCCCAATTGATAGGCAAGGGCGCGGGGATGATGCGCATCTTCTTGCGTCCGGCCTGCGACCAACACCATCCGCTTGCGCTGCGCATTGGACAGTTTCAGGCGATTGGCAATGTATTCGGCCAAGGCCGGATCTGCGGCCAAAAGCGAGGACAGCCGCCGGATCGGATCAGGCGAGATGGAGGCCTTCACCTCACGCGCGACAAGCTGACTCAGCGCACGATGCTCCGTAATTTCGGGCAGAACGGGTGCGAAAATCCCGTTAGCGATCATCAGCTCAAGAACAGCCGAGGGATCGGGCAGGGCAAGAATGGCGAGCAACTCCATCGCAATTCGCTCGCGCGACAGGGCCATCAGATCATTGGCGCGCGCGCGGCAGGCCGCGAGGCTGGCGGCCTCGGGCGCGGCCCCGCCAAAGCGGGCATGGAACCGGAAAAAGCGCAAAATCCGCAAATGGTCTTCGGCAATGCGCTGGATCGGGTCTCCGATGAAGCGCACGCGATGGGCCGCTAAATCCTCCAGCCCACCGAAATAATCAAAAATCTCGCCCGTCTTAGGGTCGGCATAAAGCGCGTTAATCGTGAAATCCCGCCGCGCGGCATCGTCCCGCCAATCATCGGTAAAGGCGACAACGGCATGACGCCCATCGGTTGAGAGATCATGGCGCAGCGTCGTGATCTCAAAGGCCTGCCCCTCGGCAATGGCGGTCACCGTTCCGTGCGCCAGCCCGGTTGGCACAGCCTTTAGGCCTGCGGCGTTCAGCATCAGCATCACCTGATCAGGGGCGATAGGCGTTGCCAGATCAATATCTTTGGTCGGCAGGCCCGCCAGCGTGTCGCGCACAACACCGCCCACCAGCCGAACATTTCCGTTCAGTGCGGCAATCACGGCGGCAAGGCCGGGCGCATCAGGCAGGGTCATCTGGGTCATGCAAGTCGCTTTGATAAATTGACGATCATGGCTGCGGTTGCTCCCCATATCCGTCGGCCATCCCAATGCATTTCATAATAGGTCCGGGCATGGCCATTCCAATCCACCGTCGTTTTGCGGTGATTGGCTGGATCCATCAGGAAGTCCAGAGGGGCTTCAAAAATCGCCGCTACTTCATCGGCATTGGCGACAAGGGGAAGGTCGGGGGGAATGACGCCCAGGACGGGCGTCACGCAATAACCGGTTATGGTGCGATAAGTGTCGGTCAGCCCGATCAGATCGACATGATGCCGCCCCAATGCGACTTCTTCTTCCGCTTCCCGCAACGCTGCCGTCACCAGATCGGCATCTTCCGGATCGACGCGTCCGCCGGGGAAGGCAACTTGGCCTGCGTGCTTGCGCATTGTTTCTGGCCGTTGCGTCAGGATAACGCCGGGTTGCGCCCGGTCGGTAATGGCAACCAGCACCGCTGCGTCGATGCTGTGTGTCGGGCGTGCATCATGATGATCATCGCCTTCGAGCAGCGATAGATCACGCGCATGGCCAGCTGCCAGCGCCTCGCGCAGACGGGCAGATAATCTCATTGGCCAGCCAACGGAAAAAACACGCCGCCACTCCATAACCCGATTGGGTCATGCGCTTCGGCAATGGCCCAATCGGCCATGGCGTAATAGACGGGTCGGGCAATGCGCGCCTCCATTCCCCCGCGCACCGCCAGCACGGGGATCAACTCCCCATCCAATTCGGTCAGGCGCAGCGGATGATCGGGGCCCGCAAGAATCAAGTCACCTGTATTGAGCCGAAAGGCCAGCGTGCGGGTGTCGCCTTCGCCCTCGCTTTTGACTTCGACCGCGAGAAACGGCGTATCATCGACATCAATTTCCAGCTTTTCGACCGGCGTGACGAGATAATGCCGCCCATCCGCGTCGCGCCGCAGGATGGTGGAGAAGAGACGCACCATCGTTTCCCGGCGGATCGGATCGCCTTGGTGATACCAGCTGGCATCGCGGGCAATCCGCATGTCGCTATGGCCGAATTTTGTCGGCGACCATTGGTCCACGGGCGGCAAACGCTGGTCTGCGGCAAGTTGGGCAATGTCGGCCAGCGAAAGCCGGGACAGGTCAGACGGGAGTTCGGGCATAGGCATGCCCCGTCTCTAGGCCGCGACGACGCCAGTTGCAAAGCTTGGGTCTGGGCCCAACTGACCCAGGGCCCGAATGCCGCCGGGACGGCGAATTCTGGCGAGCAGACGATGGCGTTCAACCGGGCCTGCGACTTCCCATCCCGTCGTGGCATCCGCATGAAATCCGAAGAAGCGCCCATAATAATCGGGGTCGCCAATCATCACCATCGCATCTGCGGCCCCGGCATCTGCTGTTTCCAACAGGCGCGCCATCAGCATCTTGCCAATGCCGCGTCCCTGCGCTTGCGGTGTAACGGCAACGGGGCCGACCAAGATGATAGAATCAGACCCGTTCGCGTCTTGAACGCGCGCAGGCCATGCCTGAATACTGCCCAGAAGCTCCCCATTTTGGACAGCAGCAAAGCTCATGTCCCCAATAACGGGCATCCCCTCGCGCAGTCGATAGGCGGTTCGATGGTGCCGATCAGCCCCAAAAGCGTCATCAAGCAGCCGCTCGACCCGGTCGGACGCAACGGAGGAAAGTGGCACAAGATTGATCAATGCAAGTGTGGCCCGAATAGGATGTTGAACGCTGGGCGCTTTAAGGTGCTGTGCGTGAAATGGAAGTATGATCCTTGCCCGTCCCGCAAATATCTCTATTGGGGCGCGGCATGACTCCTCGACCCGATCACCTTTTCCTTGAAGTTGCCAATCTCGAAGTGCCGGTGTTGACTGGTATTTATTCGGAAGAGACGCACTTGCCGCAACCATTGCGCATTTCCGTGAAGGTTGAGCTGCATTGTGCAGATCATTATGCCGCAGAAACGCCCCTTTCCGCGTCGAAAAACTACATGGATCTCAAACGGGCCATGTCGCACCTGCCCGAAGGCGTGCATTTCGTTCTGATCGAGGCTGTGGCAGACCATATCATCGAAACGCTGATGGCGCAGGATTCGCGGGTCCAGTCGGTGGAGGTTAAGATCGTGAAGCTCGCCATTGCCGATGATAATGAGGAAATTGGGGTCACCCTGTTCCGGAGCCGCGCTTGAAGCTCGCGCTGGTCACGGCCGGTTTTCATCGGCTTGGTGCGGCAATTGCCGCGCGCCTTGCCGAAGATGGCTGGACGCTAGCTCTGCATGGACGCAAGATAGAAGCGCCCGATCCTATGCTGGCCACTATGTTGGCGTTGCACAAAGCCGATTGGCATGGTTTTGCCGCCGATCTTTCAGATCCTCAAGCTGTCGCCGCTTTGCTGCCCGCGGTGCAGGCGCATTTTGGGGCTGTCCCCACATTACTGGTGAATAATGCGTCCCGATTTGATTGGGATGATCAAAATAGCGTGACGGCGCAGGGCCTTATGGATCATTTTGCCGTGAATGCGGCCGCCCCCGTTCTGCTCGCAACAGACCTTGCTCAGCGCGTTGGCACGGGGGGCATGGCCAGCGTCGTCAATATTCTGGATCAGCGTATCCGGCATCCCGGCGCGGATCAGCTGAGCTATACTTTGTCTAAGCTCACCCTGTCGGGTGCGACCGAAACTCTGGCCCGCGCCCTTGCGCCACAGGTGCGTATCAATGCGGTAGCCCCCGGTCTGGTCATCCCGACCGACGACTATCTGCCTGGCCAGATGGAGGCATTGCGCCAAGCAATGCCGCTTGGCCGCCTGCCAGAACCAGAAGATGTCGCCGACGCGGTTCTCTGGCTGGCAAAGGCAGAGGTCGTGACGGGCCAAACAATTTTTGTTGATGGCGGCGCCGCGCTCAAATCCTTTGATCGTGATTTCCTGTTTATGGGAAAGAGCGGCTAGCCCGAACCCGCACGCACGGGCCGAGGCTCTGGCGGACATAGCTATAATCGCGTTTAATCTCTGTCTGCATCGCGCCCGGCTGATCCGCGATCAGGGTGTCCGGCACGGTTTGTGGCAGGAAGCACGCGAGACGATACCAAAGAAGGGTATTTTTCTCAGGTCGGCTGACCCCTTCATCGACCACTTCACCCAAAGAGACAAACCAGCGCGCGCCCGTGTCAGCGCGGCGTTGCACTGTCAGCGATGCGGGTCGATTGTCGCGTGTGGTGAGGAAGATTTGCGTCTCCCCTTCTCCGGGCAGGCTCCCGGGGGAGTGGAAAGCGGATGCAATCCCGCTGATCTGAGGTGCCGCGTCCGGTTGTGTGGCGGCCGTCAGGATCGCGCGAACAGTCTGACCATTTTCTTCAGTCCAGGCTACCCAAGCGTCCGGTGCGATCAGCTGAATCTCACCCGAACGAATAGGCCGGGCAAAGATGAGTGATTCGACCTTTTTCAGCTTTGCAAACCGGCCCCGCGAATCAACTGGGACATCGATCAGATACTCAAGACGCGCCGCCTGACTGTCCGGAGCCTTCAGAAGTGCAATGACTTTGGCCTGGATGAGCAGCCGTTGATGCCCGGGGGGCGTTCCCTGCGCCATTGCGCCTTTTAACGCCTTCACGCCCTGAATCTGCACATGTGCCACCAGATTTGATGCGAGTGCGAAATCAGCAAGATCTGAATAATTAAGGGATTGTATCGTTGGCGGAGGTGGATTTTTTTGCGGTGCAGCATAACCCGCGGCAGATGTTAGAAAAATGACACAAAAGAGGAGGGTTCGCACAATTTATCTCCAAGACGTGCCGAGACGTTGCCCGGCTCAAGTTTCTTACACCTAATATCCTGCTTTCGTAGACAAAAGCGATTGCGTCGGTTCGCGCTCGGCGATAGACGAAGCCCGTCTGTCTGAATAGATTCCGAAGTTGCAGACGGGAGCAGGGGGAACGCCTTATGGTTCAGGCCTACCAGTGCCCCTTGGTGTCGTCTATTGGAGGGAGTGTCGTTCTTTAATGGCCTATACTGACCAAGAAGTGAGCGGTCGGCGGATTTTCGCGATTGGCGCGGTGGCATTGCTGCACGCAGGGGTGGGCTATGCGCTCGTCACTGGTCTTGCATATAATGCGACCCAGGAGTTGATCGAAGATCTCAAGACGTTCGATGTGGCGCCCGACGAGCCTGAAAAGCCCGAGGAGCCACCACCACCGCCGCCTAAGGTGGATTTACCGCCACCGCCCAAGGTGACTGTGCCGCCTCCGGTGGTGTCGTCGCCTGTGGTGACAACCAATACCCTGTCGACGCAAGCTGTTGTTGCGCCACCGCCTCCGCCGGCTCCGCCGGCTCCGCCGGCTCCGCCGCGCGTGGCAGAGCGAGCGACGCAGCGCGGCGGTTCGATTTCGGATGAAGATTATCCGTCATCGTCCATCCGTAACGAAGAGCAGGGTACTGCCGTTGCAACCTTTACCGTCGGTCCTGACGGGCGCGTTGTGGCATGTAGAGCGTCGGGCGCAAGCGCGACGTTGGATGCCGAGACGTGCAAGCTCATCATGCGTCGCTTCCGCTTCCGTCCTGCAAAGGACTCCAGCGGGCAGCCGATCGAGGAAACTCGGTCGCAGCGGGTGACATGGCGGTTGCCCAAATAAGCGTTTTTCTGTCCATTCGATTTTGATCAGTTTTGAGAGGAAGTTTAGTTATGACCACCGCAGCTGAAGCAACTGCCGTTGCTACGAAGCAGTTCGGCCTTATGCAGGCCCTCGAAGAAGGCGGCCCAATTTCTTGGGCAATTTTTCTAACGTTGGTCGTGATGTCGGCCGTTTCTTGGTACATCATGTTCACCAAGCTCATTGAGCAAGGTAAAGTCATCAAGCAGAGCAATGAAGGCGTCCGCAAGTTCTGGTCATCGACCAGCGTGAAGGACGGCGTCAATAAGTTTGAAAAAGACTCGGCTTATCGTCAGCTCGTTGAAGATGCGCTTCTTGCTGATGAGCAGCATGGCAAGCTCATTGACGCACAGGACCAGCATGAGTGGTTGCAGTCGTCGATGCAGCGCAGCCAGGCAGCGATCAACTCAAAGCTTGGCTCGGGCCTCGCTTTCCTTGCGACGGTTGGTTCGACATCGCCGTTCGTTGGTCTGCTCGGTACCGTTATCGGCATTTACAACGCTCTTATCAAAATCGGTGCATCAGGTGACGCATCGATTGATAAGGTTGCCGGCCCGGTCGGTGAAGCTTTGATCATGACGGCCATCGGTCTCGTCGTCGCCGTTCCGGCGGTTATGGGCTATAACTGGCTGCAGCGTCGCAATAAGATCATTGGCGAGCAGATGGGTACATTCTGCAACGATCTGCACGGCTATATGACGTCGAACGGTGCTGTCCGTCCGGCTTCTAAGGCTGCCGCTCCTGCGGCTGCTAAACCGGCCGCTGCTAAGGCTTAATGAGATGGGGCACGGCAGGCCTATGTCTGCCGTGCCAGTTGATCTGGGAGGCGCAGCACCGTCTGCGCCCTCCTTTACGACCAAAAAGATAGGAATAAGCCTATGGGCATGAGTGTTGGCGGAGAAGGTGGTGACGACGCCCCGCTGTCGGACATCAACACGACCCCACTTGTGGACGTGATGTTGGTTCTGCTCATCATCTTCCTGATCGCCGTCCCGGTGGTTATTAAGACGGTTGAGGTGACGCTTCCCAAGCTTTCGTTCCAAGCAACGACTTCTAAGGCTGAAAATGTCATCTTGACCGTGCGTAACGGCCCAGATGGCGCCTGCGAAGTGTATTGGAATGCAAGCCGCATGAATTCGACCGAACTTCTGACGCGTGCAGCAGCTCGGTTCAAGGCAGAGTCTGACCGCCTTGGCCCAGATGCGACCGATCCAGATCTGTTCCCTGAAGTCCACATTCGTGGCGATAAGCGGACGCAATATCGGTGCATCGGCGGTGTGGTGTCGATCATGCAAAGCGCGGGTTTCATTCGCGTCGGATTTATCTCGTCGCCGGTCATTTAAGACCGACCACGAGTGTATGGAGAATAGACCATGGCAATGAGTGCACCCAAGGGGGACTCGTCCGAACCGATGGTGGAAATGAACACGACGCCGCTGATCGACGTCATGCTCGTGCTCCTCATCATGTTCATCATTACGCTGCCACCGCCAACCCACGCGGTGAAGATCGATCTGCCGCAGGATTGCGCGCCCAACTGCCCGCCTCCTCCTGAGGTGCTGCCGACGAAGAACGTGCTCTATGTGAGCCCGGCTGGCGTCGTCACCTGGAATGGCGCTCCGGTTACCTGGAGCCAGCTGGATCAGCTTCTCACGGATACGCAAGATCCCGTGAAGTTTCCCCTGACCCCGGAACTGCACATGCAGCCGGATGCGATGGCCCCTTATGACACTGTTGACCGTGTTCTAGCACGTGCCAAGCGTGCCAAAGTGTCCAAGATGGGCTTTGTCGGCAACGAGGCGTATCGCACCAATTTCTAAGCGGCTGCGTTACGAGCGAAGATTAAAGGGCGGCTCTGCGGGGTCGCCCTTTTTCTTTGGGATTCTCTTCCCGCTAAAGCATTGCGAAGGGCTGTGACGTTAAGCCCGATCAGTAGCCACTGCCAAAGACTAGAGCTTCAACTGAACAGCGGCTCAGCTATCAAATTGAAGCTTTGCTAAGCGGGAGTAGAGCCCGCCCTGGGTTGCGAGCGCGTCATGGTGCCCTTCTTCCAAAATGCGGCCCTCATCCATCACGATGATCCGGTTTGCAGCGCGCACGGTCGCCAGACGGTGTGCGATGACGATGGTGGTGCGCCCGATCATCAGCTTTTCCAGCGCGTCTTGAACCAGTCGTTCGGACTCAGCATCCAGTGCTGAAGTCGCTTCATCGAGGAGCAAGATTGGCGCGTTGCGCAAAATGGCCCGCGCAATGGCAAGTCGCTGACGCTGCCCACCGGATAGCCGCGCGCCGCCTTCTCCCATGAACGTCTCTAGGCCTTGAGGCAGCTTGTGCAGGAACTCTGCGGCATTGGCGCTCTCGGCGGCGGCCCACAGCTCATCATCTGACGCATCCCATCGGCCATAGCGCAGGTTATCACGAGCGCTGGCGGCAAAAATGACGGTTTCTTGAGGAACCATCGCGATGCGGCCACGGACGTCTGCTGGGTCGGCATCGGGCAAGGCCACGCCATCCACCCGCACTGTGCCAGCTTCCGGGTCATAGAACCGCTGGATCAGCTGGAACAGGGTCGATTTACCGGCTCCAGACGGCCCGACAATGGCGACGGTCTCGCCCGGCGCGATGGAAAGGGAGAAATCATCCAAAGCCTTGGTTTCCAGCCGGGTCGGGTAGCGGAAGGTCACATGCTCAAACGCCACCCGGCCTTCAGACGGGACAGGCAAGGAAGTTGGCTTGGCAGGTGCTGCAATGCTGGGCCGTTCAGAGAGTAATTCAGCAAGGCGCTGCGCGGCCCCCGAACTGCGAATAAGATCGCCATAGACTTCGCTGAGTGCGCCAAAGGCCCCTGCGACAAAGCCGCCGGTCAGCACGAATGCCGCAATCTCACCCTCCGTCATCAGGCCCGCCTGCACATCCAGCGCCCCTTGCCACATGACAAGCGTGATTGCGCCAAAGGTGATCAGGATGAGTGCGGCGGTCAAAAAGGCACGTGTGCGAATGCGACTTTTTGCGGTAACGAAGGCGGATTCCACTGCCGCTGAAAAGCGTTGCCCTTCCCGCTTCTCCTGTCCAAAGGCCTGCACGATTTTCATCGCGCCCAAAACTTCGTCTACAATCACGCCAACATCGGCGATGCGATCCTGGCTTTTGCGCGACATATCTCTGAGCCGACGTCCGATGAACAAAATGGGACCGAGAACCAGCGGGATGCCAAGCAGCAGCATTGCCGTCAGCTTTGGAGAGAGGGTGAAGAGATAGGCCAGTCCGCCAATGGCCAGTACCAAATTACGAAGGGCAACAGACGCGGTCGTCCCCACAACTTGTTCAATCAAGGTTGTGTCCGCTGTCAGCCGTGACGCCACTTCTGCGGGTCGATTAACCTCAAAATAGCTGGGCGATAGGCGCAGCAGGTTGTTGACGACGGCCGACCGCAGGTCTGCGACAACGCGCTCTCCCAGCCAAGAGACGAAATAGAAGCGAGACGCAGTCGCCAAAGAGAGAATGCTAACGACAATCAGCAGATATTCGAACCAGCGCCCTATATCGCCACCGGACTGCGCAAAGCCGCGGTCAATGACCAAGCGGAAGCCATTGGGAATGGCCAATGTTGCGCTTGCCGCAACAATCAGGGAGATCAGCGCACCCGTGATGATGAGAGGATAGTGCTTGGCATAGAGCCAGACCATGCGGAGATTGCCAATTGACCGCGAAGCGGCCGGCGTCATTTCTTGTTCACCCATGACAGGCGCCTAGCAGGGCAAAGGGTTCGGCTCAATGCGGCGTGATGCATATTGTGCGTTGCACAAATCTTTGACTTGGCCCACAACTGCGGTGGGGAAAAACTCTTATGCTCTACAACGCCTATGAATTTCAGCGTGCGTGGCTGGCCGGGGCCAGCGCCTTTGCCTCTGCCAGTGCGGAATGGCTCGGCAATCCGTCCAATCCCTTGGGCTATTTGGGGGGAGGCTCCCTTTTTGCCGCGGCGCTTGATGTCTTTGCACATGCAGCCGCGCCCCGCGGAAAGCCGGCATTTGGGCTGGATTTCACAACCATTAATGGCCGTGAAGTGCCCGTCACGGAGGAGATTGTCCTTCGCAAACCCTTTGGTCAGCTGAAACGCTTTGTCCATGCAGGTGTGGACGGCGCGCCCAAGCTGCTGATCGTCGCCCCCATGTCCGGTCATTTCGCGACGCTGCTGCGCGGCACGGTGGAGCGGATGCTGCCGAGCCACGATGTCTACATCACCGACTGGCGCGATGCGAAGGCCGTTCCGGTTGGGGACGGGCGTTTCGACCTAGATGATTATGTGGATTATGTGGTCGCGTTTTTAGAAGCGATTGGCCCCGGCGCGCATGTGCTTGCTGTTTGCCAACCTTCAGTGCCCGTTTATGCGGCAGCCGCGCTCATGTCGGCGGACGACCATCCCTGTTTGCCGCGGACATTGACCATGATGGGTGGTCCAATTGACACGCGCCGTGCCCCAACCGCTGTGAATCAGCTGGCGATGGAGCGGCCCTTTGCCTGGTTTGAGCAGAATGTGATTGCCCAAGTGCCTAACGGCTATCCGGGTGCGGGGCGCAAAGTCTATCCCGGCTTTCTGCAACTCACGGGCTTTATGGCGATGAACCTTGGCAACCATATGATGAGCCATTGGGACATGTTTAAACATCTCGTTCAGGGAGATGATGAGAGCGCGGACGCGACCAAATCCTTCTATGATGAGTATCGCTCCGTTGCGGACATGACATCGGAATTTTATCTTCAGACGATTGATCGTGTTTTCCAGCGCCATTTGCTGCCCAAAGGGGAATTGATGCACCGGGGTCGTCTGGTCGATCCAGCCGCGATTACGAAGATTGCGGTGCTCGCCATTGAGGGCGAGCGGGACGATATTTCAGGGCTGGGCCAGACCAAGGCCGCGCTAGACATTGCCATCAACCTGCCAGAGGCGCGCAAGAAATATTATATGGCCGAAGGCGTTGGCCATTATGGCATTTTCAACGGCGGCAAATGGCGCACCGATATTGCGCCTGTCGTGGAAGATTGGATTGCCCAGCACACGGCCTAGCCGAAAGGGACCGGGTGGAACGCCCGATCCCAGTCTAAGCTAATGCGCAATATCATTCAGCGACAAGAGGCTGGCATTGCCCCCGGCACTTGTGGTGTCGGTGGAGGTCACCCGTTCGGTGCAGAAGCGATGCAGATAATTGGGGCCACCCGCCTTTGGTCCTGTGCCCGAAAGACCTTCACCGCCAAAGGGTTGGCTCCCGACAATCGCCCCAATCATGGATCGGTTGACGTAGAGATTGCCAACCCGCGCCATCGCCTCCACCGCTTCTGCCGTGCGCGCAATGCGGCTGTGCAGACCCATGGTGAGGCCATAGCCTTTGGCATTGATGGCATTGATAACGTCCGGCAGAGTCCCCGTCGTCCAAGTGACGACATGAAGAAGTGGGCCAAACCATTCCTGATCCAGCGCATCTATGCCTGACAAGCGGATAAGTGTTGGGGGCACAAAATGGCCGCCGTCCGGGGCTTGCACGGTGTGAATCCAGCTGTCCTTATGAGCCGCGCGATGCGTCATCAGCCGTGCAAAGGCGGCGGCATCAATCACGGGTCCGACATCGGTTGCTGGATCAGCGGGATCACCAATGAGGAGTGCATCCATGGCTCCGGCCAGCATGTCCAGCGTGCGGGCGGCAATATCTTCTTGCAGCAATAAGAGCCTGAGTGCCGAACAGCGTTGACCTGCTGAACGGAAGGCAGAGGTCACAACATCTTGCACGACTTGCTCCGGCAGAGCCGTGGAATCGACGATCATCGCGTTGATCCCGCCGGTTTCAGCAATCAGAGGAATGAGCGGGCGATCTTCATCCGCGACCAGAGCGCGGGCGATGCGTTTGGCCGTTGCGGTTGATCCGGTAAAGGCGACACCCGCGATGCGACCATCCGCGACAAGCGCGGCGCCAAGGTCTGGCCCGCCTGCAGCCAGCACCAGGGCATCGGCAGGGATGCCCGCCTTATGGGCAAGCGCGACAGCCAGCGCGGCGATATATGGGGTCTGTGGTGCAGGCTTGGCGACAACGCTGTTGCCCGTGACTAAAGCTGCGGCCACTTGGCCCAAGAAGATGGCCAGAGGGAAATTCCAAGGCGCAATACACAGCCAGACGCCGCGCCCGCCATAATGGAGGACATTACGCTCCCCCGTGGGGCCGGGCAATTCGACGGGCGAAAGGCCCGCGCGGGCTTGTTCTGCATAATAGCGGCAAAAATCGATGGCCTCACGCACCTCGCCTAAGGCATCCGAAATTGTTTTTTGGGCTTCCTTGACCAGAACAGCCATCAACTCGGTGCGATTATCCTCTAGCAGATCGGCGAGGCGGTCGAGACAGGCCGCTCGCGCATCGAGCGGAGTCTGGGACCATGTCTCAAAGCCGGATCGTGCACGGGTAATGGCATCGGTGCTGCCCTCTAACACTGGGGCCGGTTGTGGCGCGGTGGCAAGGGCCGATGTCACATCGGCAAGGATCGCCCGATCCTGCAAATCAAGGCCCAAGCTATTGCGGCGGGAGCCGAACAGATTTTGGGGCAATGGAATGGCGCTGTGGCGACGCCCACCAACGGCACGAACCTTCTCCACCGGATCAGCCAAAAGATCGGCGTCACTGACTTGCTCATCAGAAAGCTGGTGAACAAAGCTTGAGTTTGCGCCGTTTTCCAGCAGACGGCGGACAAGATAGGCCAGTAGATCACGATGCCCGCCCACGGGCGCATAGATGCGGCAGGCATAGCCTTCGCGCTGCACAAGGTCTTCGTAGAGCCCATCGCCCATGCCGTGCAGGCGTTGAAACTCAAAATCGCGGGCGTCGCCTGCCCATTCCAGCACAGTAGCAACGGACAGGGCGTTATGCGTTGCAAAGGCTGGGTAGATATGGCGGGCCTGCAACATATCGCGTGCACAGGCGAGCCAGCTGACATCTGTCGCCGCCTTGCGTGTGAACAGCGGATAATCCGACAGGCCCCATTCTTGGGTGCGTTTGATTTCACTGTCCCAATAAGCCCCTTTGACGAGCCGTACGGCCATGCGACGCCCTGTGTCTGCGCCAAGGGCATCTGCCCATTGGATGACAGCAGGCGCGCGCTTGGAATAGGCCTGCACGGCCATGCCCAGCCCGTCCCAGCCCTTGAGTTGCGGGTGGCGGGCCGCGTGGGCAATAATGTCGAGGCTCATCTCAAGTCGTTCTGACTCCTCGGCATCGACGGTGAGCGCGATACCCCGCTTGGCAGCCGCAAGGCACAAAATCTCGAGCAACTCGGACAGCATGGGGACGCAGCGTGCCCAATGGGCTACTTCATAACGAGGGTGGAGTGCCGACAATTTGACCGAGATAGAATGGCCTTCGCCCGTCTTCTCGATGGCATCTAGGTAGGACGCGAAATAGCGTTCCCCGTCGGCAAAGGTGCGGGCGGCCTCTCCCAGCATATCGAAGCTGGCGACGAAGCCCTGATGCTCTGGTCGCTGCATCCGTGCGCTTGCTTCCTCGATGGTGCGGCCCATGACAAAAATCTCGCCCATCATCCGCATGGCGGCACCCACGGCTTGCCGCACAAATGGCTCCCCCGCGCGGGCAATGAGGCGGCGCAATGTGCCTGCCTCTTCTTTGTCGCTGACCAATGCGCGGCCAATGACAAGGCCCCAAGTTGCGGAATTGACGAGCGTTGAATGCGACTTGCCAGAATGCGCCCGCCAGTCTGCATCCCCCAGCTTATCTGCGATGAGGGCATCTGCTGTTTCGGGATCGGGCACGCGCAGGAACGCCTCGGCGAGGGACAGCAAGGCCACGCCTTCTTGTGTGTTTAATCGATACTCGTTGAGGAATTGATTGACCCATCCACTC